>NZ_MUZA01000068.1 GCF_021442385.1 Micromonospora sp. MH99
TATGGGTTGCCGCCGGATCCGGTGGTGACGACGCGGGATCTGCCGGCGATGTGGAAACGCGCCGGCCTCGCCGCGCTCACGATGACTGCCGTCACGGCGCTCGCGTTCCTGGGTCGGCGGCCATGACCGACACGACACCGCTCGACGGGCACCGGCGGCCCGGACGCGGCGGGGGCGGCGAACAGCTCACCGTGCCGCCTGCCGACTTCAGCTCCTACTACGGCCGGCCGGTGCTCAAACCACCGGTCTGGAAGTACGACATCGCGGGCTACCTGTTCACCGGCGGCCTCGCCGCCGGCGGCTCGCTGATCGCCGCGGGCGCCCAGGTGACCGGTCGTCCCGAGTTGCGCACGATCGGCCGGTGGACGGCCCTCGGCGGTGTCACCGCCAGCACCTACCTGCTCATTCACGACCTCGGGCGGCCGAGCCGGTTCCACCACATGCTCCGGGTCGCCAAGGTGACCTCACCCATGTCCGTCGGCACCTGGATCCTCGCCGCGTTCGGGCCACTGGCCGGGGTGGCAGCGGTTGCCGAACTCGCGCCGCTGATCCCACAGCACGGCGTGCTCGGCCTCGCCCGCCGGCTGGCGCCCCCGGTCGGCCACGCCGCCGGTCTGGCGGCCGCCGCTGTCGCGCCGGCGCTGGCCACGTACACCGGGGTGCTCCTCGCCGACACGGCCGTGCCGTCCTGGCACGACGCCTACCCGTCGCTGCCGTTCGTCTTCGCCGGGAGCGCGCTCGCCGCCGCGTCCGGGGTCGGCCTGATCGCGGCCCCGGCCACGCAGACCGCCCCGCTGCGGCGACTCGCCCTCGCCGCCGCAACCGTCGAGCTGGTCGGCGGACGGCGGCTGGAGCGGCTGGGCCTGACCGGTGAGCCGTACCGGCGCGGCCGCAGCGGGCGACTGGTCACCGCGGGGCGGGCGCTGCTCGCCGTGGGCACCGCCGCGGCACTGGTCAGCCGCCGCAGCCGGCTTCTGGCGGCGATCTCCGGCGCGGCCCTCGTGGCCTCGTCGGTCGCCACCCGGTTCGGTGTCTTCGAGGCGGGCCGGGTCTCCGCGCGCGATCCGAAGTACACGGTCGTGCCCCAGCGGGAGAGACTCGACGAGAAGAACGACCCCGCGCTCCGGCCCTGAACGGGCGCGACACCTCAGCCGGTGAACAGTTTCGCCGCGGTGATGGCGGTCTGGACGATGCCGTATCCGAGCAGCGCCGCGACCAGCAGCCAGGACACCCAGAGTCGCCCGGTCTGGGTGCCGACGTGCTCGGGCACCGGAGGGGTGCTCTGCGGGCCGAGGGCGACCGGCTCGGTGACCGTGGCCTTGGCCACCGGCGACGTCGGTCCCCGGTCCGGCTCGTGGAACCGGTCCGGCACGGGACGTACCAGCAGGTTGGCGATGAAGCCGATGGCCAGGATGCCGACCATGGTGAACAGCGCGGGCCGGTACGCCGAGGCGGTGAGGGTGCCGGGCTTGCCCTGCGTGTCGAGGATCCCGTTGACGATCAGCGGCCCGGCGACACCCGCGGCCGACCACGCGGTCAGGATCCGACCGTGGATGGCGCCGACCTGGAAGGTGCCGAACAGGTCGCGCAGGTACGCGGGCATGGTGGCGAAGCCGCCGCCGTAGAAGGAGATGATCGCGGCGGCGACCAGCACGAAGACCGCCGTCGCGGCGTGGCCGGCGACGGCGAGCAGCACGTACAGCACCATGCCGACGCCGAGGTAGACCATGTAGATGGGCTTGCGGCCGATGAGGTCGGACGTCGTCGACCAGACGAACCGGCCGGCCATGTTGAACAGCGACAGGACACCCACGAAACCGGCCGCCGCCGACACCGACACCGCGGTGGAGCCGTTGTCCCGGAAGAAGTCCTGGATCATCGGGCTGGCCTGCTCCAGGATGCCGATGCCGGCCGTGACGTTGCAGAACAGCACGATCCACAGCAGCCAGAACGATCGGGTACGTACCGCGTTCGTCGCGGACACGCTCGCCCGTGTCACCAGGGGGCGGCTGGCGACGCTGGCCGGATCGAACCCGGCGGGCCGCCAGTCCGGTGCCGGAACCCGGACGTTGAACGGGCCGAACATCATGATCACGAAGTAGCCGAGGCCGAACGTGACGAAGAGCGCCACGAGGGCGTGGCCCGACGCGACGGCTCCCGGATTGTCCGGGTTGTAGTTGGAGTCGTACAGCGAGAGCAGCTGGCGTGCGAGCGGGCCGGCGACCAGGGCGCCGCCGCCGAACCCCATGATGGCGAGGCCGGTGGCGAGACCCGGCCGGTCCGGGAACCACTTGATCAGCGTGGAGACGGGCGAGATGTAGCCGATGCCCAGCCCGATGCCGCCGATGACGCCGTAGCCGAGGTAGAGCAGCCAGAGTTGCTGGGTCGCGATGCCGATCGCGCCGACCAGGAACCCGGTGGCCCAGAAACAGGCGGAGACGAACATGGCCCGGCGGGGGCCGTTTCGCTCCACCCACCGGCCGCCCACCGCCGCCGACGAACCCAGCATGACGATGGCGATGCTGAAGATCGCCCCGATCGCCGTCTGGCTGGTGTCGAAGTGCGCGATGAGGGAGTTCTTGTAGACGCTCGTCGCGTAGACCTGACCGATGCAGACGTGCACGGCCAAAGCCGCGGTCGGGATGAGCCAGCGGCTGTATCCCGGGGGAGCGACGGTGTGCCGAGGGTTGAATACCGACAGCATGGGGTCCGCACCTCCTGCGACTGAACGGGCAGACGGCGGGGCAGAGCTGCCCGTGCCGGTAGCCGACAGAGCGGTGCCGCCCCCAGTGGCGGCCCGGTGCACGCCTGCGTCAGCCGCTGACCGGCTGCATTCTCACGTTACGTGGCGGCAGGTTCACGCTTCGTCATAACTCCGAAACGCGGAAGTGCTGGTGGCGGGCTCGCGCTCCAACCGGCCCGCCCTGTTTCGTTGACCCACGCCGTCGCTAGGCGGCCACCGACGGGTCCGGTCCCGGTGCGCGGGGAACGGCGCCGGTGGTCTCCAGGATGAGCGCGGCGACCAGATCCGGGTCGTCGCTCATCGGCACGTGCCCGCAGCCGGCAAGCGTCACCACGCGGGCCGCCGGCAGCCCGGCCCGGGCGCGCTCGGCCTGGTGGACGGCGAAGATGCGGTCATGGTCGCCCCAGCCGATGGTCACCGGCACCGCCGCGGCGGCCAGCCGGAGGCAGTCGAAGCGGTAGTCGCGGGAGGCTCGGGCCACGGCGTTGAAGCCCACCGCTCGCCGCAGGGCGAGCGCGTCGCCCACCGCGCGGTCGACGTCCAACAGCGTCGGGCGGGCCATCAGCGGCGCGAAGCACAACGCCCGCAGGTACGCCGAGCGCAACGCGACCCGCATGATCGGGGTGGGCAGGCGCGAGTTGGCCCGCAGCATCCTGAGGATGGCCAGTGCCCGGCGCCGCTCCGCCGGTGTGAAGAAGCCGGCGGGGGAGAAGGCGGTGGCCGACGCGACAGCCCCGGTCGCGGCCAGCTCCAGACCGATCGCCCCACCGAGGCTGTAACCGGCCACATGCGGGCGCTCCAGCCCCCACTCGGTCAGGACGGGCAGCATCGCGGCGACGGTGGCGGCCATGTCGGCGGGCATCCCGGTGTCGGGCACCGGTGAGTTCCCGAAGCCGGGCAGGTCGAGGGCGATCACCTCGTGGTGGGCGGTGAGCCTGTCGAACACGGGCTCCCACGCCTGGTGGCGGTGACCGATGCCGTGGATGAGCACGAGCGGTTCACCGCTGCCCGCGCGACGGAAGTGGATGCTCATCTGCGTCCCTCCACCGACGACCTGCCGAAGGACCGGCCGAGCTGGCGTACCTCGTCCTCCATCTGACCGACCATCGTGCGGCCGCCCAACCTGGTGATCAGCGCGTCCGAGAGGCCGCTGAGCACCACCGGCCGCAGCGCCTGCACCAAGGCCAGCGACCGTGGCACGTACACCTTGCGTCTGCGGCGTTCGATGCCGCTCAGCAGTGCGTCGGCGCACTGCTCGACAGGGACGACCGTGGACAGCGGCCACGGCAGCCGGCGCAGCGTGGCGTTGAACGACGCCAGGTCGGCACGGATGTCGCGGACCAGGTCGGTGTCGATCCAGATCGGATGCGCGGTGCCGACGGTGACGCCACCCGAGCGCGTCTCCAGGCGTAGCACGTTGGCGAACTGCTCCACGCCCGCCTTGGACGCGCAGTAGGCCGCCATGCCGGGCATCGCCGTGAAGGCGGCGGCCGACGAGACGATCAGGACGTGACCCCGGGCGGCGGTGACGTGCGGCAGCGCCGCGCTGACGGTGCGGATCGCGCCGCAGAGGTTCACCTCGACGGTACGCACCAACGCGTCGACGGGCCCCACGGCAACGGTGCCGAGGTTGGCGATGCCGGCGTTCGCCACCACCACGTCGACACCACCGAACCGCTCCACTGTGGAAGCCACCGCTGCGTCCAGCGCCACCTGGTCGGTGACGTCGCACTCGTACCAGTGCGCGCCGAGCTCGTCGCCGAGCTGCCGGAGCCGCTCGCCCTCCAGACCCGCCAGGGCGACCCGGGCGCCCCGGGCGACGGCCGCGCGGGCCAGCTCGGCGCCGATGCCGCGTGCCGCGCCGGTGATGAAGATGGTCCGGCCCGCCAGGTCATACCGCATCGGCGTGCTCCCGTTCCGGTTCGTTGGGGCTGTGGCCGGCCGTGATCAGCCGGTGGTCGGCGGGGTGGAACCGGCGCAGGCGCATCCGGAAGCTGGTGGCGAAGCCCGGCCAGATGGTGGTGTTGCGGCCGGTGGCGTCGAGATACCAGCTCGAACAGCCGGTCTGCCAGACGGTCCCGGCCATCTTCCTGTCGATCTGTTCGGTCCAGCGTCGTTGGGCCTCCGTGGTCGGCTCGATGGCCTGCGCGCCGGTGGCCCGCAGGTGGCGCAGAGCCGCGAGCACCAGGCGCAACTGCGCCTCGATCATCAGCACCACCGAGGTGTGCCCGAGCCCGGTGTTCGGGCCGAGCAGGAAGAACAGGTTGGGGAAGCCGGCGATGGTCGTGCCCCGGTACGCGTGCATGCTGGGCGTCCAGGCCGTACCCAGGCTGCACCCGCCGCGGCCGTGGATGCGCCGCACGACGGGGGAGTCGGTGACGTGGAACCCGGTGCCGAGGATGATCGTGTCCGCCGGGTGGTGCACGCCGTCGGCGGTGACCAGGCCGTCCGGCACGACCCGGGTGATGCCCTCGGTGACCACGTCGACGTTCGGCCGGGTGAGCGACGGCCAGTAGTCGTTCGAGATCAGGACCCGTTTGCAGCCCATGGCGTACCGGGGTGTGAGCTTGTCCCGCAGGGCCGGGTCGGTGACCTGACGCCGCAGCGTCCGCAGGGACAGCCGGGAGGCGAGGCGGTTGACCGTCGGGTGCAGGAAGCCCAGACCCATGGTCTCGCGGAGCAGGTACAGCCCGGCCCTGGCGGCCCGCTGCGCGCCGGGCACGGTTTGGAACGCGGCCTGCTCGACCCGGCTGATGCGGCGCGAGCGCCTCGGCATGATCCAGGCGGGGGAGCGCTGGAACAGCGTCAGTCTGTCGACGGCCGGCTGGATCCGCGGCACGAACTGGACGGCCGACGCGCCGGTGCCGATGACCGCGACACGGCGGCCGGTCAGGTCGTGGTCGTGCCGCCAGCGGGCGGAGTGGAAGACCGTGCCGGCGAACTCGTCGATGCCCGGCAGATCGGGGATGGCGGGCTCGCTCAGGGGGCCGGCCGCGCAGATCAGCACCCGGGCCGTGTGATCCCCGCCGGAGGTGCGCAGCAGCCAGCGTTGGCGCTTGTCGTCCCAGCGTGCCTCGTGCACCTCGTGGCGCAGTCGGAGCTTCGGGCCGATCCCGAAGCGGTCGACGCAGCCGCGTAGGTAGTCCCTGATCTCCGGCTGGCTGGAGAAGGTGGTGGACCAGCGGGGATTGGGGGCGAAGGAGAAGGAGTAGAGGTGCGACGGGACGTCGCAGGCGCAGCCGGGGTAGGTGTTGTCCCGCCAGGTGCCGCCGACGTCGTCGCCCCGGTCGAAGACGAGGTAGTCGTTGAAGCCGGCCCGTTGCAGGGCGATGGCCGCGCCCAGGCCGCCAAAACCGGCCCCGACGATGGCAACGTCTGTGTCCATCAGTCCTCCAGATCCTCGGACGCGACGTCCGGTCCGGCCGGCGAGGGCCAGGGCGGATCACCCACGCCGGTGATCCGTACGCCGCCCCACGGGTCGACCTCGGCCAGTCGGGCGGGCCGGGCCCGGTCGGCGATGCGCAGCTCGACGTCGCGGCGACCGGAGCGCAGCAGTCGTGCCACTGTCGGGTCCGGCTCGATGCGCCCACCCCAGTGGAAGCGGCCGTCGACGGGCTCCCACCGTCCGCTGAGGTGTACCCGTACCGGGGTGCCCGCGATGCTCGCCGGACCGTGATAGCTCACGGCACGATCCGTCCGTGGGCGCGGGTCAGCTCGGGTGGCAGGTCGGCGCTGGCCCGGACGCCCTCGATCCCGCTCCAGAGCAGGGTGGTCAGGTAGTCGGTGAGGGCGCTGCGGCTGAGCGGCTGTCCGTGTGTGGTCCACCAGTCGCCGACCGCCTGCACGAACCCCACCAGGCCGTACGCCCAGGGTTCGGCCGGGCCGGCGTCCAGGCCGAGCGCGCGCAGCCGGTCGCCGATCACCCGGGCCAGCCCGGCGGCCACCTGCCGGCTGGTCCCGGCGACGACCTGGTGGATGCCGGGTTGCCCGGACTGGCTCATGAGGAACCGGTAGAGCGCGGGCTGTGACTCGATCACGCCGAGGTACGCGTCGATCGTCGCCTCGACCAGGGCGCGTTCCTCGCGGACCTGCTCGATCGCGGGCGCGATGGCGTCCACGACCCGGGCCGCCACCACCTCGCTCACCGCGATCCAGAGCTGCGACTTGTCGGTGAAGTAGCGGTAGAGCACCGGCTTGCTGACGCCGGCGATGGCCGCCACCTGGTCCATGTCGACCTCGGGTCCGTGCCGCAGCAGGGCCTGTACGGCGGCGCCGACGAGCGCCAGTCGGCGCTGCTCGCGATGGCCTGCCCAGCGGTCCCGACGACCGTTGCCCTTCACTCTCGGGGCGTCGGCGTCGGATGCGCCCGGCGGGTCGGATCCATTGACATCCTTGCGCGACGATTGCATGCTACTACTCGTAACAGTTACCGGTCGTCACGTCAATATGGAGGAACCATGGAGACGGCGGAACCCCAGGGCGCTGCGGTCGCCGAGCGGCTGCTCACGTCGTCGCTGCGGACCAGCTACGACCCGGTGGTCGAGATCGACTGGGACGCGCCGCACACCCCGGGCGCCTACTGGCTTCCGCCGCACCGCAGCAGCCTCTACGGCACCCCGCTCTGGTCCGGGTTGAGCGAGGAGCAGCGGATCGAACTCACCAAGCACGAGGTGGCCAGCGCGGCCAGCGCCGGTCTGTGGTTCGAGACGATCCTCATGCAGATGCTGATCCGGCACTACTACGACGCCGACCCGACCAGCCCCCGCGCCCAGTACGCGCTGACCGAGGTCGCCGACGAGTGCCGGCACTCGATCATGTTCGGTCGGCTGATCGAGGCGATGGGCTGTCCCGTCTACCGGGCGGACCCGCTCGACCACCTGCTCGGCCGGTTCCTCAAGGCGACCGCCAGCGGCCCCCGGATGTACGCCGCGATCCTCGTCGCCGAGGAGATCCTCGACGCGTTCCAGCGCGAGATCATGGTGGACGAGTCGCTGCAGCCGCTCATCCGGATGGTCTCGCGCATCCACGTCGTCGAGGAGGCGCGACACGTGCGGTTCGCCCGCGACGAGCTGGCCCGCCAGGTCGCGGCTGCCGGACCGGTGGGCATGGCGTACGCCCGCCTGCTGGTCGGTCGTGCCGCGCACTCGATCGCCAACCGTCTCGTGCACCCCGACGCGTACGCGGCGGTGGGGATCCCGCCGGCGGTGGGCCGGGCCGCCGCCCGCGCCAACCCGCACTGGCAGGCCACGCTGCGGTGGTCGGCGGCCCGGGTGCACGACCACCTCGCGGGCGTCGGGCTGGTGGGCGGGCCGGGGCGGCGGTTGTGGGCCCGGGCCGGGTTGATCTGACGGGCGTCGTCCGGGTGGGCGCGGCGTCGACGGGTTCCGCCGGCGGCGGGACGTTGGCGATGAACTGCCCACATCAGGCAGCCGTCAGGCACGCCCGATCCGCGGCTCGTGCCGGCCGGTGAGGCGCAGCCCGACACCGCGTACGGCCTCGATCGTGGCACCGGCGCCGAGGGCCCGCAACTTGGGGCGCAGCCGCTTCACCACAGACTGCACGTCTGCTCTGCGCTCGCGCCCCTCGTCGTGCCAGACCGACCGGTGCAGCTCGGCGTAGCTCCAGATCCGGACCGGCTCGGTGATCAGGCAGGTCAACAGGTCGTGCTCCAGCCGGGTCAGGTCGACCTCGCGACCCGCGTACCGGGCGGTGGACCGGGCCGAGTCGATGACCAGGGCGGGCTCGGGCTCGACGGTGGGCGTCGGGCTCGACTGTGGCTCGCCGAGAGGGCCGGCTCGTTGCTGCGGCACCGCGATCAGCCGACGCAGCTCGTCGAGGTCGGCCACCAGCAGCAGCGGCGCGATCCCGTCGAGACGCTCCGCGAGCCGGATGCGCTCGGTAGGGGACGGCGTCACCGCGATCAGCAACGGAAACGGCTCGTCGGTCGGGTCGGACCCGTCCGCCGCCGTCTCGTCGTCCTCGGCCACCACACCGCCCGGGATCGATGGGCATCCCTGCCCAGCTGTCGTCATGGTCCTGACAATGATTGGCAAGCGCGCCGCCAGCAGGGCAACCGTTAGCGACAAGTTGCTCACAGCAAGTTCTTGATCGTCCTTTCCTCTCGATCATAGTGTCCACTCGGGCAACCGGCGTGACCCGCGCGGTGCATGGGGAGGCATGAGGGGGTCCGTTCGCTCGGCTCCACCGAGCTGGATCTCGCGCACTCTCACCATGGCCCACTACACCCCTGGGTCGTTCTGAGGGAGGCAGCACCGATGTTCAGACGTCCACAATGGAGACGCACGGCCAGATCGCTGGTCAGCGCCAGCGCGGCGACGATCCTCGCCGCCACATGCCTGGTCAGCGTCAGCTCCGGCGCGCAGGCCGCGCCCGGTTCGCTGGGAGCGGGCACCGCCGCCGGGGACAAGATCCGGCCGGAGCTCGCCCGCCAGCTTGAGGCCAAGACCGCAGGGGACTTCTGGATTCGGTTCAAGGACCGGGCCGACCTGAGCAAGGCCAGTGCCATCAAGGACTGGACGAAGCGCGGCGCGGCAGTCGCGCAGACGCTGCGGGAGACCGCCGCCGGGAGCCAGGGCAAGATCCGCGCCGAACTCGACAGCTCGGGTACGAAGTACCAGACCTTCTGGGCCACCAACGCCATCAAGGTGAACAGCGGCTCCCTGGCGATGGCGCAGAAGTTCGCCGCCCACGCCGAGGTCGAGGGCCTCTACGCCCCGGTCGCCTACAAGCTGCCGGAACTCACCAAGGGCACCGACGAGAAGACCGTCAACTCCGTCGAGTGGGGCGTTGCCAACATCAACGCCGACGACGTCTGGTCCCAGTACGGCGTCACCGGCGAGGGCGTCACCATCGCCAGCATCGACAGCGGCGTGCAGTACGACCACCCGGCGTTGGTGAACTCCTACCGCGGCAACAACGGCGACGGCACGTTCGACCACAACTACAACTGGTTCAACGCCGCCGGGACGTGCGCCGACGCGCCCTGCGACGACGACGGCCACGGTACGCACACCATGGGCACCATGGCCGGCTCCGCCGGCGCGAACCAGATCGGTGTCGCGCCCGGCGTCAAGTGGATCGCGGCGAACGGCTGCTGCCCGACCGACGCGGCGCTGATCGAATCCGGTCAGTGGATGCTCGAACCGACCGACCTGCGCGGTCAGAACCCGGACGCCAGCAAGCGGCCGAACATCATCAACAACTCCTGGGGCACCCGGAACCCGTCGAACGAGCCCTTCATGGAGGACGTGACGCTGGCCTGGGCCGCGTCCGGCATCTTCGGGGTCTTCTCCAACGGCAACAGCGGGCCGGCGTGCCAGACCAGCGGCTCACCGGGAAGCCTCGCCAGCAACTACTCCGCCGGCGCGTACGACGTCAACAACACCATCGCCAGCTTCTCGGCCCGGGGCGCCGGGCAGAACGGCGAGATCAAGCCCAACATCTCCGCGCCCGGCGTGAACGTCCGGTCGAGCGTTCCCGGCAACGGGTACGCCGCCGCCAGCGGCACGTCGATGGCCGCCCCGCACCTGGTGGGCGCGATCGCCCTGCTGTACTCGGCCGCGCCGTCGCTGATCGGTGACGTCGACGGAACCCGCGCGCTGCTCAACGGCACCGCTGTCGACAAGGCCGACGACCAGTGCGGCGGTACCGCCGCGGACAACAACGTCTGGGGTGAGGGCCGGCTGGACGCCCTCGCACTGCTCAACGCCGCCCCGACCGGCGACGTCGGCACCCTGGCCGGCACGGTCACCGACGCGGCCACCGGCGCACCGATCGCCGGCGCGACAGTGACCCTCACCGGTCCGGCGTCGCGTGAGATCACCACCGGCGCCGACGGCACCTACTCGACCCAGGTCCCGACCGGCGACTACCAGGTCGTCGTATCGGCGTTCGGCTACGGCAGCACCACGAAGTCCGCGACTGTCGCCAACCGCGCGACCACGACGCTCGACGTCGCCCTGACGGCGGTGCCGCGCGTCAACATCACCGGCTCGGTCACCGACGGCTCCGGCCACGGCTGGCCGTTGTACGCGAAGGTGACAGTGAGCGGCCCGTCCGGCGTGTACGACTACACGACGCCCTCGAACGGCCGATACAGCATCACGCTGCCGGCCGGGCAGACGTACACCCTGACGTACGAGGTGCAGTACCCGGGCTACCAGAGGGTCACCAAGGAGGTCGTGGTCGGCACCCGGAACGTGACCGCCAACGTCGCGGTGCCGGTCGACACCACCAGGTGCACGACGGCGCCCGGCTACACGTTCGGCTCCGACGGCGAGTACGAGACCTTCGACGCGACGACCACCCCGGCCGGCTGGACGGTGGTGGACAACGTGGGCAGCGGTCAGGTCTGGAAGTTCACCGACGACGGCGGTCGGGGCAACCTGACCGGTGGCACCGGCAACTTCGCGATGATCGACAGCGACGACTACGGCGCGGGCACCAGCCAGGACACCTCCCTGGTCAGCCCGGTGGTCGACCTGACCGGCGTCACGGCCCCGGTCATCCGGTTCAACCAGGACTTCAACCAGCTCAACGACGACACCGCAGACGTCGACCTGAGCATCGACAACGGCGCGACCTGGACGAACGTGCTCCGACAGGAAACCGACGTCCGGGGCCCGAAGCTCACCGAGATCCCGATTCCGCAGGCGGCCGGCAAGGCGCAGGTCCAGGTGCGGTTCCACTACTACGACGCCTCGTACGAGTGGTGGTGGGAGGTCGACAACGTCCTCATCGGCAGTCAGGTCACCTGCGTGCCGGTCGACGGCGGTCTGGTCGTGGGCAACGTCCGCGACAAGAACGACAACAGCTACGTCAACGGCGCCACCGTCACCAGCAACGACCGGCCCGCCGAGAAGGCGGTCACCGTGGCGACCCCGGACGACCCGGGACTGCCCGACGGGTTCTACTGGATCTACTCGACGCTGACCGGCACCCACAAGTTCACCGCGACGGCCGGCAACTACGTCAGCCAGAGCAAGCAGGTCGACGTCGAACCCGACTGGGCCACCGCCGCGAACTTCGTCCTCGCGGCCGGCCGGTTGTCGGTGACACCCACCCAGTTGAGCGCGACGGTCCAGATGCCCAGCGGCAAGGCCACCAGGACGTTCACCGTGACCAACACCGGCGGAGCGCCGGTCGAGGTCGGCTTCGGCGAGCGGGACAACGGCTTCGAGCTGCTGCGGGCGGACGGTTCCTGGGTGACCCGGCAGCAGGTGCTCGGCGCGGCCGGCGCACCGGAGCAGCGGCTGAGCGTCCCGACGTCGTTCGCGGCCAGGGCGTCCGGCAAGGCGACGTCGGCGACCACCGCCGCGCCCGGCCCGCAGGCCGCCCCGTGGACGGACATCACCGACTTCCCGACCAACATCATGGACAACCGGGTCGTCACCCTGGACGGCAAGGTGTACTCGATCGGCGGTGGCGACGGAAGCGCCTCCACCGCGAAGACCTACGCCTACGACCCGGTCGCGCAGACCTGGACGGCGGCGGCCGACCTGCCGGGCGCCCGTAACGCGCTGACCGTGGGCGTGGTCGGCGGGAAGATCATCGCAACGGGTGGCTGGGGCGCCGAGGGCCCCGACGCCGCCACCTGGTCGTACGACCCGGGGGCCAACAGCTGGACCGAACTGGCCGACAACCCGGCGCCGCGTTCCGCGGCCGGGCAGGCCGTCGTCGGCGGCAAGCTCTACGCCGTCGGCGGCTGCACCACCGCGGAATGTGTGCCGATGTCGAACACCGTGGTCCGCTACGACCCGGGCACCGACGCCTGGGAGACGCTGGCGAACTACCCGAAGTCGGTGGCCTTCGCCTCCTGCGGCGGGATCGACGGTGTTCTCTACTGCACCGGTGGCAACGACGGCACCGCGGCGCAGAAGGCCAGCTACGCCTACGACCCGGGTGCCAACACGTGGACCGCCATCGCCGACGCGCCGACGGACAACTGGGCCAGCTCGTACGCGGTGGCCAGCGGCAAGCTCCTCGTCGTGGGTGGTTCGCAGGGCGGCGCCATCAGCAACGCCGGCTTCGCCTACGACCCGGCCACCAACTCGTGGTCGAACCTGCCGAACGCCAACACCGCCCGGTACCGGGGTGGCGCGGCGTGCGGCTTCTACAAGATCGGTGGCTCGTCGGGCAGCTTCAACGCGGCACCGGACAGTGAGGTGCTGCCGGGCTTCGAGGGGTGCGTCGAGGCAGCGGCCGACGTCAGCTGGATGACGATCGACAAGTCGACTGTCACCCTCGCGCCGGGGGAGAAGGTCACTGTCACCGTCGGGATGACGGCGAACGTGGACCAGCCGGGCACCTACTCGGGTGCGGTCACGATCAAGGAGAACACGCCGTACTCGGTGGCGCCGGTGGCGGTGACCATGACGGCGACGCCCCCGAAGACCTGGGGCAAGCTGATGGGCACGGTGACCGGGACCAGTTGCCAGGGCGCGACCTCGCCGATCGCCGGTGCGGTGGTCCAGGTGGACTCGTGGGCGATGTCGTGGACGTTCGCGACCGACAGCGCCGGCAGGTACGCCTACTGGGTGGACCGCCGGAACAACCCGCTCACGATGATCGTCGCCAAGGACGGCTGGAAGCCCCAGACCCGTCAGACGAGGATCGACACCACCACTCCCGCGGTGGAGAACTTCGCGTTGGCGCCCATCCGGTGCTGACACCCTGCGGTAAGCGGTAGCGCACCATCCGGCCCGCCTGGTCCTCGACCAGGCGGGCCGGACCGGCCTTCGCGACGGCCGGGCGCGCGCTCAGACGGGCGCGAGCCGGAAGCCGACGCCGCGGACCGCGTGGATGGTGGTGGCGGCGTCGAGCCGGGCCAGCTTGCGACGCACCCGACGAACCACGGAGTGCATGTCGGACCCGCGGCCGAGGTGTCGGTTGCCCCAGACCTCAAGGTGCAGTCGCTCGTAGGTCCAGACCTGCCCGGGAGCGTCGACCAGGCAGAGCAGCACGTCGTGCTCCAGTCGGGTCAGGTCGATCTCCTGGTCGCGCCAGCGCAGCACCCGGCGGTCGGAGTCGACGCTCAGATCCGGCGGCGGCTGCGGGCTCGGCGCCACCTCCGCGAGCACGGTCTGGGCGGGGGGAGGTGCGACGGGGGGCATCTCGACCACCCCGAGGAACTCCCGCGCCTGGTCCACGTTCGAGACGATCAGGAAGGCGTCGGTCCCGCCGAGCAGGCGGGCCAACTGCCGGCGCTCAGCCGGCGAGGACGCGATGCCGATGACCAGCGAGGCGACCGGAATTCCCTGCATTGCCCAACCCCTTCCGGTTCCCCACAATCACTCCGGATGGTTTTCGCACCGCCGAGGACGACCATCGATCGGCGCCCTGACCCTAGTGGTGGCTCGTCTCGGCTGGGTAAAACATAGTTGCATGTAAGCATGTGAATGACTGTCGACGTCACGGCCGTGCGGACGGCTTGGCGACAACGAAGGGTCGGCGGGGGTTCGGGAAGCGGGATCGCCCGGTTTTCTCCGGTGGTGACCGGCGGTTGTGACAGAACGAAGACAATCCACGGACGGCGTCCGGACCTGGCCGGCCGAACATGGTCGACATGCCTCACGGATCGTCGTACCCCGTCAGTCGGTCCTCGCCCGGACCCGCGCGGGCGCTGCCGGCCGGCCGCGCCGCCGTTGCGCCGGGCCTGCGGCTGCTCGCGGCGGCTGTCTGTTTCCTGTTCGCCCTGGGCCTCACCGGCCTGTTGTTCGTGTGGACCGACCGGGGTCAGTGGATCGACGGGCTGCTCCTGCCGCGTGCCGAACGGGGTGGCGGATACGAGCAGCCCGGCGATCTGTTCGGGCCGGCGACTGTCGTCCTGCGGCACTTCGGCCGGCCGTCGATGCTCGCCGCCCTGCTCGGCGGGGTCTTAGTGGTGGGTCTGCTCGGTCGTCGACTGCTGGCCGGCCTCACGGGTGTGGGCCTGGTGCTGTGCGCGGTCGTGACGGCCGGTGCGGTGAAGTCGGCACTGCCCCGTCCGGACTTCGCGATCGAGGGCTCGACCACCCACAACAGTTTTCCCAGTGGCCACGTCGCGGTCGCGACGGCTCTGGTGCTGGCCTACCTGCTGGTCCTGCCGGGCTGGGCCCGACGGTGGTCGGTCGTGCCGGGCGCGGCGGCTGTCTCGGTGATCGGCGCGGCCACCATGATCGCGGGCTGGCACCGGTTCAGTGACGTGCTCGGTGGCGTCCTGCTGAGTGCGGCGCTGTTCTGCCTGGCCGCGGCGGCGCTGACGCTCCGACGTGGCGGCGACGCGCCGCGCCCGGATGCCACGCCGGTCGCCGGTCGCGCCTGGCGCGCGTTCGCCGAGGGGGCGGTGGGGTTGATCGTGCTCGGCTGGGTGGTTCGGGTGCTGCTGCCCGGTCCGGCCGCCGGACTGCCGTGGGGGCCGCTCGTGGCCATTTCGGCGGCGGCCGTGCTGACGGCGCTGGCGGTGGGCGTGGCGGTCTTCCTGGTGGGGTCGGTGGAGTTCGCCGGACCGGTGGGTCCGCCGCAGCGGGAGGCGGCCCACCCGGGGTCCATGGAGCGCCTGCTGGCGACGGACAGCAGGACGGCAGGGCGCTGACGGGTCGATACCCGACCCGCGAGACATCGACCAAAGGCGAACAATTCTCATGATGGGATACTGGACGGCATGCCACAGGTCCTGCTGATCGAAGATCACCAGACGGTCCGCGACGGACTGCAGTTGGCGCTCACCCGGCAGGGCCACTCGGTCGTCGCCGTGGCGACCGGCGAACAAGGCTTGGAACGACTGCAGACGGCGGCGTCCGACGTGGTGGTCCTCGATCTCATGCTGCCCGGTATGGACGGGTTCGAGGTTTGCCGCCGGATCCGGCAGCAGGGCGACCTGCCCATCATCATGCTCACCGCCCGCAACGACGACATGGACGTGGTTGCCGGCCTGGAGGCGGGCGCCGACGACTACGTGGTCAAGCCGGTGCAGGCCCGGGTGCTCGAAGCGCGCATCCGGGCGGTGCTGCGACGCACCGGCGGCGACTCGCGGCGCCCCGGCCCCGAGCGGCCCGGGCTGCACCAGCACGGCGCCCTGACCATCGACCGGGCCGCGCTGGTGGTCAGCAAGGACGGGGCGCCGGTCAGCCTGGCCCCGACGGAGCTGCGGCTGCTGCTCGAACTCTCGCACACGCCAGGCCAGGTGCTCAGCCGCCAGCAACTGCTGGAGGCCGTGTGGGAGCACGGGTACCTCGGCGACTCGCGGCTGGTGGACGCCTGCGTCCAGCGGCTGCGCGCCAAGATCGAGGACGAGCCGTCGGCGCCGGTCTACATCCAGACGGTACGTGGTTTCGGATACCGGTTCGGGCCGCTGTGACCCCCTGGCACTGGGCCTGGGCCATGGCACTGGGCCTGCGCGTCCGCCTGCTCCTGGCCTTCGCCCTGCTGGGCGTGACCACCACGGCGGTGGTGGCCAGCGGAAGCTACTTCCAGGCCCGGACGGTAATCCTCCAGCAGGCGCAGGACGCGGCTGTGGCGTCGCTGACCGACGAGCTGTCGAAGGTGTACCCGATCGTCAGTCTGCCGCCGAACCAGGAGGAACTCGACATGCTGGCCCAGCGCCTCTCCGACCGGGAGGGGGACGCCGTGGTCCGCTACGGGGATCTGTGGGCGCAGAGCGTCGTCAACGAGTCCGACGTGCTCACCCCGGAGCTGCGGCAGGAGGTGGCGGGCGGTCGCATCGCCTGGCAGCGCGTCGATCGCCACGGCAAGCACCTGCTGCTCATCGGCACGCAGCTCAGGTTCGACAGGTCCGACGGAACGTCCGTGCCGTCGGGCGTGGAGGTCTACTCGGTGCGCAGCCTCGACTCCGAACAGCAGAGCATCGACCGGCTCGCCATGCTGGCGTGGGTGACCGGCGGTCTCTCCCTGATCCTCGCCGTCCTGCTGGCCCTGCTGGCCGCGCGGGGCGTGTTGCGGCCGGTACGGGAGCTGGGCCGCGCGGCACGCCGGCTCGGCGAGGGCGACCTGTCCACCCGGTTGACCGTTCGGGGTGTCGACGAACTGGCCGACGTGGCCCGCACCTTCAACGACACCGCCGGAACCCTGGAGCGTCAGGTCGGGGAACTGCGGCGGATGGAGGCCGACGCGCGGCGCTTCGTGGCCGACGTGTCGCACGAACTCCGTACGCCCCTGGCCGCGATGACGGCGGTCACCGACGTGCTCGACGAGGAGGCGGACCGGCTGCCGGGGGACGCCGGCCAGGCCGCCCGGCTCGTCAGTCAGGAGACCCAGAACCTCACCCAGCTGGTCAACGACCTCATCGAGGTCAGCAGGTTCGACTCCGGCACCGCCCGGCTCGCCCTCGACGACGTCGACGTCGCGGCGGCGGTCAACGCGACCCTGCGGCTGCGCCGGTGGGCCGATCGGGTGGAGACGGATCTGCCGTCCGGTGTCATCGCCCGGCTCGATCCCCGCCGGCTGGACGTCATCGTCGCCAACCTGGTCGGCAACGCCTTCCGGCACGGCCACGAGCCGGTGTCCGTACGCCTGCGCGCCGAACCGGACTGGATCACCATCGAGGTCGCCGACCACGGGCCGGGGCTGGACCCGGAGGTGCTGCCGCACGTCTTCGACCGCTTCTACAAGGCCGACACCGCGCGGACCCGCTCCGAGGGCAGCGGCCTGGGCCTCGCCATCGCGTGGGAGAACGCGCGACTGCACCGGCACGCCGGTCAGCCGGGAAGTCTGGTGGCGGGCAACACCCCCGACTGCGGAGCGGTGTTCACGCTGCGCCTGCCCCGGGTGGCGTCGGAGACCGTGGACGCCGGAGGCGTACGGTGATCGGCGCGTGCCGGACACGTACGGCGCCGCGCCGACGCGTGACGCGGACGCTGCTCGCGGTCGGGCTTCTGCTCACCCTGCTCACGGCCGGCTGCGGAGTCCGGCCCAGCGACGTCATCACCGGCCGCGCCGCGGTGAGCGGGCCGTCCGCGGGCGCGGGTCTCTACCTCATCTCGCACGGCGAGCTGGCGCTTGTCCTGCGCGCGACGAAACCCGGCCCCGGTCCCTCGTCGCCGGCCGACGCGCTCGCGCTGCTCGCGGCCGGTCCCACCCCGACCGAGCGGGAGGCGGGGCTCAGCAGCGAGGTGCCATCCGACGCCGCGCCGGCCAAGGTGGCGCCGAGCGTCGACGAGCCCGGCATCACGGTGACGATGTCGGGTGCCGTGCTGCCGCTGTCGACAGTCGCGGCCAACCAGATCATCTGCACCGTGGTGTTCTCCATGTCGGGAAACGGTGCCACCCCGGTCACCCTCGTCGGGCCGGACGGCACCCGGCCAGCGTGGCCCTGCTGGCTCGAGTGACCGGGGCGAACGCCGCTCACACCAGATCGACGGCCCGTGCCGGCCGGGGCAGCCCGAACGAGGCGACCCGAGGACTGTCGACGAACGCGCCGGAGATCAGGATGTCGAGCAGGGCGGGAAACTCGATCCCGGCCCGCTGCCAGATCTGCGGGAACTGCGACGCGGCGGTGAATCCCGGGAAGGTGTTGACCTCGTTCACGATGGGCTCCGCGCCCTCGCCGGAGAGGAAGAAGTCGACCCGCAGCAGGCCTCGGCAGTCGAGGGCGTGGAAGGCGCGGATCGCCCGGTCCTGGAGCACCTCGGTGGTGGCCGGATCGAGCGGGGCGGGGATCTCAAAGACGGCCCCGCCGTCGTACTTCGCGTCGTAGTCGAAGAAGCCCGCGCCGTTCACCCGGATCTCCAGGGGCGGCCCGGCCTGCACCCGGCCGTCGGGGTACTGCAGGACGGCGACGTCGATCTCCCGTCCGCGTGCCCCCTGCTCGACGAGCACCTTCGGATCGACCTCGCGGGCCTGCTCGACCGCCGCGGGCAGCGCCGCCCAGTCCGTCACCCGGACCACGCCCAGGCTGGAGCCGGCCCGCGCCGGCTTGACGAAGACCGGCAGGTCCAGTCGCTGCCGCTCGGCCGGCGACAGGTGCTCCCCGGGTCGCAGGGTCACACCCGGGCTCACCCGCAGGCCGTCCGCGGCGAGGAGCCGCTTCGTGACGCCCTTGTCCATGCCCGCCGCGCTGGCGAAGACACCGTTGCCGACGTACGGCACGCCGAGCCATTCCAGCAGCGACGCGACGGTGCCGTCCTCGCCGTACGGACCGTGCAGGGCCGGGAACACCACCTCCTGGGCGCGCAGCACCCGGAGCGCCTGCGGCAGGGGAGTGGGACGGCCGTCGACGTGCCACCCGCCGTCGGTGTCGATGAGCACCTCGGTGACCTGGTACCGCTCGTGGTCCAGCCCGGCCAGGATGCTCTCTCCCGAGCGCCGCGACACCTCGTGCTCGCCGCTCTGTCCGCCGTACAGCACTGCCAGTCGCGTTGTCATGCGACGTCCGCCCTTTCGTGGAGATGGTCGCGGCCCACTCGGGCCCCGATGCCGGTCAAGATCTCGTTTGGGTTGGTGCCGGCCCAACGCGCCCACTCGGTGGCGGTCGGCGGGGTGGCGTCGTCGCCGGCGGGGCCGAGCACGACGACCGGATCGCCGATGGCCACCGGCAGGTCACCGGCGTCGACCACGCACTGGTCCATGGCGATGCGCCCGACGATCGGGCAGCGCCGGCCGCCGAGCCACACCTCGGCGCGGCCCTCGGTGGCCCGGGGCAGCCCGTCGGCGTAGCCGAGCGGCAGCAGCGCCAGCGTCGTCGGCGCGGAGGTCACGTGCTCCGGCCCGTACGAGACACCCGTGCCGGCGGCCACCCGCTTCACGTTGACCACCGTCGTCCGCAGCGTCAGGGCCGCCCGCAGCCCGAACGCGCCGGGGCCGAGCGCGCCGAACGGGTCGACGCCGTAGAGGGCCAGCCCGATCCGGCAGAGGTCGAAGCGGGTCCGGGGCGCCGACAGCGCCGCCGCCGAGTTGGCCAGGTGCACGAGGTCGGGATCGAGGCCGGCGCCGCGGGCGATGTGCAGCGCCTCGGTGAACGTCCGTACCTGGCGTTCCAGCCCGGGGGTGCCGGGCACGTCCGCGTCGGCCAGGTGCGACCACACGCCGCGCACCCGGACGGTGCCCTCCACCTCGTACTTGCGGGCCCAGGTGACCAGGTCGGGCCAGTCGTCGCGGCCGGCGCCGTTGCGGGTCAGGCCGGTGTCGGCCTTGAGCTGCACCGTCGCGGGCACGCCGAGGCGCACTGCCGCGTCGGCCACGGCGTGCAGGTGGGTGATCGTCGAGACGCCGACGTCGACACCCGCGTCGATCAACGTGTCGAAGTCGTCGTCCGGTCGGTGCAGCCAGCTCAAGGTGGGCGCGGTGATGCCCGCGTCCCGCAGGGCCAGCGCCTCGGACGCCGAGGTCACCCCCAGCCAGGTGGCGCCGGCGCGCAGCGCGGCCCGGGCGACCGGCACCGCCCCGTGGCCGAACCCGTCCGCCTTCACCACGGCCATCAGCTCGGTGTCGGTGACCGCGGCGACCGTGCGCACGTTGTCGGCGATCGCCCCGAGGTCGATCACCGCCTCGGCCAGCGCGCTCATCCGGCCACCGCCGGGCGACGCGTGCCGGGGAGCGCGAACAGCCAGTGGCCGTGCAGCCGCAGCACGCCGCGGTGCACGGCCAGGCTCAGGCCGATCACGAGCGCGGTCAGCAGGATCGGGTAGCCGAGCACGAGCAGGCTCTGGGCGACCGGGTCCAGCCCCGAGACCGGGGCGGACAGCAGCCGGTGCAGCAGCGCGAGGAGCGGCATGTGGATGACGTAGATGGGCAGCGTGATGCGTCCGAGCGCGGCCAGCCGGTCGCTGAGGGCGGGCCGCCGCGCCAGCCGGGCGGCGGCGGTGACGCCGAACGCCACCGCCACGACGGAGACCACCGGCCACACGCCGAACCACCGCTGGGCGCCGGCCGCCGCCATCGCGACGAGCGCGACGGCGTACGCCCCGGACGTCAGCACGAGTCGCCGCCGGGTGGCCGTGGCCGCCCACCGCTCGATCCACGGCCGCAGGTACAGGCCGGCGAGGAAGAAGACCAGGTTCTGATAGAGACCCGCGCGGTTGCCCGGGGTGGCCAGCAGGCCGGCGGCCGCGACGGCGGACAACACCGCCGCGGGTACGCCCACCAGCAACCGGGGCAGCCGGCGGGTCGCCTTGGCGAGCGTGAAGTAGAGCGCCAGGGCGTACAGGTACCAGAGGTTGGAGGGCGTGAGGGTGAGCTGCGCCAACAGGCCGAGGACGGACGTGGCCCGGTCGGTCGGGAAGTCCGGTGCCAGGGCGAGGACCGCCGTGTGGATCAGCAGCCACACCGCGTACAGGTAGAGGAACCCGGCGATGCGGCTGCGGCCGACGGTGCGCCAGGGCCGCTGCACGGCGTTGGCCGCGAAGACGCCGGAGATGGTGAAGAAGAGCGGCATCCGCAGCGGCAGGAACTGCTCGCCGAGCGTGCCCCACAGGCCGGGCACCGGCAGGCCGACGTGCCAGTCGATCTGGAGGTAGTCCTTGACGACGACGTGCCACGCGACGACGAGGATGATGCACACGCCCTTCGCGGTGTCGGCCCACTGCACTCGCGGTGACCGGCCCGAGGCGGCGCCGGCCTCGGGCCGCCGTCGGTGGCGGAACCGGACGCGCGTGTCGGCGTCGTACCCCTCGGGCCGCGATTCGGTGAAAGACAGCTCTTGGATCACTCAGCAGAAGGTGCCAGCCGGATATCCGCGCCCGATCCACGAATTGTCATGAACCGGTAATGGACTCGGCCGGATCGTCGTGCGGGAACCACGACCATCGAGCCGGCGACGCGTTGGGAACCGGGGGGAGCGCTACTAGGCTCGATCGCGGAGGTGCCGAACATGAAGCTCGGGCTGCACTACTGGAATTTCTCGACTCCGGCCGATCCGGCCGCCATCGCGCCGACCCTCACCGAGGCGGCGACCGTCGCCGAACAGGCCGGCGTGGCCTCGTTCACGGTCATGGACCACTTCTTCCAGATGGAGGCGCTGGCCCCGGCCGAGGAGCCGATGCTGGAGGCGTACACGACGCTGGGCTACGTCGCGGCGCAGACCCGCCGGATGACGCTCGGTGTGCTGGTCACCGGTGTGATGTACCGCTATCCGGGGCTGCTGGCCAAGACCGTGACGACCCTCGACGTGCTCTCCGGCGGCCGGGCCCGGCTCGGCATCGGAGCGTCCTGGTACGAGCGGGAGCAGCGCGGGCTCGGTGTGCCCGTGGTGCCGGTCGCCGAGCGGTTCGAGCGGCTGGAGGAGACGCTGCGGATCTGCCGGCAGATGTGGAGCGACGACAACGGGCCGTTCGACGGGCGGCACTACCAGCTCACGGAGACGATCAACTCGCCCCAGCCGTTGCGCCGTCCGCACCCACCGATCATGATCGGCGGCAGTGGCGAGAAGAAGACGCTGCTGCTGGTGGCCCGGTACGCCGACGCCTGCAACCTGTTCGGCACGGGCGCCGAGGGGATCGCGCACAAGCTGGACGTGCTGCGCGGGCACTGCGCCGCCGAGGGCCGCGACTACGACAGCATCGAGAAGACCGTGCTGGCCAGCAAGCCGCCGCTGGAGGATCTCGACGCGTTCCTCGCCGAGGTGTCCGACTACGCCGCGCTCGGCGTCAGCGAGGTGCAGGTCACGCCGGACCGGCACCCCGTGGAGTTCGCCCGGCGGCTCGGCGACGAGGTGCTGCCGCAGCTGGCCGACATCGGCTGACGCGGGCGTGGCCGAGCATTGTGAACGCAAGGCCAATTCGCGGTGGATTGCTGGTGCGGCACCCGCCGAATCGCAATGACAAGGTTCACATGAAAGGCTGCTCGGCCCGTCGGAAATTGTTTTTCCGGCGGGTCGGGCAGCCTCGCCGGCTGCCACCGATCCGCAGTCGCCCGACCAGGGCGAATTGCTGACTGAGGAGCCGGCTGCTCGCCCGCGACGACGAGGGCCGCCCTCCCGCCGGAGCGGGGGACGGCCCTCGTCGGTGACCGGTCAGCGGACCGAGGCGGGGAACCTCTCCCACACCCGGTGCGCGGCCATCAACTGCTGCACTCCGGTCAGCGCCTCGGCGCCCGAGCCGGCGGACACGATGCCCGGGGTGCCGGCCACCCCGGCCTGCTCCAGCACTGTGACGCCGGCGCCCCAGGCGCCGATCGCCTTGCCGTGCCGCCAGCACTCCTCGACCAGGAGCAGCACGCGGGGATCGACTGTCGACGCGTCCGGCCGGCCGGCCTTGGCGTCGCGGGCGGGCAGCGCGTCCGGCGCGGGCACCGGCGCCCCGGCCAGCAGGAGCGCGTCCAGCTCGACCGACCGGCCGGTGGCGAAGGTCCGCTGGACGGGCATGTCGCCCACCATCCCCCCGTGCGGGGCGATCAGCAGCGGCACCATGCCGGCCTCGAACACGGCCCGGCGGACCTCGTGGACGTCGTCCAGGTCACCGTCGGGGTCCACGACGATCCCGACCATGCGACCGTCGGCGGGCCATGCCTTGCCGACCTGCGACAGGGCCGGGCTCGGCGCGACGTCGGCCAGCGGCACCGTCGGCTGCGGGGCGGGAAGCCCCAGGCCGGTGGCGACCTGCTCGCACAGCACCGGGTCGATGTTGGCGAGGCACTGGAGCTGGCGCTCCTTGATCGCCTGGTGGTAGCACTTGCCCAGCTCGAAGGTGTACGCCCGGATGATGTGCTCCTTCTCGACCGGCGACATGCTCAGCCAGAACAGGCGCACCTGGCTGTAGTGGTCGTCGAACGATGCCGGGTTGGCGCGCACCTTGGGCGCCTGCGCCACTGTCACCGGCACGTCGAGGAACGCGTTCTGGGCGTCGCCGGCCGGGAAGGGGTTGCCACCGTCGAGCGAGTTCGGCCGGTACGGCGCCACTCCGGCGTGTACGGCGTGCTGGTGGAAGCCGTCGCGCAGCATGTCGTTGACGGCGGCGTGCGGGCGGTTGATCGGGATCTGCGCGAAGTTCGGCCCGCCGAGGCGGGTGAGCTGCGTGTCGACGTACGAGAAGAGCCGGCCCTGCAACAGCGGGTCGTTCGTGACGTCGATGCCCGGCGGCAGGTGGCCGAGGTGGAAGGCGACCTGCTCGGTCTCGGCGAAGAAGTTCGTCGGCGTCCGGTTGAGGACGAGCCTGCCGATCGGCTGCACCTCGGCCAGTTCCTCCGGGACGATCTTGGTGGCGTCCAGCAGGTCGATCCCGGCGAAGGTCTCCTCGGGGGTGTCGGGGAAGACCTGGATGCCGAGTTCCCACTCGGGGAACGCGCCGGCCTCGATCGCGTCGTAGAGGTCCCGACGGTGGAAGTCGGGGTCGATGCCGCCGAGCATCTGCGCCTCCTCCCAGGTCAGGGAGTGCACGCCGAGCTTCGGCTTCCAGTGGAACTTCGCCAGCACCGTCTCCCCGGCCTCGTTGACGAGGCGGAAGGTGTGCACACCGAAGCCCTCCATCGTCCGGTACGAGCGCGGGATGCCCCGGTCGGACATGTTCCACATGGCGTGGTGCTGCGCCTCGGTGTGCAGCGAGACGAAGTCCCAGAAGGTGTCGTGCGCGCTCTGCGCCTGCGGGATCTCCCGGTCGGGGTGCGGCTTCGCGGCGTGGATGATGTCGGGGAACTTGATGGCGTCCTGAATGAAGAAGACCGGCATGTTGTTGCCGACCAGGTCGAAGGTGCCCTCGTCGGTGTAGAACTTCGTCGCGAAGCCACGGGTGTCCCGGACGGTGTCGGCCGAGCCGCGCGATCCGAGCACGGTGGAGAACCGGACGAAGACGTCCGTCTCGCGCCCCTTCTTGAGGAAGCCGGCCCGGGTGACCGCCTCGGCGGTGCCGTAGGCCGTGAACACCCCGTGCGCGCCGGCGCCCCGGGCGTGCACCACACGCTCCGGAATGCGCTCGTGGTCGAAGTGCGTGATCTTCTCGCGCAGGTGGTGGTCCTGGAGCAGCACCGGCCCCCGGGGCCCGGCCTTGAGCGAGTGGTCGGTGTCGCGCAGTCGGGCCCCGTTGGCCGTGGTGAGGTACGCGCCCTGCTGGCCCTTCGCGGTCGGCGGCACGCCGGTCTCGGCGCCGGTCGGCGTACGGGTCTGCGGTTGGCCCTGCTCCGGCTTCGGCGGCAGCGGGTCGTGGGGCGTGGTCGGTTCCTCGACCGGTGGGGGTGCGCTGCCCGGGGCGCCGGGCACCTCGGGCGTCAGAGCGTCGGCGATCTTCTCGGAGGCGGTCTTCACGACGTTCTTGACCGCCTCGGCGGGCTTGCTGGAATCCACTGGGTGAACCTCTCCATGGAGCGTTTGGGCAGGCCCCTGCACCCCTACCCCTGGTCGGAGGGTCGAAACGCGCGGTAGATCCGATCTGCGGGTGGGACTGGTGATTTCACCGATGCGGGGGTCGAGCGAAGCGGCGAAGACTGACGAACGTCGATATCGCTCGACTCTAGGGAGTGCCCGACGTGTCGTCACCAACCACCACCCGTCCCCGTTCCGCGCCCGCTCGGGCCGTCCGGCTCGCGCTGGCCGCCACTCTGCTCGCCGCCGGCGTCCTCGCCGGTCCCGCCCCCGCGCAGGCGGCGAGCCCGTACGAGCGGGGCCCCGCCCCGACCGCCGCGATCCTGGAGGCCAGCCGCGGACCCTTCGCCACCGCCTCGCAGAGCGTGTCCTCGCTGAGCGTCACCGGCTTCGGCGGCGGGGTCATCTACTACCCGACCAGCACCAGCGAGGGCACGTTCGGCGCCATCGCCATCTCGCCCGGCTACACGGCCGCCTGGTCCAGCATCAGCTGGCTCGGACCGCGCATCGCCTCGCACGGCTTCGTGGTGATCGGGATCGAGACCAACACCCGGCTCGACCAGCCGGACAGCCGCGGCCGGCAGCTGCTCGCCGCGCTCGACTACCTCACCGAGCGCAGCTCGGTGCGGAGCCGGATCGACAGCAGCCGCCTCGCGGTCGCCGGCCACTCGATGGGTGGCGGCGGGACTCTGGAGGCCGCGTCGGCTCGGCCGTCGCTCCAGGCCGCCGTGCCGCTGGCGCCGTGGAACCTGGACAAGAGCTGGTCCGAGCTGCGGGTGCCCACGCTGATCATCGGAGGCGAGAGCGACACTGTCGCGCCTGTCGCGTCGCACTCGGTGCCGTTCTACACCAGCATCCCGGCCTCGGCCGAGAAGGCGTACCTGGAGTTGAACGGCGCGAGCCACTTCTTCCCGCAGACGGTCAACACGCCGACGGCCCGGCAGATGGTGGCCTGGTTGAAGCGGTTCGTCGACGACGACACCCGCTACGAGCAGTTCCTCTGCCCGGGCCCGAGCGGGTCGGCGATCGAGGAGTACCGCAACACCTGCCCCAGCTACTGAGCGGGTCGGTTCGGGGCGGTCGCCGGTGGCGGCCGCCCCGGTCGCGTCGGCGCATTGAAGGTCTTGACGCCGCAACCGAGAAACGTACACTGCGAGTGTAAATAACACCCGCCACGGCAGAGGGATGGGTGATGGATCGCGGGCTCGAACTGCACGGCATCGGCGTCCGTTTCGGCGGCCTCACCGCCCTCGACGACGTCTCGCTGCGGGTGCCACCCAACCGGGTGGTGGGCGTGATCGGGCCCAACGGCGCCGGCAAGACCACGTTGTTCAACGTGATCTGCGGCTTCGTGACGCCCGAGGCGGGCTCGCTCACCCTGGACGGTCGTCCGCTGCGACCACGGCCGCACCGCCTGACCAGACTCGGCATCGCCCGGACCCTGCAGGGGACCGGGCTCTTCGCCGGCCTCAGCGTCCTGGAGAACGTGATGACCGGCGCGTCGCACACCGCCCGCGCCGGCTTCGCGTCGGCGCTGTTCGGGCTGCCCCGCAGCGACCGCGACGAGCGCCGGCTGCGCCAGCACGCCCTGGACGTCCTCGACGACCTGGGGATCGTCCGGCACGCCGACGCCGCGCCGGGCACGCTGCCCTTCGCCGTACGCCAGCGGGTCGCCCTGGCCCGCGCGCTCGCCGCGCGGCCCCGGCTGCTGCTGCTCGACGAACCCGCCGGCGGCCTCGGCGCCGACGACATCGCCGAGCTCGCGGAGCTGGTGCGGCAGCTTCCCCGGCGCGACGCCGACCCGTGCGCGGTGCTGCTCGTCGAGCACCACATGGACCTGGTGATGGCCGTCTGCGACGAGCTCGTGGTGCTCGACTTCGGCCGGGTGATCGCCGCCGGCACGCCGGACGAGATCCGCGACGACACGACTGTCGCCGACGCCTACCTCGGCGCCCTCGTCGAGGAGGTCCCGTGAGCGCGGCCGATCTGCTCGTGGTGCGGGGGCTGGTGGCCGGTTACGGTGCCGCGCCGGTGCTGCGGGCCGTCGACCTCACCGTGCCCGCCGGCACGATCGCCGCCGTCGTCGGCGCCAACGGGGCCGGCAAGACGACGCTGCTGCGCGCGCTCTCCGGCATGATCCGCCCGTCCGCCGGCCAGGTCGTCCTCGCGGGGGAGGACCTGGGGGGTACGCCTGTGGAGCAGCTCGTCCGGCGCGGCATGGCGCACGTGCCGGAGGGGCGGGGCGTGATCAGCGAGTTGACTGTCGACGAGAACCTGCGGCTCGGCGGGCTGTGGCGGCGGGACCGGGCGGACGCCGGCCGTGCCCTCGACGAGGTCTACCAGCTCTTCGAGCCACTCGCCCGGCGGCGCCGGCACCTCGGCCACCAGCTCTCCGGTGGTGAGCGGCAGATGCTCGCGCTGGGCCGGGCGCTGGTCGGCCGGCCGCGCCTGCTGCTGCTCGACGAGCCGTCGCTCGGCCTGGCGCCCCGGGTGGTCGCCCGGACCATGGCGCTGCTGCGCCACCTGCGCGACCGCACGGGCCTGACCGTGCTGCTCGTCGAGCAGAACGTGCGCAGCGCGTTGGCCGTGGCCGACCAGGGCGTCGTGATGTCACTGGGCCAGGTGGTGATCGCCGCCCCGGCGGCGACGCTGCGGGACGACGACGACCTGCGCCACGCGTACCTCGGTTTCTGACCCACCTCGTCCCCTGGAGGGAGGACTGTTGGACCGCTTCGTCTTCCTCACCGTCGACGGTCTGTCGCGGGGCGCGGTGTACGCCGCGTTCGCGCTGGCGCTGGTGCTCATCTGGCGGGCGGCGCGGGTCGTCAACTTCGCCCAGGGGGCGATGGCCGTCGCCGCCGCGTACGTCGCGTACTCGGTGTCCGCCGCGACCGGCTCCTACTGGCTCGGCTTCCTGGTCGCGATCGTCGCGGGCCTGCTGCTCGGCGCGCTGGTGGACCGGGTCGTGATGCGGCACGTCGATCACGCGTCACCGCTCAACCCGGTGATCGTCGCGCTCGGGCTGGTGCTGGTGCTCCAGGCCGTGCTGGGCATGGTGTACGGCAACGAGTTCCGCCCCGCCGACGTCCCGTTCAGCCGGTCCGCCCTCACCGTCGGCGGGGTCGCCGTGCTGTCGCCGTACGACCTGTTCGTCTTCGCCACGATCGGGGTGGTGGTCTGCGCGTTGGCCTGGATGTTCGCGCGTACCGCTGTCGGGTTGCGGATGCGCGCGGCGGCCTTCGCGCCGGAGGTCTCCCGTCTGCTCGGGGTCAACGTCGGCGGGATGTTGACGCTCGGCTGGGCGCTCGCCTCCGGGGTGGGCGCGCTTGCCGCGATGCTTGTCATCCCGACCGAGTTGGGCCTGCACCCGCACGCCATGGACCTGGTGTTCGTCTCGGCGTTCACCGCGGCGGTGGTCGGCGGGCTGGACAGTCCACTGGGGGCGGTGGTCGGTGGCCTGGTGGTGGGTCTGCTGCTCTCCTACGTCAGCGGGTACGCCGGCAGCGACCTCACCCCCCTCGCCGTGCTCGTCCTGCTGCTGGCGGTGCTGCTGGTCCGGCCCGGCGGGTTGTTCGCCCCGGTCGCGGCGAGGCGGGTGTGAGCGCCACGCGGGCGGCCCTGCCGCCGAGGCAGCGGGCCGCCGAGACCGGCGATCGTCCCCTCGACCGCGGGCGTCGCGGTTCCACCCTGCTGCGGCACCTCGCCGTGCTGCTCGTCGTGGGGCTGGTGCTGGTGGCGGTCAGCTACGCCGTCGAGCCGTTCCGCAACTTCCAGCTCGCCACCGTGGCGGCGTATCTCTGCGCCACCGCCGGGTTGACAGTCCTCACCGGGCTCAACGGTCAGCTGTCGCTGGGGCACGGGGCGTTGATGGCGACCGGCGCGTACACGGTGGCCCTGTGCCAGAACGCGTTCGCCGACCGGGGGTTGACCGGCGGCTGGCTGCTGGCGCTGTCGTTGCTCGCGGCCGTGCTGGGCACTGTCGCGGTAGGCGCGGTGGTCGGTGTGGCGGCAGCCCGGCTGCGGGGGCCCTACCTCGCCGGGGTGACGCTCGCCGTCGCCGTCGTGGTGCCGGCGTTGGCCGTCACCTTCGACGGCGTCTTCAACGGCGAGCAGGGGCTGTCGGTGCCGGTGGAGCCGCCGCCGCTGGCGCTCGGCGCGTACTTCCCCTATGAGCGGTGGCAGCTCTGGCTCTCGGGCGCTGCCACCCTGCTGGCCCTGCTGCTGGTGGCGAACCTGGTCCGCAGCCGGTACGGGCGGACCTTCCGGGCGGTCCGCGACGACGAGGTGGCGGCCCGGCTCGCGGGCATCCACGTGGCCCGCACGCAGGTTCTCGCCTTCGTGGTCAGTGCCGCCACCGCCGGGCTCGGCGGCGGTCTGCTCGCGATGCTCGCGCAGAGCGTCTCGCCCGGGGCGTTCTCGCTGACCCTGTCGCTCTTCCTGCTGATGGCGGTGGTGATCGGTGGCCTCGGTCGCCTCGCCGGCGCGCTGTGGGGGGCGGTGCTGCTGGTCGCCCTGCCCGATCTCACCCATTCCGTGACCGAGCTGCTCACCCTCTCGCCGGCGGTGGCGCAGCGGCTGGAGGGCAACCTCCCGTTGGCGATCTTCGGCGTCACGCTGATCGTCGTGATGATCGCCGCGCCCGGCGGTGTGCAGGGTCTGCTGTCCCGTCTCGGCCGAGGGCTGCTGGCCCGCTGGCCGGCGCGGCGTTCCTGAGCTGTCCCCGGCCCGGCCTCGGCCGGGCGCCTCACCACCACACCGTTCCCACCGAACCGGACCGAGAAAGGTCGGTGTTTCCCATGCACCGTACGGCGCGACGCGGTCTCGCGATCGCCAGCACCATCGCCCTGCTCGTCACCGCCGCGGGCTGTAGCGGCGACGACGGCCCCACCTCCGGCGGGGGGTCGGTGCCGGGGGTCACCGACACCGAGATCGTCGTCGGCACCCACATGCCGCTCACCGGGCCGGCCTCGGCCGGCTACTCCAAGATCGCCCCGGCGACGAAGGCGTACTTCGACTACGTCAACGCCAACGGCGGCGTGCACGGCCGCAAGATCACCTACAAGATCATGGACGACGGCTACAACCCGGCGAACACCCAGCAGGTGGTACGCCAGCTCGTCTTGCAGGACAAGGTCTTCGCCGTCCTCAACGGCCTGGGCACGCCGACGCACACCGGTGTGCTCGACTTCCTCAAGAGCAACCGGGTGCCCGATCTCTTCGTCGCCTCCGGCAGCCGCAGCTGGGACCAGCCCGACAAGTATCCCGGCACGTTCGGCTTCAACCCGGACTACACGATCGAGGGCAAGATTCTGGCCAACTACGCGAAGACGAACCTGGCCGGCCGCAAGGTCTGCTTCCTCGGGCAGGACGACGACTTCGGGCGCGACAGCCTGGCCGGCGTGGAGAAGGTGCTCGGCGCGGGGGCGGTGGCCGTCAAGCAGACGTACGTCACCAGCAACACCAACGTCGCACCGCAGATCGGCGCGTTCAAGGCGGCCGGCTGTCAGGTCGTCATGCTGGCGACCGTGCCCGGCTTCACCGCGCTGTCCATCGGCACCGCCGCACGGCTGGGCTTCAAGCCGCAGTGGCTGGTCTCCAACGTCGGCGCTGACCACCCGACCCTGGCCAAGCAGCTCGGCGCCGCCGCCCCGCTGCTGGAGGGCATGGTCGGCACCAACTACCTGCCGATGCAGAACGACACCGCGAACCCGTGGATCCAGCTCTTCACGAAGATCAACAAGGAGCACAACGGTGACGCGCCCTTCGACGGCAACACCGTCTACGGCATGTCGGTCGGCTACCTCTTCGTGCAGGTGCTGCTCGCCGCCGGCAAGGACCTCACCCGCGAGAAGGTGCTCGACGCGGTCCAGAAGGGCGGCTTCACGGGCCCCGGGCTCGCGCCGCTGCGCTTCTCCGCCGACGACCACTCCGGCTACGGCGGACAGCGGTTGAGCAAGGTGAGCGGGGGAGTGCAGAGCTACTTCGGGCCGACGTACGAGACCGACGAGGGGGACGGTCCGGTCACCGAGTACACCGCCGCGCCGGTCGCGCCGCCCGCGAACGGGGTGCCCACCGTCTCCTGACGGGCCCGCCATCGCTGTCGTACGACCCGGGGGTCACCGCCTCCGGGTCGTACGAGCGTGCCCGGACCCGGTGCGCCGTGCCGGATGCCGGCCGTTGACCGACACCGATCAGTCCTCCTACTATCTGCACTGTGGATGCAACTTCAGGTCGACTCGCCGGTCGGGTCGCCATCGTCACCGGCGCCAGTCGCGGGATCGGCCTGGCCATCGCCCGACGCCTCGTCGCCGAGGGCGCCCGGGTGGGTCTGACCGCCCGCCGCCCCGAGGCGCTCGCCGACGCGGTCGTCGCCCTCGGCGGCCCCGCGTACGCCGTGGCCGTGCCCGGCCGGGCCGACGACCCCGAGCACCGGGCCGAGGCGGTGCGGCAGGTCGGCGCGGCCTTCGGGCCGGTGGACCTGCTGGTCAACAACACCGGCATCAACCCCGTGCACGGCCCGCTGGTCGAGCTGGACCTGGCCGCCGCCCGCAAGATCCTCGACGTCAACCTCGTCGCCGCGCTGGGCTGGGTGCAGGAGGTCTGCGCCGCAGGCATGACCGAGCGGGGCGGCTGCGTGGTCAACGTCTCCTCGATCGCCGGCCTCGCGCCGTCGCCGGGCATCGCCTTCTACGGCGTGAGCAAGGCGGCGCTCATCCACCTCACCGCAGGTCTCGCCGTCGAGCTGGGGCCGACGATCCGGGTCAACGCCGTCGCCCCGGGCGTGGTCAAGACCCGCTTCGCCGCGGCGCTCTACGAGGGTCGTGAGGACGAGGTCGCCGCGCGGTACCCCCTCGGCCGGCTCGGCGTCGCCCCGGACGTGGCGGGCGCGGTCGCCTTCCTGGCCGGCCCCGACGCCGCCTGGATCACCGGGCAGACAATCGTCTGCGACGGTGGCGTCACGCTGGCCGGCCGGGCCGGATGACACCGTCCGTGCACGCTCGCCGGTGCCTGATCATCGCCTGTCTAGACTCGGCGGAGAGCCGGGCGACGTCGTGGCGGTGAAGGGGCGGGGGCGGATGAACAGGGTCGAGGCCCCGGGGCGGGTGGACGGGCGGACGGCCCGGGCCGAGCGCACCCGGGCAGCCATCGTCGAGGCGCACCTGGCGCTCATCGCCGAGGGCGACCTGCGGCCCACCGGGGAGCGCATCGCCGAACGGGCCGGCATCTCGCTGCGCACACTCTGGACCAACTTCAAGGACATGGAGACGCTCTTCGAGGCGAGCGGCGCCGAGGTGCTGCGCCAGCAGGATGCCGCCTACCGGCCGATCTCGCCCGCGTTGCCGCTGGCCAAGCGGGTCGACGCGTACTGCCGGCAGCGGGCACGGCTGCTCCAGCTCATCGCGCCGTCGGCGCGGGCCGCGCAGATGCGCGAGCCGGTCTCCGACCAGCTGCACCGCAACCGCCTCAAGCACATCGACCGGGTACGCGACGAGGTCGAGCACCTCTTCGCCGCCGAGCTGGCGCAGGCCGGGCGAGGGCGCGAGCAGCTGCTCAACGCGTTGGTGGCGGCGAGCATGTGGCCGGCCTGGTCGATGCTGCGCTACGGCCTCGGGCTCGGCGTGGACCAGGCCCGCGCGGTGATGTCCCGGACGGTGGGCGCGCTGCTGGCCGAGGTCACGACCGACTGATCCCGGCTCGTCCCCTCTTTCCATCCGGTGACCGATGGGTAACACTGGGACGCATGGTTACTGCATACTCAGTGCAAATAACCGTGTTGCGCGGCCGGGACGACCAGTGCCGGGCCATCCGGGCTCTGCTCGACGGCGTGCCCGGCGGCGGCGGGGCTCTGCTGCTGCACGGCGAGCCGGGCTCGGGCCGGACGGCGCTGCTCTCCTACGCCCACCGGTACGCGAAGGACTGCACAGTTCTCGCCGGGGCCGGGCTGCCCGAGGAGGCCACGCTGCCGTACGCCGGCCTGCAACGCCTGCTCGATCCGGTGCTCGACCGGGCCGCCGCCCTGCCCGAGCCGCGCCGGCACCTGCTGCGCCGGGCGTTGGACGGCGAGGGCTGCCCGCCCGAGCGCCGGCTGGCCCTGTCGGTGGCCGTCCTCGGTCTGCTCGCCGCGGCCGCCCGGGAGCGCCCGCTGCTCGCCACAATGGACGACGTCGACCGGGGTGACCCGCAGACCGCGCAGGTGCTGGCGTTCGTCGCCCGCCGGCTCCGGCACCTGCCGGCGGCCGTCCTGCTCACCGCGGACGTCACCGCCACCGTCGACGGCATCGCGGCGCACCGGCTGCCGCCGCTTGGCGAGCGGGACAGCATCGCCGTCCTGGCCGACCGGCTACCCGAGCGACCCGCCGCGCCGGTCGCGGCCACGCTCGCCGCGGTCGGCGGTGGCAACCCGCAGGCTCTCGTGGACCTCACCGAGGCGCTGAGTCCGGGGCAGTGGCGCGGGGAGGAGCCCCTGCCGGCCGCGCCGCCGGCCGACGGCGCACTCGCCCGCGCCTACCGGGCCCGGCTCGACC
>NZ_MUZA01000069.1 GCF_021442385.1 Micromonospora sp. MH99
TCAGGGCGGTCTTACGGATCAGATCGGTACGCATGATGGCGTGCTCCTCTGCATCGGGGGGATACGCGCCGACACACAAACGGGGGTGCGTGTGCCGGGCGGGAAGTTCACGGGGACCAGGTCCGGCGGCCCGACAGGGGCCTGCGCGGGGGTGTCCCGGAGGGTGGTGCAACAGCCCGGGGTGGCGCATCATTCCGCCGGCGTACTTCCCGGACCGGGGACGGCCGGCGGTGCTCGGCCGTGCGGGGGGTGTAACCGTGGCGGCCGGGTGGGTGTTCCCGGCGGCTGTCCCCGCGGGCTGGCCGGTGGTGCTTGGCGGTGCGGGGGTGTAACCGTGGGCGGCCGGGTGGGTGTTCCCGGCGGCTGCGGTGCGCCGCTAGCCCGTAGGTCGCGGCGCCATGCCAGGTATAACGACCCGGCCGGGTCCCCGATTCCGCCGCCAGGGTGCCACCGGTCACGGGACGGCGACGCTCAAACCACCCAAAACTCTCGGCCAGATCGGGCACCTGCGACCGCCGGTGGTTGATCGACTCGACATCGGCGATATCGGGGTATCCGGACGCCCGGGACACCCCGACATCGGCGAACCCGAGTCGATCATGTCCGCGCGGGCCGACGGCCGGCCCCACGATCATGCTCGATCCTGGAAAGAGGCCCCTCGACGAGCGGGCGAGGCCACTACATCAAGGATCGAGCACGATCATGCCCGCCGGCACATCTCATGCGCGGTGTCCGCCTGGGGTGGGCGGCACACCACTGCACGGCGACCTCAGGCTCACCGCACCGCCGACACCGGACAAACCACCCCTGCGGTGACCACCGCACCGGCCCGAGAAGAGCGAAACGGACATCTGACGCCAGTCGGGCGGTTGATCAACGCGACTTCGGCGATGTCAGGCTCGCGCCACCGCCGCACCAGGCATGCCGCCCACCCGGAACCGGGACCGCCCACACCGCCGGCGGTTGATCGACTCGACATCGCCGATGTCGGGGTATCCGGTCACGCGGGACACCCCAAAATCGGCGAACCCGAGTCGATCATCCCCACGCGGTCCACGACCGGCCCATGATCGTGCTCGATCCTGGAAAGAGGCCCCTCGACGAGCGGGCGAGGGCACTACGTCAAGGATCGAGCACGATCATGACCCGCCGGCACGTGCGTGCGCGGTGTCCGCCCGGGTGGGGCGGCATGCCACTGAAGGCGTGACCTCGCGGTTGGTCGCGCCTTCAGTGGGTTGTCGTGTCGTTCCGGGGTGCGCGGTTCTGTCGGGGGACCGTGGGGGTCGCCGGCCAGGGGATCTCGGGGGAGCGGTGGAAGGTGATCCCGGCGGTGGACCAGCGCGGGCCGTGCCCGGCCAGGCGCTCGCGGAACCCGGCCCAGTCGTGCGTGGCGCGGGGTGACCAGCCCAGCTCGGCGATGGCGGGCAGCCGGGGAAACAGCATGAACTCGATGTCGGTGAGCGAGGTGACCGACTCGGTCCACAGCGGGGCCTCCACGCCGAGCACGGCAGTGCTGGGCACGTCGGCGACGTGCGTGCCCGGATCCCAGTCGTACGCCCGACGTACGTCGATGAGGCCGGCCCAGTCGTGCCCGATCGGGGTGTCCTCGGCGTACTTCATGTCCAGGTACGCGTGGTTGCCGGGGGAGAGGATCAGCCGGGCGCCCCGCCGGACCGCGTCGGCAGTGGTGGGATCGTCGGCGTCGGTGCCCCACCATTGCAGGACCCGCCCGTCGAGGTGCGCCGCCGGGGCGAGCTGGTGCCAGCCCACGACGGCCTTGCCGGTGTCGGCGACGATCCGTTGCGCCCTCTCCACGAAATCGGTGTAGACGGCACCCTTGACCTTGAACGCCTCGTCGCCGCCGATGTGCAGCCACGGACCGGGGGTGAGGGCGGCGACCTCGCCGAGTACGTCGGCGATGAAGTCGTACGTCTGCTCGTCGGCCGGGTCGACGTAGCTGAAGCCGACCTCGGTGCCGGTGTACGGCGGCGGCGCGAGCTTGTCCGGTGCGAGCTGGGGGTACGCGACGAGTGCCGCGTTGGTGTGGCCGGGCAGGTCGATCTCGGGGACGACGGTGACGTGGCGGGCGGCCGCGTGGGAGACGATCCGCCGGTAGTCCGCCTTGGTGTAGTGCCCGCCGGGGCCGCCGCCGACCTCGCTCGCCCCGCCGACGGTGGCCAGCTTCGGCCAGGAGTCGACGGCGATGCGCCACCCCTGGTCGTCGGTGAGGTGCAGGTGCAGGTGGTTGAGCTTGTAGCGGGCGAGGTGGTCGATCGCCCGCAGGACGTCCTCGACGGTGAAGAAGTGTCGCGCGACGTCGAGCATCGCGCCCCGGTAGGGGAAGCGGGGGCGGTCCAGGATCGTGCCGCCGGGCAGCGCCCAGCGCGTGGTCACCGGGGTCGGGCTCTCCACGGCGGCGGGGAGCAGTTGCCGGATCGTCTGGACGCCGTGGAAGAGGCCGGTCGGGGTGTCGGCGACGAGGCGTACCTCGGCGGCGGTCACGTCGAGGCGGTAGCCCTGGGCCCCGAGGTCGGTGGTCGGTCGCTCGGTGGCGGGGGTCGGGCTGGTGGGCGTGGCGGCCAGGGTGAGCGTCAGCGTGCCGGTCGGCCCGTCCGCACGGGTGTCGTCGGCTACCGGCAGGAGGAACCCGGTTGCCGGTCGGAGCAGCTCGGCGAGGTGGTCGGCCACCGTGCGGGCGCCCGGGTCGGCGGTGACCCGGATGGCCGTGTCCGCGGTGAGCACGAAGGACGCGGTGGGATCCGCTTCGACCCGTTCCGGTGCCGGTACGACGTCGTCGAGGCGTACCGCGGGGGCGAGCAGGTCGTCGCCGGCCGTGCGCGCGGCGAGCGCGGCCAGGTCCGCGGCCTCCGGCTGGTGCGCGGGCAGCGCGACCGGGTCGGCGGCGGTGGACGGCTCGGGGGTGGGGGAGGAGATCGGGAGGGAGGACACGACGACGGCTCCGGAAGGGGTTATTTCGCGTCGGATATGGCAAAAGCGAGCTTCGGCAGAACCAGTGGCGTCAACAATACGAGGACCGGGGATATTGCGTGATCGTGCGCGTGGAAGCGTTCCCAAAAACCGGTACGAACGCGGATAGTCGTGATGGCTGTGCCTATTGTCACCGAACGGTCCCAGGCCACCCGATCTTCGCTTAACCTTCGCCCTGAACCTTCGTTAAGTGTCAATCCGGCGCGCGTGGGAGGCTCTGGTGGCAGCGCAAGAGACCGACGAACACAAGTACGTCTACGACTTCTCCGAGGGCAACAAGGATCTCAAGGACCTGCTCGGCGGCAAGGGCGCGAACCTCGCCGAGATGACCAACCTCGGCCTGCCCGTCCCGCCCGGCTTCACCATCACGACCGAGGCGTGCCAGGCGTACCTCACGACCGGGCGGGAGCCGGACGGCCTCGCCGGTCAGATCGAGGCGCACCTGGAGGCGCTGGAACGGGCGATGGGCAAGCGCCTCGGCGACCCGCAGGACCCGCTGCTGGTGTCCGTCCGCTCCGGGGCCAAGTTCTCCATGCCCGGCATGATGGAGACCGTCCTCAACGTCGGCCTCAACGACCAGAGCGTGGTGGGGCTCTCCGCCCAGGCCGGCGGGAACGACAGGTTCGCCTGGGACTCCTACCGCCGGCTGATCCAGATGTTCGGCAAGACCGTCTGCGAGGTGCCGGGCGAGGAGTTCGAGCACGCCCTCGACGAGGCCAAGAGCGCCAAGGGCACGCACAACGACCTCGACCTGGACGCGGACGACCTGCGCGGGCTGGTCGACGCGTACAAGAAGATCTTCGCCAAGCACACCGGTCGGGAGTTCCCGCAGCAGCCGCGTGAGCAGCTCGACCTGGCCATCCGGGCGGTGTTCGAGTCGTGGAACGCCGAGCGCGCGGTGCTCTACCGCCGCCAGGAGCGCATCCCGGCCGACCTCGGCACCGCGGTCAACGTGGTGACCATGGTCTTCGGCAACCTCGGCCCCGACTCCGGCACCGGGGTCGCGTTCACCCGCGACCCGGGCAGCGGCGCGCAGGGCATCTACGGCGACTACCTGGCCAACGCCCAGGGCGAGGACGTGGTCGCCGGCATCCGCAACACGGTGCCGTTGCAGGAGTTGGAGCAGCTCGACAAGTCGTCCTACGACGAGCTGCTCGGCATCATGGCCCGGTTGGAGGAGCACTACCGGGATCTGTGCGACATCGAGTTCACCATCGAGCGCGGCAAGCTGTGGATGTTGCAGACCCGCGTCGGCAAGCGGACGGCCGCCGCAGCGTTCGTGATCGCCGGGCAGCTCGTCGACGAGGGCCTGATCGATGAGGACGAGGCGCTGCACAGGGTCAACGGCGCGCAGCTCGCCCAGCTCATGTTTCCCCGCTTCCAGCTCGACCACGAGTTCGAGCCGGTCGCCACGGGCATCGGCGCCTCACCGGGCGCGGCGTCCGGCACTGTGGTCTTCACCTCCGCGCGGGCCGTCGAGCTGGCCGCCGAGGGCAAGTCGGTGATCCTGGTCCGCCGGGAGACCAACCCGGACGACCTGAACGGCATGATCGCCGCCCAGGGCATTCTCACCTCGCGCGGCGGCAAGACCAGCCACGCCGCAGTGGTGGCCCGTGGCATGGGCAAGACCTGCGTCTCCGGCGCCGACGCGATCGACGTGAACGTGCCGGCGAAGCGGTTCACCGTGGCCGGGCAGACCGTCAACGAGGGCGACGTCGTGTCCATCGACGGCACCACCGGCAAGGTGTACCTCGGTGAGGTGCCGGTCATGCCGTCGGAGGTCGTGCAGTACTTCGAGGGCAGCCTCGACCCCGAGCACGTCGACAACGCGCTCGTCCGGGCCGTACACCGGATCATGACGCGCGCCGACGGCAAGCGGCGGCTGGCGGTCCGCACGAACGCCGACACCGGCGCGGACGCCGCCCGGGCCCGGCGCTTCGGCGCCGAGGGCATCGGGCTGTGCCGCACCGAGCACATGTTCCTCGGTGACCGGCGCGAGCTGGTCGAGCGGCTGATCCTGGCCCGCGCCGCGGACGAGCGGGAGGCGGCGCTGGAGGCCCTTCTGCCGTTGCAGCGGGCCGACTTCGAGGAGATCTTCCGGGAGATGGACGGGCTGCCGGTCACCGTCCGGCTGATCGACCCGCCGCTGCACGAGTTCCTGCCGCCGCTGGAGCAGCTCGCCGTCAACGTCGCTGTCGCCCAGGAACGTGGCGAGGACGTGGCCAAGGAGGAGGCGTTGCTCGCCGCCGTCCGGCGGATGCACGAGGAGAACCCGATGCTCGGGCTGCGCGGCGTCCGTCTCGGACTGGTCATCCCCGGCCTGTTCGCGATGCAGGTCCGGGCCATCGCGGAGGCGGCGGTGGCCTGCGCCCGGGAGGGGCGGGTGGCCAAGCCGGAGATCATGGTGCCGCTGGTCGGAGCCGTGCAGGAGCTGGAGACGGTCCGCGCCGAGGCCGAGAAGATCATCGCTGAGGTGGTCCGGGACAGCGGCGTCGAGGTGCTGATCGGCACCATGATCGAGGTGCCCCGGGCGGCGCTGACCGCCGGGCAGATCGCCGAGGCGGCCGAGTTCTTCTCCTTCGGCACCAACGACCTGACCCAGATGGGCTGGGGCTTCTCCCGCGACGACGTCGAGGGCGCGTTCTTCTGGCGCTACCTGGAGCTGGGCATCTTCGGCATCTCGCCGTTCGAGTCGATCGACCGTGACGGCGTGGGCCGGCTGGTGCGGATCGCCGCCGAGGAGGGCCGGGCGGCCCGGCCCGGGCTGAAGCTCGGTGTCTGCGGCGAGCACGGCGGTGACCCGGACTCGGTGCACTTCTTCCACGAGGTCGGCCTGGACTACGTGTCCTGCTCGCCGTTCCGGGTGCCGGTGGCCCGCCTGGAGGCCGGCCGGGCGGCAGTTGAGACCGACGGGTCGGACAGCCGCTGACGCGGGCGCCGGCGGCGGCCCGAACGACCGGGCCGCCGCCAGCGCGCCCATGCTGCCGGCCGGACCGGCACCAGTGCGCTCAGACCAGGCTGCGGGCCGGGCCGTCCCCGCGCGCTCAGACCAACCGGCGGCCGTCGCCGGCGTCGGCGCTCAGATCGGTGGGCGACGCCAGGTGGGTCGGGCCGAGCGGCGCAGCTGCGTCGGCAGGGTCGCCATCGGGGTACGCACGGCCAGCGGCGCGTGCGCGTCGGGCACCGCAGTGGCGCCGATCCCGCCGCCACGGGTGTCCAGCACACGGCCGGCCCGGTGCGCCACCGCCCGGGCCTCCTCGTGCAGCCCGTCCAGATCGTTCGCCGCCGACCCGGTGACCAGTGTCAGCAGGGCGCTGCGCCCGGCCGGGTAGGTGACCACGCAGCCGTCGGTGGTGCACACCACCGACTCGCGGAACTCACCCCGCCGGACCGTGTCGGCGACCCGGTGACCGAGCCCGTAGCTGGCCGCAGCGAGCGCGGCGAGGTGGGTGGCGTCGGTGCTCGGCAGGTCGCTGGAGATGAGCAGCCCGTCGGTGCCGGCCAGTACGGCGCCGGCGACCTCGGGTCGGCGTCGCCGCAGCCCGAGCAGTTCGTTGCCCACCACCATGCCTGCATCCACGAGCGTCTCCCTGCCGGTCGGCTCCGCGCCTCGATCGGTTGGTCACGTTCCGCGCTGGGAACGCTACCGGTGGCCACGTGTACCCGCGAGCCCGTAACCCACGGCGATCGGTCGGCAACTGGGGGCCGATCGGCGGTTGCGCGCGCGCCGGTGCTGCGTCGCGGGCAGGTCGAGCGGCATCGGCGGGCGTAACCTTGGCTCGCTCACACACGGCCGGCTGTGTCCGCCGTCGACGGGAGAGGTGGCTGTATGACCAGCGTCTGGGAGAACCTGACCATCGACGCCCGCGATCCGGCCCGACTGGCCCGCTGGTGGGCCGAGGCGCTCGGATACCAGGTGGTCACCGAGCGACCGGACGAGGTGGAGATCCGCCAGTCCGCCGACCGCCTTCCCGGGTTGGTCTTCGTTCCGGTGACCGACGCCAAGGAGCGCAAGAACCGGTTGCATCTCGACCTCCGCCCGGTCGACCAGGAGGCCGAGGTCGAGCGTCTTGTCGACATGGGCGCCCGGCACGTCGACATCGGGCAGGGTGACGTCGAGTGGACGGTCCTGGCCGATCCGGAGGGCAACGAGTTCTGCGTCCTGCGTCAGAAGTGAACCGCGCCGACGCCAGGTTGGTCGAGGAGCCGCCCAAGGACACCGGGCACCGCCGTTCACCGTACGAGCGTGACCGTGCCCGGGTGCTGCACTCCGCGGCGTTCCGCCGGCTGGCCACCAAGACCCAGGTGCACACCGCCGGCACCGACGACTTCCTGCGGACCCGGCTCACCCACTCGCTAGAGGTGGCCCAGATCGCCCGGGAGATGGGCGCCCGGCTGGGGTGCGACCCGGACGTGGTGGACGTCGCCGGGCTCGCCCACGACCTCGGGCACCCGCCGTTCGGGCACAACGGCGAGGCAGCTCTGGACCTGCTCGCCGCGCCCTGCGGCGGCTTCGAGGGCAACGCGCAGACGCTGCGGGTGCTGACCCGCCTGGAGGCGAAGGTGCTCGCCCCGGACGGTTCGTCGGCCGGGCTGAACCTCACCCGGGCGTCGCTCGACGCAATCGGCAAGTATCCCTGGCCGCGCCGCGACGGGCAGCGCAAGTTCGGGGTGTACGCCGACGACGCGGCGGTCTTCGGCTGGATCCGGGCCGGTGCGCCCGGCGACCGGCGCTGCCTGGAGGCGCAGGTGATGGACTGGGCCGACGACGTCGCGTACTCGGTGCACGACGTGGAGGACGGCATCCACGGCGGGTACGTCGGGCTGCGCCCGCTGCTCGTGGACGCCGACGAGCGGGCGGCGCTCTGTGCCGACGTGGCCGCCGCCTACTCCGGGGAGTCGCCGGCCGACCTGGCCGAGGTGCTGATCGAGCTGCTGGCTGACCCGCTGCTCGCCCCGCTCGCCGGGTACGACGGCAGCCACCGTGCCCAGGTCGCGCTGAAGGCCACCACGAGCGGCCTGACCGGTCGGTTCGTGTCCGCGGCGGTGACGGCCACCGAGGAGCGGTACGGCCCCGGGCCGCACCGCCGCTACGCCGCCGATCTGGTGGTGCCGAGACCGGTCCGGGCGCAGTGCGCGCTGCTCAAGGGCATCGCCCTGCGCTACGTGATGCGACGCACCGGCTTTCGGGGTCGCTACGAGCGGCAGCGGACGATGCTTGCCGAGTTGGCGGCGGCGCTCGTCGGACGGGCCCCGGACGGGCTCGACCCGGTGTTCGCCCCGCTGTGGCGGGCCGCGCCCGACGACGCGGCCCGGCTGCGCGTGGTGATCGACCAGATCGCCTCGCTCACCGACCCGGGGGCGATGAGTTGGCACGCCCGTCTGGTCGGCGGCGGCGCACCGCCCGAGGCGGATGCGGCAACTTAGGCTAACCTAACTGCATGACGGAACGCCCAAGGAACGTCACCTCGGTCCAGGTGCTGCGCACCGAGCGACCCACCCCGCACCTGATCCGGCTCGTCCTCGGTGGGGAAGAGCTGACCGGGCTGCCGGTGGGCGAGTTCACCGACCACTACATCAAGCTGGTCTTTCCGGTGCCCGGCGTCGCGTACCCGCAGCCGCTGGACCTCGCCGCGATCCGCCGTGACCTGCCCCGGGAGCAGTGGCCCCGGCTGCGCGCGTACACCGTGCGGCGGTGGGACCCCCTCGCCGGGGAGTTGACCGTGGACGTGGTGCACCACGGCGACGAGGGGCTGGCCGGCCCGTGGGCCGCGGCGCTGCGCCCGGGCGACCCGGTGCACTTCGTCGGCCCGGGTGGGGCGTACGCGCCGGACCCGGACGCCGACTGGCACCTCCTGGTGGGCGACGAGAGCGCCCTGCCAGCGATCGCCGCCGCCCTGGAACGGCTGCCGTTGGGCGCTGCGGCCCGGGTCCTCGTCGAGATCGCCGACCCGGCGGAGGAGCAGCAGCTGCTCAGCCCCGGCGCCGTGGAGCTGACCTGGCTGCACCGGGGTGACCGACCGGTGGGCGACGCCCTGGTGGCGGCGGTGCGCGAGCTGGAGTTCCCGCCCGGTTCGGTGCACGCCTTCGTGCACGGCGAGGCGACGTTCGTCCGGGAGCTGCGCCGACTGCTGCGCGGCGAGCGCGGCGTGCCGGCCGACCGGCTCTCCATCTCCGGCTACTGGCGGCGCGGCATGGACGACGAGGGCTGGCGCTCGAGCAAGGCGGACTGGAACCGGCAGGTCGCCGCCGAGGAGCCGGCCGCGGCCTGACCGTCAGGCGCCGGCTGCCGGGTCCTCGTCGAGTTTGCCGAGGGCCCGGCTGAGCAGCACGGCGTACCCGACGATCGCCACCGCGAGCAGCAGCAGCATCGGCCGCGGTTCACGCACCCAGGTGGTGACCACGCCGACCGAGACGATCCCGTAGCCGGTGATCGCCAGCCGGCTCGCGCTCGGCCGGGCCCACAGCCAGGACAGGGCCAGCCCGCACAACGTCCAGACGATCACTGAGGCGGCCAGCGCCAGTCGCAGTTCGAGCGGCATGCGGGCCACGCTGTCGTCGACCAGTCGGACCACCTGACCGAGGGCCCAGCCCAGCAGCAACAGGGCACCGCCGAGCGGGAAGTGCAGATAGCCGTACGCCTGCCCGCCGCGCAGTCGGCTCTGCAGCACGCGGGTGGTGACGAAGGCGGTGTAGGCCCACCAGACGGCGGCCGGGATGAGGAAGGCCAGCCCGGCCGTCAGGATCATGTGCGGCGGGGGGTGATCCGGCACCGCGAAGAGCAGGTTGGCCATCGCGCTGCCCAACACGATGATCGTGAACTGGCCGATGCGCTCGGGCAGGTGCCGGTTGTCCACTGGCCAATCGTTGAGCCAGCGCCGGCCGACCCAGGGGGTGGCCAGCTCGATGACCATCGCGATGATCCACAGCGTCGTGCGCGACCCGGTGGGTGCGACGAGCGAGGCCAGCCAGATGAGCCAGCCCGACCCGAACCCGAGCAGGTAGATCGTGGTCACCGTCCGGGCCATCGGGCTGGTCGGCCGGGCCCGCAGATACAGCAGGAGCAGCACACCCCGCACGATCAGGTATCCCACCGGAAGCAGCACGCTCTCGGGCACCTCGTCGACGCCGAGCGTCATCGCGCCGGCGCCGACCAGGGCGACCAGCACCAGCAGCCGGTGCAGCGCGTCGTCCGGGTCGAACCGGTTGTCGTAGAAGACCTGCCCCAGCCAGCACCACTGGATCACCAGGAACAGCCCGATCACGGCCAGCACGGCCGTCGGCGCCGGGGTCGGGTCGTCGCCGAGCCGACGTACGACGGCCGCCAGCGCGTACACGAAGATGAGGTCGAGGAAGAGTTCGAGCCAGGTGGCGTGCCGGTGGCCGGCCTCGTCCTGGGCGGGCGCCACGCCAGGCAGCCCCAGCCGGCCGAGGATCCGGCGCGGCCGGCGGGCGCCGTCACCGCGTACCCTCCGCATCTGGTCATGGTCCCCGCGCGGGCCCGGCGGCCGGGCCGGAACGGGCGAGCCCGACGGCGGCCCCCGCCACACCGGTGTCCCCCGGCCGGCGTGTCATCGGTCCGGCAGGGCAGGATGTACGCCGAGGGGGTGGCGCATGGCTGGGCGGATCCGGGACGAGGACATCGCACTGGTCCGGGAACGCACCTCGATCGGGGATGTGATCTCCGAGACGGTCACCCTGAAGTCCGCCGGCGGCGGCAACCTCAAGGGCCTGTGCCCGTTCCACGACGAGAAGAGCCCGTCGTTCAACGTCTCGCCCGCCCGCAACGTCTGGTACTGCTTCGGCTGCGGGGCCGGCGGCGACGCGATCAAGTTCCTGATGGACGCGGAGCACCTCAGCTTCGTCGAGTCGGTCGAGCGGCTGGCCGGGCGTGCCGGCATCCAGCTGCGCTACGTCGAGGACGACCGGAGCACCCCGCGTCCCCGCCCGCAGCAGGGCCAACGGCAGCGCCTCGTCGCCGCGCACGCCGCCGCTGTCGATTTCTACCGGGCGCAACTCAGCACCGCCGGGGCGCGGCCGGCCCGGGAGTTCCTGGCGAAACGGGGCTTCGACCGGGCCGCCGCCGAGCGCTACGGGTGCGGGTTCGCACCGGACGGCTGGGACCTGCTCACCAAGCACCTGCGCCAGCAGGGCTTCACCCATCAGGAGCTGGTCACCGCCGGGCTGTCCCGGGAAGCCCGCTCGGGCACGCTCATCGACCGGTTCCGGCGCCGGCTGCTGTGGCCGATCCGGGACCTCGCCGGCGACGTGATCGGCTTCGGCGCGCGCAAGCTCTTCGACGACGACGACGGCCCGAAGTACCTGAACACCCCCGAGACGCCGATCTACAAGAAGTCGCACGTGCTCTACGGCATCGACCAGGCCAAGCGGGAGATCGCCAAGCAGGGTCGGGCGGTGATCGTCGAGGGTTACACCGACGTGATGGCCTGCCACCTGGCCGGGGTGACGACGGCGGTGGCGACCTGCGGCACCGCGTTCGGCGCGGACCACATCGGGGTGCTGCGCCGGCTCCTGCTGGACACCGACTCGGTGGCCGGCGAGATCATCTTCACCTTCGACGGGGACGCCGCCGGGCAGAAGGCGGCGCTGCGTGCCTTCTCCGACGACCAGCGCTTCGTGGGTCGGACGTTCATCGCGGTCAGCCCCGACAACATGGACCCGTGCGACCTGCGGTTGGCCAAGGGCGACCTGGCGGTCCGCGACCTGGTCGCCCGGCGCGAGCCCCTGGTCGACTTCGCGCTGCGCCACGAGATCAGCCGCTTCGACCTGGACACCGTCGACGGGCGGGTCGAGGCGATGCGCCGGGCCGCGCCGCTTGTCGCGCAGTTGAAAGACCGGGAGAAGCGCCCGGAGTACGTCCGCAAGCTCGCCATGGACCTCGGCATGGAGATCGAGCCGGTGCAGCGGGCGGTGCTCGCCGCCGCCAACACTCCGCCGTCCGGCGGCGGACGGGACGCCGCACCCGCCCCACGACCTGCTCCGGCCCGTCCCGAACCGGCAGTGGACAGCCCGCAGTCGATGGTCGAACGCGAGGCGTTGAAGCTCGCCCTGCAACAGCCGGTGCTGGCCGGGCCGATGTTCGACGCGGTCGAGGCGACCGAATACCGCAACCCGGTGCACGTCGGCGTGCGGACTGCCGTCGCGCAGGCCGGTGGGGCCGTGTCGGCGACCGGCGGCGCCGTCTGGATCGAGAAGGTCCGCGACGCGTGCGACGACCTGGCCTCTGCGGCGCTGGTCGGCGAGCTGGCCGTGGAGCCGCTGCGGATCGACGGTGAACCGGACCCGCGCTACGTGTCGATCACCATGGCCCGGGTGCAGTTCGGGTCGGTGACGGCCCGCATCCGCGACCTCAAGTCGCGCATCCAGCGGATCAACCCGGTCAACAACAAGGACGAGTACTTCGCGGCCTTCGGCGAACTGCTGTCGCTGGAGCAGCATGCCCGGGCGTTGCGCGAGCAGGCCGCGGGAGGGCTCTAGATGGGACTGTTCAGCCGCAAGCCGAAGCTGCCTCCGGCCGACCGGCCACCGCTGGCCGCCGACGAGCGGGTGCTCGCCTGGTCGGCGGCGGGCAACGGCGAGGGCGACGGGGTCGTCGTGGCCAGCAACCTCGGGCTGTGGCTGCCCGGTCGGGGGCACCGCATCGGCTGGCACGACGTCCTCAAGGCGGTCTGGTCCGGTCGGGAGCTGACCGTCACGCCCGCCGAGACGGTCGTCGAGCGCGACGGCTACACAGTTGTCGCCGACGGGCCGGCCGAGACGTACCTGCTGCTCGACCCGGGTGAGCTGCCGCACCAGGTGCGGGCCCGGGTGACGCGTTCCGTCGCGTACACCGAACACCACCCGGTGCCCGGCGGCGCGGCCCGGGTCGCGGCCCGGCGGGTGGCCGGCGTGGACGGTCTGACCTGGACGGTCCGCCTCGATCCCGGCACGCCGGCGGACGACGAGGCCCTGCTCGCCGAGACCGACCGCCTGGTCGGCGCGGCCCGCGCCGCCACCGCCCCGGCCGACAGCTGACCGGCCGTCACTTCGCGCCGAGGTCCGTCAGCGCCTTCTCGGCGCCGCGGTGCAGCGGCACCGGCAGGGTCCTGCGGGCCTTCTCCAGCGAGATCCCCTTGGCCGCCGGGTTGGCCTGGGCCAGGACGTCGCGCTTGTCGAACACCGTCCGGGTGATCGCGCAGGCGACGTTGGCGTCCAGGTCCTCGCGGACCAGCAGCACGTTGGGTACGACGATGGTCGGGGTGTCGGTCGCCGTCCGGTACACGTCCCGACCGATCGTGCCGGACTGGTAGCCGGGGCTCAGCGCGGTCAGCTTCGGCAGCAGCGCCGAGATGTCGACGAACGCCACAGTGTCGCCGGCGGTGGTGAACAGGTCCGTCACGCCCCCGGTGGGCAGGCCACCGGACCAGAAGAACCCGTCGATGCTGCCGTCCTTCATTCCGTCGACGGTCTTGGCGAGGTCGAGTCGCTGGGCCCGGACGTCCTTGGCCGGGTCGAGGCCGGCAGCCTCCAGCAGCCGGTTCGCGATCGCCTCGGTGCCGGACTTCGGGGAGCCCGTGGAGATCCGCTTGCCGCGCATCCCGGCCACCGAGGTGATTCCGGAGTCCTTACGGACCACCACCTGCGTGTAGTTGTCGTAGATGCGGGCCAGCGCCTGCACCGGCTGCGGCGCGCTGAAGCTGCCCTTGCCCTCGACCGCGTTGACCGCCGTGTCGAACAGCGAGAACGCCACGTCGTACTTGCCACTGACCAACTGCTCGACGTTCTGCACCGAGGCGCCGGTCTCGGCGGCGGTGCCGGTGAGCTTGCCGCCGGTCGCCCCGGACAACTGCCCGGCCAGGGCGTTGCCGACCACGTAGTAGACACCTGTCGCGTTGCCCGTGGCGATGCCCACGCGCGTCTCCCGGGTCACCTCGCAGGTGACCTCGCTGGCCGTGTCGTCCTTGGCCGCGCCGCCCTGCTGGCCTCCGCAGCCGGTGACGCCCGTCGTGACGAGGGCGAGCACGCTCAGGCCCGCTGCGAGCCGTACGTCGATTCGTCTCACGGTCTCTCCTTGACAGGGTTGGTCGGTTGTCGACTGGCGGATCGGCCTCGCAGGAACACACCCGTCGCCGCGACGGCGGCCAGCGTCGTGCCCAGGGCGACCGGCACGGGTTCGAGCCAGAGCAGTGTCACGCCGCCGAGAGCGCCGAGCACCCGCTCCGGGACGCCGGCCCGACCCACGCCGGGCAGCCAACCGCCGGCAGCGACAGCAAGCACCGCCACGCCGAGCGCGGTGACCAGGACGGCGACGACGATCCGCTGGACACCGCCGATGCCGAGCAGGCCCAGCCCGGCGGGGGTGATGACGAACGCGATCGGGATCAGGTATGCCGGCAGCGCGTACCGCAGGGTCTGCCACATGGTCGGCACCAGCCGGCCTCCGGTGACGGCGGCCGCGGCCACCGCGGCGAGCGCGGTCGGCGGAGACACCTCGGACAGCACGGCGAAGTAGAAGACGAACATCGCCGCGGCGGGCGCTGTCACACCCAGGTCGAGCAGGGCCGGGCCGACGATCACCCAACCGATCACGAACGAAGCGGTAACCGGCACGGCCAGGCCCAACAGAGTGAGCGCGACGGCGGCGAGCAGCGCCGTGAGCACCAGGACCAGCGTCGGGTCCGAGGTGGCCGCCTGCGCCCCGCCGATCAGCAGCGCCGCCGCCTGCGGCCCGAGACCGGTCTTCGTGGTGGTCGCCGTGATGATGCCGGCGGCCGCGCAGACCGCCGTGACGGCCAGGACCCCGCGTACGCCGGTGACGAGCGCGGTCGCCAGCCGGGTCGGGGTGAGCCGGTGCGTGCGGTCCAGGTACGACAGCGCGGCGGCCAGGACGATGGCGAAGACGACGGCCCTCGTCGCGGACACACCTACCGCGAGGAGAACGATGATCGCGATCAGCGACGCGAAGTGGTAGCCGAACCGGCCCAGCAGCCGCCACGGCGAGTCGACGTCGAGGACGACCGGGCGTACGCCCGACCGGCGGGCGTCGATCTCCACGGCGAGCAGGATGCCCAGGTAGTAGAGCACCGTCGGTACCGTCGCCCAGCCCAGCACCTGAAGGTAGGACACGCCCAGGTACTCGGCGATGATGAACGCCGCCGCACCAAGAGTGGGCGGGGAGAGGATCGCGCCCACCCCGGCCGCGGCCAACATGCCGCCGGCCCGTTCCGGGGGATAACCGGCGCGGCGCAGCAGCGGCCAGGTGACCGCGCCGATGCTCACAGTTGTCGCCGCCCCGGAGCCGGACACGGTGCCGAGCAGGAAGCCCGAGGCCACAGCGGTTCGGCCGGCGGCGGTACGGGAGCGGCGGAACGCCGCAGCCGACAGGTCGACGAAGAACCGCCCGGCCCCGGACAGTTCCAGCACCGCGCCGTAGATGGTGAACAGCACGATGTACGAGGCGGCCACGTCCAACGGGGTGCCGTAGAAACCGCTGTCGGAGTTGTAGAACGCGTCGACCAGTTGGCTGAAGTCGAGCCCGGAGTGCGCGACCGGCCAGGACTGCGGCAGCAACCCGCCGTAGTAGCCGTACCCGAGAAACAGCAGGCAGACGGCCGGCAGGATCCAACCTGTCGTGCGGCGGCACGCCTCCAGCAGCAGGAGCAGCAGCACCGTACCCAGCACCAGGTCGCTCGGCGCGAGCAGCCCCTGCCGGTCGAGGAACGCGTTGTAGCCGCCGCCACCCGTACCGATGTGGATCGGCAGGACGGGATACAGGCAGGCCGCCACAGTCAGGGCGGCCAGCACCCAGTCGGTGACGGTGGGCCTGGCGTTGTCGCTGCTGTCGCTGCGTCGGCGCGGGCGGGCCCAGCGCGGCAGGTCGGCCGGGTAGGCGAGGAAAACCAGGGGGAGTACGCCGGCCAGGAAGATGATCAGGTAGTACTTGCTGCCCTGCGCGAGTGGGCGGAACACCTGCCAGAGAGCCAGCGCGCCGACCGCCAGCGCCACCGTGCCGAGGAGCAGAGCCGCCGGCCCGGACAGCACCCGACCGGGCTTCTCGTCCTCGAACTGGGCCGCCAGGTCCCGGGTCGCCCGCTCGGCCGCGCCGGCCGGTCCGGCCGGTTCTGTGGTCGCGGTCTGTCCGGTCGGCAGGGCCGGTTCTGTGGTCGCGGTCTGGCCGGTTGGTCCGACTGGGTCTGCGCTCTCGGCCAGGTCTGCGGTCTCGGCTGCTGGACGTGGTCGGGGTGGCCCGTCGGCGGCGTTCGTGGCAGGCCGGTCGCCGGGTGAGCTGGCTGGCCGGGCGGGTGACGGCGGACCATCGGGCGAGCTGGCGGGCGACACGTGAGGACGATACCTGTCGATTGCCCGTCGTAGTGGGGCGTTGAGCGGCGTTTGCTTCCGGCGGGTCGGGCGCGTGGGTATTTGCGTGGAGGCTTGTCGGACCCGGCGGTTAGGGTCGGGCGGTGACTTCGGGGCGACCACTGATTCAGGCTCGTGGGCTGGTGAAGCGGTTCGGCGACTTCACCGCCGTCGACGGCATCGACGTCGAGGTGCGCCCGGGTGAGGCGTTCGGTTTCCTCGGGCCCAACGGCGCCGGCAAGTCCTCGACCATGCGGATGGTCGGCTGCATCTCCCCGCCGAGCGGCGGCGAGTTGCGCATCCTCGACCTGGATCCGGTCCGCGACGGGCCGGCGATCCGGGCGCGACTCGGCGTGTGCCCGCAGATGGACAACCTCGACCCGGAGCTGACCGTCCGGGAAAACCTCACGGTGTACGCCCGCTACTTCGGCATCTCGCGCCGGGCCGCCCGGGAACGGGCCGCCGAGCTGCTCGACTTCGTCCAGCTCACCGAGCGGGCCGACAGTAAGGTCGAGCCGCTCTCCGGTGGCATGAAGCGCCGGTTGACCATCGCCCGCGCCCTGGTCAACGATCCGGAGATCGTGCTGCTCGACGAGCCGACCACCGGGCTCGACCCGCAGGCGCGGCACCTGGTGTGGGAGCGACTGTTCCGGCTCAAGCAGCAGGGCGTGACGCTGGTGCTCACCACGCACTACATGGACGAGGCCGAGCAGCTCTGCGACCGGCTGGTGGTGATGGACGGCGGGCGGATCGTCGCCGAGGGCTCACCCCGGGCGCTGATCGAGGAGCACTCCACCCGCGAGGTGGTCGAGCTGCGCTTCGCGGCCGAGTCGCAGGAGCCGTTCGCCGGCAAGCTCGACGGTGTGGGCGAGCGGGTCGAGGTGCTGCCCGATCGGGTGCTGCTCTACGTGCCCGACGGTGACGCGGCCGTCGCCGAGGTCGGCGCGCTGGGGCTCAACCCGGCCAACGTCCTGGTGCGGCGCAGCGGTCTGGAGGACGTCTTCCTGCACCTGACCGGCCGCACCCTGGTCGACTGACGGGCCGCCGCCGCTCTCCCCGCCGCTCGGTTCGCAGATCTTGGACAGTTTCCGTTAGGAGATAACGGAAACTGTCCAAGATCTGCTCAGGTCTGGTGCGGTGCTGCGTCCGAGGTCTCCATCCGCCTCCTGGAGCAGCGTGGCGAGGTGGATCAACAGGCCGGTCCTGTTCTCGCGGTACTCCCCGAGCAGCGCCAGGCGCGCGGGGGAGCACGGCCATGCGGCGCCGCAGACCCGGCAGCGCCAGGATGGGCGCATCGCCACGTGCGGGCGGTACCGGGGCCGCTGCCCCGGACCCGAGCCAACCGGTGGCCGCCGTTCGGGCGGGCGCGTCGCCGGCACCTGAGTCGCCCGGTGGAGCCTCCGTCGGTGGGGAGGGGAGCGCACCGGACCGTGGTCATGGGCCGCTTCCGCCCGCTGGCCTGCGCCCGTGAGCGGTTCCGCTGCGTGACAGTCTGGTGAGGATCCTGATCATCTCCATTTCGGCGATGCGGGGGTGTCCCGGCGGCGGGATGCCGCCAGATCGCCGAAGTGGAGCGGATCATCACGTCAATGTGCCGCGAGCACGGCGCGCTGCCGCCGTTCGCAGGGCGCTGGCGCTTCGGACCGTCCCGGCCGCGTAGATCCACTCCGTTTCCTGCAAATCGGGGTGTCGCGGTGTTGTGGACACCGCGGTTTCGGTGAACCCGAGTCGATCATCGCGCCGGCAGGCGGCCGCGAGGCCGTGAGTGTGGCGCGCGGCAGGTCGAAACCCGGGCGACACGTCGACGGGGTCGCCGTAGGGTGACCGGCGGCCTGTCGTACCCCGGGGGTAGGAAGGTCGGGGACGGGGGTGGTCATGGTGAGTGTGGCGCAGCGGACGCGAGTGCCCTGGGTGCCGGCGTACGCGGTGTTCGAGCACTATCTGGTGGGTCTTCGGCGCACCTGGCGGGCCGGGGTGTTCTCGTCGTTCCTGCTGCCGGTGCTCACCGTGCTCGGCTTCGGGCTGGGCGTCGGCGCGTACATCGACCAGGGCGTCGACGGCGTGCGCTATCTCGACTGGCTGGTCCCGGGGCTGATCGCCTCGACGGCCCTCCAGGTGACAGTGGGCGACTCGACGTGGCCGGTGTTCAGCAACTTCCAGTGGATCAAGACCTACTTCGCGCAGACGGCGTCGCCGCTGCGCGTGGGCGACATCCTGGCCGGGCACCTGGCCTTCGTGCTGTTCCGGGTGCTCACGACGATCGCGGCCTTCCTGCTGGTCACCGGGTTGTTCGGGGCGTTGCGCTCGCCGTGGGCGCTGGCCACCCTGCCGGTGGTGGCGCTGCTCGCGCTGGCCGGGGCCACGCCGACGTTCGCGTACGCCGCGGTGGTGTCCAGCGACAGTTGGCTGGCGATGCTGTTCCGGTTCGCGGTCATCCCGATGACGCTGTTCGCCGGCGTGTTCTTCCCGGTCGAGTCGTTGCCGGAGGCGCTGCGCTGGCTGGCGTACGCGACTCCGCTGTGGCACGCCGTCGACCTCTGCCGTGCGGCGACGCTCGGTGTCGCCCCACAGTGGTCGATCGCCGGGCACCTGCTCTACCTGGCTGCCTGGGCGGCCGTCGGTTGGCTGCTGGCGCTGCGCGCCTTCCGCCGCAAGCTCGTCGTCTAGGGAGATCTCGTGGTCACGCTGGTGCTGCCCCGGCTGGTCGACGTCTCCGCCGCATCCCGGCGGTCGGGGTCGGTGGTCGAGCGCAATCTCGCCGCGCTGAAGTCGGTCTACTGGCTGCTGCTGATCTCCGGCTTCGTGGAGCCGCTGCTCTACCTGCTCTCCATCGGCGTGGGTGTCGGGACGCTTGTCGGCGACCTGCCGCTGCCCGACGGGCGGCTGGTGTCGTACGCCGCGTTCGTGGCTCCGGCGATGCTGGCCGCCTCCGCGATGACCGGGGCGCTCTCCGAGACCACCTTCAACTTCTTCGGCAAGATGAAGTACATGAAGCTGTACGACGGGATGATCGCCACCCCGGTACGGCCGTTCGAGATCGCCCTCGGTGAGCTGAGCTGGGCGATGTTGCGGGGCAGCGCCTACTCGGCGGCGTTCCTCGGGGTGATGGTCGCGTTGGATCTGACAAGCGTCGTCCACGCGGTCACCGCGCTGCCCGCTGCCGTGCTGGTCGGGTTCGCGTTCGGGGCGCTCGGCATGGCGGTCTCCACAGTCATGCGCAGCTGGCAGGATTTCGACCTGGTGGCGTCCGCGCAGTTCACCCTGTTCCTCTTCTCCGGCACCTTCGTGCCGGCGCAGGCCTACCCGACCCTGCTGCACTGGCTGATCGAGATCACCCCGCTGTACCGGGCCGTGCACCTGATCCGCGGCGTCGCGCTGGGCACCGGGGGTTGGCTCTGGCTGCTCGACGTCTTCTACCTGCTGGCGCTGTTGGCGGTCGGCCTTCTCGTGGCGTCGCGCCGGATGGGCAGGTTGCTCTACCCGTAGGGGTTATCGCCGCTGTTCGTGGGGCATGTCCTTCGGGCGACACCGCCGACGAAGAGGAGGGGCGATGGCCTCCGACGAGACGTCCGACCACCGTGAGCGCAGCGGGCCGGTCGGGCCCGACGCCGGGCCGGACAGCCCCACCGACCTGCCCGGCAGCGGCTGGAAGGCAGCGCTGCGCCGTACGGTCACCGAGTTCCAGGACGACAGCCTGACCGACTGGGCGGCGGCGCTGACCTACTACGGGGTGCTGTCCATCTTCCCGGGCGTGCTGGTGTTGATCTCCATCCTCGGCCTGCTGGGCACCAGCGCCACCGAGGGCGTCAAGGACACGGTCAACCAGGCGGTGCCCAACGAGAGCATCCAGAAGATCATCGAGGATGCGATCCAACAGGCGCAGGGCAGCGGAGGGCTGGCCAGCATCGCGGCGATCATCGGTCTGCTGGCGGCGTTCTGGTCCGCGTCGGGTTACATCGCCGCGTTCATGCGCGCCTCGAACACGATCTACGACGTGCCGGAGGGTCGGCCGATCTGGAAGACCCTGCCGATCCGGGTCGGCGTGACGGCCGTGATCGGCGTGCTCCTGCTGGCCTGCGCGGTGATCGTGGTCTTCACCGGCCGACTCGCCGAACTGGTCGGGAACGCGGTAGGCCTCGGCTCGACGGCCGTCACGGTGTGGGACATCGCCAAGTGGCCGGTGCTGCTGCTCCTGGTCAGCCTGATGTTCGCGATCCTCTACTGGGCCTCGCCGAACGCCCGGCACGGCGGGTTCCGCTGGGTCAGCCCGGGTGGGGTGCTCGCCGTGGTGATCTGGCTGGTGATCTCCGGTCTCTTCGCCCTCTACGTGAGCAACTTCGGCTCGTACAACAAGACGTACGGCGCGCTGGCCGGCGTGATCGTCTTTCTGGTCTGGCTCTGGCTGAGCAACATCGCGATCCTGCTGGGCGCCGAGTTCGACGCGGAGTTGGAGCGTGGCCGGGCCATCTCGGCCGGCCACGCTGTCGACGACGAGCCGTACCTGGAGCTGCGCGACGACCGCAAGCTCAGGAAGAAGCGGAATTCGGCTGCCAAGCGCTGACCTGATCGCACAGCAGCCGCTCGCGCAGCTGCCGGAGTTCGCCACCGGGCCCGGTTCCGAGCTCCTCCGCGAGGTGGTCGTGCAGACGCCGGTAGACGCCGTGTGCCTCCACCTGTCGCCCCTCCCGGTACAACGCCAGCATGAGCAGCGCCTGTAGGCGCTCCCGGGAGGGGTGTTCGGCGGCCAGTTCGATCAGGTCGGCCAGCACCTGGCGGTGTCGGCCGAGCCGCAGCTCCAGGTCGTACCGCTCCTCGGCGGCGAGCAGCCGCAGTTCGGCAAGTCGCGCCGCGGCGGGTTCCAGTGCGGGGCTGTTCAGCCCGTCCAGCGCCGGACCGCGCCACAGGGTCAACGCGCCCTGGTAGAGGGCTACCGCGCGGGCGGTGTCGACCTCGGCGGCCTGCCGGGCCCGCCGGACGGTCTCGGCGAACTCCCGCGCGTCCACGTACGCGTCGGACACGTCCAGTTGGTAGCCGTCGGGGCGGGTGACCACGATGTTGGCGTCGCCGCCGTGCCGGACGAGGTGCCGCCGCAGCGCCCCGACCTGGTTCTGTACCTGCTTGCGGGCGGTCCACGGCCCCGCGTCGTCCCAGCACGCCTCGATCAGGCGGTTGACCGACAGCCAGCCCTCGCTGGCGACCAAAAGCGCGGCCAGGATCCGTCGTTGACGGGGCGCGGGCAGATCCACCGGCGTGCCTGAGGAGCGAACCTCCAGCGGGCCGAGAATGGCGAATTCCACGTTTCTCCGTTCGGTGGGCCGGGTGGCCCGCAGAGCCGTGCCAAGGCTCACAGCACGGTCGTCGGCCGAGTCATGCCCGCCGATGACATGACGATGACGGATCCGTGCGGTCGCGGTGCCGGGGATGTGCCGTACGAATGAGCCGATGGGTCAGAGTGCCAGTAACGACGCGCTTCCGCTAATAGCGGGGAAGGAGCCCGTTGTGGCTTCAATATCCATTGTCGGCATCCTATTCGTCAACTGTGTGGCGGCGGCGTTGCTGATGCAGGCTGCCGCCGCGAAGACCGTGGACGGCACGCAGTTGGGACGTGCTCTTTCCGAGATCGGCCTGCCCTGGGCGTCCGGGTCCGGCCTCGTGCGGCTGGTGGCCCTGCTGGAACTGTGCGCCGCGGTGGCCCTGGTCGTGGAGCCCTCTCGACGTGCGGGTGCGCTGCTGGTGGCGGCGCTGGGACTGTCGTTCGCGGTGGTCGGTCTGGTCGGCGCGGTCCGGGGCAGCGAGGAGCCGTGCGGGTGTTTCGGCCGCACCGAGGGTGCTCCTTTCGGACCGGTCAACATCGCCATCGGCGTCGGCCTGCTGGCCGTCGCGGTGGGCAACCTGGCCGTCGTCGACGCCGCCGCCAACCAGCCCGCCGGGCCGGTGATCGGTGCCGCGCTCGCCGCGCTGCTGCTGTCGCTCTACGCCAACCGTCGCTGGATTCTCCCGATCGTACGACCGCTGTTCCCGCAATCCGACCGGGTGTGACGGGCGCTTCTCCACCACGAAGGGTAATGAACGCCATGACCATGTTCCTTGCTTTCGTCCTGCTGGTTCTCGCCGGAACGATGGTGCTGTTTTTCGCGATGCTCGGTCAGTTGGCGGCGCGATTGCCGGAGCAGAGCAACGAGCCGTCGGCCCAGGTCGAACCGCTGGAGAACGCCCGGTTGGGCGCCGAGTCGCTGAACTGGCCGGCGGAGTTGGCGCACCTGCGCGACCGCGAACGCGCCCTGGTGCTGGTGCTCAGCTCCTCGTGTGCGAGCTGTGAGCAGATCGCCGCCCAGGTCCCGGGCGCGCTGGACCGCGGCGTCGACCTCAGCGTGGTGGTCTCCTGCGGTGTCCGCGAGCGCGGTGAGGACTTCATCCGCCGGCACGAACTGGAGCGGGCCCGGCCGTACCTGGACCAGGGCGGCGCCTGGAGCACCGGGGAGTTCAACATCGACTCCAGCCCGGCGGCCCTGCTGTTCCGGCACGGTCGGCTGGACACCGCGCTGCTCTTCTGGACGCTCGACAGCGCCCTCGCCGCCACCGGCCACCTGCACTCCGCCCACTCCGCCCAGGAGGCGTGAGCGCGCCAGGACCCCGGGTGGCGTGCGACGAGGCACGCGACCCGGCAGCCCATCTCACACAGGAGGTGTCATGACCACTGCTGTCCCCAAGTCCTCGGTCAAACGACGGGGCGTACTGCGCGGGATCGGCGCCGGCGGACTGGCCGCCGCCGTCGCGGTCTTCGCCAAGGGGTCGCCGGCCCAGGCGGCCAACTGGAACTGCTGCAGCCTCGAGTACGTACCACCGAACATCAGCATGTCGACCTGCCTGGCGGCCAGCCACTACGTGTGGACCTGCACGTTCGGCACGGTGGGACCGATCTACCGCTGCCAGTGCTGCGAGCGCAAGCGCTCCGACGGCTCGTACAACGCCTCCGCCGGCAAGTGCACCTGCACCTCGAACTGCTGACGGCCTGACCGGGATGGAGGTCTGGATCGGCGTCGCCCTGCTGGGGGCGATCCTGCAGGGCTACAGCCCTTGAGGCGTCTCCATGGCCGGGGTCGCCGGCCCGATGTTGCGGGACGACCGGTGGGGCGGGAGTCGGTTCCTGCTCGGCCTGCTGGTCGGTGGGATCTTCGGCGCGGCGGTTCTGGCGGTCCCGTTCTACCTGCTCGCCAGCGGGATCACCGCGGTGCTGCCGGAAGCGGTGCGGGTCGGACTGGTGATCGTGGTGGCGCTCGGCTTCGGTGTGGCGGATCTGCGGCAACGCACTCCGCACGTGTGGCGGCAGGTGCCGCAGTCGCTGGCCCGGACGCTGCCTCCCGGTTCGCTGGGAGTGGTGTGGGGCTTCGACCTGGCCCTGCTGTTCACCACCCAGAAGACCACCTCGTTCCTGTGGGTGGCCCTGGCCGCGCTGGTGCTGCTGAGTCCGGCGGCGTTGCCGACGACGCTGGTCGTGGTGGCCGTCCTGGCGGTGCTGTCGATGGTGGCGCTGAGCATCCGTAAGCCGACGACGACGCCGATCGACGAGGAGAAGGGACGGAGATGGCAGGACTGGCAGAGGATCATCCGCCGGTGGTCCGGCGCGACGCTGCTGGTCGCGGCCGTGGCTCAGGCATCGCTGCTGAGCTGGGGGTGACCCCGGTCTTCCGGCCGGATCCGGCCGGTGGGCAGGTGGTCATCACGCGGTTCGAGTGCCCGTCGCGGCTCGTCCTGCTGCGGTTGGTGGTGCTGCACCTGCGGATCAAGCGGGCGGTCCGGCGACGGCTGCCCGAGCTGGTCGGCAGCCGGTTGATCGTCGACTGGGGCACCCGGACGCTGCTGAGCATCTCCGTGTGGCCGTCGCTGGAGAGCGTGTACGGGATGGGATCGGTGCCGGAGCACGTCTCCGGGTCGCGCATCCCGGGCCGCCTCGGCGTGCGGACAACTGCCGGCTTCTTCACCTTCACCGGCGACTGGCGGCAGATCATGTTCGGCTCGCCGGTCGCCGCGCACTCACCCCTGCACGCCTGCGTGCGGGACGACTGATCACTGACAGAAGCCAGAAGGAGGTAGTCATGCCCATTCCCACGGACCGCGGCCTGGTGGCGATCACCAAGGACGCCCGCGGTCGTACCGCCGTCATGGTCGGCACCAGCATCACCGACGGTCAGATCGACGGGGTGTACGCCATGCACGTCGCACCGAAGCAGATCGTGGTGGATCCCGCGGTGCGGTTGAGCGCGGGGGAGCACGGTCAGTTCACCACCGAGCCGGTGGAGGTGTACGACAGCGGCAACGCCGTACAGATCCGTGCCCTGGATGCGACGGCCGACCTACGGCGCATGTAGGTCGGATCGTCCGACACCGCCGGGGGCGGGAGCGCGAGGCGCTCCCGCCCCCGGTTCGTTTCCGCAGGCCCTTTTCTTGATCCACTATTAGCTTTTGCTCTTACGGACAAAAGTTGCCACCGGAACGGTTGAAGCTCTGGACAGGCGGTGCGGAACGCTCCTACTGTGTCGGACACAACACCTCGGCGTTGCGTCGATGTGAACGAGTTCGATGAAGAGGTGAACTCCCCGGTGCGGACCGTCGAGCCCCTGCACGTCCGGTTGTTGCGGTTGCTCCGCGACGAGGGGGCCGTGTCCCGGGCCGAGCTGGGTGACCGCCTCCAGATGCCCCGCCCGCGACTGTTGGCCGAGTTGGACCGGCTGGTCGCACTGGGTTACGTCGCCGAGGCCGGGCTCGCCGCCTCCCGGGGCGGGCGTCGCTCCACCCTGGTCGAGCTGAACCCGAAACTGCGCTTCGCGGCAGTCGACCTGGGCGCCAGCTCGATGGACGTCGAGGTGGTCAACGGCCGTCTCGAACCGGTGGCCCACTACGCCGAGCCGGCCGACATCCGCAATGGACCGAAGGTGACCCTGCAGCGGGTCAACGAGCTGCTGCACAAGGCCCGGGTCGACGGCGCGTACGAGCGGTTGGACGCGGTGGGCATCGGAGTACCCGGCCCGGTCAGCTTCCGCGACGGCGTCCCGGTCTCACCGCCGATCATGCCGGGCTGGGACCGGTTTCCGGTCCGCGAGCTGCTCAGCCGGGAGCACGGCTGCCCGGCGGTGGTCGACAACGACGTCAACATCATGGCGATCGGCGAGCGTCACGGCGGGGTCGCCCACTCGGTGGACGACTTCCTCTTCGTGAAGATCGGCACCGGCATCGGCTGCGGCATCTACCTGACCGGCGACGTCTACCGCGGCACCGACGGCTGCGCCGGGGACATCGGCCACATCCAGGTCGACGCGCACGGGCCGATGTGCTCGTGCGGGAACGTCGGATGTCTGGAGGCGTTGTTCAGTGGCGCCGCGCTGGCCAAGGACGCGACCGCCGCCGCCCGCAGCGGGGCGTCGCCGGCGCTGGCCGAGCGGATGAGCCTTCGGGGCGTGGTGACCGCTCTGGACGTCGCCGAGGGCGCGGTCGAGGGCGACGTGACCTGTATCCAGCTGATCCGCGACGGCGGGCGGCGGGTCGGCGGGATCCTCGCCGGCCTGGTGAGCTTCACCAACCCGTCGATGATCGTGATCGGTGGTGGGCTGGCCCAGCTCGGGCACATCCTGCTCGCCGAGATCCGCAGCGTGGTCTACCGCCGGTCGCTGCCGCTGGCCACCGGCAACCTGCCCGTCGTGCTGTCCGAGCTGGGTGGTCGGGCCGGCGTCGCCGGCGCGGCCGTGCTCGCCAGCGACGTCGCCTTCGGCGAGGCCTCATGAACCTGCGGTCGCCAGGCGCGAAACCCACCGTGAGCGAGGAGGAGACTGTGGCCCAGCCCGAGGAGAACGCCGCCGTCGCCGGGGCGTCGCTGGTCGAGGCCCCCGCGGACACCGTCGCCGGCGAGGTGGTCCTGCGCCTCACCGACGTGGTCAAGACCTTCCCCGGCGTACGCGCCCTGGACGGGGTGCAGCTGGAGGTGCGTGCCGGCGAGGTGCACTGCCTGCTCGGGCAGAACGGCGCCGGCAAGTCCACCCTGATCAAGGTGTTGGCCGGGGTGCACCAGCCGGATTCCGGCCTCATCGAGTGGCGGGGCGAGCCGACCACCTTCGCCAACCCGCAGGCCGCCATGCGCGCCGGCATCGCCACCATCTACCAGGAGCTGGACCTCGTCGAGGACCTGTCGGTGGGGGAGAACGCGTTCCTGGGCCACGAGCCGCGCCGGCTGGGCTTCGTCCGTCGCGGGCAAATGGTCCGACGAACCCGCCAGATCCTCGGCCGGCTCGGGCACGGCGACATCCACCCCAAGCGGATGGTCCGCGCACTGCCGGCGGCCGGCAAGCAGATCGTCAGCATGGCCCGGGCGCTGTCGCACGAGGCTCGACTGATCATCATGGACGAGCCGAGCGCGGTGCTGGCGCACGACGAGGTGGGCAACCTGTTCCGGATCATCCGGGAGTTGACCGCCCAGGGCATCGCCGTCATCTACATCTCCCACCGCCTGGAGGAGATCCGCGAGATCGGCGACCGGGTCACCGTACTCAAGGACGGCCGGACCACTGCGGCGAACCTGCCGGCGCGCGACACCCCGACCCGCGACCTGGTCAGCCGGATGACCGGCCGCAGCATCGAGTACGTCTTCCCGGAGCGCCCGGCGGCCGGTCCGGCCGGCGCGGAGCTGCTCCAGGTCGAGGGGCTGACCCGGGCGGGCGAGTTCGCCGACGTGTCGCTCGATGTCCGGGCCGGTGAGATCGTCGGCATCGCCGGGCTGGTCGGCTCGGGCCGCTCCGAGCTGCTGGAGACCATCTACGGCGCCCGCCGAGCCGACGCGGGCACGGTCCGGATGGCCGGCCGGGCGTTGCGCGCGGGTGTCGGCGCGGCGGTCCGGGCCGGCATGGGCATGGCGCCCGAGGAGCGCAAGAGTCAGGCGCTGCTGCTCGGTGAGCCGATCTACCGCAACGTCACCCTCTCCACGTTCAGCCGGTACGCCCGGTTCGGCTTCACCAACGTGGCGGCCGAGCAGGCCGAGGCGAACCGGATCGCCGACGATCTCGAACTGCGCCCCCGCGACGTCCGCCGACCGGTGCGCACCCTCTCCGGCGGCAACCAGCAGAAGGTGGTGGTGGGGCGGTGGCTGCTCGGCGACACCAAACTGCTGCTCCTGGACGAGCCGACCCGAGGCGTGGACATCGGTGCCCGCGCTGAGCTGTACCAGGTGATCCGGGGTCTGGCCGCCCAGGGCGTCGGGGTCCTGCTGGTCTCCAGCGAGGTGCCCGAGGTGCTCGGTCTGGCCGACCGGGTCCTGGTGATGCGGGAGGGCCGGGTGGTCCGCGAGGCCCCGGCCGGCGAACTCGACGAGAACACTGTGCTCGACCTCGTGATGGCGGGGTCCCTGATGGAAGGCGCACCGGCATGAGCGACGCGACTCCCACCCCCACCGCGACCCCGGAGCGCCCGCAGCTGCCGGCGCAGTCGCCGCCGGTGGATCCCGCCGAGACGGCGGTGGCCAGCGAGGCGGCGACGACCAGCAACCGGCTCTCGTGGTGGCGGGGTGACAGCGGCGAAGGTGCCCGCCGTAACCTCGGCCTCATCGGGGTGCTGGTGGTCCTGGTCATCATCGGCGCCGTGAGCCGGTGGGACCTCTACTCCAACCCGGACTGGGTGTGGGACAACACCCTCACCATCCTCAAGCTGGCCTCGGTGGTCGGCGTGGTCACCGTCGGGATGACCTTCGTCATCATCGGCGGCGGTATCGACCTGTCGGTCGGCGCGATAGTCGCGCTCTCCGCGGTCTGGGCCACCACTGTCGCCACGCAGAGCTACGGCGCCGGCGGCATGATCTTCACCGCCCTGGTCGTCGGGCTGTCGGTAGGCGTGGTCAACGGAATCCTCATCTCGTACGGCCGGCTGGTGCCCTTCATCGCCACCCTGGCGATGCTGGTGGCCGCCCGCGGTCTGGCGGCGGAGATCTCCAACAAGCAGACCCAGCTGTCCAACAACACCTTCATCAACAACATCGCCAGCGAGAAGGTGCTCGGCATCCCGCTGCTGGTCTACATCCTCGCCGCTGTGGTCGCGGCCGGTTGGGTGCTGCTCAACCGCACCACCTTCGGCCGGCGCACGGTCGCCGTCGGAGGCAACCCGGAGGCGGCCCGGCTGGCCGGCATCAACGTCCGGCGGCACACCCTGCTGCTGTACGCGCTGTCCGGCCTCTGCTGCGGCATCGCCGCCATCATGCTCACCGCGCAGGCCAACTCGGCCCAGGCGGCGACGGCAAACCTCTACGAGCTGGACGCGATCGCCGCCGCGATCATCGGTGGCACGCTGCTCAGCGGCGGGCGGGGCACGATCATCGGTTCCCTGCTCGGCGTGATCATCTTCTCGACCATCACCAACCTCTTCGCCATCAACGGCCTCTCCAGCGAGGCCCAGAACATGGTCAAGGGCGGCATCATCGTGGCGGCCGTCCTGGTCCAGCAGGTGCAGTTCCGCAGCATCACCCAGTTCCTGGGCCGCAACAGGCTCACCAGCAGCTGACCAACCACCAGCACCCGCACCACCTTGCCGCACCACCGCAGGGTCACCCGAGCATCGACGGTGACCGGATACCACGCACCCTCCACTCATCCCACCACCTGCGAACACAGGAGGTCGTCATGACCCAGCACAGTCCCGACCTGTCGCGCCGCCGAATGCTCTTCGGCGGGGTCGCGGTCGGCGCCGGCGTACTGCTGGCCGGTTGCACGAGCAACGAGTCGTCGCCCACCACCGCGCAGACCAAGGCGGCGGCGACCGGCGTCAACAACGAGCCCGGCAAGAAGGTGGTCATCGGCTTCTCCGCCCCCGCCGACGACCACGGCTGGATCGCCGCCATCACCAACAACGCCAAGGCGCAGGCCGGCGCGTTCTCCGACGTGGAGCTCAAGCCCGTCGCGGCGGGTGCGGACCCGGCGGCCCAGCGGGCGGCGCTGTCCACCCTGGTGTCGCAGAAGCCCGACGTCATCGTGGTGCTGCCGCACGACGGCAAGGAGCTCAACGCGTTCGGCCTGGAGGCCATGACCGCCGGCATCCCGGTGGTCAACCTGGACCGGGCCTTCCCCGACGCCCGGGCGTACCGCCTGCAGATCAAGGGCGACAACTACGGCATGGGCGTCGCCGCGGCGACGTACATCATCGCGCAGCTCAAGGCCAAGGGCGTCAGCAACCCGATCATCGGTGAGATCCCCGGCATCGACGCGCTGGAGCTGACCCAGGAGCGGTCGAAGGGCTTCAACGACACGCTCGCCGCGAGCGGCTTCAAGGTGGCCAACCGCCGGCCGGCCGAGTTCACCGTCGACTCCGGCCAGCAGGCCGCGACCGGGCTGTTCCAGGCCCTGCCGAAGATCGACGCGATCTGGAACCACGACGACGACCAGGGCGTCGGCGTGATGGCCGCGATCAACCAGTCCGGCCGCAAGGAGTTCTTCATGGTCGGCGGCGCCGGCTCGAAGAAGGCGATGGAGGACATCCAGGCGGACAACACCGTGCTGAAGGCCACCGTCACCTACAGCCCGTCGATGGCCTCTTCGGCCATCTCGCTCGCCCGCCTCATCGGCCAGGGCAAGGGCATGTCCGACCTGGTGGAACTCCAGGTGCCCAAGGAGATCGTGCTCGCCTCGGAGACGATCACGAAGGAGAACGCGAGCAGCTACCTCAAGCTCGGGTTCTGATACACGGGGGGAGACCCACCTTGTCCACGACAGACAGAGAACTGCGGATCGGCATGGTCGGATACGCGTTCATGGGCGCCGCGCACTCACAGGCGTGGCGCACCGTGAACCGCGTCTACGACCTGCCGGCACGAGCCAGGATGTCGCTGATCTGCGGCCGCGACACACCGAAGGTGGCCGAGGCCGCCGACCGGCTCGGCTGGGACGCGTACACGACGGACTGGCGCGACGTGATCAACTCCGACGAGATCGACGTGGTTGACATCTGCACACCCGGCGACAGTCACGCCGAGATCGCCCTCGCCGCACTCGCCGCCGGCAAGCACGTCCTGTGCGAGAAGCCGCTGGCCAACACAGTGGCGGAGGCACGGGCGATGACCGCCGCGGCGGACACCGCCCGCGCCTCCGGGGTGCGCTCGATGTGCGGGTTCAACTACCGCCGGGTCCCCGCGGTCACGATGATGCGCCAGATGGTCGCCGACGGACGACTCGGGGTGATCCGGCACGTCCGAGCGACGTACCTGCAGGACTGGATCGTGGATCCGCAGTTCCCGCTGGTCTGGCGGTTGCAGAAGGACAGGGCGGGCTCCGGCGCGCTCGGTGACATCGGTGCGCACATCATCGACCTGACGCAGTTCGTCGTCGGCCAGCGGATCACCGGCGTCAGCGCGGTCACCGAGACGTTCGTCAAGGAGCGGCCGTTGCCGGCCGAGTCGAGCGGCCTCGCGGCCACCGTGGACGGCGGCTCGGCGCCCACCGGGCCGGTCACCGTCGACGACGCCGCGATCTTCGTGGCCCGGCTCGACGGTGGCGCCCTGGCGACGTACGAGGCGAGCCGTTTCGCCACGGGCCGCAAGAACGCCCTCCGAGTCGAGATCAACGGCTCGCTGGGCAGCGTGGTCTTCGACCTGGAGCGGCTCAACGAGTTGGAGTTCTACGACGCCACCCGGCCTACCCTGGAACAGGGCTTCAGCCGGATCCTGGTGACCGAGGGCGACCACCCGTACATGTCGGCGTGGTGGCCGCCCGGCCACATCATCGGCTACGAGCACTCCTTCACCCACCAGATGCGCGATCTCATCGAGGCGATCGCCACCGGCACCGACCCGGCGCCCTCCTTCGCCGACGCGTTGCAGGTCCAGCTCGTGCTGGACGCGGTGACCCGTTCGGCGGACGTCGGTTCCTCCTGGACCGACGTGGAACCGGCGCTGACCGCGGTGGCCGTCTGACCCCCTGACCATCCGCGACGGCGGTGCTCGCGCCGCCGTCGCCCAACCGGCTTTCCGGAGCCGACCGGCGAGGGACCGACAGCGGTTTGCGCCCCGCGGTCGGGACGAGGTCGGCTCCGGAGAGTGTGCAGCCGGGCCGTGTGGCCCGGTGGCGCACGAGCAGGACGGTCGTCCGGTGCGACCGGACCGGGATTCCCCGGCCGCACCGGAGGACCGCCACCACCCCCGGCGATCCGGAGGACCCGATGACACCGCCCGCCGCTGCCCCCACCCGTCCCGCCTCGGTACGCCGCCCTGCGACGGACCGCACCTCGGTCGACGATCCGGTGGGCACGGCAACCTGAGACGTCCGGTCGGGGCATGCCAACGCCCCAGTCGGATGCGGGGGAGGCAGGGTCGAGACGCCGACCGACCCTGCCTGCCAGCCCCGTCTGCCCGCACCCGTGCCGGTAACCGGTCCGTCGTCGTCGCCGCCGACGCCGACGCCGGATCCGGTGTCGTTCCGGTACGGGTCGGGCGGGCGGGGCCCATCCGCTCAAGGCCGTAGCTTTTCGAGAAATATTCTGATATTCCTATATTTAAATCGAACCGACGGTTCCTCCTGGATGGGAAGGAGCACCATGCGAACGGGTGTCTGGCTGGTAGGAGCACGCGGTTCGGTCGCGACCACCAGCATCGTCGGAGGGCTCGCGCTGCGGGCCGGCCTGGCCGGGCCGACCGGCTGCGTCACCGAGTTGCCGGATCTGCGCGGTCCCGCCCTCCCGTCCTTCGCGGACCTGGTCTTCGGTGGCCACGACGTGGCCACCACCCCGTTGAGCAAGCGCGCCGAGGCCCTGGCCGACACCGGTGTGATACCCGGTCGGCTGGTCGCCGCGCTCCCCGACGAGCTGGCCGCCGTCGAGCAGGAACTGCGGCCGGCCCCGCTCGGCGGCACCCAGGCCGACCGGGTCACGACCATCGTGGGTGACCTCACATCCTTCCGGGAGCGCAACCGTCTGGACCGCGTGGTCGTGGTCAACGTCTCCGCCACCGAACCGGCGCCTCGACCGCACCCCGGGCACGCCGACCCGGTCGCGCTGCGCGCTGCGCTCGCCGGCCCGGACGAGGTGCTGCCGCCCAGCTCCCTGTACGCGTACGCGGCGCTGCTGGCCGGCTGCCCGTACGTCGACTTCACCCCGTCCACCGGGCTGCGGCTGCCGGCGCTGGCCGCGTTGGCCGAAGAGCTGCGCCTGCCGTACGCCGGGCACGACGGCAAGACCGGTGAGACCCTGGTCAAGTCGGTCCTCGCGCCGATGTTCGCGATGCGCAACCTCGCGGTGCGCTCCTGGTCCGGGATGAACCTGCTCGGCGGCGGCGACGGCGCCACCCTCGCCGACCCGGCCGCCAACGCGGCCAAGGTGCAGAGCAAGCAACGCGTGCTCGGCGAGACGCTGGGCTACGTCCCGCAGGGCAACACCCGCATCGAGTACGTCGAGGAGCTGGGCGACTTCAAGACCGCCTGGGACCTGATCACGTTCGCCGGCTTCCTCGGCACCGGGATGCGGATGGAGTTCACCTGGCACGGCTGCGACTCCGCGCTGGCCGCGCCGCTGGTGCTCGACCTGGCGCGGCTCACCGCCGCCGCGCACGCCGCCGGGCAGGTGGGGCCGCTGGCCGACCTGGGTTTCTTCTTCAAGGACCCGCTCGGTGCGCCCACCCACTCGCTGGCCGAGCAGTGGGCCCGGCTGACCGACTTCACTCAGCGGTTGCACGCCGGCCTGGACGGTGGCCATGACCACGCTGGCTGATGTGGCCGAGCTGGTCCGGGCGCCGGCCGCGCTCTCGGTCCCCGGTGACGTGGTCGCCGGCGCGGCGGCCGCCGGCACGTTGGGCCCGCGTACCCCAGCCCTCGCCGGCGCGTCGGTGCTGCTCTACTGGGCCGGCATGGCCGCCAACGACTGGGCCGACCGGGAGCTGGACGCCGTCGAACGCCCCGAGCGACCGATCCCCAGCGGCCGGGTCACCCCGACCGCCGCGCTGGGCCTCGCGGCCGGCCTCACCGCCGCCGGCGTGGGCTTGGCC
>NZ_MUZA01000007.1 GCF_021442385.1 Micromonospora sp. MH99
TCCTGGAAACCAGCCCCACGCTCGAAATCCGCTACAACCACAAGCCCAACAAGCCGACGGGTATGACCACCTCACCGCGTACCGCCTGTGCCGGTGGATCGACGATCGGTGACAACCCGGTCTACCTCTACGCCCCGGTCTCCGACCCCGACGGTGGCACCCTCGGAGTGAGCTTCAAGCTCTGGAAGACCTCCGACTCCGGGCAGACCGCCCTGGCATCGTCCAACCCGAACCTGCTGACCTACTCGTCGGGCAGCACGGGCGTGCTGGTCGTGCCGGTCGCTACGCTGCGCGCCGCCGCTGGCGGCGCCATCACCAACTTCTCCTGGAAGGTCCAGGCGACCGACTTCGGGGCGTCCAGCGACTGGTCGGCGACCTGCAGCTTCACCTTCGACCCCACCCGGACCGGCGCGCCGGACATCAGCCAGCCGCAGGGAGAGCTGAAGATCGGCAAAGAGGTCAGCTTCGCCATCACCCCGCCGAGCACCGGCACCCAGCCGGCCAGCTACAGCTACCAGCTCAACGGCCTGCCCCCGGTCACCGTCTCCGCCTCCGTCGGCACCGCCACGGTGGTCGTGACGCCGACCCGGTTCACCAACACCCTCGCGGTGACCAGCCTGTCGACAGGTGGGAACTTCGGCGAGACCGCCACCGTCACCTTCAACGCGGACCCCGCCGATACGGCGGCTGACGCGGACCTCACCGGTGACGGTGTCGCCGACCTGCTGACCGTCGGCGCGCGCAACGGGCTGCCCTCCGGCCTCTGGCTCGGTACGGGCATGAACAGCGGCGCAGTACGTACCACGGTGAACGACCTCGGTGCCCGGGGTAACGGGGTCACCGGCAACGAGGACCCGTCCGACTTCAACGACGGCCAGGCGATCTCCGGCCACTTCTTCGGCTCCGGGTACCAGGACGTCCTCGTCTACTACACCGCTGGCGCCAACGCCGGCAACGGCACCGTCCTGCGCGGCAGCGGCGACGGCTCGGTCATCCAGCCCTACAACAACCAGGTCAGCGTCTCGGGTGAACTGCTGGTCGACGGCAACGGCAACGCCCCGCTCCAGTTGGCCAACGCCGGCGACTCCCGCGGCACCGGGAGCACCATCCCCGACCTGATCGGCACCAGCGGCGACGCCACGAACGGGTACTACCTCAACTACTACCCGATGGCCTCCGTGCCCGGCAGCTACTACTACGGCGGCAGCACCACGACGTTGACCCCGACCGGCGGCGTGGACTGGAACAACTGGACCATCACCACCGCCCAGCTCAGCAGCGGCACCGCCATGTTCCTCTGGAACAGCACCACCGGCGCCCTGCACCTCTGGACCAACCTGGCCTACAACCAGGACACCACCCAGCTCACCTACACGCCCTACACGCTCTCCACCAACTGGAACCGCGGCGCGACGTTGAGCCTGCGGGCCGCCGACGCCAACTCCGACGGCACCCCCGACCTGTGGACCGTCGGTGGCAACGGCCTGACCACCGCGTACCTGGTGACTGGCCTCGGCACCACGCCCACCATCGCCACCCAGCAGGCGCAGGGCCTGGTCACCGCGAAGCACACCTGGCCGCTCAACGGCGGCGCGGCCGGAGAGACCGCGGCGACCGCTGTCGACATCTCCGGCGGCAGCACCCTCACCGGCACCGGCAACGCGAAATGGCACGAGGGTGACCTCTTCAGCCCGGACCTGCGGCTCAACAGCGATGCCACCGGTACGGGCGTGGACGCCAGCGGCACCGGCAGCCTGGTCAGCGCCGCCAGTCCCGTTCTGATCGACACCACCAAGTCGTTCAGCGTCGCCGCCTGGGTGAAGCCCACCACCGCCGGCAAGATCATCCTCTCCGAGGAGGGGGCACGATCCGCCCGCTTCATCCTCTGGCAGGAGCAGAGCGACAACACCTGGCGGTTCGGGATGGCCCGCTCCGACGGCGACGCCTGGTCGTACGACCAGGCCAAGAGCGCTCCCAACGCGCAGCTCGGCGTGTGGACGCACTTGGTGGCGACCTACAACGCCACCACGAGCACGATGGCCCTGTACGTCAACAACAACCTGGCCGGCACCGCGCAGCACGCTGCCGCCGTGTCCTGGCCGAGCACCGGGCGCTTCGTGATCGGCCACTACCGCTACCAGGGCGCGCCGAGTTCGTACTACTCGGGCCAGATCAGCAACGTGCAGCACTGGGACCGCGCCCTCAACCCCGCCGAGGCCAGCGCGCCGGGCAACTACGCCCAGCAGGTCATCGCGCCCAACATCCGCGACGTCACCGGTGACGGCCGGACCGACATGCTCATCATGCAGAGCAACGGTGACGTGCTGCTGCGCCGCGGGACGAACCTGGACGGCACGCTGACGTTCGACGCCGGCATCGTGGTGTGCGGCAAGTGCGGCGGCTACGACTCGTTCAACATCGCCGACGCCAACAACGACGGCAAGGTCGACCTGTTCATGCGCCAGAAGAGCACCGGCGACATGTACGTCTACCCGAACACCGTCGCTACCGGAGACCCGATCTGGACCACCCGGCAGCTGGTCTGCGGCGGCTGTTTCAACTTCGGCGTATCCGATCTCGGCGACGTCAACCGGGACGGCAAGACCGATCTCTTCATCCGGGAGAACAGCACCGGCGACATGTACGCGTACCTCGGCAACGGACCCACTGGCGGCGCGATCACCTGGAGTAACCGGGTGCTGCTCTGTGGCTCCTGCGGCGGGTACGACAACGTGAGCGTCGAGGACGCGACAAACGACGGCAAGGTCGACCTGATCATGCGCAACAGCGGCACCGGCGACATGTGGGTCTACCCCAACACGGCCCCCAGCGGAACCCCAACCTGGGGCCCCCGCATCCTGGTCTGCGGCATCTGCCGTGACTTCGACATGAGCAGCCTCGGCGACGTCACCAACGACGGCAAGGTCGACCTCGCGGTCCGGCGCCGGAGCAATGGCACCATGACCCTCTACCCGGGCAACGGCGCCATCGGCACCGTCGCCTGGGGCTCGCCCTCGTTGATGTAGTACGCGACGAGAACCCCCGGGTGCCGCAAAAGTCGCGGTGCCCGGGGGTTTCGCGTATGTGTCGTGCGGTCAGACCAGGCCGGCGTCGCGGAGCAACTGCCACAGGCCGGCGCCGTCGGGCGCGGACAGCCACTTCTGCCCCACCGGCCCCGACGAGGGGCGGCCGGCCGGGGCGGGCAGGCTACCGGCCAGCACGGACTGCGTCGGGGACAGCCTGCGGATCGCCACCCCGGCGACGTTCTCCGGGTGGGCGGCGGCGAACTCGCGGTAGATCTCCTGGTCGTGCTGGCCGTCGTCGCCGACCAGCAGCCAGCGGACGTCGGGGAACTCCTTGGCCAGCCGGGCCAGGGTGGAGCGCTTGTGCTCCATGCCGCTGCGGAACCAGCGGTCGGCGGTCGGACCCCAGTCGGTGAGCAGCAGCGGCCCGGCCGGGTAGAGGTGCCGGGACAGGAACCGGGTAAGCGTCGGCGCCACGTTCCACGCGCCCGTGGACAGGTAGAAGACCGGGGCGCCGGGATGCGCGGTGACCAGCCGCTCGTAGAGCACCGCCATGCCGGGCACGGCGGCGCGGGCATGCTCGTCGAGGACGAACGTGTTCCACGCGGCGAGCAGCGGCCGGGGCAGCGCCGTCACCATCACCGTGTCGTCGATGTCGGAGAGGATGCCGAACTTCACGTCCGGGTCGATGATGCGTACCGGCGCGTCGACCGGCTCGGCGTCGGGCACGCTGAGCCGGACGGTGCCCCACCCGGGCGGCAGGTCGGCCTCGACGAGCGTGTCGACGAAGCCGCTGCGGTCGGCGCGGGCCTCGTGCTGCACCCCGCCGGCCTCGATGGTGACCGTGACGTGCTTGGCGGGCAGAGTGGTGAAGCTGCGCCAGCCACGGACCTTGTCCAGCCGGCCCCGCTGGCGGGTGTCCGGACGTCCCAGCAGCACCCGGCACATCACCCGCACCCAACCCGGACGGCCGTAACCGGTGTACGCGACGATGTTCATCCGCCAGCCGGTGCGCCGCAGCCGGCGCTCCACGAGCTGGTGCACGGCGTCCTCGATCCGCGCGGCCCGGTGCAGGTTCGGCACGGCCAGTTGGCCGGCGGGAGTGGGTGGCACGCGCCAACCCTGCCACACGTCGACGGACACGGCCACGCGAGCGGGTCCGGACTGCGCCGAACCACCCCGACCAGCCCGTGGTCCGTGAAACACTCCGGTCGGGACGACGACGGGGGCGTGGTCGTGTCGCATCCAGAGCAGCACCGCGGGCGGTGGCGTCCGCGACTCGACCGGCCGGCGCTCGTCGCGCTGGTGTTCGGTCTCTTCGGCGTCGGGTACCGGCTGGTCCTCACGCTGTACACCGTGCCGGTGTCGAACAGCGACGAGGCGACCTTCGGCCTGGCCGCCCTGCACATAGCGCAGGGCCGGGAACGCCCCATCTTCCTCTACGGCCAGCACTACATGGGCATGCTGGAGTCGTACCTGGCCGCGCCGCTGCTCGCCGTGGCCGGGCCGAGTTGGCCGGTGCTGCGGCTGCCGATGCTCGCCCTGTACGCGATCTTCCTCTACCTCGTGTACCGGCTCACCCGCCGGCTCTACACGCCGTGGTTCGCCGTCCTCGTCGTCGGCCTGCTGGCGCTGGGGCCGGAGCGGGTGGTGCGCGACCAGCTCACAGTGGTCGGCGGCCGGCCGGAGGTGAAGCCGGCGGTGCTGCTGATGCTGCTGATCACGGTGGGGCTGGCCGCCGGGACGGTGCGCCACCGTCGACTCGCCGTCGCGCTGTTCGGTCTGCTGGCCGGGCTGGCCGCCTGGTCGGACTGGCTGATCCTGCCGTATCTGGCGGTCGCCGCGGTGGCCCTGCTCTGGGCGGTGCGGCGGGAGCTGCTCGGCTGGTCCGGGCTGCTGCTGGTGGCGGGTTTCGCGGTCGGGATCGCGCCGATGCTCGTCGACAACCTGCGCGCCGGGCCGGGTGAGGACTCGCTGACGGTGTTCCGGGAGGTCAGCACGAAGGCCGGCCCGATGCCGCAGTGGTCCGATCGGATCTCCGGTGGCCTGCTGGAGGGGGTGCCGCTGGCGCACGGGCTGTGCCCGGTCGACGGTTGCGGCAGGTGGCAGCAGTGGTTCGGGCTGCTCTATCCGGTGCTGCTGGTGGCCGCCGCGGTGCTCGCGGTGCTCGCGTACCGCCGGGCCGCCCGCACGACGAGCGGCACGCAGGGCCTCGTCGCGGCGAGCGGCACGCAGGGCACGGGGCCCGGCACGCGGGTCGGGGGCACGCCGCGTGGCGCGCGGGTCGGGCCCGTGGTGCAGCTCGCGCTTGTCGTCGGCGCGGCGTTGACCCTGCTGTCGTACGTGCGCAGCCCGCTCGCCGCGACGAGTCCCCTGGACAACGCCCGCTACCTGTCGGTGCTGCAACTGTCGCTGCCGGCGGTGCTCTGGCCGCTCTGGGTGGCAGCGGTCGCCTGCTGGCGGGGCACCGTCGGCGCGCTGGGTCGGCTGGCCGGCGCGCTCGCCACCGCCGTGCTGGCGGCGCTGGCCGCGACGGCGCTGGTGGTCACCGTGCTCTTCGCGACCACAGGCGTCGCCGCGTCGCGGACTGAGGAGCGTCAGGCCCGGGAACTGGCCGCCGCGCTGCGCACCGACGGGCCGCACGAGGTGTACGGGGACTACTGGACCTGCAACCGGCTGATCTTCAACACCGATGAGACGGTGATCTGCGGTGTGCTCGACGGGGACCTGTCCCCCGGGCAGAACCGCTACCGCCCGTACTGGCGGCAGGTCGGCCGGGCCGCCCGACCGGGTTACGTGGTCCAGGTCGACTCGCCGATGGACCGGCGACTACGCCGGCTGCTCGCCGACCGGCCCGACGCCGCACCGGTACGCGAGGTGGGTGGCTATCGCGTGTACCACCCCGACACCCCGGTGCGGCCCTGGCGGTAACGGCGGGTCGTACGCTGGCCGGGCCGCCCGTCGCACGTGTTCGAGGAGACCCGATGCTCATCCTGCTGCCGCCCTCGGAGGGCAAGGCCGACGCCGGCACCGGACGGCGGTGGACCCCCGACAAGCTCTCGCTGCCGGAGCTGAACCCGGCCCGCGAGCGGGTGCTCGACGCGCTCGTGGCGCTCAGCGCGGGGCCGGACGAGCAGGCCGCGCTGGCCGCGCTCGGGCTCAGCGACGGCCAGCGCGGCGAGCTGCGCCGCAACGCCCGGCTGCGTACGGCGGCCACCGCCCCGGCCGAGCGGCTCTACACCGGGGTGCTCTACGAGGCGCTGGAGCTGGCCACGCTCCCGTCGGCGGCGCTGCGGGCGGCCCGCCGGTCGATCCTGATCAGTTCCGGGCTGTGGGGGGCGGTGCGTCTCGCCGACCGGATCCCGCCGTACCGCTGCCCGATCGGCGCCCGCCTGCCGGGCGTCGGGGCGCTGTCCGCGTACTGGCGAAAGGAGCTGGCGCCGGTCCTGGCCGGCGCGGCCGGTCGGGGCCCGGTGCTCGACCTGCGCTCGGGCGCGTACGCCGCCACCTGGACGCCGCGCGCCGCGCTGGCCGAGCGGACGGTGACCGTGCGGGTGCTGCACGAGCGGGAGGTCGACGGCGTGCCGGTCCGCTCGGTCGTGAGCCACTTCAACAAGGCGACCAAGGGGCGGCTGGTGCGTGACCTGCTGGTCGCCGGGGCCCGACCGCGTACCGCCGCGGAGCTGATCGGCACGCTGCGGGAGCTGAAGCACACAGTGGTGGCCGAGCCCGCCGCTCCCGGCCGGGTTCGGCAGGTGGACCTGGTGGTCACCGACCTGTAGCGGCGCGGGAGCCGCAAGTTTTCCTCAAGGCTGGGCGGGATGCGTTCCGCAACGGCCGTGCAGGGGTCACGGTAGGGGAACCCAGACTCCGACAAGGGAGCCTTCAGTTGGCCCGCGATCCCGCCCTGCTCGACCGGCCTCGTTCGCCGGCGACGCCACCCCCGCTGGACTGGCTGACCCTGGGCGACGCGTTCGAGGCCGCCTGTCTGCTGCGCTGCACGGCACCGCCGGCCGCTGCCCGGTCGGGCGCCGCGCCGCCGTCGCACGCGCCGAGCGTCGAGTTCAACCGGGAGGACGCCGCCCAGCGGATGCGGCAGTTGCTCGCCCGCCTCGACATCCCGGTCACCCAGGAGGTGGCCGTCGGCGGCCTGCGCCGCCGCTACGAGTTGCACCGGCTCTGGGTGCCGCCGGAGCACCGCGGCGCGTACGCCCGGATGGTGGACGCCGGTTGGTGGCAGGGGCGACGGGAGCTGCTGGGCGGTCCCGTGCCGGGCGCCTCGCCGGCCCGCCGCCGGTGGATGTCCCGGCTCGCGGCGGCGGCGTGGCGTTCGGCGTTGCTGGCCGGCGGGCGGCACGTACGGCGGCACATCCTCGGTGTACGGCTCACCGACCGGGAGTTGGCCGCCGTGCTGATCCGCAGTGCGGCAGTGCTCGACGTGCCGGCGGTGCTCCGCCCGGGGACCGGCTGTTTCCTGGTCAGCGTGGCCGACGGGCCGGACCGGGAGCGCATCCTGCGCAGCGCGTCGATGGAACCGGCCCGCGACGCGGTGCTGGAGCCGGCCCGCCGTCCGGCCTGCTGAGCGGCGCCGGCGCCGCACCCACGGGCGGCACTGACGGGTACGGGCTTGCGCGCGTCCGCCGGAGCGCGGCACAGTGCACCGCGTGAGTCGTACCTCGTCTCCTCGGGCCGGTCGACGCCGCGCGGGGGCGGCGGCGCTGGCGCTGGTCGCGGCCCTGGCCGTCGCCGGCTGCCGGGACGACCCGGGCACGCCGGTCGAGATCCGGATCGCCACCGGCAGCCCCACCGCCGTCTACTACGCGTTCGGGCAGTCCCTCGCGACAATCCTCAACCGGGAACTGCCCGGGGTCCGGGCCAGCGTGGTGATCACCGCAGCCTCGGCGGAGAACGTCCGCCTGGTCGGCTCCGGTGCTGCCGAGCTGGGCTTCACCCAGGCCGACGTGCTGCCCACCACCCCGGCGCAGAGCCCGTCGGTGGATGCGGTGGCCCGGGTGTACGACGACCAGCTGCACCTGGTCACCACCGACGGCGGGCCGGTCCGCACGATCGGCGACCTGCGCGGCCGACGGGTCTCCGTGGGTGCGCCCGGCTCCGGCACCGAGATCACCGCCACCCGGCTGCTGGAGGTGGCCCAGCTCGGTGGCGACACGGTACGCCGGGAGCGGCTCGGCCTGGACGACTCGGTGGCGGCCCTGCGCTCGGGGCGTATCGACGCGTTCTTCTTCTCGGGGGGTCTGCCGGTGCGGGGCATCGAGGAGCTGGCCGGGCGCAGCGCCACCCGGATCGTGGACCTCGGTGAGTGGACGGAGCCACTGCGCGCCCGCTACGGCCAGGTCTACGTCTCCCGGGACATCCCCCGCTCGGTGTACGGCATGAACCCGGTGACCACCGTCGCCGACCCGAACTACCTGATCGTGCGGGCCGACCTGCCGGAGCCGCTGGTGCGCGAGGTGACCCGGCTGCTGATGGAGCGGCGGGCCGAGCTGGGCGCGGCGCATCCGGCGGCGGGACGGATGAGCCCCCGCTCGGCGATCGCCACCGCGCCGCTGCCGCTGCACCCCGGCGCCGCCGCCTGGTACCGGGCCGCCAAACCCTGACCGTCGCCGGAGGCCGTTCACACCCGGCTCGGGCCGCTACCGCGCCGGGGCGGGCCGCAGGTCGGCGGCCGTGTCCTCGTCCGCCGGCTCCCCCGTCGGCTCGGCCTCGGGCGCCGGGAACCACAGGCCGGCGACCAGCCCGCGCGGGTGCGCCGGCCGCATGGTGAGCCGCCCGTCGGAGGCGTCCACCAGCACGGCGGCGATGGTCAGGCCGAGCCCGGCGCCGTCGACGTTCTGCGCGTCCGGCGCTCGCCAGAACCGCTCGGTGGCCTGGCCGAGCTGACTCTCGGTCATCCCCGGGCCGGTGTCGCGCACCTCCAGCGCCACCCCGTCGGCACGGCGGGCCACTGTCACCGTCACCGCCCCGCCGGCCCCGCTGAACTTCACCGCGTTGTCGATCAGCGCGTCCAGCGCCTGGTCGACGGCTGTCGGCACGGTCCGCGCGTACGCCGGGGCGTCGCTCGTGGCCAGCCGCAGCGCGACCGACCGGTGCCGGGCCAGGGGCGCCCACGCGGCCACCCGGGACGCGGCGACGGCGGCGGCGTCCACGGTGACGCGCTCGTTCTCCTCCCGTTCGGCGCGGGCCAGGGTGAGCAGCGCGTCGAGCACCAGCGCCAACCGGTCGGTCTCCTCCAACGCCAACTGGTGCTCGAAGCGTCCGTCCGCGTCGGTGAGGCTGGGACCCAGCTCCTCCACCCGCAGCCGCAGCGCGGTGAGCGGGTTGCGCAGCTGGTGGCTGGCGTGTGCGACGAACGCGCGCTGTCGGTCCATCACGTCCGAGACCACGTCGGCCATGTGGTTGAAGCTGGCGGCGAGTCGGCGCAGCTCCGGCGGGCCGAGCCGGTGCTGCACGCGCGCGCCCCGGTCGCCCTCGGCGATCTCGTGGGTGACCGCGTCCAGCTCGGTCACCGGGCGCAGCACCCACCCGGCCAGCCCGAACGCGGTGAGCACGCAGGCCAGCACGACGAGCAGGCCGGCCATGGTGAGCAGCAGCCACCAGGTGCTCACGGCCCGGCGGATCTCGCCGGCCGGGGTCACGATCACCACCGCGCCGAGGACCTCACCGCCGTCGTTGATGGGCACCGCAACCACCACCGGCCCCGCCGACCACGGCCAGACCGACTCGGGCGCGCTGGCCTGCTGGCCGGACAGGGCGACGTCCAGCACCGTGGCGGTCCCCGTGGACTGCCAGCTCGCCGAGTCCACGACGATGCCCCGGTCCCGGTCCACGACCGCCGCGCCGATCCCGTACAGCTCGTCGTAGCTGCGCAGCTCCGCCCCGATCGGGCCGGGCTCGCCGCCGCGCAACGTCGGCCCGGCCAGCGAGGCGAACCGGGTGGCGTCGGCGAGCCGGTCGGCGCGCACCCGCTCGGTCTCCCGGCTGGCCAGGGTGACGGCGAGTGGGCTCTCCAACGCGATGAGGACGAGCACCATCAGCAGCAGATAACTGATCACCAGTCGACGGCGCACGGCGACCCCTCACGCATCGCGCAGCCGGTAGCCGACCCCGCGGACGGTCTCCACCAGGCGCGCGTCGCCCAGCTTGCCGCGCAACGACCCGACGTGCACCTCGACCGTGTGCCGGTCGGCCCAGGTGGTGCCCCAGGCGTCGAGCAGGATGCGGTCGCGGGGCACCGCCACCCCCGGCTGGCGGGCCAGCGACAGCAGCACGTCGAACTCCTTGCGGGTCAGCGTGACCGTGCGCCCCGCGACCGTCACCGTGCGGGCCGCCACGTCGATGCGTACCGCCCCCGCCTCGATCAGGTGCCGCTCGGGTGCCGTGTGCGCGGCCCGGCGCAGCACCGCCTCGATCCGGGCCTGCAACTCCACCATCGAGAACGGTTTGACCACGTAGTCGTCCGCGCCCAGGCGCAGCCCGAGCACCCGGTCGCGTTCCTCACCCCGCGCGGTCACCGCGATGATGCCGAGCTGGCTGCTGCGCCGGCGCAGCTCCCGACACACGTCGGTGCCGTCCCCGTCGGGCAGGGTGAGGTCGAGCAGCACCAGGTCGCAGGGGGCGGCGGAGAGCGCCGCGGCGACGGTCGCCGCGTGCTCGACCTCGTAGCCGCGGCGGGTCAGGGCGGAGGAGAGCGCGGCGGCCACCCGGCGGTCGTCCTCCACCAGCAGGATCCGCACCGTGCCCCCATCCGTCGCAGCCGTCCTGCGAATGGTGGCAGAAGCGGGCCGCGAGCGGGAAGGCCGCCTCCCGGTCGGGTCGGCTACAGACCGAAGACGTCGTCGGCGACCGCGTCGCGGACGCCGTCGGCGAAGCCCCGGAATCCGGGGTCGTCGTGCCGGGCCGGCACGCTTGTGACGTTGACCCCGCTGGCCTGGGTGACGGCGTCGACCAGGGGCGGGAAGTCGATCTCGGCGTCGTCGAAGGCGTCGTCGTCCGCCTCGGCCAGGTTGATCACATGCTGTACGTCGTCGGACGGGGTGTCCGGGTCCCCGGCCCACTCACCGCCGGCCCGGTAGCACTCGTCGTACAACCCGCGCTGGGTGTCGGTCCAGTCGTCGTCGTAGCTCGCCATCGTCCATCCCTTCACGGGCCGCTCCACCTGAGCATGCCGGGCCGCGACCGAGGACGGCGGCGGTACGGCCGAAACGCCCACCGGGCCGACGTAGGCTGCGGAGATGATCTACAAGCTGCTGCCCACGACCGAGTGGGACGACGCCCGGGCCGCCGGCACCTTCACCGGCTCGGCCGTGGACCGGCAGGACGGTTTCATCCACCTCTCCGCCGGCGACCAGGTGGTGGAGACCGCCCGGAGGCACTTCACCGGCGTCACCGGCCTCACCCTGCTCAGCGTCGAGGAGGAGCGGCTGGGCGACGCGCTGCGCTGGGAGCCGTCCCGCGGCGGGCAACTCTTCCCCCACCTGTACGGGTCGCTGCCGGTTGCGGCGGTGGTGACGGCGCAGGCGTTGCCGGTGGACACCCCGGCCGCCGAGGCGGTGGCGGCGCTGCTCGGCTGAGCGGTCGATATGCTACGCCGAGTCCCGCGCCCCGACGACACGTTCCGTGCCCGGGGCAGCGTGGCAACCCCCGATCCGCGCGCCCGGTGCCCGGTCTCCGGCCCGAGGCGGCGCGGGTCACCGACGGCGCCCGGCGCCCTGCGACCCATGCGAGTTGAAGGATGACTGACAGCACCTCACCGGCCCCCTCGGTCTTCGTCCACCCCACCGCCGACGTCGAGGACGGCGCCCAGGTCGGCGACGGCACGAAGGTCTGGCACCTGGCCCACATCCGATCGTCGGCCCAGGTGGGTGCGGGCTGCGTGATCGGGCGCAACGTGTACGTCGACGCCACCGTGACGGTCGGCGACCGCGTGAAGATCCAGAACAACGTCTCTGTCTACCAGGGTGTGACGCTGGAGGACGAGGTCTTCGTCGGCCCGTGTGCGGTCTTCACCAACGACTTCCGGCCGCGGGCGCAGAATCCGGACTGGACGATCACGCCGACCCTGGTCCGGCGGGGCGCCTCCATCGGCGCGAACGCGACCCTGGTCTGCGGCATCGAGGTCGGCGAGTACGCGATGATCGCCGCCGGCTCGGTCGTCACCCGGGACGTGGCGCCGTACCAGTTGGTGGCCGGCAACCCGGCCCGACCGAAGGGCTGGGTCGACGAGAAGGGCGAGGTCATCTCCCGAGACGTGGCGAACCCGCCGCGTCGGGATTGACCGGCACCGGTTGCCGGTGAGCGGAGCGCCGCTCACCGGCGACCGGGCGCAGTTCAGGCGCAGAGACGATCGATCTCCGCGCGGAAACGATCCATCGGGTTCGGCTCGTCCGGGCCGAGCAGATACTCCTTCAGCTCACGCCGAGCCTCGGTCATCGGGTCGTCGCCAGCTCGGGCGAGGTCGAGGATCTTCCCCAGCTCACCGCAGTCGGCGGAGAGCAGGTACGCCGCCCGGGACGTGGGGTACGAGCTACGGAATTCGTCCTCCGGCAGGCCCGCCGGGTTGGCCACCACGTACGGCCGTTGGCTCTGCACGAAGTCGGAGACCACACTGGACACGTCGCTGATCAGCAGGTCGGTGACGGTGAAGCAGTCGAACAGGGCCGGCACCCGGCCGGTGACGACCAGGTGGGCGTCGCCGTCCAGCGAGTTCACGTCCACCTCGCCGCCGGCGGCCCGGATCAGGTCGATGATCCGGTCGTTGGCCGCCCGGGCCTTGTTCCAGCGGGTGCCGGTCAGCGGGTGCGGCTTGTAGATCAGGCGCACGTTCGCGGCGAGCACGCCCGACACGATCCGCTCCCCCATCGCCACCAGCGACGTGTGGTACGGATCGTCGTCCAGCCACCCCTCCCAGGTGGGGGCGTACAGCACGGTGAACCGACGGTCGGTCGGGCCGGAGCCGAAGGTCGGCACCCCGGCCAACTGCGGCCGGCCCACCTCGACGATGTTCTGGTCGAGCACGCCCACCCCGGCCTGCGCGTACCGCTCCCGTCCGGCTCGACCGGCCACCCACACCTCGTCGTACACCTTGCTGTAGGGGTTGACGCTGGCCTGCTTGTCGCTGTCGCCGTGCCCGACGAACACGTGCCGGACCCCGGGTTCACGGATCATGTGGATGTTGGCGCCCACGTTCGCCGCGTAGAGCGCCACCCGGACGGGGCTGAAATCGAGGTTCATGAAGTCGACCCCGGCGGGCACGCAGATCACCGGCAGCCGGGTGTCGGCCAGCGCCTCGAACGCGTCCTCGGCGCGCAGCAGCACGACCGCGCGGCGGCCCACCGCCTCCACCGGTGCGAGCCACATGTTGGCCTGGTAGACGTCCTTGGCGGGGCCGGCGAAGTAGAGCACCACCTCCGGACGCTCCCGGGCCAGCCAGTCGTGCACCGCAGGCAGCACCCCGGGGGTACGGCCGCGCCCCCGCAGCAGGGTGGACGTCAGCACGGCCGCGGCGACGAGCCCGATGGCCAGGGTGACCAGACCGGTCACCAGCACGGGCGTGATCCGGTCGACCAGCGCGGCCGCCACGGCCGCCGGCAGCAGCAGGAAGTTGAGCACCGGCATCCGCAGGCCCACGATGCGTTCGGCCCAGGCCGGCGGGATCGGCACCCGGCGTACCGCGCCGAAATCGATGTTGCGGGTGAACGCCGGCGTCGCGGCACGGCCGACGACGACCCGGTTCACCACGATGGTGCCGACGGCCACGGCCCAGAGCGCGGCCGGCAGCAGCATGATCCCGATCGTGGCGGCCACCCCGGGACGGACGGTGCTGACGACCAGCAGGACCACCGAGAAGTCGCGGACGAGCCACCGCCCGACCGGCTCGATACCTGCCTTCTCCAGCAGCACGGCTGTGGCGGCGAACCGGTTGGCGAGGGCGAACTCACCCGCTGTTGCGACCAACGCGGCGACCACGAACGGAATCACCCAGCCCAGGGCGCCGGCCAGAACCATGATCCCGTAGCCCAGCAGGGTCACGCCGGCGATGGCGACACCCTGTTGGCCCCGTATTCTGCTGAACAACGACACACTCCCTGTCTGCTCGCCTGTGTTGGCGCGTTCGATACCGGCCGCCGCGACCCTAAACGGGGCAAGTGATACAAGTATCGCCGGGGCGTCTCGTTGGTGAACGGGCGGGAGAGGCGACTCACAGCGGTGCGCCCGGGGGTGGCGCACCGCACCGCTGAGCACGGACTTCAGCACGGCGAGTCAGGCGCGGACGCACAACGGGCCCCGGCCGCGGAACGGTCGGGGCCCGGAGCGGACGGGTGGGGATCAGCCGCCGATGACCACCCGGCGGACGCCGGCCCAGCGGGCCGGATCGGTGACCCGCCGACCGTCCACCAGAACGGTCACGCCCGGCAGGTCGGCCGGGGCGAGGCTGCGGTACTCCGCGTGGTCGGCCTGGATGACCGCGGCACCGAGCGGCTCACCGTCGTAGGCCGGCAGGCCGTGCGCCACCAACTCCTCGTTGGTGTACATCGGGTCCGAGACGTACGGCTTGGCGCCCCGCTGGCGCAGCGCCTCGACGGTCGGGAAGACGCCGGAGAAGGCGGTCTCCTTGACCCCACCCCGGTAGGCGGCCCCCAGCACCAGCACGCCCACGTCGGTCAGGTCCCCGTACGCGGCGGCGAGCAGGTCCACCGCGTACTCCGGCATGGCCGCGTTGGCCTCCCGGGCCGAGCGGACGACGGTGGCGGCCGGGTCGTTCCAGAGGTACATCCGCGGGTAGATCGGAATGCAGTGCCCACCGACAGCGATGCCCGGCGAGTGGATGTGGCTGTACGGCTGGGTGTTGCACGCCTCGATGACCTTGGTGACGTCGACGCCCACGGTGTCGGCGAAGCGGGCGAACTGGTTCGCCAGGCCGATGTTGACGTCCCGGTAGGTCGTCTCGGCCAGCTTGGCCAGCTCGGACGCCTCGGCCGAGCCCAGGTCCCACACCCCGTTCGGACGCTCCAGGTCGGGGCGCTCGTCGAAGTCGAGGACCGCCTCGTAGAAGCGCACGCCGTGCGCGGCGGACGCCTCGTCGACGCCACCGACCAGCTTCGGGTAGCGGCGCAGGTCGGCGAAGACCCGCCCGGTGAGCACCCGCTCCGGACTGAAGACCAGGTGGAAGTCCGTGCCGACGGTGAGGCCGGAGCCTTCCTGGAGCATCGACGCCCAACGGCTGCGGGTGGTGCCGACCGGCAGGGTGGTCTCGTAGCTCACCAGGGTGCCCGGCTTGAGGCCGCGGGCGATGGCCCGGGTGGCGTCGTCCATCCAACCGAAGTCCGGTACGCCCTCGGCATCCACGAAGAGCGGCACCACCACGACGACGGCCTCGGAGTCGGCGACCGCGGCGGCGGTGTCGGTGGTGGCCGACAGCAGCCCGGCGGCCACCACCTCCTTCAGCTTCACGTCCAGGTCGGCCTCGCCGGGGAACGGCACGGCACCATCGTTGACGAGCTGGACCACCCGCTCGGAAACGTCGGCACCGATCACCCGGTGCCCCTTCGAGGCGAACTGCACGGCGAGCGGAAGGCCGATCTTTCCGAGCGCGACGACGCAGATGTTCATGAAACTACTTTCCTCCAGAGGGCCAGATTCGGCGCAGACGGGCAAGGAACCGACCGGTGGTCACCGGCGTGATCGCGACGATCACCTGGCCCTTGTGGTTCGTGGTCGGCGTGACGAGGTGCAACCGGACGCCACGGCGGGTGAGCAGGCGGGGCGCGGCGACCCGGCGGTCGGTCCGCAACGGCGCGGAGCCGACCCCCGCCGGGGTGCTCACCTCGGCGCGTACCGTCTCCCGGCCGCCGTTGAGCGGCACGGCCGCGAGCAGCCGGTCCACCGCGAAGGCCGTCCGTACGACGGTACCGGGCGCACCGGCGGTGACGGACGTCACGCCGGCCACCTCCCCGGCGCTGACCCGCAGCGCCTCGGCGGGCAGGTCGGCCAGCTCCGCCCAGCGGCTCTGCGCGCTGACCACCAGGGAGCGGGCGCCTGCGGCGTCCCGTCCCCAGGCCAGTCGGGTCGCCGTGAGCGTGGCCAGCACCTTCGCGGAGGCATCGGTCATGTCGTACCACTCGTCCGGGTAGCCGAACGACGGGTCACGGAAGCCGACATAGTGGGCGTACCACCGGCCATCCTCGGTGCTGATGTCGGGTGGCGTCTTCTCGGCCTGCTGCCGGATCAGCTCACGCAACCGGTCCAGCGTGGCGTCGCGGGCGACGACCAGCCGCAGCCGCAGGTCGGGGGCCAACCGGGCCACGATGTCGTCGGTGAGGTACCCCTCGACCAACTTGCGGATCCGGTCGTGGACGCGCTCCTGGAGGTCGGCGCCGAGGTCGAGCAGTTCCGTCTGGAGGAGCTTCGCCACCTCCCAGCTGAAGTGACGCAGCAGCACCGCGTCGCGCCGCGGCCCGGGCTCGAGCAGGCCGGCGACGAAGCCGACCAACTCCTCGGCGCAGCGCAGCCGCTCCTCGAAGCGGCTGGCGTAGGTGATGTTCTGCGCGTTGTGCCGCTTGACCGCGTAGTAGTACTCGTAGTCGCCGAGGACGGAGACCTTGTTCGCGCGGACGCAGGCCTCCAGTGTGAACGGCTGGTCGCTGCCCATCGGCATGTCGGTGCGGAAGCGCAGCCCGTGCCGTTCGATCAGGTCCCGCCGGAACAGCTTGGTGTTCGACAGCGACCAGGGCAGTGCACTGTCGACGAGATCGATCTGCTCCCGGGTCTCGGCGTAGACGGCCTGGTGCACGTAGCGCTTGTTGGTGCCGACCATCCGCCCGAGCACCACGTCGGAGCCCCACCGGTCGGCGGCGTCCACCAGACGTTCCAGGGCCTCCGGGCCGAGGTGATCGTCGGAGCCGAGGAAGAAGACGTACCGCCCGCGGGCGTGGTCCAGGGCGCGGTTGCTCGGCACCGCCGGGCCGCCGGAGTTGGCCTGGCGCAGCACCCGGACCGTCTCCGGGTACCGCTTCGCGTAGCGGTCCAACTCGGCGCCGCTGCGGTCGGTGGAGCCGTCGTCGACCGCGACAACTTCGAGCCGGTCCAGTCCGATGGTCTGCCCGACCAGCGAATCCAGGCAGGTCGTCAGGTACGGCATGGTGTTGTAGACGGCGATCACCACCGTCACGTCGGGTTGGCTCACGCCCCGACCTCCACCACTGTCTGCTCGGCGCCGGTGTCGCGGGCGGACGTCGGGCGCGCAGGCGCGGTGGGCAACAGCCGGGAGTAGACGTTGTCCAGCACCTCTGCCTGCGCCTCCCAGGTCCAGCCGGCCAGCAACCCGGGCCGGTCGTACGCGGCACGGCAGCTCGCCGGGTCGGCGAGCACCGCGGTGACCGCCCGGACGAAGTCGGCCACGTTCTCGGCCTCGAACACCTCGCCCTGCCCGGTCTCGCGGACAGTCTCCGCCATCGTCCGCACATCGGAGACGACCAGCGGCAGCCGAGCGTGTGAATACTCGAAGAACTTGGTGATCAGGGCGATCTCGTGGTTCGGCCAGTGCTGGATCGGGATCACCCCGACCTGCGCGCCCGACAGGAACGGCACCACCTGGTGATGCGGCACGTACGGCAGCACGTGCACCCGCTGCGCCACCCCGAGTTCCTCGGCGCGGCGCAGGAGGCCCTTGACGTACGCCGACTGGGGCTTGTTGACCACGAAGGCGACGTGCGCCTCGGGCAGCCGCGGCAGTGCCTCGACCATCACCCCGAGCCCGCGCTTGGCCGCGGCCACCCCGCTGTAGACCAGCAGCGGCGTGCCCGGGCCGATCCCGCAGAGCGCCCGGATGTCCGGTACCGGCTCGGCCGAGCCCGCCGGCTGGGTCTCCAGCGTCGGCGCGTTGAGCACCACGGCGGGACGCTCCGCCAGCCCGTGCTCGCGCTGCAACAGGTCGGCCAGGCCGCCGGAGACGGTCATGGTGGCGTCCGCGTACGGCACGAACTCCCGCTCGTGGGCGACGTTCCCCGGCAGCCACCGGGCGTTGTCGCGCCACGGCTGCACGCCGGGCAGGTATTCGTGGGCGTCCCACAGCAGTGCGATCCGGCGCCCCTTGGCGGCGGCCCGGATCTTGGCGCGGGCCCCGACGCCGATCATCCGGAAGTCGTTGGCGTGGATGAGGTCCGGTGCCAGCTCGTCGACCACCGGGCCGTAGGCCAGTTCGTAGTCCCACAGGCCCGGCTCCAGGCGGCGCCACGCGCCGCCGCCGCGCAGCCGCTGCCAGAAGAGCGTGTACGCCCGGTCCCAGGGGCTGGTCAGCTTACGGCCACGACGGGCCCGGGTCAGCTCCCGGTTGCGCAGCGACACCCAGCGACGGACCAGGCCGGAGAACTTCTCCTCGAACCGCAGCGTCGGCCAGGCCAGCGACGGGACGCGACCGCCGTCGCGGGCCGCCAGCGTCAGAGCCGCGCGGCGGACCTGCAGGTCGGCACGCCAGGCCTTCACGGCCTGGGCACGATGGGCGCCGATCCCGCTCGGCGGGTAGGCAAGCGGCGCCCGCAGCAGTGCACGTCGGAATTCGTGTCGGCGCTTGGCCAGCGGCTCCGGCATCGGGATCAGCCGAACCTCGGCGGCACCGAGGCGCCAGCTCTGCGACTGCCCCCCGGCCGGCGCCCGCCCGAGCAGGACGACGTCCCAGCCGGCGTCGGCCGCGGACCGAGCCGCCTTCTGTACCCGCGAGTCGCCGATGACCCCGTTGTCCACCAGCATGACTACCCGTCCCCGGGTGGCCACCGCTGCGGTCGCGCCGTCAGATCCCATTCCTGCCCGTTTCCGTGTCAGCCAGCACCGCGCCCGCGGGACCCGAGCGAGTCTACGACACGTCAGGCGTGGTACCGGCCCGCGCGGCGCTCGGTGTCCGCGCCGAGCCGCGTCGGTTGCTAACCTGCACTCTGGATCGACCACCGGTGACCGCCGCGCCAGGCGAGGCCCTGCCCGGGTCCGGTCATCTCCAGTTCCCCCGGACAACCCACCCGATCGACCCGGATCGGCGCAGACAGGACCAGACATGGACGTGGTGACGACCGACGAGCGCCGGCCGCCGACGACGGACTCGAGCCCTGACGAGATCCCGTCGGCCCCCGACAGCCGGGCCCGCCGGCTGCTCGCCAGCGCCCGATACGCGCTGCCCGCGCTCGGCGCCTACGCTGCGGTACGCGTTCTCGGAGGGCTGACCCTCTACCTGTGGGCCTCCCCCAGCCGCAGCACCGAAGGCCTGCTCACCAGAGCCGACGGCAACTGGTACCTCGCGATCTCGCAGCACGGTTATGACGGCTATCAGCAGCTGCAGAGCAACATGGCCTTCTTCCCGCTCTATCCCGGCCTGACCGCCGCTCTGGAGCCGCTCACCCCGCTCGACTTCCGCAAGACCGCACTCGCGCTGGCCTGGATCGCGGCGCTCGCCGCCGCCTGGGGGCTGTTCGCCGTCGGCAACCTGCTCCACGGTCGGCGGGTCGGGATCATGCTCGCGGTGCTCTGGGGACTGCTACCGCACAGCATCGTGCAGACGATGTCGTACAGCGAGGGTCTGTTCACCGCGCTGGCCGCCTGGACCCTGTACGCCCTGCTGCGCGAGCGCTGGCTCACCGCGGGCGCGCTCTGCCTTTTCGCCGGGTTGACCCGGCCGACGGCATCGGCACTGATCGCGGTGGTCGGGCTCGCCGCGCTCATCGCCGCCTTCCGCCGGCGGGACGGCTGGCGCCCCTGGGTCGCCATGGTGCTCGCGCCCGCTGGTTGGGTTGGCTACCTGGCCTGGGTCGGCGTGCAGACCGGCCGGCCCGACGGCTGGTTCCACATCCAGGACGCCGGTTGGGGGACCACCTTCGACTTCGGGGTCGACACCCTGCGGCGGGGCCGGACGGTGCTCACCGAGGCGTCGGCCCTGGAGTTCTACACAGTCACGCTGGTCGCGGTGCTGGCGATCACGCTCTTCGTGCTGAGCCTGATCGACCGGCAGCCGTGGCAATTGCTGCTCTACAGCGGCCTGCTGCTGGTCACCACGCTCGGTGCCGCGGGCTACTACCACTCCAAGGCACGTTTCCTGTTGCCGGCATTCCCGCTGCTGATCCCAGTGGCCGTGGCGTTCGCGAAGGCCGCACGGGCACGAGCGGTAGCCATACTGACCCTGCTGGCCCTCATGTCCGCTTACTTCGGCGGCTATCTGCTGATCGTCTGGCGCAGTTCGCCGTAGGCGGCGCGAGGGCGTCGGCGGCCCCACCCATGGGACGGCGTTATTGTGGTTTCCGCGCTCTGTCCGATGGTCGTCCGACCTCGTCGCCGGCCGGCCGGGGCCACATGACCCTTGCCACCCTGGCCCCGACGCGGCCCTCTCCCACTCCCCAGGATCGGAATCGATGAACAACGGGCGAACTCTCTGGGACTCGTTGAAACTCCCCCGGCCGCGACGGTCCGGAGCCCGACCGCACCTGGTCTACCTCGCGATCGGTTTCCCTCCGGCGGCTAAGAGCTGCGCCTACCGGATGCGGGAGACGGCGAACCAGTTCGCCGCCGCGGGTTGGGACGTGACCGCCGTCACCATCGCGGACGAGGCCTGGGAGCGGGAGCACGGCCTCGACCACACCCTCTCCCAGGGGGTGGACCCCAGCGTCCGGGTGGTGAAGCTGCCGCTGTTCCGGGACGACCTGGAGACCGACATCCGCTCGTTCACCGAGCAGCGTGCCCTGGCTCACAAGGACTACCTTGCCGAACTGCGCAAGCAGGACCTCAAGGTCTTCCCCGAGCCAGTCTTCGGCGGATGGCGTCCCGCGCTGGAGAAGGCCCTGCTCCAGATCCACCGGGAGCGGCACGTGGACCTGCTGGTGACCACCTGCGCCCCGTATGTCAACCTGGCGGCGACCTGGAAGCTGTGGGAGACCCACCGGGTGCCGTACGTGGTGGACTTCCGCGACGGCTGGTCCGTCGACGTGATCAACAACGGTGAGGCGTTCTTCCGGGAGTCGGTCTCCGGGCAGTGGGAGACCAAGCTGCTCACCGCCGCCGTGGCCATCTGGAACGTGAACGAGCCGATCTCCCGCTGGTACCGGGAGCGCTACCCCGAGCTGGCGCACAAGATGCGAGTCGTGCGCAACGGCTACGACGCGGCAAGCATCCCGGCCCAGGTGCGTCCCGCCCCGCCGGACCGGCCGCTGACCTTCGGCTACCTCGGCGCGCTGACCCTGCCCGTGCCGCTGCTGGACGCCGTCCTTCAGGGCTGGCGGACGGCGCGCGCGGAGGATCCGGCGCTGGCCGACGCCCGCTTTGAGGTGCGGGGCCACATCGGCACCGGGTGGGCGCGCGGTGCCAACGCGCACGCCGAACTGCTCAGGGCCGCCGCCGTCGATGGCGTGCTGGTCGGCGGCTCGGTGCCCAAGGCCGAGGTGGTCGACCTCTACTCGCGCTGGGACGCGGTGGTGCTGATGGTGACTGGCGGCCGCTACATGACCTCCGGCAAGGTGTACGAGTACATGGCGACCGGCCTGCCGGTGGTCTCCGCCCACGAGGCCGACCACGATGCCTCCACTGTGCTGTCCACGTACCCGCTCTGGACCGGCGCGGTCGGGCTGGACCCGGCCGAGCTGACGAGCGCCTTCCGGCGGGCCGCCGCGATGGCCCGTGCCGCCGACGCGGCGGAGCGGGAGAAGGCCCGCGCCGAGGCGCGGCAGTACGCCCGCGAGGAGCAGCTCATCCCCGCCGTCCGTGAGGTCACCGAGCTGGTGCTGGGCGCCGGCGGACCGACCGCCCCGCAATCCTCCCCCGCCGGCGCACGCGTCCTGGCCCGAGAAGGTAGGTCATGATCGAGATCCTGATGGTTATGGGCACCGTCCCCGGACGGGTGGCGGTCCTGACCGACGCGCTCGAGCAGTTCCGCGCCAAGGGCGTCATCGTGCGGGTGGCCACGACCTTTGACCCGGTGGAGAACACCCCGGCGGCCACCGAGCTGGCCGAGGTGCACCGGCTGCCCACCTCCGCGGAGTTGGGCTCGCGGTTCGTCCGGATGGCCAAACGGGCGAACCCGGCCCGGCGCCCGTGGCTGCGCGCGCAGCGCGACCCGTGGGTCCGCCGGCACGCCAAGCGGGCCGACGTCCTGGTCGCTCTGGACGCGCACGCCCTGCACACCGTCTGGCACCTCGCCCAGCGGCACCGACGGGCCGACGCCGTCTACGGCATCGCCCCGGCGCTGCGGGCCGTGGAGAAGCGGTCCGCCGACCCGGCGCGTTACCGCCGTCCCCGGCTCAACACCACCGGCCCCGCCCCGGTCGTGCTGGCGAGCGCCACCCGCAGCCAGACCGTCGACCTGGCGAAGCGGGTGTTCGAGATGAGCACCGGGAAGAGGGCCATGAAGCTCGGCCCGGTGCGCTGGTTCTGGCAGGGGGCCGTCACGGCGCCCGGTCTGCCGGAACGGCACCGGGGCAGGATCGCCCGGCGAGTCACCGGCAACATGCTCGAGTCCGGGCACGCCGCCAGCGCGAAGCGGCTGGCATTGGCGGCCCAGGGCCGCCTGGGCCCGACGACCAGGGGGCCGCTCCTCGACCCGATCGTCGACGCGGAGCTGAGCCAGGGCAAGGTGTCCGAGCACCTGATGACCGTGGTGCGGAGCCACCTCAAGCTCGCGGATGGCTTCCTCAAGAAGCGGAACCCGGGCAAGGCCGAGCCGCACGTGCTGCGCGCCTTCAACCTGATGTTCCACCGGATCGTGCAATTCGACGGCACCACCTCACCGCTGGCAGAGGATCCGGAAAAGTTCCTCGCCCCGCTGCACGACAGCGAGGCCGGCCGGGCGATGGCGGCTCCGCGCGGCCGGCAGAGCCCGGCGGCTTTCCCGCCGGCCGGCCGGCCGCACCGGATGCTCTTCTTCACCGGGTTGAACGACAACTTCCTCGGACCGATCCTCGACCGCTACGAGGCGATGCCCGGGGTTGAGGTCCGCCGGCTGAACCTGAGAGAGGAGTCGATCCTCCCAGTGCTCAGCAACGGGCGCACGAACGTGGTGCAGCACCTGCTCGCCGGCAGCTCCAAGCGGGCCGATGAGGTCCAGGAAGCCTGGGGTCCCCACCTCGACTGGGCGGACACGGTCTTTGTGGACTGGTGCAACCTGGGGGCCGCGATGCTGACGATGATCGACCCGGGCACGACCCGGGTCGTCGTCCGCCTGCACAGCTTCGAGGCGTTCAGCTGGTGGCCGCACCTGACCGACTGGTCCCGGGTGGACGACCTGGTCTTCGTCTCCGAGCACCTCCGTGACCTGGCGCTGGCCGCGGTGCCGCGGCTGGGCGCCCCGCAGGGCCCCCGGACCCACATGATCAACAACGCGATGGAGCTGCACCGGTACGTGACGCCCAAGGTCTCTGCCGACAGCCGGTTCACTCTCGGGCTGGTCGGTTTGAGTTCGCTGGCCAAGGACCCGCGCTGGGCCCTGGCGGTGCTACGGGAGCTGCGCCGACGGGACGAGCGGTACCGCCTCAAGCTGATCGGCGACGCCCTCGACCCGAAGCTCAGCCCGGCGATCGAGGCGTACGTCCGGGAACTCGACGCCGAACTGGCCGAGCTGGAGTCGTCCGGCGCCGTCGTGCGGACCGGCCGCACCGACGACGTCCCCGGCGCGCTCACCGACGTCGGGGTCATCCTCAGCACCTCGCTGCGGGAGAGCTTCCACTGCGCGCTCGTCGAGGGCGCGGCCAGCGGCGCCGTGCCGGTGGTACGCGACTGGCCGTTCTTCGCCGGCCGCCCGCACAGCGCCCGGACCCTCTTCCCCAGCGACTGGGTGGTCGGTACGCCGGAAGAGGCGGCCGAGCGGATCCTGGCCCTCACCGCGTCCGAGGAGGTCTGGCGCGAGGCGGGCCGGGCGGCCTCGGCGCACGTGCTGAGCACCTGGGACTGGTCGGTCACGCAGAAGGACTTCGACCGGCTGCTGCTGGAGCCGCCGGCCACGGCCGACTGACCGGCGGATCAGGAAGAATGATTCGGCCGTCAGCCCCGGCGGGGAGCCGCTTGAACGGCACCAACCCGCGCCTCGGGTGGCACCCTCCGTTCGTCGTTACCGTCGCAGACCCTCGAGGAGTCAGGTAGTGAAGGTCGTCAGCATCGTCGGCGCCCGTCCGCAGTTGGTGAAGCTGGCACCGATCGCCGCGGCGTTCGCGGCGGAGGGCTGTGAGCACGTGATCGTGCACACCGGCCAGCACTACAACGCGGATCTGTCCGACGTGTTCTTCTCCGGCCTCGGCATCCCCGACCCGGACGTGCACCTGGGCATCGGCTCCGGCAGCCACGGCGTGCAGACGGGCCGGACGCTGGCCGCGCTCGACCCGGTGCTCGCCGCCGAGCGGCCGGACTGGGTCCTGGTCTACGGCGACACCAACTCGACCCTGGCCGGCACCCTGTCGGCGGTCAAGCAGCACCTGCCGGTCGCCCACCTGGAGGCCGGACTGCGCTCGTTCAACCGCCGGATGCCCGAGGAACACAACCGGGTACTGACCGACCACGCCGCGGACCTGCTGCTCGCCCCCACCGAGGAGGCGATGCGGCACCTGGCGTCGGAGGGTCTGGCTCCCCGATCGGTCCTGGTCGGGGACGTGATGGTGGACGTCTGCCTGCGGGTCCGGGACGACGTGACGCGCGCGGGCCAGCCCCGGCCGCCGCTGCCCGACGGGATCGACCCGCAGCAGCCGTACCTGCTGGCCACCCTGCACCGCGCCGAGAACACCGACGACCCGCAGCGGCTCGCTGCACTGCTCGACGCGCTGGCCGACCTGCCGGTGCCGGTGGCGCTGCTCGCCCACCCGCGGCTGGTGGCCCGCGCCGAGGAGCACGGCCTGAAGCTCTCCCGGGGCGCACTGCACGCCGGCCGGCCACTGCCGTACGGCGCCATGGTCGCCGCGGTGCTCGGCTCCGTCGGGGTGGTCACCGACTCGGGCGGCCTGCAGAAGGAGGCCTACCTGCTGGACCGCCCCTGCACGACGCTGCGCACCGAGACGGAGTGGGTGGAGACCCTCGAAGGCGGCTGGAACGCACTGGTCCCCGACCCGCGCGAACTGGGTGCGCAGTGGGCGACCACCGCGACCCGCCCGGCCCCGCAAGTCCCGCGCGGCACGCCGTACGGCGACGGCCGGGCCGCCCACCGGGTCGCCGAGACGCTGCGGCGTCACCTGGCATGATGGCGCATCTCCTCCTCACGATCGGGTACCAGCGATGAGCAATCGAGTTGCACCCCTTCCCCGGTCCGGCGGCGGGCAGCGACCGCACGCCATCTACCTGGCGATCGGGTTCCCGCCCGCGGCGAAGAGCAGCGCATACCGACTGCGCGAGACGGCGAACCAGTTCGTCGCCATGGGCTGGGACATCACCGTCATCACCATCTGCCAGGAAGCCTGGGAACGCGAGTACGGCCTGGACCACACCCTTTCCGAGAAGGTCGATCCCCGGGTCAAGGTGATCGAGCTGCCGCTGATGCGGGAGGACCTGGAGACCGACATCCGCGCCTTCTCCGAAGAACGGTCGATCGACCCGGTGGGGTGGATCAGCCGGCTCCGCAAGCGCGAGCAGAAGATCTTCCCTGAGCGGGACTTCGGCGGCTGGCGCTACGAGTTGGAGAAGGCGGTGGTCCAGCAGCATCGCCAGCACCCCGCGGACCTGCTCATCTCCTCCTGCGCCCCGTACGTGAACCTCGCGGCGACCTGGAAGCTGTGGGAGGAGTACCGGGTTCCCTACGCGGTCGACTTCCGCGACGGCTGGTCGCTGGACGTGATCGGTGGCGGCGAGGCCTTCACTCGCGACTCGGTCTCCGGGCGTTGGGAGTCCAAGGTCCTCGAGCACGCCCTCGCGGTCTGGTGCGTGAACGACCCCATCGCCGGCTTCTACCGTGAGCGTTACCCGCACCTGGCCGACCGGGTGCACGTCGTGCGCAACGGCTACGACGAGGACAGCCTCCCCGATGTCAGCGGCCGGTCTCCGGATCCGAACGCGGGGCTGACCTTCGGCTACCTCGGCTCGGTAAACTTCACCCCGGCCTTTCTGGAGTCGGTGCTCGACGGGTGGCGGATCGCCCGGCGCAACGATCCGATCCTGGCCCGCTCCCGATTCGAGGTGCGCGGCCACATCGGCGCCGGCCCGATACGCGAGGCCAACCGGCACATGGACCTGCTCAAAGAGGCCGCCGTCGACAATGTCAGCTTCGGCGGCCCGGTACCAAAGTCGGACCTGGCGGCGACGTACGGCTCCTGGGACGCCCTGGTGCTGATGCTGGTCGGTGGGCGCTTCGTCACCTCCGGCAAGGTGTACGAGTTCATGGCCACCGGGCTGCCGGTGCTCTCCGCCCACGACGTCGACCACGACGCATCGAACATCCTGGCCGGGCATCCACTCTGGACCGGCGCGGTGGGTCTGGATCCGCACCGGCTGGCGGACTCCTTCTCGGAGGCGGCGCGAATGGCCCTGAAGGCCACTGACGAGGATCGGGCCACGGCACGCCAGCTCGCTCGCCGGTTCGCCCGGCCCGCCGTGCTCGCCCCGGCCGTGCGACACCTCACCGAACTCGTGCAGCCGACCCCGGCCGGCGTTCCCGCCCCGGCCGCGACCGCTTCGACTGGCGATGTCCAACCATGACCGCCGTGCTCATCGTGGCCACCGCCGCGCCGAAGCAGCCGGGCGTCCTGGTCGAGGCGCTGGAGCGCTTCCGCAGCAAGGATGCCACCGTCACGGTGGCCTGCTTCTTCGACAGCGAGGAGTTGGGGATCGACCCGACGCTGGCGGAGATCCGCACCTTCGCCGTACCGGCGGAGAAGTGGGACGCCCGGTTCCGCAAGGCCCTCGAGCGGGCACCGGCCAACCGGAAGATCTGGCTGCACGCTCGACGCAGCACCTGGCTGCGGCAGCAATACCGCCGGGCCGACCTGCTGGTCGCTCTTGACGCTCGCGCGGTGCACACGGTCTGGCAGATGGCGCAGCGCAACACCCGGGCCGGCGCCTGCTACGGGCTCGTGCCCGCCCAGAAGGCCCTCGCCGGCAACCGGAGCGAGCCGGTCGGGAAGCGGCTGGAACGCCGTGTCGCCGCCGCTGCCGGCATCGGCGCGCGCGGGGCCCGCAGCGCAGCGGAGCAGACCATCCGGACCACCCTCAATAAGGCCACCGGCCAGCGGGTGATGAGCAACCCGGCGGGCGCCTGGCTCTGGACCCGGGCCGCGGCTGCGCCCCGCATCCCGGACCGGCTCCGCAGCAAGCTCGCCGTCCGCCTGCACGACAGCGCGGTCCGGGCCGGTCGCACGGCCGCCGGCGCGCGGGCCGCGTCGACGGCCGCACAGCGGATCAGCAGCCTCGCCACCCGCGCGGACGTGCTGACCAAGGCGGCGAAGACGGAGCTGACGCTCGGCCACCAGCCGAGCGGCCTGCACGACGCGATCCGGGCCCAGCTCGCGTTGGCGGACGACCTGCTGCCCCGGGACACCAAGAAGGCCGCGGCGGCCGTCTCCATGGCGTGGAGCCTGTCGTCCAACCGGGTGCTGCACTTCGATCGACTCACCTCGCCGATGAGCACGGATCCGGGAGCCTTCGTGGCACCGTTCCGGGCCAGCACCGCGGCGCGAAAGCTGTCCCAGCCGCGCGGTCGGCTCACCCCGGCAGCCCCTGCGCCGACCGACCGGCCGCTGCGCCTGCTGGTGACGACGTTGATCAACGACAACTTCCTGCCGGAGATTCTGGAGCGCTACCGGGCCATGCCGAACGTGGAGGTCCGATTCCTGGACCTCTACGAGGACGAGCTGACCCGCCCGCTCGCGCTCAGCGGCAGCACCGTCATGGAACACCTGCTGGCCGGTGACTCGTCCTACGGTGCCAAGGTCGAGGAGTGGCTCCGGCCGCACCTCGACTGGGCGGACACCATCTTCGTCGACTGGTGCCAAGCCACCGCAGCGCTCTTCACCCTGCCCGACCCGGGCAGTACCCGGATCATCGTCCGGCTGCACAGCTTCGAGGCGTTCAACTTCTGGCCACACCTGGTGGACTTCTCGCGGGTCGACGACGTCGTCTTCGTCTCCGACCACCTGCGTGACCTCTCCACCGCCGTGCTGCCGCAGCTCACCGATGGGCCCCGCCTCCGGGTCATCGACAATGCGATGGACCTGCAGCGCTACCTACGGTCGAAGCCGGCCGACGCCCGGTTCAACCTCGGCATGGTCGGGTTCAGCTCGGTGGCCAAGGACCCGCGGTGGACGATCGAGGTGCTGCGGAAGCTGCGCGAGCGGGACGAGCGGTACCGGCTGACGCTGATCGGCAGCAACTTCAACGACCGGGCCAGCAAGCCCGCCAAGGACTACGGCAGGCTGCTCAACCAGGACCTGGCGGAGTTGGAGCCGCTGGGGGCGGTGCGGCGGTACGGGCAGACCGACGACGTCCCGGCCGCACTGCAGGAAGTCGGCGTCATCGTGAGTTCCTCGGTACGCGAGAGTTTCCACTGCGGTCTGGTGGAGGGCGCAGCGAGCGGGGCGGTGCCGGTGGTGCGTGACTGGCCGTTCTTCGCCGGCAAGCCGCACGGCGCCCGAACCCTCTTCCCGGCCGACTGGGTGGTCGAGAGCCCAGCTGAGGCGGCGGATCGGATATTCGCCGCCACCGCCACCGAGGAGCAGTGGCGGGAGATCGGCCAGGCCGCGGCGGAACACGCGCTGAAGACCTGGGACTGGAGCGTCACCCAGTCCGGCTTCGACCGGCTGCTGCTCGACGACTGAGCCGCCGACGAGGCGGAACAGCGGGTACGCAAAGGGGGCTTGGCCGACTGGCCAAGCCCCCTTTGCGGTCAGCTCACGGGCAGTGACGAGCGCTGCGCCACGGTCGACGGGGTGGTCGTGCGCTGCGCCGGGGCCTTCGGGCGGTCCGGCAGCAGGCGGGTGTAGACCTCGTCCATCACCCGCGCCTGCGCCTCCCAGGTCCACTGGTCGAGCACGCCCGGCCGGTCGTACGCCGCCCGGTACCGCTGCGGGTCGGCCAGCACCTCCCGCACGGCACGCAGGTAGTCGTCCAGATCCTCGGCCCGGAAGACCTCGCCCTGGCCGATGGCCCGCGTCGCCTCGGCCATGGCCTTGACGTCGCTGATAACCATCGGTATCCGGCCGTGCGCGTACTCGAAGAACTTGGTGATCAGCGCCAGCTCGTGGTTGGGCTTGTGGTGGATCGGGATGACGCCGAGGTCGGCCGGGGCCACGAACGCGGAGACCTGCCAGTGCGGCACGTACGGCAGCAGATGCACCCGGTCGGCCACCCCCAACTCGGCGGCGAGTTCCTCCAGCTCGTACATGATCGGGTGCTTGCCGTTGAGGGGCACCGACACGAGCGCGACGTGCGCGTCGGGCATCCGGGTCAGGCCTCGGATCATGATGTCGACTCCGCGAGACGGGTTGATGCCACCGCAGTAGACCAGTAGGGGCGTACCCGCGTCGATCCCGCACAGCGCCCGGATGTCGGGAACCGGCGACGCCTGCTGTTCCGGGGTGAGCTCGGCGGGCGGAGCGTTCAGCACGACCGCCGGCTGCTCGGGCAGGTCGTGCGTCTCCCGAAGCAGGTCGGCCAGGGTCGAGGAGACGGTCATGACGCTGTCGGCGTACGGGGCGTGCTCGCGGACGTAGGCAATCTGAGCCGGCAGCCAGCGGAGATTCTTGGGCCGACCGATGATGCCGGGCACGAACTCGTGCGCGTCCCAGACCAGCTTGACGTCCCGCCCGGCGGCGCGGGCGCGCATCGTCGCGCGCGCGCCCACGCCGAGCATCCGGAAGTCGTGCGCGTGGATCAGATCGGGCTGCAGCTTGTCCACAACCGGCCCGAAGGCCAGTTCGAAGTCCCACAGCTCCGGGTCCAGGCGGCGCCACGCCCGGTCACCGTGCAGGCGCTGCCAGAGCCGCAGCGCGGCCCGGTCCAGCAGGGCGTTCGGGTCCTGCTGGCGCTCCTGGAGACGCTGCGACTCGCGGGTCCGAAGCTTGACCCACTGGAACTTCGCCTTGTTGACGAAGTGCGGCGCCGCCAGGCGGGCCTTGCCGGTCAGCTCCGCCCAGCGCGGCCCGCCCGCACGGCGGGCGACCTTGATCTCGGCCAGCCGGAAGTTGAGGTCGTTGCGGCGTGCCTTGAGCACGTTCAGGTTCCGCTTCGCGGTAGGTCCCGGCTTGTATGCCAGCGGGCGGCGCAGCAGCGCGCGGCGGTGGGTGATCGGGTGTGGAATCCGCCGCGCCACCCGGATCAGCCGGACCTCAGCGTCACCGATCCGCCACGTGTCCTCGGCGTTGCTGCCCTTGAGGATGCCGACGAGGATCACCTCCCAGCCGGCCTCGGCGGCCGACCGGGCGGCCTTCTGCACGCGGGAGTCACCGTGGACCCCGTTGTCGACAAGCATCACCACCCGCCCTCGGGTCGGCCGGGCGTCGGTATCCGGGACAGCTTGCATCGGGTGCCTTCTCCTTGTTCAAAGTCCTGCACGGGCGCGGATCAGCGGTCGCCGGTCGCCGCGGCGACGGCCGGCGCCGATCACCGGAGGAAAGCGTCGAAGACCTGCGCGGTGCGCCGGCCGTCGTGGTGTTCACGGACATAACGGAGGCCCTCCGCGGCGAGGGCTACCGCCCTGGCACGGTCGTCGAGCAACGACTCGATCGTCTTGACGAGTGTGGTGGGCGTCGCGTTCGCGATCGGCGGCTGGACGCCGGCCGCGCGGTGCGCGCTCTCGCTGAGATACGCCACCACCACCTTGCCGGCGGCCATCCCCTCACAGGAGAACGTGCAGTAGCTGCCCATCACGAGTTGGTCGACGATGATGTCCGCGTCGTGCACCTGCCGGCGCATCTCGCTGTAGGGCAGCCCCTCCACCAGCCGTAGCTCGATCCGCCCCTGGTCGTGCAGCTCCTGCAACCGGGGCAGCAGCCGGTCGGTGCCCTTGGTCCAGCGATTCGACGGCGCGTGCAGCACCACCGGCCGGGCGCGCTCCAGCACCGGGCGGTCGCAGGCCCAGCCGTCCACGTCGACGATCAGCGGCGCCCAGCTGGCGAACGGCACGTCGTCCAGCAGGTCGGGGGTGGTCACGAAGAACGGCAGGCCGCTCTCCTCGGCCGTGCGCCGGTTCCGCTCGGCCACCGTGGTGAGCCGCTCGCGCAGTTCCTCGTCCGCGTCCCGGAACGCGGACTCGGCATGCCGTTCCAGGTGCGCGCCCGGATGGCGGATCTCGCTGCCGTGCGCCAGCAACGCGACCTTGAGCCGGGCCCGGCGCAGCGCGGGCAGGTCAGCGGAGATGTCGTCGCCGTTGCCCCGGCCGAGCACCGGGCGGAACGCGTCCACGATCAGGTGCGTGTACCAGCCGAGCACCCGGAGGGCCTGCTCCGTCTGCACGTCCAGCCTGTGTTCGCCCGGGTGGTTCAGGTAGCGGTCGGCCGGGTAGCGGTAGGTGGCCGGCGGCTTGGCCATCACCAGTTCGATGCCGACGTCCGCCCGCGCGGCGGTGATCGCCACCGCCAGGGCGGAGAGCTGCCCGGCGTAGTTGGCCGTGCCCAGCCCCAACCGGACCGGACCGGCGCCGAGTGCCCGCCAGGGACCCGGGGTGCCAGCCTCGATCGGCGCGACCGGCGGCTCGTCCGGTGCGGGCGGCGCGTCCCCGCGCTGCCGGGCCCGCTCCACCGCCTTCGCGACGGAGGGCAGCGAACCGGGCGCGTAGAAGTCGCCGGCCCGGTGCCGGGCCAGGTGCTCGCGGGCCGCCCGGCTGTCCGCCGCGACGACGGGCAGCCCGGCGGCGAGGTAGGTGTCGAGCAGCGCGAGACCGGCGTCCGGCTCGAACCCGAACACGGCCACGTCCGCCGACGCGAGGAACGCCGCGGTCATCGTGCTCGGGCGCGGCACCTCGTGGATCCGCCGCCGGGCCTTGCCGGCCTGGCGGATCAGGTCCTCGGTGGCCGCCCGCTCGGCCTCGCCGCGGACCAGCGCCAGGTGGAACTCGGGCAACCGGGCCATGGCGCGTACCACGCCGGCCAGCGCCCGGTCACCGGCGACCCCGCCCGCGTGCACCAGCAGCGGCGTACCAGCGGGAAGCTCACAGAGCTCGCGTACCGAGGGGGTCTGGAAGGGCCGCGTGCCTTCGGCGGCACGGCGGAGCGCGATACGCAATCGCCGGGGAACCCGCCGCCGCACCGCCGAGACCACCCGCCGAGCCGGCGCCGGGCTCATCGCAGTGCAGGCTCCGCGTCGCTGCCGCCGGGCACGACCGACACGACCTTGCCGTCGGCGGCCGACTCCAGCAGCGCCGCCGCGACCTGGACGGTACGCAGACCCTGCCGCAGGGTGACGATGTCGCTCTCCTTGCCCTCGACCGCGTCCCGGAACCGCTCGTGCTCGACGAGCAGCGGCTCCCGCTTCGGGATGGCGAAGCGGACCATGTCGCCCTCGGCCACGCCACGGAAGGCGCGCAGCGCCTCCCACTCGGTGTCGATCGCAGCGTTGGCGTAGAAGGTGAGGTCGGCGGTGAGCGTGTCGGCGACGAAGCAGCCCTTGTCACCGGTGATCACTGTGGACCGCTCCTTGAGCGGGCTCAGCCAGTTGACCAGGTGGTTGACCATCGTGCCGTCGGAGAGCTGGCCGACAACGGCGACCATGTCCTCGTGCAGCCGGCCACTACGGGAGACCGTTCGCGCCGAGACCGATGCGTACTCCTGAGCGGTCACCCACGCGGTCAGATCAATGTCGTGGGTGGCCAGGTCCATCACCACGCCGACGTCGGCGATCCGGTGCGGGAACGGGCCCTGGCGCCGGGTGACGACCTGGAAGACCTCGCCCAGCTCACCGGCCTCCAGCCGGGTACGCAGGCTCTGCAGCGCCGGGTTGTAGCGCTCGATGTGACCGACGCCGGCGACCAGACCTGCGGACTCGAACGCCTCGACCAGCCGGGTGGCCGTCTCGACCGACTGGGCCAGCGGCTTCTCGATCAGCGCGCACACCCCGTTGGCTGCCAGCTCCAGGCCGACCCGTTCGTGCAGCGCGGTCGGACAGGCGACCACCGCGTAGTCGACGCCCATCGCCAGCAGGTCACCGAGCTCGGGGACCACCGGGGCCCGGAGCGTACCGGTGACGTCGCCGGCCGGGTCGACGACACCGACCAGCTCGACACCGTCCAGATTGGAGAGCACTCGGGCATGGTTGCGGCCCATCGCACCGAGACCGATCAGGCCGGCGCGCAGCTTGCTCCGCTCCTTCATCGGGCACCCCCGGCGAGGTTCGCGCCTTCGGCGATCCGGTCGAGCTCGACCTGGGTCAGCGACGGGTGCACCGGCAGTGAGATCACCTCGGCGGCGGCCCGCTCGGTCTCCGGCAGCTCCCACGGGCCGGGCTTGCCGTCCTCGTTGAGGTAGGGCTTGAGCCGGTGGATCGGCGTCGGGTAGTAGACGGCGTTGCCGATACCCAGCTCGGTCAGGCGCTGCTGGGTGGCGTCCCGGTCGCCCCGCGCGCGCACCGTGTACTGGTGGTAGACGTGCCGGGCGCCGTCGGCCACCGGCGGGGTGACCAGGCCGGTGATGGTGGAGTCGAGGAACTTCGCGTTCGCGCGACGCTGCTCGGTCCACTCGCCGAGCTGGGTCAGCTGCACGCGACCGATGGCCGCCGCTACGTCGGTCATCCGCATGTTGGCGCCCACGATCTCGTTGGCGTAGCGCTGCTCCATGCCCTGGTTGCGCAGCAGCCGCAGGGTGCGGGCGAGCCCGGCGTCCCCGGTGCTGATCATGCCGCCCTCCAGGGAGTGCATGTTCTTGGTGGGGTAGAAGCTGAAGCAGCCGGCGGTGCCGAAGGCGCCGACCGGGGTGCCGTGCAGGCTTGCCCCGTGCGCCTGGGCGGCATCCTCGACGACGGCGAGGCCGTGCTGCTCGGCGATCGCCATGATCCGGTCCATCGCGGCGGGGTGGCCGTAGAGGTGCACCGGCATGATCGCGACGGTGCGCGGGGTGATCGCCGCGGCGACCGCCTCCGGGTCGAGGCAGAAGCTGCCCGCCTCGATGTCGACGAAGACCGGCTCAGCACCCACCAGTCGGACGGCGTTGCCGCTGGCCGCGAAGGAGAACGAGGGCACGATGACCTCGTCGCCGGGGCCGAACCCGAGCGCCATCAGGGTCAGCTGGAGCGCCGAGGTGCCGGAGTTGACGGCGACGCAGTGCCGACCGTCGACGAGCTCGCCGAACTCCTCCTCGAACGCCGCCACCTCGGGCCCCTGCACCACCTTTCCGCTGCGCAGCACCCGCACAGCCGCCTCGATCTCAGCTTCACCGATGATCGGACGTGCCGGTGGGATGAAGTCTGGGTTCTGCCCAGCCATGGGGGGTCCTCCTGGGTCTAGACGGTGCAGGCGGGGGTTCGGTTGGCGATACTAGCCCGTCGAGATATGCGGCGACTCGTACGGGCGCAAGCTTCACGTGCCGGCCTGTTCGGGTGCGGGCTCGGTCACTGGGCCGGCATTCCGGGGGCCCGACTCTCCACCAAACCAGCACATGTTATCCGCAACGCGGCCACGATCGCGTTAGCCATGTTCGTCAGCTCGGTGGTGTCCAGCGGCGAGCGGGAGATCGCGAGCCGCCAGTAGATCGGGCCGATGATCAGATCGATCGCCGCCGACGGGTCGGTGCCGGCCGGCAACTCTCCCCGGTCGACCGCCTGGCCGACGACCATGTCCCCGATCCGGACCTGGTAGTCGCGCAGCGCCCGCTGGAGGGTCTCCGCGATCTGCGGGTTGCGCGCCGCCTCGGCCAGCAGGTCCGGAATGATCTGCGAGGCCAGCGGGTGGCCAAGGGCCCCCGAGGCGACCATGAGCAGCAACTGGACGTCGCCCTGCAGGCTGCCGGTGTCGAGCAGCGGCAGCCTTTTCCCGGCGACAGCGGTCACCATGTCGAGCACCAGCTCCAGCTTCGAACGCCACCGCCGATAGATCGCCGTCTTGCTGACACCTGCCCGGCGGGCGACCGCCTCGACGGAGAACCGGCCGTAGCCGGTCTGCGCGAGTTCCTGCATGACGGCTCGGCGGATGGCCGTGGTGATGTCGTCGCGAAGAACGGCCGCACCGGCGGGAGCACGCCTCTTCTCGGTCGTCACGTGGGACAATGTAGCGCAACGACGCTACGGTTGCGTCCTGACGTGTTTTCCACTACCTTCCACGCAGCAGCGGAGCGGCCTCCCGATACCGGCCACGCTAGATTTCATCGCCGCGACACATCCTCATTGCTCCCCATCAGCACGAAAGATCGGAGCGCCTCACCATGGCCAACACCGCGGTGGCCGACCTCGAATCCGGGCTGACCCGCGCCCAACTCGCGCAGCGGTACGGGCTGAAGGTCGCCGGGGAACCTCCGTCCCTGGGCGCGTACGCCCGCCAACTGTGGTCGTATCGACACTTCATGTCCGCGTACTCGCGGGCGAAGGTCGCGTCGTCGTTCAGCAACACACAACTTGGCCAGCTGTGGCAGGTGCTGACCCCGCTCACCAACGCGGCGGTCTACTACCTGATCTTCGGCGTGATCGTGGCGCAGGACCGGCACGTGCCGAACTTCATCGCCTACCTCTGCACCGGCATCTTCATCTTCACGTTCACCCAGAGCGCGGCGCTGCAGGGCACCAGCGCGATCACGGGCAACCTGGGGCTGATCCGCGCGCTGCATTTCCCGCGCGCCGCCCTGCCGATCACGGTCACCCTGGTGCAGTTCCAGCAGCTACTCATGTCGATGTTGGTGCTGGCCGCGATCGTGCTGGCCACCGGGGAGCCGATCACCTTCCGCTGGCTGCTGATCGCGCCAACGCTGCTCCTCCAGGCGATCTTCAACATCGGGCTGACCATGATCATGGCCCGTATCGGCTCGAAGGTCACCGACCTGAAGCAGGTCATGCCCTTCGTGATGCGGGCCTGGCTCTACGGCTCCGGCGTGCTCTACAGCGTCACGCTCTTCGCGGAGCGGCTTCCCGGCTGGGCGGCGACCGCGCTGGAGTCCAACCCGATCCTGGTCTACATCGAGCTGGCACGGTACTCACTGCTCGAATCGGCGTACCCCGCTCACATCGCGTCCTCGCCGACTCGGCTGTGGCTCCTCGCCGCGGGCTGGGCAGTGGCCGTCGGCTTCGGTGGGTTCGTTTACTTCTGGCGCGGAGAGAAGGAGTACGGCCGTGGCTGAGCAGACCCTGCCCGCGGTGGACGCCGCAGTGGTGGACACGGGGCGCGTGCCCACCGTCGTGGTGGACGACGTGCACGTGATCTACAAGATCCACAAGGGCGCCACCGGCACCACCAGTCCGGTCTCCGCCCTCAAGCGCATCGTGTCCCGCACCAACGCGCCGAACATCCGCGAGGTGCACGCGGTCAAGGGCGTGAGCTTCACCGCGTACCAGGGTGAGGCCATCGGGCTGATCGGCAGCAACGGCTCCGGCAAGTCGACCCTGCTGCGGGCCATCGCCGGGCTGCTCCCACCGGCCCGAGGCGCGGTCTACACGCTCGGCCAGCCCTCACTGCTCGGCGTGAACGCGGCCCTGCTCAACGACCTCTCCGGCGAGCGCAACGTGGTGCTCGGCTGTCTGGCCATGGGCATGCCGCCGGAGGAGGTGAAGCGGCTGGCCCCGGAGATCATCGAGTTCTCCGGGATCAACGAACGGGGCGACTTCGCCTCGTTGCCGATGCGCACCTACTCCTCCGGCATGGGCGCCCGGCTGCGCTTCGCCATCTCCTCGGCCAAGAAGCACGACGTGCTGCTCATCGACGAGGCGCTCGCTACCGGCGACCGCAAGTTCCGGGGCCGCAGCGAAGAGCGGGTCCGCGAACTGCGCGACAGCGCCGGCACCGTCTTCCTGGTGAGCCACTCGATCGGCTCGATCCGGGACACCTGCGAGCGGACCATCTGGCTGGAGGGTGGCGTCCTGAAGATGGACGGCCCGACCGACGAGGTCTGCAACGCGTACGAAGGGAAGTAGACAGGTCGACGACCGCATCGGCCGGGCGCACACTCGCTCGGTCGGTGCGGTCAGTCGTAGGCGCTAAGGTTTCCGGAGCGTCGCCCACAGCTCATATCTCGTCATCGACGCACAAAACACCCTTTCGGTGGAAGTGAGGACCGGCAGAATGACTCAGGATCACAGCCCCGCACCGGGTGCCACGCCGGCGAGCCCGGCACTCTGGCGCCCCTCGCGGACAGTGGCGGTGATCCTCGCCGGGGGTACGGGGACACGACTCGGGCTCGGCATCCCCAAGCAGCTGCTGAAGATCGCCGGTAAGCCGATCATCGAGCACACCCTGGCCATCTTCGAGGCCGCGCCGGAGATCGACGAGATCGTCGTGCTGATGGCGACCGGGCACGTCCCCGACGCGCAGCAGATCGTCGACAAGGCCGGCTTCCGCAAGGTGACCAAGGTGATCGAGGGTGGCGACACCCGCAACGCCACCACCCGCATCGCCCTCGACGCGGTCGGCGACGGCGACGTCAACATTCTCTTCCACGACGCGGTGCGGCCCCTGGTCAGCGGCCGGATCGTCCGCGAGTGCGTGAACGCGCTCTGGAGCTACTCCGCGGTCGACGTGGCCATCCCGTCGGCGGACACGATCATCCAGGTCGACGAGAACGACTGCATCACCGACATCCCGGTCCGCTCCGCACTGCGCCGCGGCCAGACCCCGCAGGCGTTCCGCTCCCCCACCATCCGCGAGGCGTACCGGATCGCCGAGGGCGACCCGAACTTCGCCGCCACCGACGACTGCGGTGTGGTGCTGCGCTACCTGCCCGGCACGCCGATCAAGGTGATCGACGGTTCGGACGAGAACATCAAGGTCACCCATCCGGTCGACGTGCACCTGGCGGACAAGCTCTTCCAGCTCGCCGCGGCGCAGGCGCCCCGGCTGACCGACCACCGCAGCTACAGCGAGGAGCTGACCGGCCGCACCATCGTCGTGTTCGGCGGCAGCTACGGCATCGGCCACGAGCTGACCGAGCTGGCCCGTCGCTACGGCGCCCAGGTCTTCCCGTTCAGCCGTTCCACCACCGGCACCCACGTGGAGCGGGCCGGGGACGTCGAGGCCGCGCTGACGACCGCCTTCGAGGCCACCGGCCGGATCGACCACGTGGTGGTGACCGCCGGCATCCTGGAGAAGGGCGCCCTCGCCGACATGGACGAGGAGACGATGGACCGGCTGCTGCAGGTCAACTTCGTCGGCCCGGTGACCATCGCCCGCCAGGCCCTGCCATATCTCCAGCAGACCAAGGGTCAGCTGCTGCTCTACACGTCCAGCTCCTACACCCGGGGCCGGGCCCGCTACGCGCTCTACTCGTCCACCAAGGCCGCCCTGGTCAACCTCACCCAGGCGCTCGCCGACGAATGGGCCGACCTTGGCGTACGCGTCAACTGCATCAACCCGGAGCGGACCGCCACCCCGATGCGGACGCGGGCCTTCGGCGAGGAGCCGGAGCACACCCTGCTCGCCGCGGAGGCCGTCGCCCAGTCGTCACTGGACGTGCTGATCTCGGCACTCACCGGGCAGGTCATCGACGTGCGCCGGGCGCCGGGCGAAGCGGCGCAGGCCGTGCCGGCCCAGAGGCCGCGGCTGGCCGACGAGACCAACGCCGCCTCGGCGACTGTCGGCTGACGGCTGACGGCTGACGGCTGACGGCTGACGGCCGAGCACTGCTGACCGGGACGATGGTGAACGGAGCGACATGCGTGGTGACCTGGTCCGAAAACTGATCGCACGGTGCCTGAGCATCGGGCTGGCCGTGCTGGCCTTCCTGGTCGTGGCGCTGACCGGGGCGACCGGTTGGGGGCTGGCGCTGGCGGTCGCCGCCCTCGTCGCCACCGCCGCCGAGCGACGGATCCGCAAGGGCGCGGACACCGCCGCCGAGACGACACTGATCGCCGCCGCCGTCCTGGTCGGCTACGCCCGACGGCTGGACGGTGGGTTCGACCCCGCGCTGGCCACCGCCGCGCTGGTGCTGCTCGGGCTGGTGCTGCTGGTGGGCCCGCTGCGGCACGCCGGCAACCAGGAGATCCAGGCGGCCAACCTGCCGGTGCGGTCCTGGACGACGCTGATCGCCACGCACCTCGGCGACGCGCTGCTCGCGCTCCTCGCCGTGGTGGCGCTGGCCGCCGCAGCGACCATGCCGGCCCTGGTCGCTCTCGCGGCGGCCCTGCTGGTCGGCGCCGGCGCCGGCACGATCGCGCTGGGTCTGGCCCGGCGCCGCTTCCGGCCGCCGGCAGGCGGCGGGGCGGTGGGCCGGGCGTTGCGCCAGCACCAGCCGGAGTTCCTGCTCTACTTCTCCGCGCCTCCCGGCTCGGAGTACCAGGTCACCATGTGGCTGCCGTACCTGGAGCGGATCGGCCGGCCGTTCATGGTCGTGCTGAGGGAGCCGGAGTTCCTGGCCCCGATCGCCGCAGCCACCGATGCGCCAGTGGTCTACTGCCCCACCCTGCGGGCGATGGACGAGGCGCTGGCGCCGAGCCTACGGGTGGCGTTCTACGTCAACCACGGTGCGAAGAACAGCCACTGCATCCGCTTCACCCAGCTCACCCACATTCAGCTCCACCACGGCGACAGCGACAAGGCGCCGAGCGCCAACCCGGTGTCGGGAATCTTCGACCGGATCTTCGTGGCCGGCCCGGCCGCAATCGACAGGTACGCCCGGGCCGGGGTGCAGATCCCGCCGGAGAAGTTCGTGATAGTGGGCCGCCCGCAGGTCGAGTCGATCAACGTACGCCCGGAGCCCCTGGCTGCCGAGGCACCCCGCACGGTGCTCTACACCCCGACCTGGACGGGACACCACGCGGACGCGGACTACTGCTCACTGCCGGTTGCCGAACCGATGCTGCGCAAGCTGCTCGACCGGGGCGCGACGGTCATCCTGCGCGCTCACCCGTACACCACGCAGAACCCGGCATCGGCGCGGCAGCTGGGTCGGCTCACCGAAATGCTCGCGGCGGACCGGGCGCGAACCGGCCGGCCGCACGTCTGGGGCGCCGCCGGCCGCGACCTGAGCCTGGTGGACTGCGTGAACCGCTCCGACGCGCTGATCTCCGATGTCTCCGGGGTGATCTCGGACTACCTCTACTCCGGCAAGCCCTTCGCGGTGACCGACATGAGCGGCGAGGGTGACCGGTTCACCGAGCGGTTCCCGCTGGCCGGCGCGGGCTACGTGCTGCACCGGGACATGACGAACCTGGACGAGGTGCTGGGCCAGCTGCTCGGCGCCGATCCGATGGCACCGGGGCGCTGGGCGACCCGGCGGCGCTACCTCGGTGACTTCCCGGCCGAGTCGTACGCCGACGCGTTCCTGGACGCCGCCCGGCGCGAGTTGGAGCCGGACTGGAGCCCGCCGTCTCCCGGACGGCCGGTCGAGCCGGGCCTGGTGCCGGTCTCCCCCACCACCTGAGCCGCCGGGCCGGCTCGCCTCCCACACGCTGCTCGGCACAGCGACGGAGGCACGCTCGCCGCGTGCGGGCACCGGCCGGACGGTGGCCTAGTATCGCGAGGCCTGGAGGTGAAGATGTGCCGCCTCCCGGAACATTGCCGGACGATCTCCGGGGTCGGACGCCACCGCCGCCGGACGAGAGGTGGAGCCACCGATGCATCAGCGGATCCTGCTGCGCGCCCGCAAGGGCCCGTTCCACGTCCTCAGCGCCGAGGAGACGTACGAGCGGGACTGGATCGGTAAGAACACCGGCAATCTGGTCTTCAGCCACGCCGCGCACAAGCTCCTTGCCACCTCCGCGGCTGAGATCACCCCGTCGCGCTTCCGGGCGGACCCACGCGATGCCGACGAGATCAACGAGAAGTACGACGTCTTCGTGATACCACTGGCCAACGCGTTCCGCCATGACTACGCAAAGCAGCTGACGTCGATGACTCGGCTGATCGAACGGCTGAAGATCCCGGTGGTGGTGCTCGGAGTCGGGGCGCAGACCGATGTGGACGGCGACCTGGAGCAGCTCCGCCCGATCGACGAGCCGGTCAGCGCATTCTGCCGGGCGGTGCTCGACCACTCGCACAGCATCGGCGTACGCGGCGAGATCACCGAGAACTACCTCCGCAAGTTGGGTTTCTCGGCTGTCGAGCAGATCGGCTGCCCATCGATGTTCCTGCACGGCGACAGCCTGCGCATCGAGAAGACGGAGGCGACCCTGGGCGTCGACGACCGGCTCGCGTTCGTCATCTCGCCGTACGTCAAGGCGCTGGCCCCCCTCGTCCTGCACCACCACCGGCGCTACCCGAACCTGCGCTACGTGGCACAGGACCTCTACACCCTCGGCACCCTGCTCTACGGCGACGCGCCGCAGCTGCGGGGAATGACCGCCGACATGCCGATCCACACCTCGCACCCGCTCTTCGTCGAGGACAAGGTGCGGATGTTCATGGACCCGTGGCCCTGGATGGAGTATCTCTCCGGGTTCGACTTCGCCTTCGGCACCCGGATCCACGGCACCATCACGGCGCTGATCTCGGGCATCCCCGGCTATCTGCTGGCGCACGACTCGCGCACCCTGGAGCTGGCCCGATACTTCGACATCCCGCACCGGTTGTTGCGCGATGTGCCGGCCGACGTCGACGCTGCCCAGCTCTATGCGGAAGCCGACTACACGGCCCTGAACGACGGCCACAAGGAGCGCTTCGAGCGGATCACCGCGTTCCTCGCCAAGCACGACCTCGGCCTCTCGTTCGCCGACGGAGACAGCGCGATCCGCTTCGACGAGCAGGTCCGTCAGACCGTCTACCCTCCTGCGGTCCGGCCGGTCTCCGCCTACTCTCCCGAGGAGTTGCTGACGCGCATCCAGTGGCTGCGGGACGAAACCCGGACGCTCCAGGAAAAGGTCAGGACCCTCCACGCGAAGTCGCTGCGCGAGCGGATCAAGCAGGCCGTCGCCGGCCGGGTCCGTCGGACACTCGGAGCCAGGTGACCAGCCACCGCATCCAGCTCACCCACGTTGGTACGGGTCGAGCAGCGCCAGCACGGCCGCCGGGTCCTGCACGTGTGCGTTGTGGCCGAGACCGGGCAGCGTGGCGACAGGTACGCCGTACGCCTTGAGCTGCTCGTCGGTGACCATCGGGTCGTGTTCCCCGCGGGCCAGCACCACCGGCACGTCGGTCGCCGCCAGCAACGCGGCCAGGTCGGGCTCGCCGACGCCGAAGGCTGTCGGGTCCATGGCGAGGCGCCACCGGCCGTCGACCTGACGCAACCCGGCGTCCACCATCGGATGATCCGGCGGGACCAGGCCGCCCAACCCGGAGACGCGCAGGTAGCGGCGGGCCGCCTCGGTGCGGCTGGCGAACCAGCTCACCGGGTATGCGGCGAGCTCAGCGGCGCGGGTCAGCTCAGCGGGCGACCAGAGCGCCTTGATGCCGAGCCCGACCACCGCGTCCACAGGTGTCCCTGCGGCGCGGGCGGCCAGCGCCAGGCCGACCACCCCGCCCAGCGAGTGCCCGAGCACGACGAGCCGGTCGTCGGGGGCGAGGCCGGCGGCGACCCGGGCGGCGAAACCAGCAAAGGAGTACGACGGCAACGGGGCCGACCAGCCGTGGCCGGCGAGGTCCGGTGCGAGCCACCGCCCCGGCCAGTGCTGCTCCAGCAACGGCGCCCACGGCAGCCAGACGTCTCCGGTTGCCCCCATCCCGTGCAGCAGCAGCAGGACGGGCCGGCGACCGGTGCGGCCACCCGATTCATCCACCACGGCCGCAGTCTGCCACGGTTCGCGGCCGGGTACGAGAGTCGTCGATGGCGGCTGCCGGAATGCGGCCGCGGGCGCCGGCCCCTTGTGGGGGACGACGCCCGCGGCGCTCTACGTGCCTGGGTCAGGCGGAGTACCCCCGGGTGGCCATCCAGTTGGCAAGGTCGATCGTGGTGATCCAGTAGGACGGGTCGGCCGGGTTCGCCGAGTCGGCGATCCGCACGGTCCGGCCGTTGTCCTTGTACCCCACGACAGCGATGTAGTGACCGCCGCCGTAGGAGTGCCAGCCGCCGTCGGTGTCGGTGGCATCGCCGACGACGTTGGCCACCACGCCCCGGCCGTCGGTGATGGCCTTGACCACATCGGCCTGGAGCCGGTCCATCTGGGCCGGGCTGGGCGTGCCGGCGAACATCCGGGTCCGGTACGGGGAGCCCTTCACCTCGGCGTTGAGCGCTCGGGTGGTGTCCTCGGCCGAGTTGGTGCCCATCTCGGTGGTGCCCAGCTCGGCACCGAGTTCCTCCTGGGTGCGGTCGATGCCGGTGGCGCTGAGCGCGTTGCGGGTGGCCGCGGGGCCGCAGTTGTAGTACGTGTTCTGCGCCTCGTAGTCGTAGTCGAGCACCTTGGTCGCGGGCGGCTTCGGCGGCTGCGGCTTGCGGGTCAGGTCCGGGTTGGCGCTGGCCTTGGCGGCGGGCGACGCGGCGCTGGTGGCTGGGGCGGCGGTCGTCGGCGCGGCGCTGGGGGACGCGTCGCGCGCGTCGCCGAGGGGAACTGCGGTGTCACTGCGCATCTCGGCGACAGTGGTCGCGGTGCGGTGGTTGGCCGGCGCATCGTCGGCGCCGGTGAGCAGGGCGCCGGTGGTCGTGGCGATCACGAGGGCCGCGGCGGAGGTGGCGACGATCTGGTATCGGCGCTCGGTCGCCAGGCGACGGAGCTGACGCTGCATGGTGTGCTTCACGGGGTCCTCCACGGATCGGGGGAGAGCGGCACACCCACGGGCCGGACCGGTATCCGGGCAGGCGCCAGCGCGCGGACAGTGGTCCGCGGATGGTGAACCGCTCAGGGAAACGCCCGGCGGGACCGGGCGGGAAAGGCGATGACCCGGGGGGTCAGCTCACCGTCACTGGACGGATGAGCGGGGGCACCGCTGCGCCGTGGAGGCGTGGGAACAACCGAGGGGTGGAAAGGTGCTGCACGGGTTTGGAACTCCTTCCGACACCGCCTACCGGGTTAGCTGACGGATTCGGGCGGGAAGATCGCCCTACCGCGGGCCGTGGCTCGCGGATTCACCCCAGACTTACTGATGGGTCCCCGGTTCGTTAATCACGATTGAGCGGGTCGGCGCGGCGTCGCCTGTTGCGATCGGTTACCGCACCGGACGGGACGACACTACTGGCCTGTTCGCAGCCTGCCAAGCCAGGTTCGCCTGCGTAAACCCGATTCGGTGCAGCAATTTCTGCGCGTATTGCCGATGATGTGACTCGATGGGACAACCGGTTACGGAGACGCCTACGGGCGACAACCGGACAGGCCGCCGATAACGCGCCACAATCACGGGAAATATCGCGCACAACGCGTCGGACGCCCGAATTCCGAACGACGTGACCGGGCTCACGTAACGGATCAGGCTCAACTCGCGCTAGCCGGGCGCCACCGCGCCACGGGGGCGGGACGGGACGCCCCGATCGCCCCGGGTCGGGCGAGGGCCGGGCTGGGCCGCAGCCGCGCCGTTGCCGCGTACGCCTCCTCGGCAAGGGTGCGCGCCGACTCGGCGGCCAGTTCCGCGTCCCGCCAGGCAGCCCGCTCCGCAGTGGCGGCGGCCTGGTAGTCGGCCAGTCTCGCGTCCCGGATCGCCCGGCTGAGCAGCACCTCCTGCTCGGCCGGGTGCCGCCGGGAATCCCAGCCGCGCCGGTGGGCGAACACGTCACTGAGCTGCGCCATGGTCAGATCGCCTCGCCAGTACGCCGCCATCGCCGCACGGTGCAGGTAGCGCTCCCGGGAGGCGTATTCGGCGGGTGTCCGCGGGGTGTGCGGAGTGGGCAGCGCGCCAGAGCCGGCGAAGCGGCGGGCGGCGGTGTCCGCCTCGTCGTACCTCAGCCAGGCCCGCTCCACGTGTTCCTGAGCGGTGAGCCAGGCATCGCGTCGCCGCCGGGCCGTCCTGGCGGCGCCGGTCGCGGCGACGGCCACCTCCTCGGCGTACCGGCGCAGGTCGTCGGCTTCGGCCGCGGCCATTTCCCGCGCGGTCGGCGCGGCCGGGACCGGGTCGTCCGCGGGACGGTCCCCCAGGCGGGCCACCAGCACGGCGAGTACGCCCAGTGCCAGCAGGAACAGGGTCGACCAGATGGCGGCGGCCTGCGGCACCTCGGTCACGAACTGGTAGAAGACGGCAGTCTCCACGGTCGGCTCCTCGGGGAGAGCAAAGCGGGGGAGCCCCGGCGACGTGGCCACGGCGGGCCACGGATCGGCGGGGTCGGAGCTGGCGGATCGACAGGGCGCGACGACGGGACGCGCGTCCCGGTGACTCAGCGCCGGGGCGGACCCCGGGGAGCCCAGGGCCGCGAAGCGTAGACGAGAGGCAGCCGGTCGGACCCGGCCGCGGACACCGGCAGCACGCCGGTCGCGATGGTGCCCTGGTCGACGGGCGGTGCCGGTTGCGCGTCGAACGACCCGGCCGGGACGAACTCCTCGGCGGCACTCGCACCGACCGCCGAGGCCGGGTGCACGGCAGCCTCTGGCACGGCGCTCAGGGGTGGCACGGCGCTCACCGGTGGCACGGCGGCCGAGGACGGGCTCGCGCCGACCGCCAGGGCCGCGACCGCGGCGAGGCTGGTCAGCACCCGCGTAGCCCAGCGCGCCACCCACCACAGCGGACAGGTGAGCGCGACCGGAAGCACGTCCCCAACGCTACTGCCGGGCCGGCCCTGACGCACCGACCACGGGCGTGTCGGCGCACGCCGCGCCGACCCTGCTGACCAGGGTGGACGGTGTCAGCGCGAGTCGACGTACGGTGATCGGCTGTCGGTCTGGTCGGTCCCGCCGGGCCCGGCCTGAGTCCCGACAGCATCGGGGCGGTGGGCGTCGTCCCCGGCGGCAGGGGTCCCGGCGGTGCGTTGTCCGGGCACGCGCGGGCGGGCCGTACGACGCGGCGCGAGTCGGCGCATCATCGGCGTCTCGACGAAGCGGTGCAGCAACCCGGCGAGGACCAGGTTCGCGAGCAGGAAGCCCAGCACCGCGACGGGGCCACGCCAGCCCTGGAAGCCGGTCCCCCAGTCACCGCTGAAGCGCAGCACGCTCGTCATCACCAGCACATGCACCAGGTAGAAGGCGAACGAGACCTCGCCGAGCCAGACCAGCGGCCGAGACCGCCACGGGGAACGCTTACCCCGGACGTCCGCGTCCGCGGCGGCAGTGATCACCAGCAGGTACGCCACCGCGAGCAGCGTGGTCCACAGCTCGGCGCGAATCCACTCTGCCGCTGCCACCCAGGTGGCCAGGAAGATCACGCTGGCCGCGGTCAGCCCCGGGCCCCGCCAGAGGCCACGGCGCATCAGCTCGGCCGCCAACGCGCCCATCCAGAACTCCAGCGACCGTACGGGCGGGAAGACCTGGGTGAACCACCACCGGCTCACCTCCGGCACCAACTGCTGCGCCGGCCAGAGCGCGAGGATCAGCAACGCCAGCGCGACGATCAGCGCCCAGAGCAGCTTCGGCCGGGCACGGCGCAGCAGTGGCAGCACCAGCGGCAGACACAGGTAGAAGAAGAACTCGCAGGACAGCGACCAGCTCACGGTGTTGATGCTGTAGAACCAGCCCGGCCGGGGGTCCCAGGCCTGCAACAGCAGCAGGTTCTCCAGCGCTGCCGCTGGCAGGACCGCGTCGGCGAACCACCAGGCGACCAGCAGCGCCGCCCCCCACAGCACCAGGTGGTTCGGGTAGATCTTGGCAACCCGTCGCCGCCAGAAGGTCCGCCGGGACTCGCCCTCGCGGGCCGACCAGACCAGCACGAAACCGCTCAGGATGAAGAAGAACTGCACCCCGGACAGGCCCAGGGTGAACAGCGCGTCGACCACGGCCTTGTAGTCCGGCTCCGCGATAATCCGCATGGTCCCGACGTGGAAGCCGAAGACCAGCAACGCGGCGATCCAGCGCAGCCCGGTCAGCGAGGGCAGCCGGGCCGGCGCGGGGGTGGGCCGGGCAGCCGTCGCCGCGGCGGCACTCGTCATGCCGGGATCCCGAGGCTCGGCAGGGTCACCAGCACGTGCGTGTCCTCCTCGGTGCGACATCGGACGGCGACGCCCGCGACGGCCCGGCAGGGGCCCGTACCCGGGGTACCCTACCCGGGGCACTCCTGGTGAATCGGACGCGTTCTGCCCCTGCAACGCGCAGAGGACGGGCCCGGGCCGCCCTGGTGGCGGACGGGCCGCCCGGGCGACCGGGGCGCGGACCCTGCACGGGCTGCTCAGCTCGCCGCAGCGCCGCGCGTCGCTGGCCGCGCGGGCCCGGTCCACAGTCGACGGCCGGGGTGTCCGACGCCGTACGGCCGCCCGCGACCAACGGCTGGCGCCGCCGCCTGCGACACGCCGTCCAGCGACTCTCGCCTATGCTCTACTCATGATCGACGCGGTTGTCTTTGACGTCGGCGGAACCATTCTTGACGAGTCCCGCGAGTTCGCGAGCTGGGCGGACTGGTTCGGCGTTCCACGGCACACGCTCTCGGCGGTCCTCGGTGCCGTAATCGCCCGCGGCCTGGACTGGCAGGAGACGTTCCGGGCCTTCCGGCCCGACTTCGACCTCGCGGTCGAGCTGGAACGCCGAGCCGCCGCCGGCAAACCGGAGTGGTTCGGCGAAGAGGACCTCTACGCCGATGCGCGTGGGTGCCTCGCCGCACTCAAGGAGCAGGGCTTGTTCGTGGGGCTGGCCGGCAACCAACCAGCCCACGCCGAAGCGCTCCTGCACGCCCTCGACCTTCCCGTGGACATGATCGGCACATCGACCGGTTGGGGCGTGGCGAAACCGTCACCGGCCTTCTTCGAACGTGTCACCCACGCCGCCGGCGGCGACCCGTCGTCGATCCTCTACGTCGGCGACCGGCCCGACAACGACGTACGCCCGGCAGCGGAGGCGGGCATGAAGACCTGCCTGATCCGACGCGGCCCCTGGGGGCACATCCTCGACCTGCCAGCCGTCGCCGAACAGTGCCTGTTCCGCATCGACTCGCTGGACGCCCTTCCGGCCCTGGTGGCGAAGCACAACGCGAGCCACGCAACCCCCTCCTCCGGCGACCGAGGCCGCGCGAGCGGCGGCAGGTTGTAGCTAGCACGGGTGTACGAAAGTGCTGCTAGGGTGGCTGCATGACGCAGGCCGCCTACCAGCCGTCGATGCTCGACCTGACCGACGCGGAGCCGACCCTGGGGCCACTGCCCGGCCAGCTCCGGCGGCATCACCTGAGTCGGGGCGCCTGGGTCGACCATCTCCCCGGCTGGGTGCACGGTTCCGACGCGGTCCTCGACACCCTGCTCACCGAGGTGCCATGGCGGGCCGAGCGACGCACCATGTACGACAGCGAGGTCGACGTGCCCCGCCTGCTCTGCTGGTACGGCGGCGACCGGCAACTGCCGCACCCCGTGCTCACCACGGCACGAGCCGAGCTGACCCGGCACTACGCCCCCGAGTTGGGTGAGCCGTTCGTCACCGCCGGCATGTGCCTCTACCGCTCCGGCCGGGACAGCGTCGCCTGGCACGGTGACACCATCGGCCGTTCCGCGCACAGCGACACCATTGTCGCGATCGTCTCGTTCGGGTCACCCCGGCCGCTGCTGCTGCGCCCGCGCGGAGGTGGTGGCGACAGCCTGCGTTTCCCGGTGGGCCACGGCGACCTCATCGTCATGGGCGGCTCCTGCCAACGCACCTGGGAACACGCCATTCCCAAGACCACCCGCCCGGTAGGCCCGAGGGTAAGCGTCCAGTTCCGCCCGTTCAACGTCGCCTAACCCCCCACCCCCACCCCCACCCCCACCCCCACCCTCCGCCCGGTTGATCATGAAGTTATTGCCACCGGCACCGGCGTGTCGCGGCAATAACTTCATGATCGACGAGCGCCGGTGGGTGGGGTGGGGTTGGGGTTAGTACTCCAACGTCACTTGATCTGCCGGCTGGCTTACTCGGCTAGCTCATGAAGAAGATCATGGCCGCGAGGCTTGCCCCCATGGCCAGGTGCTCCCAACGGAGCAGGTCCGTGATCGGTCGATTGCGCAGCCGGACGAGTGCGGCCGCCATCCAGCAGAGGTGAGCCGCCGTGGCGGCGCGTAGCAACACGAGCGCCGCGTCATGGCCGGTGACGATGCCGTGGTCCATCCGGGGCCCGGCGGCCATGTGGTGGATAGCCATCGACCCGCCGTGTTGATGCATCAGCACGGCGAGCGCCATGAGCACGGCCCCGACCGTACGGTGCCACTCCACCTCCGGGCCGGGCTCGGTCGGACCGCTGGTGACGAGTGCCACCGCGAAGGCGAGGAGCAGCAGCGCGCCCGCGTACTGCACAACCGGTGCGGCGTCGAGGGTCACCGCGACCATGACAGCCACCATCGCACCCGCGAGCATCCGGGCCCTGCGGGACGCGCCCGCCCGCGGCACGACGCAGCAGCAGGCCGACACCGCGGCCGACCCGAGCATGATCATCTCGAACGTCAGGACGTCACCGTCGGCGTAACGCCGGGGCGTGACCATTGGGCGGTGGGGCGGCCGTTGAGCCGCCACGGGTGACCACCGACCCGCGGCCAACCTTGGGGTGAGTTTTCCCAGTTCTCTTGCCGGCCGTACACCGTGAGGTCCAAGGCGTGGTAGCTGGTCGTCAACGCCTCCACGCCCCGCCCGGTGGTCCAGTAGGTTTCGTAGACCTGGTCGCCGTCGCGCAGGTAGCAGGCGATGAACCCGAATTCGCGACCGTCGGCCAGAGCCGGGTCGGAGTCTTTCGCCGAATACCAGGGGAACGGGTAGCCCATAAACTCCGCGAACGGGGCACTTTCGTCGTAGGGGCCCTGGCAGAACACGGCGTAGGTGACGTCCCGGGCATGCAGGTAGTCCAGCATCTGCATGTGACAGGTCGAGAAGGTGCACCCCTCACACTGATCCCCGTGCGGTTTGCCGTCGTGCCACATGTGGAAGTAGGCGATGAGCATCCGGCGGCCCTCGAAAACCTCCACCAGCGGGGTGTCCCCGCCGGGGCCCTGGACCGTCACCGTCGGCATCAAGGTCATCGGCAGCTGACGACGAGCGGCTGCGATCGCGTCTCCTTCGCGGGTATGGGCCTTCTCCCGGACCAGCAGTTCGTTGCGCTCGCGCAGCCAGGTCTCCCGGTCGACGACCGGGGGCGTGGCTGCGCTGGACGCGGGGGTTGCCGTCATGGCTGTCTCCTTCGCGGGTGGGGATTGGTCACAGGTACAGACGACCGAGTCGGCGATCGTCATCGGTGACCGATGACGGATGGGCTCCGCGGTCGTCAGTACGGTTGTGCGGACCACTCAGCCCCGGGGAGATCACATGTCCGACTCGCCTGACGAGCAGGCGGTCTGGCTGCAGCGCGCCTTCGACGAGCACCGGCGCGAGCTACACGTGCACTGCTACCGCCTTGCAGGGAACGTCACCGACGCGGACGACCTGGTGCAGGAGGCCTTCCTGCGTGCCTGGCGGGCTCGCGACCGCTTCGAGGGTCGGGCGTCGGCGCGCACCTGGTTCTACCGGATCGCCACGAACGTCTTCCTCGACAGCCGCAAGGCGGCCGGTCACCGGACGATTCCGTATGGTGACCCGCTGGAGTGGTCCACCGAGCTCGGTCCCTATCCAGACGCCCTGTTGGCCGACGATCCGCAGACCGGTCTCGCCGCGCGGGAGACCGTCGAGCTGGCCCTGATCGCAGCGCTCACGTACCTGCCGCCGCGGCAACGGGCGGCCTTCGTGCTGCGCGACGTCTACGGCTGGACGCCGCAGGAGATCGCCGGCGCGCTCGACACCGCCGTAGCGGCCGTCAACAGCCTCCTCCAGCGGGCCCGCCACACCCTCCGGCGGCGCGCTCCGTCGGACCCACAGGACTGGCGCCGCCCGCAGCTCACCAGCGAGGACGAAGAGATCCTGCGCCGCTACGCCAACGCGAAGGACCCGGAGACGGTCCGGGCACTGCTCGCCGAGGACGTACGGATCACGATGCCGCCCGAGCCGCCGGTCGTCGGGATCGACGCGGCCGCGGAGTTCCTCGGCCGACCGCTCGACTGGCGCACCTTCCCCACCTCGGCCAACGGGCGCCCGGCACTGATCAACTATCTCCGCCGGCCCGGCAGCCCGCACTACGAGGCGCTGGTCGTCGACGTACTCCGGATCGAGAACGGGAAGATCGTAGAGAGCAACGCCTTCATCGGTGCCCGTCACGTCGCCGCCTTCAGCATGCCCGCCACGCTCGAGCCCTAGACGAGTAAGTCTCAAGCTAAGTGGCCGAGTCTGCGCTGGTAGTGGGATCGCCGGGCTCGGGCTTGGGATGTTCGTCGCCAGGTGGACCAGTACAGGGTGTGCGCTGGGGGTAGTGGCAGGGCGAGGACGAAGGCGTTGAGGAGTCGGCGGATCTCGGCGACGGTCAACGCGATGATCTCCGGGTCGGGGTCGGGCTGCTGCGCGGTGGTGGCGGCGAGGATGGTCAGAACGGCCCGGGCGAGCATGGCCACGAACCGGTCCGCGACACGTGTCACCGCCTCGTCCAGGATGACCGGCCACCCGGTCGGGTCCACGCTGTGGCACACGGCCACCGCACGATCTTCGGTTGGCCTCACCAACCATCGATGATCAACGCGGTGGCCGTCCTCATGCCCGCGCCACGCCCAACGCCGAAGCCAAGTGACGTTGGAGTATCAGTCCCGTTCGATGAGGTGGCCTACCACCGTTGGGCCGAGCATTACCGCGAAGCCGCTGCCGTCACGGCGTGGGTCCGCTGCGGGCAGTTCCACCGGTTCGCCGGTGCCGGTCGCGCCGACCGGGCGCGGTCCGACCCAGGCGACCGCCACGTCGGTCTCGTCCTTGAGGAAGCGGTGCGCGCGGACGCCGCCGGTTGCCCGGCCCTTCGCGGGGTACGCCTTGAACGGCGTCACCTTGACCGTCGCCCCGGTGGACGTGACGACCATCGGCTCGCCGTGCCCCGCGTCGTCGGTGCGGACCGCGCCGAAGAACACCACCCGGGCCCCGGCCGGCAGGTTGATGCCTGCCATCCCGCCGCCCTTGAGGCCCTGCGGGCGCACCAGCCCGGCGGCGAAACGCAGCAACGACGCCTCCGAGGTGACGAAGGTCAGCGTCTCGGCGCCGTCGGTCAGCCAGGTCGCCCCGACCACCTCGTCACCGTCGCGCAGCCCGATCACGTCGAACTCATCGGACCGCACCGGCCACTCCGGCGCGCACACCTTCACCACGCCGTGGCGGGTGCCCAGCGCCAGCCCGGGTGACGTGTCCGCCGCACCGCCGAGCGGCGCCAGACCGACCACGGTCTCCCCCGCCTCCAGCGGCACCAGCTCGGCGGCGGACATGCCGCCCCGCAGCGACACCGTGCCGGCCTGCTCGGGCAGCACCGGCAGCGGCAGTACGTCGATCTTGAACGCGCGACCCGCGCTGGTGACCAGCAGCACCCGACCACGGGCGGTGGAGTGCACGATCGCGCGTACCGTGTCGTGCTTGACCCGGCCGTTGCGCCGGCGCCCCTCGGCGCTCTCCTCCGACTCGGCCGCGGTCCGGGCGACCAGCCCGGTCGCGGAGAGGATGACCTGGCACGGGTCGTCGGCGACCTCCAGCGGACCGGCCGGCGCGGACGCGGCCAGCACCTCCTTGAGGTCACCGTCGACGAGCGTCGTCCGCCGTTCGGTGCCGAACTGCTTGACCACCGCCGCCAGCTCGTCGGAGACCAGCTTCTTGAGCACCCGCTCGTCGTCGAGGATCGTCGACAGCTCGGTGATCTCGGCGCGCAGCCGCTCCTGCTCGGCCTCCAGCTCGATCCGGTCGAACTTGGTCAGGCGGCGCAGCGGAGTGTCCAGGATGTAGGTCGCCTGGATGTCGGAGAGGCCGAACTGGCTCATCAGAGCGTCCTTGGCCGCCTGCGCGTCGTCGCTGCCCCGGATCAACCGGACCACCCGGTCGATGTCCAGCAGAGCGATCAGCAGGCCGTCAACCAGGTGCAGCCGCTCCTGGCGCTTGCGGCGGCGGTACGAGCTGCGCCGGGTGACCACGTCGTACCGGTGGGCCAGGAAGACCTCCAGCAGCGGCTTCAACCCGAGGGTACGGGGCTGGCCGTCGACCAGCACCAGGTTGTTGACACCGAAGGACTGCTCCAGCGGGGTCAACCGGTAGAGGTCGGCGAGCAGCGCCTGCGGGTTGACCCCCACCTTGCACTCGACGACCAACCGGGTGCCGCTCTCCCGGTCGGTGAGGTCCTTGACGTCCGCGATGCCGGTCAGCCGCTTGGTCTTGGTGACCTCGTTGGTGATCGCCGCGATGACCTTCTCCGCGCCGACGCCGTACGGCAGCTCGACGACGGTGATCGCCTGGCGGCCCCGGCTGCCCTCCAGCGGGCCGATCTCCACCCGGCCGCGCATGCGCACCACGCCGCGCCCCGTCTCGTACGCCCGGCGCACCTCGTCGAGGCCGAGCAGCACGCCACCGGTGGGCAGGTCGGGGCCGGGAACGAACTCCATGAGTTTGTCCAGGGTGGCGTCCGGGTGGTTGATCAGCCAGCGGGCCGCCGAGACGACCTCGGCCAGGTTGTGCGGGATCATGTTGGTGGCCATCCCGACCGCGATCCCGGACGCGCCGTTGACCAACAGGTTGGGAAAGGCCGCCGGCAGCACTGTCGGCTGGGTCAGCGAGCCGTCGTAGTTGGGCTCGACGTCGACGGTGTCCTCGCCCAGCTCACCGACGAGCAGCATGGCCTCGCGCGACATCCGCGCTTCTGTATATCTTGAGGCAGCCGGACCGTCGTCTTGGGAGCCGAAGTTGCCGTGCCCGTCGATGAGCGGCACGTTGAGCGAGAAGTCCTGCGCGAGGCGGACCATCGCGTCGTAGATCGCCGTGTCACCGTGGGGGTGGTACTTACCCATGCAGTTGTGCACCACGTAGCCCTCAGCAACGAACGCGTGTTCGTCACTACCCACCTGGATGTCGTACGTGACGTCGGGCGGCACCACCTCGACCGAGGTGACCCGCAGAAAAGCACTACCGACCAGCGCATCCAGCCGAGCGGCGAGCGGCGAGCCGAGCCGGTGGAGTTTCTGGACCCAGCCGTCCCGGACCGCCCGCTCCAACTGGAACGACCGCTCGGCGAGCGGCATGCCGTTGCGGTCCTTGCCATACCGCACCTTCGGGCCGCCGCTTGCCGAGAGCGAGGCACGAAACGCCTGTCCGGCGTGATCGCGGAACCATCCGCCGCCCTGGTGCGCCGCAGTAAACTCCGCCATCACCGGGCCGTACGGCAACCGGTCGTTACCCTGTTTGCCGCTGTACCGATAGTCGATGTTCGCAACCCGTTGCAGGCCATCGTGCTTGTAGCCGATTCGCACCCACGGCAGGAACATCCGGGCGAGAGCAGCGGCGTCACGTCCGGATACGGAGAGCCCGTGGAGCGGATGTCCATCAGAATGACGACCGCTGGTCCAGTAGTGCCCGTGTAGACCCAGGTCGGCGAGCATGGCGTATATCTGCCGCACCAGTATCTTGCTGGTGCTGACGAAAACCATCTCTCGGAACCGCTTGCGGACGTAGCCGTCGCCATCGAAGAAGCCAGCGAGGAACGGTACCCACGCCGATCGGTTGCCCAGGATGTCGCGCGGCACGTGCTTGTCACGGCTGAGCGGCTCAGTAACCTCCAACAGCCCTTGGTGACGGCTGAAAGTCAAAATGTGCTGGTCGCGATGACGGGGGTCGGCAGCCTCACGCTTTCCGCGGGAGACGTTCAATCCGCTGGCGATAGCCCAGCCATGAGCGACGTCAAGCGGTTCGATGTCACACATGTGGATGCGGACCCGGCCGTCCGCTGTGCGGTTCCGGTCGACCGGGAAACCCTCGGCTACCAGCAGCCCGCGCACGTAGTCGTAGACGTCGTCAGGATGCGGCGGCACCTCAGTACGGCGGCTCCCGTAGGCCAGCGTCAGCCGTCCCGCAAGGTCCCGAGACTCGGCCCACTGCACGGAGAGGTCATCGGCGACCACCTGGAAGCGTTGGCCCGGAGTGACGAGCATCGTGTGCCCATTGCTCCAGGTGACGCGAACGAGGTCGGAATTCGGATTCCGGAAGACGGTGGTAACGGGGACCGATGCGCCCTCGCCGTCCAGCACGAAGTCCCCGACCTCGATCTGCTCGATCGGTCGCAGGCCATCGGGCGTGGAGACCAAGGTGCCGGCGACGAAGCAGTCGCCGACGATGCGTGCGGACTTCACGTGCCCGCGATCGGGCCGGTAGCCCTGCTCGTACATCGACCAGAGGATGCGCCGGTGCACGGGCTTGAGGCCGTCGCGCGCGTCCGGCAGCGCGCGGGAGTGGATGACCGAGAACGCGTACTCCAGGTAGGAGTCGGAGACCTCGGTGACCAGCGGGTTGTCGAAGACCCGCGCGCCGGCCTGGTCGAACGAGGAGAGGTCGACCTTGTTTTCCTTACGGCGTGCCATGACTCAGCTTTCCCCTCGGACGGCAGCGGTGCTCATGCCGTCGCTCCGCTCCGCTGCGCGACGCCCTGAGGCACCATCGCGCTGTTCCGACTATTCGCTCGCTGCCGCTCGCTCATGCGTCGATCGCATCGCGGTCGACGCGGTCGGCCGAGTCGATGAGCCAGTTTCGGCGCGGCTCGACCTTCTCCCCCATCAGCAGTTCGAGGATGCGCTCGGCGGCGTCCACGTCGTCCAGGGTGATCCGGCGGACGGCGCGGGTGGCGGGGTTCATCGTGGTGTCCCACAGCTCGTCGGCGTCCATCTCACCGAGGCCCTTGAAACGCGGGATGGGCGTGACGATCTGCTTGCCGGCCTTCTCCAGCTTGCGGACCGTCGCCTCCATCTCGGCCTGCGTGTAGGTGTAGACCGTCTGCGGACTGCGCCCCTTGGTAGTGATCTTGTGCAGGGGCGGCATGGCGGCGTAGAGCCGACCGGCCTCGATCAACGGCCGCATGTACCGCGCGAAGAGGGTGATCAGCAGCGTCCGGATGTGAGCGCCGTCCACGTCGGCGTCGGCCATGATCAGCACCCGGCCGTAGCGCAGCGCGGCGAGGTCGAACGTCCGCCCCGAGCCGGCGCCGAGCACCTGGACGATGGCGGCGCACTCGGCATTGTCCAGAACCTGCTGGAGGTTGGCCTTCTGCACGTTGAGGATCTTGCCCCGGATCGGCAGCAGCGCCTGATACTCCGACGAGCGGGCCATGCGGCTCGTGCCGAGGGCGCTGTCACCCTCCACGATGAACAACTCGCTGCGGTCGATCCCGGTGGCGCGGCAGTCGACAAGCTTCGGCGGCATGGACGCGCCCTCCAGGGCGGTCTTGCGCCGGGCGGCGTCCTTCTGCTGCTTCTGGGTCAGCCGCACCCGCGCCGCGTCGACGATCTTCTGCAGGACGACGCGCGCCTCGGCCTTGGTGCGCCGGTCCTCCAGCCAGGCCTTGATGTGCGCGTCGACCAGGGTCTGGATGACCTTGGTGATGCCGGTGGTGGACAGCTCGTCCTTGGTCTGCGAGGTGAACTGCGGCTCGGGGATCCGCACGTGCACCACTGCGGTCATCCCCTCCAGGACGTCGTCCAGGGTGGGCGGCTCCTCCTTGGCCTTGAGCAGGCCGCGGGTGTTGCGGACGGCGTCGGCGAGGGTGCGGACGAGCGCCCGCTCGAAACCCTTGCGGTGGGTGCCGCCGTGGGCGTTGCGGATGGTGTTGGTGAAGCACTCGACGGTGCGCTCGTAGCCGGTGCCCCACCGGAACGCCACCTCGACCTCGGCGCGACGCTGCACGTTGGACTGCATGACGCCGTTGGCGTCGGCGGCGTTCTCCCGGTACGTCCCCTCGCCGTTGACCAGGAGCATGCCGGACACCGGCCGGTCGCCGGCCGGTGCGAGGAACTCGACCATGTCGCTGAGCCCGTTGGGGTAGTGGAACCGCTCCTCGGCGGGAGCCTCCCCGGTCAGGTCACGCAGCAGGTAGGTCACGCCCGGGACCAGGAACGCGGTGTTGCGCAACTTCATCCGGACGGCGTCGACGTCGAGCGCCGCACCGGTCTCGAAGTAGCGGGCGTCGTGCCACCAGCGGATCGAGGTGCCGGTGCGCTGGCCACGCTTCATCGCGCCGATCACCTGCAGGCCGGGGCCGGCGGTGAAGGGCGCTTCCGGCCCGTCACCGTCGAAGATCCCCGGAACGCCGTGCCGGAACGACATCGCGTGGACCTTGCCGGCTCGGCGGACGGTCACGTCGAAGCGGCGGGACAGCGCGTTGACCGCCGAGGCGCCGACGCCGTGCAGGCCGCCGGAGGTCTTGTAGCCGGAGCCGCCGAACTTGCCGCCGGCGTGCAGGCGGGTCAGCACCAGCTCGACGCCGGAGATGCCGGACTTCGCGTGCACGTCGGTGGGGATGCCGCGACCGTCGTCGTCGACCTGCACCGAGCCGTCGGCGTGCAGGATCACCTCGACGGTGGTGGCGTGGCCGGCGACACCCTCGTCGGTGGAATTGTCGAGGATCTCGTTGACGAGGTGACCCACGCCACGGCTGTCGGTGGAACCGATGTACATGCCGGGCCGCTTGCGGACGGCGTCCAGCCCCTCAAGGTGGGTGAGGTCATCGGCCCCGTACAGGGTGTCAGGCTCTGCGGTCAACTGGTCGTACTCCCCGGTCTCGGCGGTGTGGTGCCGCGTCCGAACTGTCAGTCGGCCGGCGCGCGCCGCAGCGAGCCTAACCGGCAGATGCGACACGACGACGGCACCCCGCAGTCGAGGCCCGCATCCTCATTCCGGATGCGGGCCTCGACACGGTGTGGTGTTGTCCGGTTTCGACGCCTCAGTCGCGCCGTGACCGGTTGGTGATCGGCCGCCCTACGGCGCCGGCACCTGGATAACAAGCGAGCTGTAGCCGACGTTCCCGACGCTGTCGACCGCGGCGACGTACAGCGTGTTGGTGCCATAGGCCGGCGTGGCCAGGGTCACCGAGACGGTCTTGCCCGTCCAGCCGAGGCTGGTGCCGGCCTCCGCCTCCTCGGTGGGCGGGCCGCTCCAGCCGTAGCGGAAGCTGACCACGTCCAGGTCCGGCGAGCGCAGCTTGTAGGTGTAGAGCTGCCCGGGCGGGGCCGGGCTGGTGACCGCGTCGACGCTCACCGTGGGCGGCTGGTTGTCGATGGTGAACTCGCACCACGCCGACCACGGGCTGAGCACGTAGCCGTCGTCGCTGCGGGTCCGGAAGGCGTACGACTTTCCATTGGCCGTGCCGGTCACCGCTGCCGTGGTGGACCGGCCGCCGGCCGTGACGGTCGAGCCCGTCGGCGGCGTCATCCGGGGCGTGGCGCTGTCGTAGACGCCCGAGGCGGGAATTTCCAGCAGCTCGTACGCCGTCTGGAGGACCTGGCCGGAGTCCGCGTCGGGGAAGACGGCGGAGAGGGCCGGCGCGGCGCCCAGGGTGACCCGGTTGCCCGTGCCACAGGCCGCGCCACCCACCTGGAGAGCGGTGGGCTGGGTGGGCGCCGTGTCGTAGTCGACCAGCAGGCGTGCCGTGGTCGGGTCGTACTTCTTCCACCGGTCCACCGTGCTCTCGCCGGTCCCGGAGGAGTCGCTGCACGCGCAGAGGCCGTAGGTGACCGAGGTCTGGTGAGCGGCCGCCGCGCTGCTGAGGCCTGCCGCGACGCTGCCGGAGAACCGCACGTTCATCGCCGGCTGCGGCGAGTCGATGCAGCCCGTGGCGCGAACGTGTGAGTTCGCGGAGGCGCGCAACGTCGTCAGCGCGGGCGCCCAGGCGGTGCGGGGGGTGCCCGTGATCGCCCCGGACTGGTAGAGGTAGGTCGGGGTGTCGGAGCAGGACCAGGTGTGGGTCGCCACCACCTGCACGTACGCCGACCTGATGATCTTGCCGCTGAGCGCGCTGATCGGGAACTCGAAGTAGGAGCGGTAGGTGACCCCGGAGTCCGCGCTCAAGCCGACCAGGGCGTACCTGGTGTCGCTGTTGGTGGAGTTGTTGTTCGTGGCGTACGCCAAGCGGGAGGGGCTGGCGGACCAGGCCGGGTCGATGTAGACCGGGAAGGTCGCCTTCGCCGGGTCGAGCAGGCCTGCTGACGGGCGCAGCACGAGGTCACCCGCCGCGTCGACGTCGGTCGCTACCGGGGCGGTACGGGCGGCCACGCCGGGACCGGACGGCGATGAGGCCGCCGCTGCACGGGCCGAGCCACCGGAGCCGGTCGAGTCCCACATCTGCGCCGTCGCGGCGCGGGCCACCTCGGCACCTCCGGCGAGGGCCCGCAGCGAGCCGTCGGCCTCCCGCCGGACCCGTGCGTCACCGCCGAGGTCGAAGCGGATCTCCCGCAGCGCCGGGTTCGCCGCGGCCTGCGGCGTCTTCACCACCAGGACGTGGGTGAAGCCGGTGTGGGTGGCCGTGAGCACCAGGTCCACACCGGGCAGCACCTCGGCGTAGGTCGCGGCGTCTCCGGAGACGGTCGGCGCGGGCAGCCCGCCCGGCCAGCCCAGCGTCATCGACTTCGCGCCGTTGGTCAGGGTGGCCGCGGGACCGTGCCCGCCGGATGAGAACACCAGGTCGGCCGGAGAGACCGCCGGCCGGAGACCCGTGGCGGCACGCTGCAGCGACAGGTCGACGTCGGACCAGGAGCCGTCGGCCTGACGGACCCGCTGCGGTACGGCGGCGGTCTCGGCGACGAAGCCCCCGCCCGGCTTGGCGAAGACCTGGGTCAGCTCGGTGCGAGCGGAGACGACCTCCACCCGCTGGCCCGTACGCGTGGCAGTGGCGGTCGCCTGGACGGCGTCAGGCGCCGTGGTTCCGCTGGATGTGGCGCCGCCTGCCGGCGACGGCGCGGCCGACGCGGGTGCGGCGAGGAGAGCGGCGCCGATGGATGCCGCGAATCCGGCGGCTGCCAGGCGACGGCGGAATGATCTCGGAATATGGACAGCATGCATGGAGCGGCCAATGGCCACCGCAACCCCCGTGTATGTGAGACGGCCAGACGGGGGAACTGTAGAGAGCGACATCCAGCACTGTCCACGTCCGTCACATCTGGTGAGCACAAAGGAGACGAGGCACCGCATACCGAAAACCGCGGTTGCCGACCGGAACGGTCGGTGACGGTCGTTCCGCAACCGGCACGTCTGTGGCGGCAACGTGCCACCGCGGTGCCGCACCGTGGTCGCGGGACCACGCAGAGACAACCAGCGCCGGTACGATCCCTTTTCCGGAGGTACGACGCCGCCGGAAGGGAGTCAAGGTGGAGGAGACCACACGCGACGCCCTGCGGCGCTCGGTCGGCACGCGTGCCCGACGTTGGCTGCTGGCGGGCACCCTGCTGGCGGGGCTGCTCACCGCCGTGGCGCTCGTCGCGGCGGCGGCGCCCGCCGATCGGACGTTCGTCGAACTGTCGGGCACGGTCCAGAGCCTGATGTCGGTCGTGACGCCGCTGTTCGGCATCCTGCTGGTGCACGACCTGCGCCGGGCGCCCGGTGCCGGCAGGGTGGCCCCCACGGTGCTGACGGTGGTGCTGCCGGCCGTCGTGATCGGCGTGGTCGGGGTGCTGATCTGCGCGGCGACGCTAACCCTCGCACCGGTCGAGGTCGCCGACAAGCCGTGGCGGTACGCGGGAACAGCGGCGGTGGGCAGCGTGCTGGTGCAGATCGTCGCCGGGCTGGTGGGCACCGGGCTGAGTCTGCTGCTGCGGCCGCCGGTGACCGCGTTCGCCGCCACGATCGTCCTGCCGCTGGGGCTGTTCGGGTTGCTGGAGGTCGTGCGGGCGGGTGCGGCGCAGCCGTGGCTGACTCCGTTCGGCAGCGTACGCAATCTGCTCTCCGGGGAGATGAGCCTGCTGCGGTGGGCGCAGTGGCTGTGTGTCCTGCTGATGTGGGGTGTCGGTCTGAACGCGGTCGGCGCGGCCGTGTGGCGGCGTCGCGAGCAGCCCGGTCGGCAGGTCAGCGCGGCAGCGGACGGGGCTGCGTGATGTCGGTGCAGTCCACGATGGCGTCGACCCGGGGCGGCGGGTCGGCCTCGTCGAGGTGAACGGCGGCCAGGTAGCGGTCGCGCCCCGACGCGGACGTGTCGATCGTCGAAAGATTCTGTTACGGGCCATTGACGCCCGTCGCACAGGGGTGATCTGATCGCGCCCTCAGAGAATCTTTCATCTTTCGATGGATGGGGGGCCCCATGCCCAGGTTCCGCCGTACCGCGCTCGCCGCGGCACTCACGATCGTCACGGCCGCGCTGTCGACCGCTGTCGCGCTGCCCGCCCCCGCGACCGCCGCGCTGCCCACCGCCGCCGTGGCGCTCGGCGACAGCTTCATCAGCGGCGAGGGCGCGGGGGCGTACACCCCGGTGGTCGACGCCAACGGGGTCGCGCAGGGCTTCCCCGGCTGGACCGCGCCCAACAACAACGCGTACTTCTGCCACCGGTCGGCGAACGCCTCGCTCCACCAGGCGAACCTGCCGGGCATCCAGAACCGGTTCAACCTGGCCTGCTCCGGCGGCCAGCCACACGACATCGCCACCGCCTCCGGCGCGCGGGCCAACGGCCGGACCGTGGCCGCCCAGCTCGACCAGCTGCGCGCCGTCGCGCAGACCCAGGACATCGACCTCGTGCTGATCGGTCTGGGTTCCAACAACAGCTCGTTCACCTTCGGCAGCGTCGCCGAGACGTGCGCCAACCGGTTCATCGCCGACGCCTGGACGGGCTGGTGGGAGTTCTGGGCCTACCTGAACGGGCCGGTGGAGCAGAAGCCCTGCAGCGACGCCGACCTGGCCACCGCCGCGCAGCTCAGCGCCGCGACCGCGGAGACGACAGCAGCCGTACGCCAGATCCTGACCACCCTCGACCAGGTGGACGCGGACGGCCAGCACCGGGTGGTGTTCCAGGACTACACCAACCCGCTGCCGCTGGACCTGAACCCGGTGTACTACGAGGAGGACGGCCGGGACGACACCCGGGACAAGTTCCGTGACCTCGGCGCCGAGCGGTACGCGGCCGGCTGCCCGATCCACCGGGCCAGCCTCGCCCCCGGGCACCGCTTCTCGCAGGGCCTGGGCGGCATCGTGAAGTCCACCCGGGACACCCTGGCCGCCGAGTTCCCGGGCGACGACCTGGTCTACCTCAACGTGCAGCGGGCCTTCGACGGCGCGCGGCTGTGCGAGTCGGCGTCCAGCCCGACCGGCGCGCTGGCCACGCCCATCCGGCTCCAGGACGGCGCGACCGGCACGTTCGTCACCAGCCTCGCCGGCAAGGACAAGATCGCCATTCAGCGGATCGCCAACACCTGCGTCAGCTACTTCCAGACCTGCCAGGAGTCGTGGCACCCGAACGCCACCGGGCACCAGGTGCTCGGCCGGTGCCTCGCCGGCGCGGCAGTCACCGCCGCCCGCGCGGTGTCGTGTGTCCGCGCCGGAGACGGGACGATCTCCGTCTCCTGACCTGTCGCGCCACCGGAGGCCCCGCCACCCGGCGGGGCCTCCGTCGCGCCCGGACCGCCTCGGCTACCCGCCGGTAACGCCGGGCCGTACGCTGAGCCGGTGAACGGGGACCCGGAGTACGTGCAGGAGTTCGTCGACGTCGACGGCGCTCGACTCGGTGTGCAGGTCTATCCCGAGCCGGCCCGCCCGCCCGGCGCTCCCGTGGTGCTGATCTGGCCCGCGATGGGGGTCCGCGCCCGCTACTACCGGCCGTTCGCCGCCGCGCTGCGCTCCGCCGGCCTGGCCGTGATCGTCGCGGATCTGCGGGGCACCGGAGCGAGCACGCCCGCGCCGAGCCGCGCCGACCGGCACGGTTACGCCGAGCTGGCCAGCGACATCGGCGCCGTCCTGGCCGCCCTCAAGCCGCGGCTCGACGGGCGTACCCGGGTGCTGCTCGGCCACTCCCTCGGCGGGCAGGCCGCCCTGCTGCACCTCGCCCGCCACGGCGGCGACGCGGTGGACGCTCTGGCCCTGGTCGCGGTGGGCGTCCCGTACTGGCGCACCTATCCGGGTCGCCGAGGGCTCGGCGTTCTGCCGTACACGCAGGGCATCGCCGCCACCGCGGCGCTGCTCGGCGTCTGGCCCGGATGGGGCTTCGGCGGTCGGCAGGCACGCGGCGTGATCCGCGACTGGGCACACACCGCGCGAACCGGCCGTTTTCCCCGCCTCGACGGCATGGACACCGAAGCGGCGGTACGCGCGGTGCGCACACCCGTGCTGGCGATCAGCGTGGACGACGACCAGTACACCCCGCACGAGACGATGGACCACCTCTGCGCGAAGCTCACGGCCGCACCGGTGACCCGCGAGCGGTACACGGTGGCGGACGCCGGGGCGCCGCTGGACCACTTCACCTGGGTCCGCGCCGGCACACCACTGGCCGGGCGGATCGCCCGTTTCGCCGCGGACCTGCCGCCCCGCTGAGCCGTACCGGCTGCTCGGGGCGGCCCGCCCCGCTCACTCCTCCTGGTCCAGCGGCACCAGCTCGTCGTCGCGTTCCACCTGGATCTGCGCGTGGTCCTTGCGCGGCGCGACCTCCGCGGTGTTCCGGTGCGGATCGTTGTCCGGGTGCATCAGCACCGCGTCGGTCTTGGGGGTCTTCTCGCGGACCTCATCCGGCTGCGACATCGCGTTCCCCTCTTTCGTCGGCGTCGGACGGATCTACCCGCCACCACGCGGACGACTCCTCCCGGAGGCGATCTCCGACCGCGACGCCCGTACGTCCCCGTCGTGTCGAGGCGACGGGGATCGGCCGACAGGCGACGGGGTTAGCCGCCCGGGCGGCGGGTAAGCCGCATCGCCCGACACGGCGGAAGGGGATCACATGTCCGAACGACACACCGCACTGCGCTCGATGCACGATCTGGGTCTGGCGGCCTGGTTCGGCGGCTCCCTCATGGGTGCCTTCGGCGTCAACGGCGCAGCGGCGAAAATCAACGACTCGACCCAGCGACTGCCGGTCGCCTCGGCCGGCTGGTCGAAGTGGACGCCGGTCAACGCGGCCGCGATCGGCGCGCACCTGGCCGGCGCGGTCGGCGAACTGGTCACGGAGAGCCCACGGGTGGCGGCCCAGCGCGGGGTCGGCCGGGCCAGCGCCATCAAGACGGCGCTGACGATCGGCGCGCTCGCGGTCACCGGCTACAGCCGGTTGGTCGGCATGCGGTTGGAGAAGGCGGGCGGTCCGCCGGTGAGCGGCGCCACGGAGCCCAACCACCAGACGCCGGCCAGCGTCGCCTCCTCGCAGCGGCAGATGAAGCTGCTCCAGTGGGCGATTCCGGCGCTGACGGGATCACTTGTCGTCGTCACCGCGTACATGGGTGAGCAGCAGAAGCCCGGTCAGGTGCTGCGCGGGATCCTCAACCGCACCGGCGGGATCCGCAGTGCGCCGATGAGCATGGCCAAGATGGGCATGGGCATGGGCAAGCGACAGATGGCCATGTCCGGACGCTGAGCGTCGGGCCGGCCGGCTTCCCGCCGGACCGTCGACGGCGGGGCGCCGGCCGGCCCTGCGCGCCCGCCACGCTCCACGGCGTGCCGAGCGGGCAGGACCGGCCCGGAGACGGGCATTCCGTCCGTCGGTAGCGGCGGACCGACGAGCGAGGTGGCCATGACGGCACACGAGGGACGCAGCAGTGGCGGTGGCGATCGTCCGGAACCGGAGGCGGTCAACCCGTGGGGCACCGGCGACGGCTTCGACGCCGACGCGCCCTGGGGCACCGACGAAGACTCGCCGATGGACGAGGGCAGCGAGGAGACAGCGGTGCCCGAGGGACGGCGCGGTGAGCGGCGCGCGGGCGCCCCGGCTGGCCGCAGCGGTCCGGCCGGTCGGCACGGCTTCGGTTCGGTCGAACCCACCCGTACGACGATGGCCGGGCCGGGTGCGCCGCCGGATCCGGCGCCCAGCGGTCGGAGCTTCCCCGACGACGCGGACATCAACGAGCGGTCCGAGGACGCGCTGCGCAGCCGGGGCCGACGCTCCTGATCAACCGACGCTGCCCGCGTGCCCGCTCCGAACGGGGTGCACGCGGGCAGCAGTGGCGTCAGCCGGTCGACGTGGCCCGTGCCGCTACGGGGTGACCGTCGGCCGGTCCACGGGGCCCGGGCGGCACCCGCGGATCGGCCAGCATGGTCTCGGCGAGCAGTTGCGCCAGCCGGGTGGCGTCGCGCTGGGCCTGCCCGGCGCAGCAGTTGTTGAACAGCACGTGCAGGTCGTCGACGTCTCCGGCCAGCTCGGCCAGCCGCACGGCCCAGTCCCGCAACTCCGACTCGTCGTACGCGTAGCGGAACTTGTCCTGCTTGTCACCGTCGCCCCACGCGTCGCTGTGGCCGTGGAAGCGGACGATCGCGGGCTCCGCCGTGCGCGTCAGGATCGGCGGCACCGACGACGGATGCCCCTGCGGCATGTCGACGCAGACCAGGGACAGGTCGTACGCGCGCAGCAGGTCCAGGGTCGCGGCGGCGGCGTCGCCGTCGAACCAGGAGGCGTGCCGCAGCTCCACCGCCACCCGCCACGGCCGGCACCGCTGCGCCAGTTCCACGATGCGACGCTCGGCGGCCGCCCCGCGCGCCAACCACGGCGGGAACTGCAGCAACACCACGCCCAGCTTGCCGGCCGCCGCGATCGGGTCCAGTGCCGTCCGGAAGCGGGCCCACAGCTCGTCGTACGTCTGCTCGGGCAGATCGCGACGGCGGACCCGGCTCGGGCCGGCGGCCGGCCGCAGATCCCGGGGCAGTACGGCGACCGGCGTCGGGTGGCCGGTGAAGAGGCTGAACGCCTTGACGTTGAAGGTGAAGTCGTCGGGCGTCGCGTCGACCCAGCCCTGTGTCGTCTCCGGCACCGGAACGGCGTAGTAGGACGTGTCCACTTCGACCAGCGGGAACCGCCCCGCGTAGAAGGCCAGCCGGCTGGCCGGCGTGTTGGCCGAGCGCGGATACCAGCCGGAGCGCAGCAACGTCTGGTCCGCCCAGGACGACGTGCCCACCTTGATCACACCCATGTCGTTCAGTGGACAGTCCCGCGGCCCGATCGGCAACCGCTGACGGCCGGCGCTCTCGTCGTGTCCGGCCCCGAAGTGTCGGTACCCGCTCCTAGGCTGGCGCCCGACCGACCTCGACGGAAAGGGCACACCATGACCAGCACCGCGCAGCTCACCGGGGAACGGGCCGACCTGCTGCAGACGCTGCGCCGGCACCGGGGCTTCCTCCTGCACACCGTCGACGGTCTGACCGACGAGCAGGCCGCCGCGCGCAGCACCGTGAGCGAGCTCTGCCCGGGCGGGCTCATCAAGCACGTCGCCGGCACCGAGGAGCGGTGGATGCGGTTCGCCGTGGGTGGCGCGGAGGCCATGCAGCGCGAGGAGATCGACTGGGTCGGCCAGTTCCGGATGGCGCCGGGCGAGACCCTGGCCGGGCTGGTCGAGCGGTTCCAGGCGGTGGCCGCCCACACCGACGAGCTGATCGCCACCCTCGATCTGGACGCGGCCCACCCGCTGCCGCAGGCGCCCTGGTTCGAGCCGGGTGCGAGCTGGACGGTCCGGCGGGTGCTGCTGCACCTCATCGCCGAGACGTCGCAGCACGCGGGTCACGCCGACATCCTGCGTGAGGCGATCGACGGGTCGAAGACCATGGGCTGAGCCCCGCCCCGGCCCTCGGCGCCTCGCCTCGTGCCGTCACCACCGGTCCCCTGCTCCGGGCGCGGATGTGACATCGCCTGCGGGGTCGGCGCTGAGGGACAAGAGATGAACGCGGACCGGATGGACCAGGAAACCGCCGAGCGGCTGCTCGGCGGTTTCCCCGTCGACCCGTCGACCGGCACGCGTCCGGTCGTGCTGCTCCTGACGGCGGTGCGCGCCGCGCCGCGCCCCGACGAGCTGGCCGGGCTGAGCCTCGCCGTGCAGGGTTTCCGCACCGCCCAGGCACACCACCGGCGCCCCGCCCCGGCCCACGTGTCCCCGTCGCCCGATCAGGACGCCGACGGTGCGACAGGCCGGAGCGACGGCCGCTGAGTCACGATCGCTGAGTCACGATCGCCGTCGGGTCCGCGGGCGGGCCCCCGGGTGGGTGGAACGGTCACCGGCGTACGCGTCGGTGTGCCCCCACCGGCCGGGAATGTCGAGCAGTTCGACACCGCCGAAGCCGGTGGGCAGGGCGGGATTCACCAGCAGGTCCTCGCCGGTGGGCCGCAGGCCCAACAGGGTGCCCAGCAACATCAGCAGCGCGCCGGAGGACCACGACTGGGGACGACCGGCCGAGGGCAACTGGACCGGATACTTCGTCAGGCTCCGCTCGTAACCGGCGATCAGCTCCGGCACCGCTCCGCCCAGCGTCTGCGCCATGTCGAAGATGCCGGCCGCGATGCGGGCCGCGTGCGCGTCGAAGCGGTAGTGCCGCAGGCCGGCGGCGATCAGGGCGTTGTCCGACGGCCAGACCGCCCCCAGGTGCGAGCCCACCGGGTTGTACGGGCGCTGGTCGGTGGCGAACGTCCGCACACCCCAGCCGTTGAACAGCCGAGGCCCGAGCAGGTGCTCGGCGATAGCCTCGGCGCGATCGTCCGCGACGATCCCGCTCCACAGCAGGTGCCCGATGTTGGACGCCAGCGCGTCGACCTGCTCGCCGTACGGGTCCAGCGCCAACGCGTAGTACTCCCGGTGCGGCAGCCAGAAGTCCCTGTTGAACCGCTCCTTGAGCGCCGCCGCCTCCCGATCGAGCCGGTCGGCGTACTCGTGGTCGCCCCAGAACGTGCGGGCCAGCCGGGCGCCACGCCGCTTCGCGTCGTACGCGTAGCCCTGCACCTCGCAGGTGGCGCGGGGAAACGCGGGCAACCGCCCGTGCGCGTCGGCGATCGCGTCCGGGGAGTCCTTCCAGGCCTGGTTCACCACGCCGTGCCGCTCGTTACGGCTCTGGTAGCGCACGTAGCCGTCACCTGTCATGTCGCCGTACTCGTCGATCCAGTCCAACGCCCGCCGGGCCGGGTGGCGCAGCTCGCGCACCAGCTCCGCGTCGCCGGACCAGCGCTCGTACTCGTCGAGCAGGACCACGAACAGCGGGGTGGTGTCGGCCGCGCCGTAGTACAGCGCGTTGCGCCGCTCGCCGAACGCGGCCAACTCGCCGTAGCGCAGCTGGACCAGGATCTTGCCCGGCTCCTCGTCGTGGTCGTCGTCGAGTTGGCCACCCTGCAACAGCGCCAGCATCCGCAGCGTCGCGCGGGCCAGCTCGGGGGTGAACGCCAGGCTCTGCAGGCAGGTGATGATGCTGTCCCGCCCGCACAGTCCCATCGCCCACGGCAGGCCGCCGACCGGCACCGGGTCGGTGTACGCGAGTGGCTCGTACCGGAGCGCCGCCAGGGCGGCCAGGGCGCCCTGGTAGGTCTCCTCCAGGCCGGCCCGTTCGGCCACCAACTGTGGGGCCCGGGCCAGCCACGCGGTCAGGTCGTCAGCCATTCCCCGCCGCTGGACCTGCTGGTGCGACTCCAGGTCGGCGCGCATGTCCCGGTCGCCCTCGCCCTGCATCGTCATGCTGGCGTGCAGGGTGGTCTCCCACGCCCCCTCGGGCGGGACGCTGATCCGGAAGGTGAATCCCCCCTCGTCGACCTCGGCGGGGGCGGTGCTGCGCACGGTGGTGACGCGGCCGAACCGCTCCCGCTCGTAGCGCAGCACGAGCGCCGCACGGTCGGTGTCGGCCGCGATCCGGACGGCGCGCGGTCGGGGCTGTGCGAAGTCGGCGATCTCGGCGATGTCGGTGAAGTCGGCGCCGACCTCCATCCGCACGGTGAAGTCGGCGGGCTTCGGCGAGTGGTTGAGCACGGTGATCTGCTCGTGGAAGCAGTCGTGCACCGAGCGGTGCCGGATGATCGACACGTCGGCGTCCACGTAGTGGCTCGCCGCGCCGGGCACCAGGAAGAACCGGGTCTCGAAGTACGTCATGTCGTCGCGGGAGAGCGCGTTGAGGCGTTGTCCGTCGACCGTGAGCACCCAGCGGGACAGGAAACGGGTGTCGAACGAGAAGAGCCCGACCGGCGCCTGCGGATCGACCTCCATGTCGCCCTGGGCGTCGCTGATGGCGAACACGTTGCCGGCGATCACATGAACCTGCTCCTGCCTCATCGCGCCTTGTCCTGTCCCGCGAGGGCCGCCCGGCCCAGCGCACGGGGATGCCGCGCGTCGGCCGGGCCGGGGAAGATCCGCCGCAGCAGCATCAGCAGCGCCATGTCGCCGCGCACGGTCAGCTCGTTGCGCAGCAACGCCTCGGCGAGGTGCAGCTGACCGCTGGTCAGCTGGTCGAAGACCGCCCGGTCGGCGCGGACCAGCAGGTCGGCGTCGTCGGCCGACCGGGTCACCCGGACGTGCTGGTCGGCGACGGTCAGGTACCAGTGATCGGTGCAGCCCTCGCCGCGCATGTCGAGCCGCAGCGTCCCGGCGGTGGTCTCGGCCAGGTCGGGGCGCCGGCTGCCGTCCAGGTCCTGCAGGAACCGCGCCGCCGTCGTGTCCATCAGGTCACCTCCCGCATCCGGTCAGGATCACCCGGCGCGGGGTGAGCGGGAGTCACCCGAACCGGGTGAACCGGGGGACGCGGGTCAGTCGGCCTCGACGAGGCCGCGGACGTAGGCGGCCTGCCCGGCGTGTTGCAGGTCGTCGTCGGCGATGCTGACCAGCCGCACGCCGAGAGTGACCGGCGGGTCCCACGACTCGTCGACGACGCGGTCCAGGTCCGCCGGGCGCAGCCCGGCCAGGAACGTTCCGGTACGCGCCGCAACCGCCCCGTAGTAGTCGATCAGCGCCTGGGCGCTCTCCGGCCGCACCTCCGCCACCTGCGCGGGCGTGTGGTCGTAGCCGGTGTTGTGCGGGTCGGCGGCGAGCCCGAACCGCCCCGCCCAGTCCCCGCTCTCCCAGATCTGCTCGGCGTCGAGCAGGTCGGCGACGTGGTGGTCCTGGACGCGGGTCAGGTGCCAGACCAGCCACCCGACCGGGTTGGCGCCCTTGCCGGGCGCCCGGCGCAGCTGCTCCGGGGAGAGGCCGTCCACCGCCGCGCGGACGAGGTCGGGCAGCCGGTCGTACGTCTCGGTCAGCAGGTCACTCACGTCCACTGGGCACGCCTCCTGGTCGGTTTCCGATCACGGTACCGCCGGACACCGACAGCCGGACCTCGGCCGCTACGGTGATCACGTGGTCGCGGCGCTGGAGCTGTATCTGGACCCGGATGCCACCCGGCGGATCCGGGTGCTGTGGGACGCGTTGGAGGCCGAGGGCGTGCAGAGCATGCGTTCGCTGCTGGAGCAGCGTCACCGCCCGCACGTCTCGCTCGCTGTCGCGCCCCGCTTCGATCCCGACCAGGTCGCGGAGGCGCTGCGCGGCACCGTCGTGGCGGCTCCCCTACGACTCGACTTCCAACACGCGGGGCAGTTCGTCGGGCGGGTGCTCTGGCTCGGCCCGGCGCCCACGCCGGAACTGCTGGCGCACCACCGGTTGGTGCACGGTCGGCTCGCCGCCGCCGGCATCACCCTGGTCGAGCACTACCAGCCCGGGCGCTGGGTGCCACACTGCACGCTGTCCATGCGGGTGCCGAACTCGCTGATGGCCGCCGCGGTGCGCCGCTGCCTGGAGGTACTGCCGCTGGCGGCGACAGTGGTCGGCGCGGCCCTCACCGACCACGCCCGCGGCATCGCCCACCCGCTGTCCTAGCCGTCCTGGCCGTCCTTGCCGTCGACGCTCCGGCGCGCGGACACCGTCGCCGCCACCGCTGCCGCGAGCGCGATGGATGCTCCGGCCACCAGCAGCAGGCGCGGACCCAGCGGGGCGAGCGCACCGGCCAGCCCGGTCCCGAGCGAGCCGGCGGCCACCTTCAGGGCCGCCGTCGACACGAACACCTGCGTCCGCACGGCGTCCGGCGCGTACGCCGACCGGGCGGCCAGGGTGGCCGCGAAGAGCGGCGCGGTCGCCGCCCCGGCCAGGGCGAACGCGACGACCGCGAGCCCGAAGCTGGGCACTGCCGCGCAGAGCCCGATCCCCACCGCGCCGAGCGCCGCCCACCGGACGGTGAGTCGTTCCGGGTCACCGGTCAGCGGAAACGCGGTGACCAGGAGCGCGCCGGCGAGGTTTCCACCGCCGTACGCGGCGGCCAGCAGCGCGCCGGAGACCGCCTCCCGGTCGAGGTCCGCCGCGAGCGCGACGGCGAGCACCGACACCGCTCCGCCGGTGAGCGCGGCGAGCGAGGTGACCCCGGTGACCCGGCGCAGCGGTCCGGGACCGAGCAGCGCCCGCAGCGCTCCGCGGGCGGCGGGCGTCGTCCGCTCCGGCCCCCGCCGGGCGGGTACGCGTGCCGGCAGCGTCCCCACCAGGGCTGCCGCGAGCAGGGTGGCGGCACCCAACCCGACCAGGGCCGGCCGAGGCCCGGCCAGGGCGGCGAGGGCAGCCACGGCGGCCGGACCGGCGCTGCCACCGACCCCGTACGTCACCGTGTCCCACCCCTGACCGCGACGTTGCGCGCGCTCGTCCGGGTCGAGCAGTCCGGCGAGCCGGCTGCTCAGTCCGCCGGTCAGCAGCGGCCCGCAGGCCCCGGCAACGACAAGCAACGCGGCCGGCACACCCACCGGCACCCGGCCGAGCAGCAGCGCGGCCGTCGAGACCGCTCCGGCGTACGTGACGAAGCCGGCCGCCAACCGGCCCCGGCCGTCCGGCGCCCGGTCCAGCCAGCGACCCATCAGGGGCCCGAGCAGGTGCGGCGCGGTCAGGCACGCGGCCAGCAGCCCGCCGAGCAGCGCCGGCCGGGCCGCCCCGACCTGCGACACGGTGGCCAGCAGCACCACGCCCACTGTCGCGCCGGCGTCCGCGCCACGGGCGAGCGTCGCGGCGACGAGGTAGCGGGGCAGGGCTCCACGTCCGGTGGTGACCTGCACGGCGGTGTCGAGGGATCCGCTCACCTGTACCTCGCTACCCACTCCGCCACTCGATGCACCATCGAGGCGAGATGTCCGGTTTGGCGGGCGACAGTCGGGAAACCGAAAACAGGGGGTGCGGATGTGGCCGGGCGTGGGATGGTTCGACGTGGATGCCGTACCCGTGGTGACCCGCGCGAGCGGGCCGCCCGGCCGGGGGCGCGGGCGCACACCGCGCCGCCCGCGGCGGCTTCGACGAGGAGAGGCAGGGCCCATGCAGGCTCAGCGCAGGCCACCGCGCACGGAGCGGAGCCAGACCAGCCACGACCGGACCGGCGGCGGGATGACCGGGGCGGCCACGCCCCTGACCATCTGGGCCGCCGCCGTGCTGCTCGGTCGCATCGGCGCCGGTGACGACGACAGCGAGGACGAGCGGCACATCCTGCGCGGCATCGAGTGAGCCCGGCGCCCCGTCGCTAGAGCCAGCCGCGCCGCTTGAAGACCAGGTAGAGGGTTCCGCAGACCAGCAGCATCAGCAGCAGCGCGAACAGGTAGCCGAAGCGCCAGTTCAGCTCCGGCATGTGGACGAAGTTCATGCCGTACACGGTGCCGATGAGCGTGGGAGCGAACAGGATCGCGGCCCACGAGGAGACCTTCTTCAGCTCCTCGTTCTGCGCGTAGCTGGCCGCGGTCAGGCTGCGCATCTCCTCGTTCTGCTGCTGTGAGACGAGGGTGGCGTTGACGGTGAGGATGTTCTGCAGCAGGTGCCGGAACCCGTCCACCCGCTCGACCACCTGGGTGAGGTGGTCGGTCACGTCACGCAGGTAGCGGAGCAGCTCCTCGTCCGTGCCGTAGCTGCCGGCGCCGGTGGCCAACGCGTCGAGCATGGTGAGCAGCGGCCGGGCGGCCCGCTGGAACTCGATGACCTCCCGACTGAGCCCGTAGATGCGCCGGCTGGCGTTCGGGTCACCCCCGAAGACCTGGGTCTCGATCTCGTCGATGTCGTTCTCCAACCCGGCGACCACCGGCGCGTACCCGTCGACGACCTGGTCGAGGATCGCGTACAGGACCGCCTCGGGCCCCTGGGCCAGCATCGGCGCGTCGGCCTCCATCCGCCGCCGCACCGCGGCCAGGTCGGGCACCTCGCCGTGGCGGACCGTCACCACGAAACCGGGCCCGATGAACAGGTGCAGCTCGGAGAACTCGACCTCCTCCCGCAGGTCGTCGTAGCGGGCGGCACGCAGCACCACGAACAGCGTGTGCCCGTACCGCTCCAGCTTGGGTCGCTGGTGGGCGTTGATCGCGTCCTCCACCGCCAGGTCGTGCAGGCGGAACTCGCGCGCCAGCGAGGAGATCTGGTCGATGTCGGGCCGGTACAACCCGATCCAGGCCATCGCGTCGTCCTGCTCCTGGAGGCAGGAGTACGTCTCGGCGAGGCCGGCCGGCGAGGCGAACCGGTGTCCCCGGATGTAGACCGCACTGTCCACCATGCCACCGGCGGGCGGGGGCGGTGCCGGCGGTGGCGGCACGCCGACGCGGGTCTCGTGCTCGTCGAGCTGACGGCCGAAGCCACCACCCGGGCGGAAGCGACGGCCGCCGACCATGACCCGCTCCTCCCCCGGTGGCATCCGATCCGGCGGCCTCCCGGCCCGACCGGGCGGTTCGGTGCGGGGCGCCGGAGGCGCTGCATCCCCTCTGCCCCCGGGCCGAAACCCTCCGACTCGCCGGCCGCACCCACCCCCACCGGGGACGGGCAGGTTCGGCGTACCCGGGGACGGGCGCGTGCGACCGGGCGGATACTCGCGGTGACCATGGGCGGAGGACGGGGGAAGCGCCGGTGCAGGGCGACAGGCGCGGTGGGCGGCTGCGCGGCTGGCTGCTCGACGGCGGTACGGAGCGGACCGCGCGACATCCCGGCCCGGGCGGGCGCCCGCCCGAGGATCGGCACCACCCGTGGTGGAAGGTGATGTGCCTGACCGGTGTCGACTACTTCTCGACGCTGGGCTACCAGCCGGGCATCGCGGCGCTGGCGGCCGGGGCGCTGTCGCCGGTGGCGACGCTGGTGCTGGTGCTGGTGACGCTGCTGGGCGCGCTGCCGGTGTACCGGCGGGTGGCTGTCGAGAGCCCGCACGGTGAGGGTTCGATCGCGATGCTCGTACGCCTGCTGAGCTACTGGCCGGGCAAGCTGTTCGTGCTGGTGCTGCTCGGTTTCGCGGCCACCGACTTCATCATCACCATCACCCTCTCGGCGGCGGACGCGACAGCCCACATCGACGAGAACCCGTTCTGGCCGAGCGGGCTCAAGGGACACGAGGTGCTCCTCACGCTGCTGCTGGTGGCACTGCTGGGCGCGGTGTTCCTCAAGGGATTCGGCGAGGCCATCGGGATCGCCGTCGTCCTGGTGGCGGTCTACCTGGGGCTGAACGCGGTGGTGATCGCCGACGCGCTGTGGCGGGTGGCGACCCACCCGAGCGCGGTCGGGGACTGGACGAACGCGCTGAGCACAGGGCACGGCGATCCCCTGCTGGTGGTCGGGTTGTCCCTGCTGGTGTTCCCGAAGCTCGCGTTGGGCCTGTCCGGTTTCGAGACCGGGGTGGCCGTGATGCCGCACATCCGGGGGGATCGCGCGGACTCGGAGGACCGGCCGTTGGGCCGGATCCGGGGAGCGCGGCGGCTGCTCACCACCGCCGCCGCGACGATGAGCGTCTTCCTGATCACCAGCAGCGTGACCACCACCGTGCTGATCCCGCCGGAGGCGTTCCAGCCGGGCGGGCCGGCGAACGGCCGGGCGTTGGCCTACCTGGCGCACCAGCACCTCGGCGGCGTGTTCGGCACCGTCTACGACCTGTCGACGATCGGGATCCTGTGGTTCGCGGGCGCGTCGGCGATGGCCGGGTTGCTCAATCTCGTACCCCGTTATCTGCCGCGCTACGGCATGGCCCCGACCTGGGCGCGGGCGGTCCGGCCGCTGGTGCTGGTCTTCACCACCGTGGCGTTCGTGATCACGGTGGTCTTCTCCGCGAGCGTGGACGCGCAGGGTGGCGCGTACGCCACCGGGGTCCTGGTGTTGATCACCTCGGCGGCGACGGCGGTGACCCTCGCGGCGCGACGACGGCGCCAGCGGGGGCGGACGTACGCCTTCGGGACCATCGCGTTGATCTTCGTCTACACCACTGTGGCGAACGTCGTGGAACGCCCCGACGGCGTCAAGATCGCCGCCTGTTTCATCGGCGGGATGATCCTGGTGTCGGTGCTGTCCCGGCTCATGCGGGCCTACGAGCTGCGCGTCGACCACGTCGAGCTGGACCCGGCCGCCGCCCGGATGATCGACGAGCGGGCCACCCGTCGGATCCGCCTCATCGCGCACGAGCCGGAGCGCCGCGACCCGGCCGAGTACCGCGCAAAGCTGGCACAGACCATGGCGGACAACGACTTCCCCGACGACAGCGACGTCATCTTCGTCGAGGTCCACGTCACCGACCCGTCGGACTTCGAGACCGAGCTGCCGGTGCGCGGCAGCGTGGCGCACGACAGCTACCCGGTGCTCAGCCTGACCGGCTCGTCGGTGCCCACCGCGCTCGCCGCCCTGCTGCTGGAGATCCGCGACCGGAGCCGGCGACGGCCACACATCTACTTCGAGTGGAGCGAGGGTGGCCCGGGTCGCAACCTCCTGCGCTACCTGGCGTTCGGGCAGGGCGCCATCGCCTCGGTCACCCGGGAGATCCTGCGTCGCCAGGAGCCCGACCCGCGCCGCCGACCGCACGTGCACGCCGGTTGACCTGCCGGTCGAACCGTCGCGGGCCGTGAGCGTGGTCATAACGGCTGGACGGTCCACCGGTCGGAGCTGCTAGCCTCGGCGCAGGTCATGAGTGCCAGCGCGAAGCCCCGGCTCGCTGGCCGGCAACCCTCCTCCGCGGTGGGGTGCCCCGGGTGAAGACCAGGCACCGGCAGGACGCCGGCGCAAGCGTGGCCTGGCACCCAGGTCAGCAACAGACCCGGGAGACCGTATGCGCATCATCCTCAGCCCCACGCCACCGGCCGGTCGGCTCACGCCGACCCTGACCCGGCGTCGCCACGTGGACCTGATGCGAATGCGCAGCGCGGCGTGTACCGCCGCCTGACGCGCTGACCCCTCCCCTCCCCGGGCGACCACGCCCACCCCACTCGACCCTCGCGTCGATCATGAAGATGTTGCCCGTCCGACCAGCGTGTCGGGGCAACAACTTCATGATCGACCGGGTCAACGCACCCTTTTGGAGACACCCGTGCGATCTTTTTCTGTCCTGAGCCGTGTGGTTGCCGTTGGGGCGGCCCTTCTGGTTGCCGGCGGGTTGACAGCCTGCGGTGGCGACGACTCGTCCGGCGCCGCCGGCAACCCGTACGGGCTGGCGCAAGCCGGCGTGCTGCGGGCCGGCACGCTCACCGACGCCCCGCCGAACGTGTACCTCAAGGACGGTAAGTTCACCGGCTTCGACAACGACCTGCTGACCGCAGTGGCCGGCAAGCTCGGCCTGACTGTCGAGTTCGTCGGAACCGACTTCTCCGCGCTGCTCTCCCAGGTCAACAACCACAAGTTCGACGTCGGCAGCTCCTCGATCACGATCACCGAGGCGCGGAAGAAGACAGTCGACTTCGGCAACGGCTACGACTTCGGCTACTTCGGGCTGGACGTGCCGGCCGGCTCGCCGATCACCGGGTTCGACCAGCTCGCCGGCAAGCGGGTAGTGGTGGTCCAGGGCACCGTCCAGGACGACTACGCCACCGGCAAGCAGCTCGACCCGGTGCGGGTGCCGGACTACAACGGCGCGATCAACCAGCTCAAGGCGGGCACCGCCGACGCGTGGATCGCCCCGGCGGAGATCGGCGAGAAGTCGGCCGCCGACAGCAAGGGAAAGATCACCGTGGCGGCCAAGCAGCTCAGCCCGGCGCCCACCGCGTACGCCGTGGCCAAGGGCAGCGACAAGCTGCGCGAGGCGCTCAACAAGGGCCTCGACGAGGTGATCGCCGACGGCACCTGGAGCCGGTTGCAGGCCCAGTACTACCCGGGCCGCCCCATCCCGGCGGACTTCACCCCGGGCAGCGGCACCGTGGCGGCGCCGTCCGCGTCCACGTCCGCCTCCGCCGTGCCGTCGGCGTCGGCGTCGGCTGCGTCCTGAACCGGTGACGAGCGAGCAGGGCGGTAGGAGAGGCGACCGATGGATCCGTTGAGCACCCTGTGGGAGACCTTCTTCGACGCCGACGCGATGCGCGAGGCGCTGCCCGAGATGCTGACCGTCGGGCTGCCCAACACGCTGCTCCTGGCGGCCTCCGCCGCCCTGCTCGGCACGGTGTTCGGACTGCTGCTGGCAGTGGCCGGCATCTCCCGCAGTCGGTGGCTGCGCTGGCCGGCGCGCGTCTACACCGACGTCTTCCGCGGGCTGCCGGCCGCGGCGACGATCCTGCTGATCGGCGTCGGGCTGGCGCCGCTCGGCATGCGGGTCTGGGGACCGGACCCGTACCCGCTGGGCGTCCTCGCGCTGTCGCTGATCGCGGCGGCGTACATCGGGGAGATCTTCCGCTCCGGCATCCAGTCGGTGGAGGCGGCCCAGTTGGAGGGCGCGCGGGCGCTCGGCTTCTCCTGGGCCGACGCGATGCGGCTGGTGATCATCCCGCAGGGCATCCGGCGGGTGCTGCCCGCCTGGGTCAACCAGCTCATCGCCCTGATCAAGGACTCCAGCCTGGTCTACTTCCTCGGCCTGGTGGCCAGCCAGCGGGAGCTGTTCCGCATCGGGCAGGACTACGCCGCCACCACCGGCAACGAGTCCGCGTTGCTGCTCGCCGGGCTCTTCTACCTGGCGTTGACCGTCCCGCTGACGCACGTCGTCAACTGGATCGACAGACGGCTGCGCAACGGCCGGCCGGCCACCGCACCCGCCGACGACGAGGACGACGACCTGGCGCTGGCCGGGGCCCCGGAAGGAGACCGGCGATGACCACCACCGCGACCACCACCTCGGTGAGCCTCCAGGCGCGCGACGTCCACCTGGCCTTCGGGCCGAACCGCGTGCTGCGGGGCGTCGACCTGAGCGTGCAGCGGGGTGGGACGGCCTGCGTGATCGGGCCGTCCGGGTCGGGCAAGTCCACTCTGCTGCGTACCCTCAACCGGCTCATCGAGCCCGACCGGGGCGACGTGCTGCTGGACGGGCGCAGCGTGCTGCGCGACGACCCGGACGCGCTGCGCCAGCGGGTCGGCCTGGTGTTCCAGCAGTTCAACCTCTTCCCGCACATGAGCGTGCTGCGCAACGTCACCCTGGCTCTGCGGCGGCTGCGCAAGCTCGGCGAGGACGAGGCGGTGGCGGTCGCCCGCGACCAGTTGGAGCTGGTGGGGCTCGCCGGCAAGGCCGATGCCCGGCCGGCGCAGCTCTCCGGTGGCCAGCAGCAGCGGGTGGCGATCGCCCGGGCGCTGGCGCTGCGGCCCGAGGTGATGCTCTTCGACGAGGCCACCTCGGCGCTCGACCCGGAACTGGTCAAGGGGGTGCTCGGGGTGATGACCGACCTGTCCTCCGCCGGAATGACCATGGTGGTGGTCACCCACGAGATGGGCTTCGCCCGGCACGTCGCCGACACCGTCGCCTTCATGGACCGGGGTGTGGTGCTGGAGGCCGGCCCGCCGGAGAGGATCTTCGAGGGGGCCGAGCATCCCCGGCTCCGCCGTTTCCTCGCCCAGGTGCTCTGAGCCGGCCGCTCAGCCGGCCTGGATGCGCAGGTGCAGCGCGAACGCCTTCAGGTCGCCGAGCAGCTCCAGGATGGCGTTGCGGTACGCGACCGACGCCCACAGGTGCAGCTCCTCGTCGTCCAGCCCGCCGAACGCCAGCGAGAGCGCCTTGCGTCGACGCCGGTCGAGCACCTTGTGCGGGCGGGCGAGCAGGTCGCCCTCCCGGCGCAGCGCCTGAAGGTAGGCGGCCACCGCCTCCTGGTAGTGCTGCCCGGCGACCCGCTCCAGCAGGGTGAACTCGAAGACGTTCAACGCCGCCTCGGAATCCCAGTACGCGGCGTCGCGCACCGGCGCGCTCGCGAAGTGCCGGCCCATGGCGTGCCGGGCCTCGTAGAGCAGCAGCACGCCCCGGCCGGTGGTGCTCAGCGGTCGGCGGGGCGACGGCAGTCGCAGCGTGCGTACCGGCGCCGCGGCGGTCAGGTCCACCGCGCCGGCGTACGCCGGCATGCGGTGCGTTCCCGGCGTCGGCTCCGGCAGCAGGCAGGCCCGCTCCTGGTAGGGCAGCTGACCACCGGTGGGCACGGCGCGCACCGTCGCGGCGTGCAGCTCGGCCAGGGGCCGGTCGTCCGGGGCCTGGCCCGGCGGCAGGGTGAGCACGAGACCGTTGACGCCGGGCACCGGCACGCCCAGCACGCAGGAGGTGCGCAGGAACGCCCAGGTCGCCGCCGCCTCGCGGATGCCGCTCGCCACCGCCTGCGCGTCGGCCCGCCAGTCCTGGGCGATCCGCAGCCGCTGCGCCAGGTCGGCGGTCGCGGCGTCGTCGTGCGGGTACAGCTCCCGGACGGCCCGGGGCAGCGACCCGAGGCGCAGCTCCAGCGGGTCGCCGGTGGGCCGGGGCACGGCGTGCCTCGGGCAGTCGGCGGCGGAGTGCGGGTCACCGTCGACCGCGTGGCAGTCGCCCAGCCAGCTCGCGCCGGGCGGGCCGGCCGGACGGGCGAACGCCAGGTGGGGCAGCCGGCCGGTGCGCAGCACCGTCTCGTACTGGGGGCCGGTGCGCGCGGCGCGCAGCACGTCGAGTGGCAGCATCGGCGCCAGCGCCACCACCGCATCGAGGACGACGCAGTGCGGGCAGGCGTCGCGCACCTGGTAGCGGCGGAGGTGGTCCACGCCGGGCTGCTCCCACTGGACCCCGATGACGGCGTCGTCCTGCGCCATCAGATAGAGGAACTGGGTGGCGACGCGTTCGCGGGTGACCGCCACCAGCTCGTCGAGGAACTCCCGCTCGGTGACCGTCCGCAGGTCGGCTTCGCTCCCTCCGGTGGTCATGGGCACCCCCTCGCGGGCCTAACGCATCGACGGACGCCGAACCGGTTTCCTACCGTACCCGCCGACGACGTGCCCGAACGTCTCGCACCCGGCGGGGGCGGTGTCACCAATCCGTCAGGCCGCCGGCGCCGGCCGGTGTCACTCGCTGGGCCCGCGCCCCAGCAGCCGGATCTCCTCGTTGTCCAGGGCGGCCTGGAGCTCCTGGAGCACCAGGTCGTCGATCTCCCGGTTGTCGCGCAGCCGGGTCAGCTCCCGCCGCTTGTGGGCGAGGACGCCGAGGCGCAGGCGCTGGTCCAGCCGGCGTTCCTCGGCGGTACGCCCACCGCTGTCGTTGAAGTCCTCCAAGTGCCGCTGGTACTCGGCCTGCAGCCGGCTCACCGTCTCCCCCTCGACGCCGATCTCGGCGGCGACCCGGGGCAGCGCGTCCAGGCCGGCCTGGGTGGCGCGCTGGCGGGCCTGCCGGGCCTCGTCGACGCGTTCGGGGTCGCCGGTCAGCCCCGCCCAGCGCACCACCAGCGGCAGGGTGGTGCCCTGCACGAGCATGATCAGGACGATGACCAGCGCGGTGACGAAGATGATCAGGTCGCGCTCGGCCACCGGTGTGCCGGCGGCCGTCATCGTCGGGACGGCCAGCGCGGCGGCGAGCGACACGGCGCCCCGGAAACCGGCCCAGCCGGCCACGGTCCCCACCCGCCAGTCGGACGCCGGCTGGTCGTGGTCCATCATCCGGCGGCGGCGCAGCTTCGCCGACTCGGCCGTCAGGTAGACGAACAGCAGCCGGGTGGCGACGACGACCGGGGTGACCACCAGCACGATCGCCAGGGCCCGGCCCGGCGAGGTGCTGGAGATGCCCCGCACCGCGCGGGGGATCTGCGTGCCGAGCAGCACGAACAGGCCACCGTTGATGAGGAACGTGGACAGGTCCCAGAACGCGTACGCCAGCACCCGGGACCGGGCGCGGATCACCCGTGGACCGGCGTACGCCAGCACCAGGCCGGCCACCACGACGGCCAGCACACCGCTGGCGTGCACCGAGTCGGCGAGCAGGAACGCCGCGAACGGCGTCAGCACGCTCAGCGCCCCCTCGCGCAGCGGGTCGTCGAGCCGCTTGCGGATCAGCACCACGACGGCGCCCACCAGCAGGCCGGCGACCACTCCACCGACGCCGGCCCCGACGAACTCCTCGCCGATGCCCAGCACCCCCGGCCTGTCGCTCTGGGTGAGCAGGCCGACGGCCACCGCGAAGATCACCAGGGCGCTGCCGTCGTTGATCAGGCTCTCCGCGTGCAGGGTGGTGAGCAGCTTGCGGGGCAGGCGCTTGGCCAGGCCGGTGACCGCGGCGGCGTCGGTCGGCGCGAGGACCGCGCCGAGCACCCAGGCGGCTGCGGGGTTCACGCCGAACGCCTGCGCGGTCAGGGACACCGTGACCATGGTGAGCACCACGAGCACCACGGCGAGCAGCCCGATCACCGGCAGGTTGGCCCGGATCTCGCGCAGGCTGATGGTGAGGCTCTCCCGGTAGAGGATCGCGGGCAGGAAGATCAGCAGCACCAGGTCCGGCTCCAGGGTCACCTCGGACAGCGGGGGCGCCAGCCCGAGCAGCACCCCGAACCCGATGAGCAGCACCGGTGGCGCCACCCGGTACCGGCCGCCGAGGGTGGTGCCGACCAGGACGGTGACGCCCAGCACCACGATCAGGACGAGCACCTGCACGGCGTACCCCCTCGATCCCCGGCCGACGACGAACGCCGGTTGTTCCATCTGATCGCACCCCGGTTGCCGGTTCCACAGGAACGGGCAAGTCGCCGGGCGCGGGGCACGCGCCCGGTCGGGTCAGCTCGGGTCGGCGGTACGGAGGCGCGCGGTGAGCAGGCGGGCGGTACGACGGTGTCCGGCGGCTTCCTCGTCGCGGCCGAGGGCGGTGGCCAGGTCGGCGAGGTGCCCGGCCACCGGGCCGACGGTGAGCACCCCGCTGCCGGCGGCCAGTTCGCCGGCCGCCGGGCCGAGCGCGGCGGCGACGCGCTCCATGGTGGGCCGGTCGCCGACGGCGAGGGCGGCCCGGGCGGTGAGGCACAGCCGTACCTCCCGCAGCAGGTCGTGCGGTCCGTCCGGGAGGGCCCGCAGGGCCGCTCGGGCGGCGTCGCGGTCCCCCTCGGCCGCGAGCAGCAGCGGGCGGACCCACGGCTCGTGCGGTCCCCAGTCCAGGCCCGCCCAGTCCTCGTCGTCCGGCCCGGGGATCGGCCGCTGACTCACCGGCCCGAAGGCCGGTTGGTCCTGGCCCGTTCGGCCCGCGCCCGTGGACGCCAGCGGGTCGGCGCTGACGGCGTCGGCCAGGCGCAGACCGAGCAGGGCGAGTGGCAGCAGTCCGTGGGCGAAGCCCGGCATGGCGTCGGCGGGGAGCCGTTCGGCTGCCGCCCGGTACGCGGTCGCCGCCGCCTCCCGGTCGCCGTCCAACGCCCGGCGCAGCGCGGCGTACCAGCCGGTGAAGACGCCGACCAGCGGCAGCTCGTACCGCTGGGCGAGGCGGTCGCCGGCGCGGGCGTGCTCGTCCGCGCCGGCCCGGTCGGCTCGCGCGCAGCACGACTGGACTCCGATGAGGTGACCCAGCACCTCGAAGGTCACCAACTGGCGCGCGGCGGCCACGTCGATTAGTTCCGCGCCGATCCGGGCCCGCTCGGCGGCCAGCCCGACGCGGTGGAACGTGTGCATGAACCGCGCGTTCAGCGCGAAGGCCAGCAACCCGGGGTCGGCGACGGTCCGGGCGATCCGTTCGGCCTCGGCGGCGGCCTGGCTGCCCCGCTCACCTGTGGTGCCGCGCAGCTCCAGCGCGAGCGTGCTCAGCAGCCGGCTGCGCTGCGCCGAGCCGGTGGGGCCGAGGCCGGTCAGGGCGTTCTCGGCGGCGCGGACGATCCGCGCCGAGAGCCTGTCGTCGTCGTTGCGGGTCCAGATGGCGGGCACGTCGAAACCGGCCAGCACCTCCGCCGTCAGCCGGGGGTCACCGACCGCCTCGGCGTCGGCGATCGCCTCGGCGCGGTGGCCGCGCGCCTCGGCCAACCGGCCCGTCACGGCCAGAGCCCGCCCCAGGCCCAGCACCGCGTTCAACCGTTCGCGCCGCTCGGTCCCCCCGGCCCGGTCGTACGCGTCGACGACCTGCGCCCACAGCCGGGCCGCCTCGTGCGGGTTGCCGTCGCGTTCGGCCTGCTCGGCGGCGGTCCGGGCGTAGCCCGCGGCCCGGTGGGCGGCGGCGGGGCCGCCGGCGCGCAGCAGGTGGTGGGCGATCGTTGCGGGGTCGACGGGCTGGCGCCGCTGCAACGCCTCGGCCACGGCGGCGTGCCAGGCCGCGCGACGCGCCGCGGACAGGTCCGCGTAGAGGGTGTCGCGGACGAGGATGTGGGTGAACCGTAGTCGCCCGTCGGGCTCCCGCTCGGTCAGGAACCCGGCCTGCAACGCGCGGTCCACGGCGTCCAGCAGCTCCGCCGGGTCGCCGGTCAGCGCGCCGAGCAGCGCGGGGTCGACGTCCCGGCCGAGCACCGCCGCCTGCCGCAGCACGGTGCGGGTCGGCGGGGGCAGCTGTGCGAGGCGGTGCCGGATGACGTCACGGACCCCGGGCGGCACCGCCGCCAGCGCCGCGCCGCCCGCACCGGCGTACAGCTGGGCCAGCTCGCGGACGAAGAACGGGTTGCCGCCGCTGCGGTGGTGGATCAGCCCGACGGTGGGCGGGTCCAGCTCCCGTGCGGCGAGGGTGCGGGCCAGCTCGCCGGTCGCCTCGGGAGACAGGCCGCCGAGATAGACGCGCACCGGTTCGAGCGCGGCGGCCCGGGCCAGGGCGGCGGTCAGCTCCGGGCTGATCTCGGTGGCCCGGTAGGTGCCCAGGACCAGCACCGGCCCGGCGGCCGGCTGCGGCCCGGTGAGCAGGGCGGTGAGCAGGTCCAGCGTGTCGCCGTCGGCGCGGTGCAGGTCGTCCAGGACCAGCAGGACGGGTCCTCGGCCGGCGGCGGCGGAGACCGCCGACGCCACCGCGCGGTGCCGACGGAACCGGGCCACAGCGGGGTCACCCGTGCCACCGGTCCCGGCCGTCCCGCCGCGGTCCAGCGGCTCACCCGACCCCGGCGGCTCACCAGCCCCGGTGAGCGCGTCGGTGATCTGGGTCCACGGCCAGGCGGCCGGGGCGCCCTCGTACTCGGGACTGCGGCCCCATGCCGTGCTCCAGCCCTGCGCGGCGAGCTGTCGGGTCAGCGCCTCGGCCACTGCGGTCTTGCCGGCGCCCGGCTCCCCACTGAGCAGGGCGAGCGTGGGCCGGCCGGACCGGGTGGCGACCTGGGCGGCGTGCCGCAGCCGCTCCAGCTCCACGTCCCGCCCGACGAACGGTCGGTGCGGCGCCGTTTTCGACCCACCGTCCCGGACGGGTCCGGCCCGGTCCGGGACGGCCACGGCGGGGGCTCGGGTCAGGTGTGGCGCCTGGGCCAGGATGTCGGCCTCCAGCCGGCGCAGCTCGGGCCCCGGGTCCAGACCCAGCTCAGCCACCAGGACGGCACGGGCCTCGCGCAGCGCGGCCAGCGCCTCGCCCTGGCGCCCGGCGCGGTACCGGGCCAGCGCGAGCAGCCGCCAGGCGTCCTCCCGCAGCGGATGGCTGGCGAGGTGGGCGGGCAGGTCGGCGGCGACCTCGTCCGGACGATCCAGCGCGAGCAGCGCCTCGGCCCGCCGCTCCACGGCGAGCATCCGCAGCTCGTTCAACCTGTTGGTCTCCGCGGCGGCCCAGAGTGCGCCCGCGGCGTCCGCGTACGCGGGGCCCCGCCACAGACCGAGCGCCGCGTCCAGCGCGGTCAGTGCCGGCGCGGGCAGGTCCCCGGTCAGCAGCCGTCCCGCCTCGCCGACGGCCGCCTCGAAGCGGTAGGCGTCCACCGATTCCGGGGCGGCCCGCAGCGCGTACCCCGGGGGTTCGGTGACCAGGAGGCGGGGTGGCTGCCGGGGTGGCCGGTCGGGCTCCAACGCCCGGCGCAGGTCGGCGACGAAGGTGCGGATCGCGCCCACCGCGCCGTCCGGTGGGACCTCCCACAGGTCGTCGACGAGGCGTTCCACCGGCACCATGCGGCCGTGGACGATCAGCAACCGGGCCAGCACCAGGCGCTGCCGGTGACCCCGCAGCGGGACCGGGCCGCCCGCGGTGGTGGCGGTCACCGGGCCGAGCACGCCGAAGGTCACCTCCACCGGTGGCGTCGGTTGCCTGGTCATGGCACCAATCTAGGCGGCCGTGCTGGCGCGCACTGATCCGGCGCTGACCGTCCGCTGATCACTGCCGGGCAGCCTCGATGACGTACGACGGCCACGGGCGTCCCGCCCGCCGGCCCCGCTCATCAGGAAGGTTTCCCGTGCAGCCGAGGATCAAGGGATTCGACTACCAGCGCGTCACCGTCGCCGACGGCGTGACGCTCACCGCCGCCGTGGGTGGTTCCGGGCCACCGATCGTGCTGTTGCACGGTTTCCCGCAGACCCACCTCATGTGGCGGCACGTGGCGGCCGACCTGGCCGCCGACCACACGGTCATCTGCCCCGACCTGCGTGGCTACGGCGACAGCGACAAGCCCGTGGACGACGACGGCACGGCGTACGCCAAGCGGACGATGGCCGCCGACGTCGTGGCGCTGGCCGGCGCGCTCGGTCATGGGCGCTTCGCCCTGGCCGGGCACGACCGGGGCGCCCTGGTCGCGTTCCGCGCCGGCCTGGACCACCCGGAGGCGATCAGCCAGCTCGCCCTGCTCGACGTGGTGCCCACCCTGGACACGTGGGACGTGCTGCACGGCGTCAGCGCCGCGGTCGCCTTCCACCTGTACCTCATGGCGCAGCCGCCGGGCCTGCCCGAGGAGCTGATCGGCGCCAGCTCGGACGCGTTCTTCGGTCACTTCCTCGACGTCTGGACCCGCGACCCGGACGCGCTGCCGGCCGAGGTGCGTGCGGCGTACCTGCGGGCGTCCCGCGACGCGGTCACCTCGATCGTCGCCGACTACCGGGCGTCGGCCGGCATCGATGTCGTTCACGACACGGCCGACCGGGCGGCCGGCAACCTGCTGCGGATGCCGGTGACGGTGCTCCAGCAGGACTGGGGCGCCGCGCTCGGCTACGACGCGGCGGGGGTGTGGCGGGCCTGGGCTCCGGACCTGGAGCACCAGACGGTCAGCTGCGGCCACTTCATGGCGGAGGAGGCGCCGGCGGTGGTGGTCCGGGCGCTGCGCGATCTGCTCCTGCGGTGATCCGCCGGAGCGGACGACCATCTTACCGACGGTAAGATATCCGACACTCTACGTCCCGACCGTGCGGGGTCGCCGGCATTCCGGCGGCCCCTCGCGCGGAGGCAGCCAACCAGCTCTGACCTGCGGAAAGGCGACGTTACACCGGGTGGACGAGAACCGGTCACCGGTGCTACACAGGCAGATACCGGCAGCCAACGACGGCGAGTCGCCCATCGACCGCCCAAGACCGCAGCCCGCGAACCGGTTCGTACGCGCGACCTGACACGACGTCGGCCGGTGGCGGGACAACGGTCCCGGTCTCGACCAAGGAGTCGCCGTGGGACATCCCCGCTCCCGGGCCAAGAGCCAGCCGTTCGAGGTGGCCGCCCTGGTCACGACGCCCATCTGTGGATTCCTGCTGCTCGTGCTGGACATCCGATCACCGTCGGTCCAACTGTCCATGCCGGAGCCCATCCAGCTCGGCTGGGAGGTCGCACTGATCGTGGTCGGCGTGGGCGGCCTGCTGGGCATCCTGTGGCCCGGTCGACTCTCCACCGGCCTCGGCATCGAGTTCGCGGCCGTGCTGGTGCTCGGCACCATCACCGGCATGTACACGGTGGCGCTGGTGGCGGTGACCGGTCCGCAGGGCCTCGTGGCGGCCTCGTTGGTCAGCGCCCTGCCGCTGGGCGCCTTCTGGCGGGCCGCCCTGATCGCCGTCGACCTGCGCTGCCTGGCCTACGGCCACCAGTGCGAGGCTCACCGACGGGTCGTCGGAGGTGTCACGTGATCTCGGCACCGGCACCCGAAGCGCCGCACTGGGTGCAGGTGCTGCTCAGTCTGCTCGGAATCCTCGGCGGCACGACAGGTCTGGCCGCCATCGCCACTGTCGTGTCGCAGCGGGGCAAGTTCAAGGCCGACGCGGCCGACACGCTGACGGAGGCCGCCCTGACGCTCGTGCAGCCCCTCCAGGTGCGGGTCAGCGAGTTGGAGGGCGAGGCGGTGAGCGCGCGATCGGAGCTGGGGCTGCTGCGCGAGCAGGTCAACCAGTTGCAGTTCCTCGTCCGGGTGCTCAACCGCACGCTCGACCGGTGGCGTGCCGCGGTGCACGCCCCGGACGCCACCCTGCGCAAGATCCGAGCGGTGGTAGCGGAGTACGAGCGGCTACCCGAGGACCGCTGACCGACTTCGCCGGCTCAGTCGCCGTCCGAGGAGCGCAGCCGGCAGATGAGGTCGCGTACCGCCGCCCGGAACTCGGGGTCGGACTCGCCCGGGTGATGCCCGCGCAGCGGTGGCGGCCGGCGCTGCCCCGGTGACGGCACCAGGCCCTGCGGGTCGCGCAGCCGCCGATCGACGCGGCCGGCCGGATCGGCCGCCTCCGGCGGCGGATCGCCGGGCCGGTGCGCCGCGAAGATCCAACCGCCGACCGGGTCGGTGTCCCGCCAGAGGTTGAGCCACCGCCACCCGACCCGCTCCCCCACCTCGCGCAGCGCCTTCTCGTCGAGGTAGGCCGGGAAGAGCCGGGCGTAGAGGCGGCCCAGCGGCGAGCCGTAGGTGAGCAGGGCGACCCGCCGGCGCGCGGCCGGGGGCAGCCGCAGCACCGCGAGGGCCAGCAACGCCGAGCCGTGGCTGTGCCCGCACAGCAGCACCCCGGCGTGCCGCTCGCTCAGCTGGACGATCCGGTCGGTCAGCTCCGGCACCGCGCGGTCGGCGTAGCTCGGGGGCGCGAACGGGTGGGCGGCCCGGGGCCAGAAGGTGCCCAGGTCCCACAGGATCCCGACGTACCGGCGGAACCACGCCGTCCGGTAGGCGAAGACACCACCCAGCAGCAACGCGAGGAGCACCGCGGCGAGGAGGTAGGTGCTTCCCGCGAGCCCCATCCCGACGGCTCCGGCCGGCAGCCCGAGAGACTGCCGCGCCAACTCGTCCGGTTCACGCCCGAACTGCCCGAGCAGACTGGTGGCCAGCCCGACCACCGCGAGAGCCGCGTAGAGGGCCGCCAGCAGGCCCAGCCACTCGGTGAACCGCGCCCGGGCCACGGTCCTGGTGACCCGCCGCACCTGTCCGGCTGCCTCCGGCGGCGGCGCAGGAAAGTCGCGGGCGGTGATCGCCACCGCCGCCCGGCGACGGCGGTGCCGCGACAGGACTGTCAACGCCCCACACAGCAGCACCGCGGCGGTCACGTGCAGGAAGAAGGCCAGCAGCGTCCAGCGGTACGGCAGCGGCGGCCCCCCGTCGCCGCGGTAGCCACCGAGCAGGATCCCCGTCAGGTAGACGAGACCGGCGGAGAGCGCGCCCGCCAGACCGACCGCGATGGCCGCGATGAGCGCCGCGCCCAGCCCTCGCGGCAGCGTGGACCGACCGCGGTGCCACAGCACCACGCCGCTGAGCACCACCAGCAGGACCATCTGGCCGAGCAGGGCGCCACCGGCGATCCCGTCGTAGCCGGGAAGCCCCGCCGACGGCGGCCAACCGCGCTCGTCGCTCGCGACGGCCACCACTGTCGCCACGGTCAGAACCGCCGCCAGCACGCCCGTGGCGCGGGCGGTCACCGTGGCCGTCCGGGCGGTCGCGGCCCGGTCGATCAGCCCCGGGGCGGCGAGCAGGCCCACGCAGACCACCAGGACGGCCGCGCTGAGCGTCAACAGCAGCGTCGTCACGGGCGTCGCGCCGCCACCGCGACGGGCCGCGAGGAGCAGCACGTCGAGGACGGCGAGCGCGGCGGCGACGTGGATCGCCCGCAGCCGCACCACCAGCGGCTCCACCGCCCACAGTGGGTTGCCGGCCGGGCCGGAACGGCGGGTTCCCAGCAGTCGCAGGAACGCGACGGCAAGGATCGGCAGCAGCGCCAGGACGGCGAGCCGCTGCCCGACAGGTCGGTCGTCGAGCCCGGCCAGGGTGTCGAAGGGCGCGCGACACGCCACCGCACCGAGACACCGCCAGGCGAGCAGGTCGAGGGCGACCCCGGCGATGGACACCACGTACACCACCGTGAGGTTGAGCGCGAGGAGCCGGCACAGCACGGTGACCCCGGCGGCGCCGCTGCCGGTGGGCCGCATCCACACCGCCGCGTTGCTGAGCATGAACGGCAGCAGAAAGACCATGCCGAGCGTCCGGGCCACCGTGCCCGAGGGCAGGTCACCCCAGCGGTACGCCTCGAGCGTCACCCCGGTCGGGTCGGCGTCGTCGGACCCGTCGCGGCGGTGAAAGCCTCCTCGGGCGTCGCCCGCGACCTGGCGTACCCGCTCCGCGCCGAGGATGACCGAGGGTTTCGCTCCCGACACGCCGTGCACCCGCAACTCCACCACGTCGTCGCGTCGCGGTTGGTCGCTGTGCTGCGGCATCGCTGCGGCTACCCGTGCCGTCGCCGGCGGGCACCGTCGGCGATGAGGTCCGCGGCCACCTCCCAGAGCCGCTCGGCGTTGCCCGCGTCGACCGCGTACGCCGCCACGCCGCTGTAGTCGGCGGGCCGCTCGGTCCGGACCGGGGCCTCGGCGCAGTCCTCGAAGTAGCGGCCGCCCACGCCGTCGAGCAGCGGGGACGCCGCGAGCAGCACCGAGGTGGCGGCGCCCTGCTGCGGGGTCTTCTGCCGCTCCTTCGGCGTCCGCAGCCCGCCGGTGTGCTTCTGCAGCCCGGTGGCGATGGCGCCGGGGTTCAACGCGTTGGCGTGGATGTTCTCGCCGGACCAGCGGCGGTCGGCCTCGACGGCGAGCAGGGCCTCGGCGCTCTTGGACTGCCCGTACGCCAGCAGGGGGTCGTACGGCCGGAACGCGAAGTGCAGGTCGTCGAAGACCACCGGCGAGAAGAGGTTGCCGCTGGAGCTGACCGACACGACCCGGGCGCCACCGGCGGCGGCGAGGGCGTCGTGCAGGCCGACGGTCAGCGCGTAGTGCCCCATGAAGTTGGTGGCGAACTGCATCTCCCAGCCCTCGGCGGTGCGCTCCAGCTCCGGCAGCGCCATGATCCCCGCGTTGTTGATCAGAATGTGGAGTGGCCCGTCCCAGCCGGCGACGAATCGGCGTACCGAATCCTGGTCGGCCACGTCCAGCTCGCGGGCGGTGACCCGGTCCGCGCCGATGCTGGCCGCGATGTCCCGGGCGGCCTCCTCGCCGGCCGTGACCCGGCGGACCGCGAGCACCACCTCGGCGCCGGCGGCGGCCAGCGAGCGGGCGGTCTCGATGCCGATCCCGGCGGCGCCGCCGGTGATGACGGCCCGCTTGCCGCTCAGGTCGACTCCGGCGAGCACCTCGTCGGCGGTCGAGGCGAAACCGAATGGCGTCGTGATTCGTTCGATCATCTCTGTCCCGTCTTCCGATCACGCTTACTCGACCCACTGTCACCCGGCCGGCGGGCGATATCCGGGTTACCGCTTTTCCTGGTAGTGGCAGGACCAGGTTGGGCGGCGGCGAGCGCTCCTACGATGAGCTGGTGAGCGCGGCCGGCCCGCTGGGCGAGTACCTGCGTGCCCGGCGTGAGCTGATCCGGCCGGGTGACGTCGGGTTGCCCGCACACGGCCGCCGGCGGGTGCCCGGCCTCAGGCGCGAGGAGGTGGCCCTGCTGGCCGGCATCAGCGCGGACTACTACCTGCGGTTGGAGCAGGGCCGGGACCGCAGTCCGTCGGCCCAGGTGCTCGAGGCGCTGGCCCGGGCGCTGCTGCTGGACGCCGAGGCCACGGCGCACCTGCACCGCCTCGGGGGGCACGCGCCGACCGGCCGACCGGCACGACGCCCGGATCGGGTGCCGGTGGGCATCCGCCAGTTGGTGGGTTCGTGGGCGCAAACGCCCGCCTTCGTGCACGGCCGGCACCTGGACGTGCTCTTCGCCAACCCGATGGCGACCGCCCTGGCGCCGATCTACCGGGTCGGGGTGAACCTGCTGCGCGCGGTGTTTCTGGGCCCGGACGTGCCGGCGCTCTATCCGGCGCCGGAGGCGGTCGCCGCCAGCGCGGTGGCCGGCCTGCGCGCACAGGTGGGGGTCGAGGTGGACGATCCGCGGCTCACCGAGCTGGTCGCGGAGTTGACGACGGGCAGCGAGCTGTTCCGGCGCTTGTGGGCGCGTCACGATGTCACAGTCCGCGCCGGGGGCGGGCTGCGGGTGTTCCACCATCCGCGGGTGGGCGAGTTGGAGCTGCGCTACGAGAAGCTCACGATCAGCGGCACCACCCAGTCGCTTGTCGTCTACCACGCCGAGCCGGGCAGCGCGTCCGCCCGGGCCCTCGCCCGGCTCGGGGCCGCCGTCTCGACGGAGGCAGCCGGATAGCACCGGCCGTCGCAGCTACCGGCTGGCCGCCCGCTCGGCGACCACCACCGAGATGCCGTCGAGGACGCGTTGCAGGCCGAACTCGAAGGCGTACTCCGGGCCGTACGCCCCGCCGTGCTGCTGGCCGGCAGCGGTGCCGACGCGGGACGCGGTGGGGTAGCTGTCGGCCGTCAGGAACGTCTCCAACCAGGGCGCGTGCGACTGCCACCACTGACCGTCGGTCATGTCGGTCTCCCGCTCCAGGTCGACCACCTCGGACGCGGCGCGCGCGGAACTCTTCACGTGGCCCAGGACGAGGGTGAGCACCGCGTCCATCTCGATGTCGGTGAGCCCGATGTCGGCGACTGCGCCGAGTTCGTGGTCGTACTTGGCCACCAGGTTCGGGCCGAGCACCGGGCGAGTCGTCTCGGCCCGCAGCATCCACGGGTGGCGCTGGTAGAGCGCCAGGTTGTCGTGGGCGATCCGCTCCAACCGGGCCCGCCAGTCGCCCTCGACCGCGGAGCGCGGCATCTCGCCGTACGCGGTGTCGATCATGACGGCGACGAGTTCGGCCTTGCCCGGCACGTAGGTGTAGACGGACATGGTGCCGACACCCAACGCCTCACCGACCCGGCGCATGGTCAGCGCGTCCAGGCCCTCGGCGTCGGCGATGTCGATCGCGGCCCGCACGATCCGGTCGACGCTGAGGCCCTGCCCGGCGCTGCGGCTGGTCGGTTCCCGGGTGCGCCAGAGGATGGCCAGGCTGCGGGCCGGGTCCGCGGTCGCCTTGCGCTCAATCGCCATGGTGCGGCCATCCTAACAACGGGGTCGTACGGCGTACGTCGACCGCGCGGCGGTGCCGGCGCGGCCCTTTCGCGACCGCGCCGGCACCGGCCCGTCACGGCTTCAGCACGACCTTCTCGCAGTCGTCCTGCTTGTTCTTGAACAGGTCGAAGCCGCGTGCCGCGTCCTGCAGCGGCAGGGTGTGGGTGATCACCCGGGTGGGGTCCAGCTCGCCGTTCTCGATGTGGCGCAGCAGCGGCTTCATGTAGCGCTGGACGTGGCACTGGCCGGTGCGCAGGGTCAGCGACCGGTTCATCCACGCGCCGGAGGGGAACTTGTCGAGCAAGCCCCCGTACACGCCGATGACCGACACGGTGCCGCCGCTGCGGCAGGACAGGATCGCCTGGCGTAACGCGTGCGGCCGCTCGGTCTCCGACCGCACGGCCTGCTTCACCCGGTCGTACGCGTGCAGGTGCGCGCTGCCGTGGCTGGCCTCCATGCCGACCGCGTCGATGCACTTGTCCGGCCCGCGTCCGCCGGTCAGCTCCAACAGCCGGGAGCGGACGTCCACCTCCTCGAAGTTGATCGTGGTGTGCCCGGCCTCCTCGGCCATCCGCAGGCGGTACGGCTCCTTGTCGATCGCGATGACAGTTGCCGCGCCGAGCAGGCGGGCGCTGTCCATCGCGAACTGCCCGACCGGGCCAGCGCCCCACACGGCGACGACGTCGCTGGGCTGGATATCGCACATCTCGGCGCCCATGTAGCCGGTCGGCAGGATGTCGGACAGGAACAGCACCTGCTCGTCGGTCAGGTCCGACTCGATCTTCAGCGGCCCCACGTCGGCGAACGGCACCCGCACGTACTCGGACTGGCCGCCGGCGAACCCGCCGGTCAGGTGGGAGTAGCCGAAGATGCCGGCGACCGGGTGGCCGAACATCTTCTCCGCGATCCCGGCGTTGGGGTTGCTGTTCTCGCAGCACGACCACAGCTCGGCGGCGCACGCCGCGCACGCGCCGCAGGCGATCGGGAACGGCACCACGACCCGGTCGCCGACCCGCAGCCGACCCGGGTCGACGCCGGCGCCGACCTCCACCACCTCGCCCATGAACTCGTGGCCCAGCACGTCACCGTCCTGCATGGTCGGCACGTACCCGTCGACCAGGTGCAGGTCGGACCCGCAGATCGCGGTCGAGGTGACCTTCACGATCGCGTCGCGCCGGTTCAGGATGCTCGGGTCCGGCACGTCGCGGACCTCGACCTTGTTCCGGCCGGCCCAGGTGTTCGCCCTCATGCCGCCTCCCCCTTCGCCAGTTCGTCGCTCGACAGCGGCTGCGCCGGCCGCTGCGGGAACTCCCGGCGGGCGCGCTTGCCCCACGGTGCGCCGTCGGAGCGCATCACCTCGCCGGTCTCCATGACCTGCTTGAGTCGGCGCAGGTCGTCGTCGAGCTGCTGGTGCGGCTCCTCGCCGAAGTACCGGGCGACGGCCTGGCCGAGCTTGCCGCCCGGGATGTCGTACACGAGCAGCACGTGCACCTCGGTGCTCACGCCGTCGGGCGCCGGCACGAACCACACCTTGCCGGTGTTCGGCACGTCGGCCTCGCCGGTGGACCGCCAGCCGATGCGCTCGTCGGGCACCTCGTCGGTGATCTCCGCGTCCCACTCGACGCTACGGTCGAACGGCGCGCTCGCCGTCCAGTGACTCGTACGCTCCCCGGTGACACGCACCTCCTCCAGATGGGCCATGAACGTCGGCAGGTTCTCCAGACGACGCCAGAAGGCGTACACGTCGGACACCGGCCGGCGGATGGTCGTGGTAGCCAGCAGATCCATGGGTTCCCTCCCCTCTCAGGGCCACCACGTACCCCGACAGTCACGTCCTGCACATGACGCGGGAAGAAATCGCCCACGAGATGGGGCGTACGGAGATTCAGAGTCCTTCGCGGTCGTCGCTCAGCGCCGGCCCGGCGGCGGCCGGCACGAGGTGGCGCACCTCCGGAGCGCCGTCGGTCAGCTCCCGGGCCCGTGCCTCGGCCTCGCGGTCCTCACCCGTCAACCGGCCACCGTGCTGGCGCAGGTGCTCGTCCCAGGACGGCACCAGGTACACCTCGACGAACCGATCCGTCGTCTCGGCCGGCCGGAACAGCCCCCAGCGCATCGCGCCGGTGCGCTGGCGGGCGCCGCGCACCACGTCCATGGCCGCGAGGAACGGTCCCGTGCGCTCCGGCCGGACCGTGTACTGCACCGTCACCAGCACCGGTCCCACGCCCGGGTCCGGCTCGTGCGCCAGGTGCAGTTGCGGCCAGTAGGCCGACGGTTCGCGGTTCACCGAGCGCAGGTCCGGCAGCGGCCAGATCCGGCTCGTCACGGTCCCGACGAACATCAACGCCGCCGCTGCGAGGTAGGCGAGGACCAGCCCGCCCATGTCGGCCACCAGACCCCACACGAGGGCGCCGACGGCCTGCCCGCCGGCGAAACACACCTGGTAGACGGCGAGCCCTCGGGCCCGTACCCAGCTCGGCAAAAAGAGCTGCATCTCGGCGTTGACGTTGGCCAGCACCGTCACCCAGGCCATCCCGGCCGGCAGCAGGGCGAGGAGCACCAGCGGCACCACCCGTACGGTGCCGACCACCGCCAGCGCGACTGTGAACAGCGCGCCGGCGACCAGCAGGAGCTGGTTGGCCGACAGCCGGGTGCGGATCACGGCCAGCAGCACACCGCCCGCGATGGCGCCCACCCCGAGGGCGGCCAGCAGCAACCCGTACCCGCCGGAGCCCAGATCGAGCCGCCGGGCCGCCACCAGCGGCAGCAGTGCCCACAGCGCGCTGGCCGGGATCACGAAGACCAGCGCGCGGCGCAGCAGCCGGCGCACGATCGGCGAGTGGCGTACGTAGCGGCTGCCGGCCCGCAGCGCGGCGGTGAACCGCTCGGGCACCTCGACGGCGCGTGCGGTGCCCGGCCGCCAGCGCCACAGCGCGGCCGCGAAGATGGCGAACGCCACCGCGTTGAGCCCGAAGACCGGGGCGACGCCGGTCCGGGCGATCAGCACACCGGCCACCGCCGGCCCCACCGCCCGCGCCACGTTCACGCTGATCGACCCGAGCGCCGACGCCGACCGCAGCTGCTCCTGCGGCACCAGCTCCGGAATCACCGCCGACCAGGCCGGCAGGGTGAGCGCCTGCCCGACCCCGAACGCGAAGGTGAGGGTGAGCAGCAGGGCCGGCGGCATCCGGTCGGTCAGGGTGAGCAGGGTCAACGCCACCGCCACCGCCACCAGGAACAGCTGCACGGCGATCAGCAGGTGCCGGCGGTCGAAGCTGTCGGCCAGCACCCCGGCGGGCAGCGCCAGCAGCAGCACCGGCAGCAGGCTGGCGGTCTGCACCAGCGCCACCAGCGTGGAGGCGTTGGAGTGGTGGATCAGCAGCCACTGCGCGCCGACGGTCTGCATCCAGGTGCCGATGTTGGCGGCGAGCAGGGCCAACCAGAGATTGCGGTAGACGGCGCCGCGCAGGGGCGCCCACGCGGAGGCCGGACGGTCCCCCGGTCCGGCTGCCGCCGTCACCACCGCCCGTCCGCGCGCAACACGCGCTCGCCGGAGACGTAGAGGTCGTCGGGTTGCAGCAGCAGGAGCCGGACGACCTCGGTGGCGACCTGCTCGGGCAGGGCGTACACCTCGTCGAGGAACTCCGCGCCGACGCGTTCCTGCAGGCGGGTCGGCATCGGCCCGGGGTGCAACTGCATCACCTTGACGCGGTTGCTGTGCTGGGCCTGGGCCAGTGACTCGACGAGGCTGCTGCCGTAGCTCTTGGTCGCCCGGTAGACCGGGATGCCGGGCCGGGGCGCCGCGAGCGCCATCGCGCCGATGTAGACCACGTTCCCGTGGCCCTGCCGGTGCAGGTGCTCCAGCGCCTCGCGCAGCAGGTACGTCGTACCCAGGACGTTGATCTCCACGGCCCGCCGGATGTGCTCCACGGACAGGTCCCCGAGGTCGCCGCCCGCCCACATGGACGCGCACGCCGCCACCCCGTCGACGGTGCCGTAGCGCCCCACCACCTCGGCGAACGCGTCCCGGACCTGCTCGTGGGAGGAGACGTCGCAGACCGCGCCGTCGCACCCCAGCTCGTCCGTAGTCGCGGCGACCTCGGCCGGCACGTCGCCGAACACCACGACCCGGTGCTCGTCGACGAGCAGCCGGGCCACCGCGAGGCCCAGCCCGCTGGTACCGCCGACCACCACGAAGGTTCTGGCACCCAATGTCTCTCCAGCCGCCGCCACCGGTGTCACACGGAGCGCGTGACGGCGCGTTCTTCCCGTTTCCGGACCCCGCACACCCGCTCGGCCGGTAGTGCTGGGCATACCCCGGAAAGGGGATCTGGACGGCTGGGGCGCCCGCTGACCGGCGATTAGCGTCTGCGGCATGACCTCGGAACACCCCCGCCACCTGGCCGCGACGCTGCGCCGACGCGACTGGTTGATCTCCGCCTGGCCCTGGCGCGCGCTGGCCTACCTGGTGAGCACCGTGCCGATCGCCGGCGTGCTCACCGTCGGACTGCTCGTCATCGGCGCACCCCTTCTGGCCGCCGCCAACGCGCTGCGACTGCACAACAGGCCACCGGAGATACCGCTGATGCTGTTCCTGGCAGTCGGCAGCCTGACCCTGGTGGCCCTCGCGCCGATCGTGAGCTTCCCGGTGGCCGCCGTCGAGCGGTGGCGGCTCGGCCTCGTGGACGGCCGCCCGCTGCCCGCGTCACCGTGGCCGGGCCTCGCCGCCCGCTACCGCACGGCGGCCGGCTGGCGGGAGGTCGCGTACCTCTTCTGGCTGGGCGGTTTCGTGCCTGTCGCGTACTGGGTGTTCCTGGTGCTGGTGCTGCTCGACATCGGGATGGTCACCAGCCCCTGGCTGGCCGGGGACTCCGACCCGGTCGTGATCTGGCGGCCGATCGAGAGCGCCGGCCAAGCCATCCCGTACGCGGTCGTGGGAGTGCTGCTCCTCCCGGTGCTCTGTTACGGGGTGGGGCTGCTCGCCGCCGGCCAGGCCGCCGTGGCGCGGTGGGCGCTGGGCTCGCCGGTCGACGCGGCGGCGCTGCGTGAGGTCGCCCGCTCCCGCACCCGGCTGGTCGGCGCGTACGAGGCGGAACGGCGCCGCATCGAGCGGGACCTGCACGACGGCGCGCAGCCCCGGCTGACCAGCCTCACCCTGCAACTGGGCCTGGCCCGGCTGGACGTACCCGAGGACTCCCCCGCCGCCCGGCCGCTCGCCGTGGCGCACGACCAGGCGCGCGGGCTGATGGTGATGTTGCGGCAGTTGGTGCACGGCATCCGGCCGCAGAGCCTCACCGACCTCGGTCTCGCCGGGGCCGTACGCGAGCTGGCCGACGCGGCGCCCGTCGCGGTCACCGTGCACGCCGACGTCGACGGGGCGCTGCCGGAGATCGTCGAGACCACCGCGTACTTCGTGGTGTCGGAGGCGTTGAGCAACGTGGCCCGGCACGCCGGGGCGACCCGCGCCGAGGTGCGCCTGTCCCGGGCCGGCGGTGACCTGGTGGTCGAGGTGTCCGACGACGGGCGCGGCGGCGCCGACCCGGCCCGGGGCACGGGCCTGACCGGTCTCGCCGACCGGGTCGCCGCCGCCGACGGGCGGCTGCTGCTGGCCAGCCCGCCCGGCGGGCCTACGCTGGTCCGGGTGGAGCTGCCATGTCGCCGCTGACCCGGGTGGTGCTCGCCGAGGACGAGGTGCTGCTGCGCGAGGGCCTGGTCGCGTTGCTGACCCGCTTCGACTTCACGGTGTGCGCCGCCGTCGGGTCCGCGCCGGACCTGCTGGAGGCGGCCCGCACCCACCAACCCGATCTGGTGCTCACCGACATCCGGATGCCACCCGGTCGGCGGGACGACGGGCTGCGCGCGGCCGTCGCGCTGCGCGCCGAGCGTCCCGGCCTGCCGGTGGTGGTCCTGAGCCAGTTCGTGCAGACGGGGTACGCGGCGGCGCTGCTGGACAGCGGCGACGGCCAGCGGGTCGGCTACCTGCTCAAGGACCGGGTGGCCGAGGTGACCGAGTTCGTCGACACGCTGCGCCGGGTCACCGGCGGCGGCACCGCCATCGACCCGGACGTGGTGCGGCAACTGCTGCACCGCCCCCGCGACCCGCTCGCCGCGCTCTCCGGCCGGGAACGGGAGGTGCTGGCGCTGCTGGCCGAGGGCCGCTCCAACGCGTCGATCGCCGGCCGGCTGCACGTCACCGAGGCCGCCGTCGGAAAGCACGTCGGCAACATCCTGCTCAAGCTCGACCTGCCACCCAGCGACGACACCAACCGCCGGGTGCTCGCCGTGCTCACCTATCTGCGCGCCGACCCGGTGGGCTGAGGGGCGCCGGGCCCGGACCAGGCCCGACCGCGCGCGGCGTAGATTCGAGCACCGGCACCGCCGCCGGTCCAGGGCGCGGGCCAGGAGATGGGAGTACGGCATGGCGGAGGCGCTGCGGGTCGGTCTGCTGGGGTACGGGTTGGCGGGTCGGGTGTTCCACGCGCCGTTGATCGCCGCGACACCCGGGCTGCGGCTGGACGCCATCGTCACGCGCGATCCGCAACGGCGCGAGCAGGCGCACCAGCACTTCCCGGACGCCCGCCTGGTCGACGACGCCGACGAGCTGTGGCGTACACCCGAGGATCTGGACCTGGTCGTGGTCGCGACGCCGAACCGGCAGCACGTGCCGATGGCGCGGGCGGCCCTCGCGGCCGGCCTGCCGGTCGTCGTCGACAAGCCCCTGGCCCCCACCGCCGCCGACGCCCGGGCGCTGGTCGAGGAGGCCGACCGTCTCGGCGTTCCGCTGACGGTGTTCCAGAACCGCCGCTGGGACGGCGACTTCCTGACCGCCCGCGGGCTCGTCGAGCGCGGCGAGCTGGGGCGGGTGCTGCGCTTCGAGTCCCGGTTCGAGCGGTTCCGCCCGACCATCAAGCCGGGCTGGCGGGAGCTCGCCGGCACCGAGGAGGCCGGCGGCGCGCTGTTCGACCTGGGCGCGCACCTCATCGACCAGGCCGTGCAGCTCTTCGGCGCGGTCGAGCGGGTCTACGCCGAGGTCGACCGCCGCCGCGCGGGCGCCGAGGTCGACGACGACGCGTTCGTGGCACTGACCCACGCCAACGGCGTGCACTCGCACCTGTGGATGGGGGCGATCACCGCTCAGCTCGGCCCGCGCCTGCGGGTGCTGGGCGACCGGGCCGGCTACACGACCTACGGGCTGGACGTGCAGGAGGCGGCACTGCACGACGGCGGCCGACCCGACCAGCCCGGCTGGGGCGAGGTCCCGCCGGAGCGGTACGGCCTGCTCGGCGTCGACGGTGACCTGCGTCCGACGCCTACCGAGCCGGGGGCGTACCAGAGCTTCTACGCCCAGGTGGCGGCGGCGCTGCGCGACGGCACGCCGATGCCGGTGGACCCGCGCGACTCGGTCGCCACGGTCGAGCTGATCGAGCTGGCGCACCGGTCGGCTGCCGAAGGCGTGGTGCTGCCGGTCCCGACGGCCTGAGGCGGCCGAGCCCTTCGAGGTACGCGAAAAACCGGTGGAGTGGCGGCGCTCTCGCCGTTAGCGTCCTGCCTCAACCTGTCGTCGAGGCGAGGACGTTCCGTTGTACACCCTGTGAGACCTCCCGAGCGCTGATACGCGCGTCGCGCCTGTGCGCCGCGCTCCTTTTTGCTGCGGACTTCTCACTGAAACCGGTGTACCTCTGTGCTCTCACAATGGGCCGTCGTGCCCACCTGCCTGCCCATCATTCGCCGCCGTTGCCACGTGTGCGCGTCCCCGCACCTCCGGCCGAGCGGCAAATTCCGCGTCAACGCCAACAACAAGCTCATCGACATCTGGCTCCTCGCCCTCTGCACCGGGTGCGGGGACACGGTGAAGCTCACGGTCCTGGAACGGACGACGGTCCGCACCATCCGACCTGAGCTGCTCGACCAACTGCACAACAACGACAGTCGCCTGATCGCCGAACTGCTTCAGGATCCGACCGTGCAGCGTCGCAATCGATTCGTCCTGGACTGGGACGGCCGCTGGCGTCTCGACACCAACGGATCGGCGCACCTGGACCGCGAGATGGTCGACGTCTCGGTCCGCTTCGGCGCACGAATCCCGGTCCGGCCCGCGCGACTGATCGCCGAGGGCTTCGGTCTCTCCCGAGCCGAGGTCGACAGGCTGAGCGAGGAGGGGAAGATCGTTTCGACGGTTCGCCTGAGCGGCAAGCTCTCCGGCGACTTCACCTTCACGTTCAAGCGCTGAGCCCGTCTCGGAGCACGGGGCCTGTCCGGTTTTTGGGTGCCGGACAGGCCCTACTCCGGTTCCTGCTCGGAGGGGGCGTCGTCCGGCACGCGGGCGTCGTCGTCGGTCAGCGCGTCGTCCGACGAGGCGGCGAGGTCGGCGAGCCGGCGCTCGGCCTCCCGGATCTCCTCGTCGAGCCTGGGGTTCTCCTCGTCGGGACCCTGCGACATGGGCGACCTCCATCGGGCGCGGACCGCCCCCGTGTACCCGGCCTGCCGCGGGGAACACGGAAAGCGCTCGGCGGACCCGGCCACCGGCCGTTCCACTCCGGCGATGGTGCGGTATCCGAGCGTCCCGTTGCCGCCAGATCGGCGACGTGGGGGTGGATCGTGACGGTCGGGGGGTGAGTCGAACACCGGGCGGGCCGGGGAGCGCACCGGGCGGGAGCCCAGGAGCGTTGCCGGCCCGGCCCGGTGCCGGATCAGCGCTGCTTCAGCTCGCGCCAGGATGGGTGCGTACCGCGCCAGGCGTCGGCGAGGATGGCCGCCGAGGCCCGGCTGGGGCACTGCTGCACCCGCTCACGACCCGACGCCCCACCGATCTGGGCGCGGACCTCCCAACCCTGCCCGTCAGTACGGATATACACGTCCCGGCGCCCGCGCGGGGTCGTGTCACCGTTCCACCAGTGTTCCTCCACCTTCATTCGCCGACCGTATAGCAATTTTCGTGCTGGGGGTACGGCGCAGGTGAGCATATACCGCATTAATAGCCGCAACTCAGACACAGTTCCACCTGTGCGGGCGACGGGGAGGAACCGCATCGGCGATTCCTCCCCGTCCTGAGCGATGAATCAGGCCCCCGTCACATACCGCTGAGCACGCCAGCCAGGGTGCTGGCCAACTTGTCCTGCCCAGAGGGACTGGGATGCGGCGACCCACCCTCTGCGGTGATCTGGATGTCACCCGGAGTGAACGGTGGCGCGAACGCCACCCGCACGGCCGGATCGAACGGGACTCCGAGCTGGATGGCCCAGTTGAGGTCGCTGATCACACCCCGCACGGTGCCCACCCAGAGCGGATCGATGAGCGGTTGCAGCGTCGACACCGGCGCCGAGGGCAGGTAGGACTGCAATCCGGTGGGCAGCAGCGACTTGAGCTTGGCCCAGCCGTACTGGCCGACGTCGATGTTCGCCGGGGTGATGTCGTAGTACAGCATCCACACCACCTTGTCCGCGCCGGCGCCCAGCAGGGAGTTGACGATGGTGGTGGCGTCTGCGGTGATGCCGGCGTACTGCGCGGGGCCGTTGTAACGCGGCACCCCGATGTTGATGTAGTAGTCCTCGCCGACCGGCAGGTCGAGCCAGAAGTTGCAACCACCGCCGTTGGTGACGATGCCCTGCTTGCCGCCGACGGCCGCCCACTCGAAGCGGAACACGCCGTACGGGTCCAGGGCCTCTGCCGCGAACTCCAGGCCCCGGCACATGCCCAACCGGGTCAGGACGGTGGTCCAGTTGGTGTTGTTCACCCCACCGGTTGTGGCGTGGTACGCGTTGTGCCCGTCCGCCTTGGCCTTGGCGATGCGCGCGGTGGCGAGGCCGAGCGGGCTGGCCACGCGCCCCCATCCGTTGCCGCAGGCGTCGGGGCCGGCGCGACCGGCGATGATGTCGCCGGTGCCGTATCCGGTGCGCGCGTAGTTGTCGTAGTCGACGATGCTGCCGTCCATGTCGAAGTAGCGCCGGCCGTAGCTGTAGACGCCGTTGTTGCCGGGCATCCCCCGGTCGTCGAACGAGGTCATCGGGCAGCCGGGCCCCACGCCGAAGCCGAACTGGTGGTGCGACGAGCTGATCGAGTCCCCGGTGAGGGTCAGGACCGTGTCGTCCTCGACGGTCTGCACCTCCCGGCAGCGGATACGGTCCTTGTTCGCGTCCACCAGTGTGGGGTTGCCGTTGACCTGTGGGCAGCCGGTCGGCGGCGGGGGCGGCGGCGAGGTCGGCCCGCCGGTGGGCCAGGGCGGCCCGTCGGTTGGGTCAGGCGGGTTGCTGGGTGACGACGAGCCGCTGGGTGAGGCGCTGCCCGACGGCGACGAGCTATCCGACGGAGACGCGCTGCCCGAGGGCGACGCGCTGCCCGACGGGGATGAGCTACCCGACGGAGACGCGCTACCCGAGGGCGATGCGCTACCCGAGGGGGACGAGCTGCCCGAGGGCGACGCGCTGCCCGAGGGCGACGCGCTGCCCGAGGGCGACGCGCTACCCGACGGGGATGAGCTACCCGAGGGAGACGCGCTACCCGAGGGAGACGAACTGCCCGACGGGGATGAGCTGCCCGACGGGGACGCGCTCCCGGAGGGGGACGCGCTGCCCGAGGGGCAGGGCGAGCCGGTGGGCGACGCCGTTGAGGAGGGTGAACCGGTGGGCGACGCCGTCGAGGTGGGGGCGGTCGCGGTCGCGGCGGGAGCCCGCTGCGCGACCGGCTGGGCCGTCACCGGAGGCCGGGTCTGCCGGGTCGGTGTCGCCGACGTCGAGGCCGACGGCGAACCGCTCGGGTCCGGGCAGTCGGCGGCGGCAGCCGCGTTCTGGGTACGGATCTGCGCGAGCCGCGCCTCGACCTCCACCGGAAGTTTCGCGCCCGGCTTGACGCACGGATCGAGCAGCCAGGTCGTGCCCTCCAGCTCCCGGGTGCAGGGCGGCGCGTCGTACGAGACCGCGGCGGGTGTGGCGCTCACCGGGGTGGGCGAGGCGCCGCCGGCTGCGGGAGCGACGACCGCGGTGACCGTGGCGACCGCCACCGCCACCGTGGCGACGAACAGAACATTGTGGACGTGGAACGACCTGGTGGGTCGCCGTCCCGGTGGTCCGCTTGGATCCAGTTGGCTCATGCCGTCCTCCAGGGACTGAGTGCACCGGTAGGTGTGTTACCGCACGGTAGAAAGGTGTGCGGTAACCCGGTAGATCAGTCGCCCTTACCTACTGTCGAGGCTGGATCGCTCGCGGTGACCCGCCGCCCGTACGTCCGGCCGCTCGTGGCCGAGCACGACTGCCAGCTCCCGGCGGTTGCGCACGCCCAGTTTGGTGAAGACGCGGGCCAGGTTGTTGTTGACGGTGTTGACCGACAACCCGAGTCGGTCGGCGATGCTGCGGCTGGACAGGTCGACCGCGAGCAGCGCGACGTCCCGTTCGCGGCGGGTCAGCGTCGCCTGCTCCGCGCCCGGAGCGGTAGCGGCGAGCAGTGGTGTGCGTACGCCGTGGCAGGCACGGGCCAGCGTCGCCGCTCGCTGCGCCACCGCCAGCCGGGGTCGACCACGGCGGGCGTACGCCCGGGCGGCGGCGCCCAGCGCCTCGGCGGCGAGCAGGGTGTGGCCCCGGACGACGAGGTCGTCCACGGCCGCCTCCAGGGTCGGCCCGTCGTCGCGGAGCAGACCGTCGGCAGCGGTGGCGAGGGTCGACGCGAGCCCGCCGAGCCGGTCCGCGAGGGCGGTCAGCCGGTCCCGCACCGGCTCCGGTGCGCCCAGCCGCGCGCACTCGTAGAGCGCCACCGCCTCGATCGTGGGCTGCTCGCTGCCCCGGGCCAGGTCGGCGGCATTCCGGGCGGTGCGGATGGCGGCGGTGAGATCCCCCTCGGCCACCTGCACCCAGGCGCGGTTCAGCTCCACCCACGGGTGGAAGATCCGGTTCGCGGTCCGCTCCCGCGCGTCCGCCGCGGCCAGCCAGCGGCGGGCGCCGGGCAGGTCGCCGGCCAGGGCACGGACGCCGGCCAGCTCGGCCCAGTACGTCCGCACCAGGTGGTACTGGTCGTTCTCCTCGACCAGGGCGACGGCCTCGCGCAGGTCGGCTTCGGCGCCGTCGAGCTGCCCCTGCGACTTGGCGATGATCCCCCGGAACCCGGCCCACACGGCGACCATCCCCCGCGCGTCGCTGGCCACCGCCGCGCGGTAGCCCTCGTCGGCCAGCTCGACGGCACCGGCCAGCTCGCCGGCGGCGTACCGGGCGTAGCAGAGCCCCAGCCCGACCTGCGCCTCGTTCCAGGGCAGGTGCTCGGGCTCGGCGGCGAGCACCGCCCGGCCCTTGTGGGCCAGCTCCGCCGCGAGCCCGAGCCGGCCGAGCATCCCGGCCGCCGAGGCGGCGCCCATTGTCGCCCAACTGGCCGCCCGCACGCCGGTGTCGGCCCGGGCCAGCACGGCCTGGCCCACCGCCAGCGCCGCCTCGCAGCGGCCGTCGTAGAACAGCACCCACGACCGGGTGGCCTCGGCCAGGTCGTACCCGGGCGAGCCCGCCGGCACCATCCGCAGCGTCTCGTGCGCCTCGTCGATCCGGTCCAGACCCCAGTAGAGCAGCCCGGCCCGGGTGATCGCCCAGATGGCGAGGTGTTTGCTGCCCGGCGGCGGCGCCGGTGGCAGCATGTCGAACGCCTCCTGGCTGCGCGCCTGGTACTGCAGCACCCGGGCCAGCAGCCACTGCGCCTCCCAGCCCTGCCCGGCGTCGTACGCCGTGCGGGCCAGCCGCTCGGCCAGGTCGATGTCGAACCGGTCGATGGCCTGCCGCGCGGCGGCCAGCGCGATGCCCGGATGCCGGACGCTGCCCGAGCGCAGTTGCCACACGCCGGCGACCAGCGCGTCGTCGCGGCGGCGCAGCGGCATGCTCGCCAGCACGTCGGCGAGCTGCCCGAAGACGGTGCGCGACCGGCTGGCGGGCATGCTCGCGCGCAGCGCCTCGCCGTAGAGCGGATGGGCCATCCGCAGCGCGGTCCGCGCGCCGGAGCGCTCCGCGACCACCATGCCGCTGCGCTCGGCCGCCTCGATGGCGGCCGGATCGACGAACCGTTCCAGCAGGGCGAGCGAGAGCGGTTCACCGCAGGCGACCACCTCCAGCACCTGACGGGCTGCCGGTTCCAGGGCACGCTGCCGGGCGCTGACCAGCTCGGCCAGCCGAGGGCTGCCCGACGCGGTGCCGCGCCACCGCCAGACGCCTCGCGACTCCCGCAGCCCGCCGGTGTCCAGCGCGTCGGCCAGCAGCTCCCGCAGCAGCAGCGGGTTGCCGTCGGCGAGCTGGCGCAGCCGGCGGCGGCTGAGGGCGTCGAGCGGCCCCGGCGCCGCCTCGTCGAGCAGGTGGTCCACGGCGGTGGCGGGCAGGGGGCGTACCTCCAGCCGCCGGCCCGAGCCGGTCCACAGTGAGGTGAGAGCGTCGGAGAGTGGTTCACCCGCGCGGACCGTCGCCACCGCCACCGCCAGGCCGTGTACGGCGAGTTGGTGCAGCAGCCCGGCGGACGGTTCGTCGAGCAGGTGCGCGTCGTCGATGCCGATCATGACAGGGCGCCCGGCGCTGCGGCGGGCGAAGTCGCGCTCCACCGTGACGACCAGGCCCATCGGGTCGACGCGCGGTCGATTGGGCGCGGGAATGAGGTGGGAGACCGCCCCGAACGGGATGGAGCGGGCCGCGCCGGTCGCGGAGACCCAGTGACACTCCACGCCGTTCTCGGCGGCCCGCGCCAGCGCCTCGCGCAACAGCCGCGTCTTGCCCACCCCGGCGTCGCCGACCAGCACCAGGCCGGGCGCCCGCGCCGACACGACGTCCTCGATGGTCTTCAGCTCGTCGTCGCGGCCGACGAGTGTCCATTCGCCACGTCCCGACATGCCGACCGTCACCTCGCCCTCGGGGCAGCCCTGCCGTCCACCCTATGGGCAGTCCCGGCACTTCCGCTCGACAGCTGTCGATGGCCGGCAGGGGCCTTACCGGAGGCGGTCGCTCACCCCTGCGCGGTGAGCAGGTAGTCGTCGGCCTCCGGGCTCCACCGCAGGTCGACCGCGCCGCTGGTGGCGGCGGCCTTGCAGAACTGCAGGAAGCTGCGGTAGCCGAGCTTCTTCTCGCTGAAGTCGGGGCGGGCCCGGCGCAGCTGGTTCTTCAGACCGGAGAGCGCGACCGGATTCCCGGCGCTGCCGAGCTCACCCACCACGCCCCGGAGCAGCCCGAAGGCGACCTCCCGGTCGCCGTGCTCGGGCAGGGACACCTCGGGGTCGCCCTTCGCGGGCCCCTCGGCCAGGTCGATCACGTTGTGCTCGGCGAGGTGGCGCAGCAGCTCACCGAAGGTACGGAAGCCGTAGTCGGACTCGCTGAACGTCGGGTCCTTGCGCAGCAGGGTGCGCTTGAGCCGGGAGGCGGTCACCTCGCCGCTCGCGCTGCCCTGCAACCCGGCCACCGTCTGGGCCACCTGTACGGCGAGGGCGTCCACGTCCCGGCCGGGCTCCTCACCCGCCGGCCGCCCCTCGGCCTCCTGCTCGTGTTCCTGTTCGCGCTGCTGTTCCGGCTCGGGCGGACGCTGGTCGGGGCCGGGTTGCCGGGTCGGGCGACCGCGCCGGCTGCGGGTGGGCGGGATGTCCACACCCTCCAGCCGGTCGTAGTAGAGGAACTCGTCGCACGCCGGGGGCAGCAGCGCCGACGTGGACCCCTCGACCCCGACGCCGATGACCCGCTTGTTCAGTTCGCGGAGCTTGTGGACCAGGGGTGTGAAGTCGCTGTCGCCGCTGCAGATGACGAAGGTGGAGATGTAGTCGCGCTCGAACGCCAGCTCGATCGCGTCGACGGCCATCTTGATGTCGGCGGCGTTCTTGCGGGACGCGCCCATGCGCTGCGGGATCTCGATGAGCTCGACGTGGGACCGGGTGAGCATCCGGCGGTCCTCGTCGAAGTACGACCAGTCGGCGTACGCCCGGCGCACCACGACCCGCCCCCGCTCGGCCAGCGCGTCGGCGATCGGCCGGAAGTCGAAGTCCGCGCCGCCACGGTGGTCGCGGGCCCCCAACGCCAGGTTCTCGTAGTCGAGGAACAGTGCGATCCGGTCTTCTTGATCCACGCGGCTCAGCCTACGCCGGCCGGGGTGGTCAGGGCGCACGCGACGCGCGACACCTCAACTCGCCAACCGTCCATTTCTTGCGGCCTGATAGTCGACTCTTTTCAATCTTCGATTGTTGTCTTGCAGTGCGATGTTCGGTGCTGCATCATGACGATCAATGTCGGGCGTCCGGGGGAACGCCGGGCGGACCTCCACCACCACCCCACCAGGAGGATCACCGATGTTTCGCAGCATCCTGCCGGCACGGGGACGCCCGGGCCGCCCGGTCGCCACCGCCGTCGCGTTCGCGGCCGGCCTCGCCGTGCTGGTCGCCGGGCCCACAGTGGCCGCCGCCGGCCCACCCGGCTCGTCCGGCGCACAGCCGGTCGTCACCCGGGCGGCGCTCGACCCGGCGCTGGTCGCCGGACGCGGCGCCGACGTCGACTTCGTCGAACAGGAGGCCGAGAACGTCCGCACCAACGGCGAGGTCATCGGCCCCGACCGGTCCGCCTACACGCTGCCCGCCGAGGCGTCCGGCCGCCGCGCCGTCCGGCTCACCCCCGGCGAGTACGTCGAGTTCGTCCTGCCCAGCGCGGCGAACGGCATCACCGTTCGGTACAGCATCCCGGACGCGCCCGCCGGCGGCGGGATCACCGCGCCGCTGCGGGTGGCCGTCAACGGCAGGAACGTCCACACCATGACGCTGACCTCGCAGTACTCGTGGCTCTACAACCAGTACCCGTTCACCAACGACCCGCAGGCCGGGCTGCTGCACCCGGACTGGTGGATCACCGAGTGCCAGTGCGTGCCGTCGGCCACCACGCCGTACCCGAGCATCAGCACGCCGTTCCGGCCCACCCACTTCTACGACGAACAGCGGCTGCTGCTCGGGCGCACCTACCGGGCCGGCGACACGGTCCGGCTCACCGCGCCGGCCGGCAGCGCCGCCGCGTGGACGGTCATCGACCTGCTCGACTCCGAACTGGTCGCACCGCCGCGCGTACGGCTGCTCGCCGCGAACGTGCTGGCGTTCGGCGCCGACCCCACCGGTCGCCGGGACTCCGCCGACGCCCTGGACAAGGCCGTCGCCTTCGCCCGGCGTACCCACCTGAAGGTCTACGTCCCGCCGGGGACGTACCAGGTCAACCGGCACATCATCGTCGACGACGTGACCATCGAGGGCGCGGGCAACTGGTACACGATCTTCAAGGGCCGCGAGGTAGCCCTGTCCACGCCCGCGCCGGACGGCTCGGTGCACACCGGCGTCGGCTTCTACGGTCGCGACGCCGCCGACGGTGGCAGCCGGAACGTGCATCTCTCCGGCTTCGCCATCGAGGGCGACGTACGCGAGCGCATCGACACCGACCAGGTCAACGCGATCGGTGGTGCGATGAGCGACTCCACGATCGACGGGCTGCACCTGCGGCACACCAAGGCGGGTCTGTGGTTCGACGGGCCGATGCGCAACGTTCGCGTCACCAACACCATCGTCGTCGACCAGATCGCCGACGCGCTCAACTTCCACACCGGCGTGACCGACTCCCTCGTCGCGCACACCTTCGTGCGCAACACGGGTGACGACGGCCTGGCGATGTGGTCGGAGAAGACGGCCAACGCCCGCAACACGTTCGACCACAACACCGTGCAGTCACCGACGCTCGCCAACGGCATCGCCATCTACGGCGGCACCGACACCACCGTCTCCAACAACCTCGTCGCCGACCCGGTTCGCGAGGGCAGCGGGCTGCACGCCGGGGCGCGCTTCGGCGCGGAACCGTTCGCCGGCTACCTGCGGTTCACCGCCAACACCACCGCCCGCGCCGGGACGTACGAGCTGAACTGGAACATCGGGCTCGGCGCCATCTGGATGTTCGCGCTGGACCGCAGCATCGACGCGAACGTCGAGGTGACCGGCGACGCGTACCTGGACAGCACCTACAACGCGATCATGCTGGTCAGCGACTGGCCGGTGAAGGACCTCTACTCGATCACGAACGTGCGCTTCCGCGACGTCCGGGTCGACGGCACCGGCACGTCGGTGCTCAGCGCCCGCTCGGCCGGGTCGGCCTCGTTCGCCAACGTGGACGCCCGCAACGTGGGAGCGGTGGGCGTGAACAACTGCGGGTCGTTCCACTTCACCCCCGCCGGGTCGGAGTTCACCCTCACCGACCTGGGCGGCAACGACGGCGGCTGGCTCGCCCCGTGGCTGCTGCCCAACACCATCACCTGCGACGACCGGCCGCCGGTGGCACCACCGCCGCCTCCGGCCCAGTGGTGAACGCGGTGGGCGGCCCGATCGGTCGGGCCGCCCACCGCCGTCACCGCCTCCGGGCGTACGCCAGCGGCACGGTCGTCGGCTGCCCGTCCCAGGCGCCAGTCAGGACGGCGCCCTGCGCTCCGACCGCCCCGGCGGCCGGCCGGCGGACCACGACCAGCTCCACCGCGTCGGTGACGATGACCGTGTCGACGTCGTCGACGACCTGCCGGACGGCGCCGATCGCCGGCACCGCCCCGCCGTCGCCGCTGACGTCGATCGCCATCGTCGGCGGTCGCACCTCGCGCCGGCCGTCGACCTCGAAGTACTGCTCCGCCTGCCCGGCGCCGGCCAGGATGGCGTGGGTCAGCGCCGCCGCGTAGACCGGGTCGGCGCAGCCGTCGTACACCCACCGGCGGCCGAGCGCCGAGTGGTCGGTCGTGCCGACCAGCCACTCGTCGGCGTCGCGCAGGGGCTCGGCGCGGTAGGTGAGCGGGACCTGGTGAACCGGGGAGTCACCGGCGGCGACCAGTATGGTCTCGATGCCGACCTCGCCGGCCGGGTCGTCGAAGCGGTACGCCCCCCGACTCACGACGTCGATGCCGGCCGGCCCCTGCCACCACTGTCGGTCGGGCAGCCAGGTCGTCAGCAGTTCGAGCTTGGTGGGGCGCAGTGTCGCCCGGTGCAGCAGTGCCATGCTTCAGGAGCCTAGTCAGAGCCCCGCGCACGGGTTGCCGCCCACCGTGCAGCCCTCCGGCTCCCTGGCCTTCGGCCGACTGTCGCGGACGTCGAACCGGATCGTCCGCGACCCGCCGGCGGGCACGGCCAGGCCGCTGAAGGTGATGGCCTGCCCGTCCTGACGCCAGTCCGCTCCCTCGACGTCGTCGACGCTGCTGCCCTCGGCGAGGGTCACCACCACCACCCACTGCTCCGCGGGCGCGGGGCCCGGGTTGTCGACCACCACCTCCCCCGTGTAGCCGAACAGCCGGCTCGAGTCGGTGTCGTAGCGCGCCGCCAGCGGCGGTGGGGGCGGCGGCACCGCCGCCGTCGGCGTACGCGACGGCGTCGCCGACGGGGTGCGGCTCGGACGGGCGGTGGTCGGCGTGACGCTGCGCGACGGTCGCGCCGACGGTGTCACAGTCGGCTGCGCGGTCGGCGCCGCCGCCGCCATGCTCGGCGGCGTCGTCGGCGTCGGCGTCGAGGCGGGAGTCGGCGCGGCGGAATGCTCCGGCTCCCCCGGCAGCGTCAGCCACGCCACCAGAGCAGCCGCCAGCACGACCGCGGCCAGTCCGGCGACCGCCGCACGACGCCGGGACGGCGCCGGGCCGGACGCGCCGAGCACCGGCAGCTCGGTGGTCATCCCCGCGACGCCACGCCGCAGATCGACCTGCTGGAACGCGAGCCAGTCGAGGATGGCCGGCAGGCGCACGGTCAACGCCTGCCGGAGCTGCTGTTCGCGTGGCCCGTGCTGCTCGTCCGACCACGAACCGTGGGTCGGGACCTCCCGCACGGTCAACCGGCTGCCCTGCTTGGTGGCGGTGACGGCGCAGGTCAGCTCGGTGAGCCGACCGGCCTCGTCGCAGCGCAACACCAGCAGCTCCGGCACCCGCCGCTCGGTCACCTCGACCTCGACGTCGGTGTCGAAGCCGGGCAGGCCGGCCGTGTGCAGCAGCAGCCGGTCCGGCACCCCCTCCACCATGTCCGCCTCGGCGAACCAGCGGCCGAGCAGCTCCCGATCCGTCAGAGCGAGCCAGACCCGGTCGGGTGGGTGGGACAGGTCGACGTCCGCGCCGATCTCGATCACGGCGAGACTCTAACGGGTTGCGCGTCCGGGCCGTTCCGCCCGCCCGGATCGACGACAGGTCGCCTGGTCAGCCCCAGCGGGTCGCCCGTTGCGCCGCCGCCGTCAGCGCGGCCCGGGCGGCGGCGCTGACCTCGACGACCAGCTCGGCCGCCGGTACGTCCCGGGCGAGCGGGTGCGCCTGCCCGGCCCACAGGTTCACCACCGAGGCGTCGCCGTCGCGCCGGGCGGCGGCGAGCAGCGGACGGGTCAGGTGCAGCACCTGCGGGTAGCCGGCCGGCGCGACGGCGTCGTGCGTACGCAGGAAGTCGTTGACCACGCCGCGGGCCCGCTTGCCGGTGTAGGCCCGGGTCAACGCGGTCGGCGCGGCGCTGGCCACCGCCGCGCGGTGCAGGGGTGAGCTGCCCGCCTCCGGGCAGCGCAGGAACATGGTGCCGAGTTGGGCGGCCTGCGCCCCGGCGGCCAGCGCCGCCGCCAGGGCGGGGCCGTCGGCGATGCCACCGGCGGCCACCAACGGCCGGTCACACCGCGCCGCGGCCAGCCGGAGCAGCGGCAACAGCGCGTAGTCGTCGTCGTCCGGCATCCCGCCCCGGTGCCCACCGGCCTCGGTGCCCTGCACCACGACGGCGTCCACGCCCAGCTCGGCGGCGGCCGTGGCGGCGGCCGGGCCGGTGACCGTGGCCCACACCTCGGTGCCGCGCTCCCGCAGGGCGGCCACCACGGCGCGGTCGGGCAGCCCGAAAGCGAAGGACACCACCGGGACCGGGTCCGCGAGAAGCGCGGCCAGCTTCTGCGGGTACGCGTCGTCGCCGCCCACCGGCTCGCCCAACCGCACCCCGAAGCGGTCGGCCTGCGGGGCGAGCCGCCGCGCGTACTCCCCGACGGCGGCCTCGTCGACCGTGTCGTCACCGGGCAGGAAGACGTTGACCCCGAACGGCCGGTCGGTACGCGCGCGCACCTCGGCGATGTCGGCGACCAGCCGCGCGGTGTCGATCATGCCGGCGGCCAGGAAGCCCAGCCCGCCGACGGCGGAGACGGCCGACACGAGGGCCGGGGTGGACGGGCCGCCGGCCATCGGCGCGGCGACGATCGGGTGGCGCAGCTCGGACAGCACGGACATCCACCCATCCTGCCGCAGCGCGCCGGCCCTCCGGCTCGCGACGCGGCGCCCGCCCGCACACCGTGGCGTGCACGCCGCCGTCGGTCAGCGTCGGTCGGTGTGCCGGCGCCACAGCACCCCGGCCACGGCGAACAGTGCCAACAGCGTCCCGGCGCCGGCGGCCAGCGGCCAGGCCCGACCGCCCCCGATGCCGGCCGCCTGTGCGGCCGGGCGGGCCGGCGGGGACGACGGCGGCGCCGCCGTGGTGGACTCCGCCGGGTGCGGGGCGGCGGCCGTCGCCGTCGGGGCCGGATACCGCAGGATCGTCGGGCGGCTGCCGGCCGGCTGGTCGGCGGACTCGGAGACGGTGAGCAGGGACCGGCCGTCGCGGCTGTAGGTGACCGACTCGCCCTGTGGCTCGTCCGGCAGCGGCATGACCCGTGGGGTGCCACCGGTCAGCGCGGCGACCACGTCACCGCCGGTCACGTCGTACTCGAACGCGTCGGCGTAGGTCCGCAGCACCACCCGACGGCCGTCCGGCGCGTTCGCCGCCCCGGTGACGACGCCCCGCCCGAGGAACGAGAACGGGTTGCTGGTGGTGCTGGACGGGAGGACCACCCGGCCGACCGAGGCCAGCGGTGTAGTGGCCCCCGGCTTCAGCGCGGTGGTCGGCGAGTACAGCACGACGGTGCCGCTGCCGCCCTTCGTGATGATCAACGGCTGGCCGGCCGCGTCGAGCAGCAGCGCCTCGGCGTCGTGCGGATTGTCCGGGTATTTCATCCGGTACAGCACCGGCTGGTCCGCCCCCGGCGCGAGCCGCCACAGCGCGATCGTCTCGCGGTTGCGGTCGTTGTCACCGGTGTCGGCCACCCAGATGGTGCCGTCCCGGCCGAGGGCCAGGTCCTCGGTGTCGCGAGGCCGGGAGGGGTAGCTGACCGTCCGCGCCACCGCGCAGCGCCGGTCCAGGAAGAAGATCCGGAGGCGGGCCTCGTCGTCGGCGCCGTCGTTGACCACGACGTACCCGTCGTCGGTGGCGACCATCCCGGAGATCTCGGTGAGCCGGTCGTCGCGGACCTGGCACACGCTCACCCCGGCCGACGCCGCGCCGGCGACCGCCGGACCCGGCGACTGCACCGCGGCCAGCGGCACCGCGCCGGCGACGAGAGCCGCCAGTGTCGCCGCCGCGCGGGCGTACCGCCCCCGGTCCACCCAGCCGCGTACCCGCATCGCCCGCCTCCTCGCCGCAGCCGTGGCCCGGCCGCCCCGCCCATCCTGGCCGATCGCGACCAGCGGCGGCGACGATCCGCGCGGACCCGACGACATCGCGCGGCCGACCGGGCGCAAAGGGGCGGGCGTCCACCGGGGCACGAGGTGGACCGGCGCCGGACCGCTACCTCGTGGACCAGCGCTGCGCGCCGCCGCCGTTGCAGGTCCAGAGCTGGACGGCTGTCGCGTTGGCCGTGCCGGCCGATGCCACATCGACGCACTTGCCGACGCTGGTCAGCATGATCGCCCCGTCGGAGCGGAAGGTGAACCGTTGGGCGGCGCCGCCGTTGCAGGTCCAGATCTGCACCCTGGTGCCGTCGGCGCTCGCGGCGCCCGGCACGTCCAGGCAGCGGTCACCGTAGACCCGCAGCTCCCCGGCGGCGGTACGGGTCCAGCGCTGGTTGGCGGCGCCGTGGCAGTCCCAGATGATGACCGGGGCGCCGGCGGTGGTGCTGGCGCCGGAGACGTCCAGGCAACGCCCGGAGTTGGGGTTGACCAGGCCGACCGGGGTGCCGACCGGCGGCCCGACCGGTGGGACGAGGCTGCCCGGCACCGAGCGCAGCGCGTCGTACCAGCGGGCGGCCATCTTGTCGTACCCGCCGGCGTTGGGGTGGACGCCGTCGGCGAGATCGGCCGTGCTCAACGCCTCGTGCATGTCGACCAGGTGCACCCGGCTGCCCTTCTGCGCCACGATCCCGGGGATGGCCGCGTTGTACGTCCGCACCCGGGCCTCCAGATTCGGGTCGGACTCCGGGACGATGGTGGCGACGAAGAGCTCGGCCTCGGGCGCGGTCGCCCTGATCTTGTCGATCAGCGCGGAGAGCCGGGCCGGCGCGTTGGCCAGGTCGTAGTTCTGGTTCATGTCGTTGGTGCCGATGTGCAACAGGACCGTCCGCGGGTCGGTGGCACGCAACCAGGTGACGATGTTGGCGTCGAGCTGGTCGATGCGCCAGCCCGAGTGGCCCTCGTGGTCGTGGTCGCCGAGGCTGGCCGGCCCGTTGAACTGCGAGCCGACGAAGTCGACTGTGTAGCCGCCGCCGGCCAACCGCTGCCACAGGTTGACGCGGTACCCACCGGGCACGTTGAAGCCGTCGGTGATCGAGTCGCCGAGCGGCAGCACGCGTACCCCGCCGTTCGACTCGGCCTGGACGGGTGCGACCTGGGCCAGCGCCAGTACGGCACCCAGTGCGAGCCCGAAGACCGCGGCGGCGGCCCGTCGTGCGTTCCCTCGCATGGTTGATCCCTCTCCTCGTGGGTCGTTCGGGACCGTCGTGGCACGCCGTCCGCCCCAACGGCGACCACATCCGAACCGATCCATCGATGATCGACTATCAGCCAGGTGCGCCGGACCCGGCCCGGCACGGCCACGAGCCGAACGCCGTGGTGGCTGCGCCGAACGGTTTCCGGGGACCGGCGCCGCCACCGGACCTGTCGTACCCGTAGTCCATGATCGTGTCGTCGTAGCGGCACCGGCACCGGCCGGCGTGCGCACCATCCTGGATTCTTCTCGATGTGGGAGGCCGTGACGTGACGAACGCCGACGGAGCCGACTGGCGGCGGCGCAGCGTGGTGGCGGTGGTGCCGCCGGCCCGCCCCCGCAAGCTGGCCAAGGTGCCCTTCGTCGAGCTTGCCGACGGGCGGTTGCAGGGCGTGGTCTCCAGCGGATCGGACGTCGAGCGGGTCTACGTCTCGTCGGTCGCCGCCGGCACCCACGCCTACCAGTGCAGCACCAACAACAACCGGCCCTGCGGCGGCCTGCGCGGCATCCCGTGCAAGCACCTGCACGCGCTCGCCGACGAGGCCGTCCTGCAGTACGGCGTCGACCGGGTGGCCCGCTACCTGCGGGTCGACGTCGGCGACGGGGTGGCCGACGGCAGCGGGCTGCTGTCCCGGCTCGACGGCCAGCCCGAGCCGGCCTCGGCGGCGGTGGTGTTCAGCCGCTTCCTGCGTCACCTGGCCTACCTGGAGCTGCCCGTCAGCACTGTCGCGCTGCCCGAGCTGCACTGGTTCCCGGCCACCGGGGCGGGCCGCTGATGCGCGGGGCCCAGGTCGCGCGCCTGCACGCGGTCCCGGCCGGGTTGAGCGACGCGCTCGACGTGGTCGCGGGCTTCGACGACGCCCTCGCCGACGGCTTCGGTCGGATCGGCGAACGGGGCGCTGCGGCGCTCGCCGCGCTCGCCGACGCGGTGGCCGGCACCCCACTGGGTGACCCGGTGACCGCAGCGGTCGACGCGGTCACCGCCGGGTCGGTCGCCCCGGAGCACCTCGCCGCGCTCGCCGGGGCGCGCTCGGCGCTGCTCGGCGCGGCACACGACGCCCTGCTCGGGCAGCTCGACGAGGCGGTGGGCCGCACCCGGTCGCCGTGGACGACGCCGACCAGCAGGCCCGCCGAGACGCCGCCCGCGCTCGCCGGAGCGCGGGCGTGGTGGCACGAGGTGGCGGTCACCGGCTGGCGTGGCGTCGACCACGAGTTGCTCTCCGCAGCCGCCGGGGTCGTTGAGGCCAGCCTGGCCGTTCCGGAGCTGCGCCGGATCGCGGTGCTGCTCGACGGTCTCGCGGCGGAGCTGCGGGCCTGCGTGCCGGTCGCCACCATGGCGCAGGTGCCGGCCCGTCGCTGGGCCGACCTGTGGGCCCGGGGCGTCCTGCTCACCGAGGGCGCACCGTCGACCGGCGAGGCGACGGCGGTCTCCGGGCGGCTGTTGCCGCTCGGTGTGGACGTGCACAGTCACGACACCGCCGTGCAGGTCCAGCTGCACGGCGTCCTGGAGCCGGCGGACGGCGGGCCGGCGCTGCTGGTCCGCACGGCGGTCGCCGCCGCGAAGGTCGACACGATCGTCGGGCCGGCGATCTGGCGGCTGCTGTCGGCACACCCGCTGCTGCTCACCGCGCTGGCCGAGCGGCGGGCACTGGTCGTGACCGACCTGCCGCTGCGCGGCGGCGACCTGGGCTGGGTCGACGACCGGGTCCAGCTCGACGAGCCCGCCGACCCGTTCGCCACCGCCCGCGTGCTGTTGCCCGCCGCGAGCACGGCCGCTACCGACCCGCTCGACCGGCACCCGACGGGCATCGCCGAGCCGGTGCTCGTCGAGGGCCCCGCGAGCCGCGACGAGGACGGCACGCTCGGCATCGAGGTGGACGGCGAACGGGTGGCGCTCGCCGTCGACCGGCTGCCCGCCGCCGGCCCGCTGACCGCCGACCTGGTCGCCGCCGCGTCGGCCTGCCTGGGCCTCCTGCGCTGGGACGACGGCCGCTGGCTGCTCCAGCCGTTGGCGGTCCGGGCCACCGTGAAGCGGCGGACGGTGCAGGCACACAACGGCGACTGGGCGTGCGGCGTCACCGATCCGAAGGTCGCCAAGGAGGAGGCCCGGGCGGGCGATGCCGTGGCCGTGCTGCGTGAGCGCGCGGGACGGTTGCTGCGCCGATGACCGCACCGATCCCCACCGGCGGGTACGCCGACGCCAACCGCCGTCAGGTCCTCTACTGGCGGCTGCTGTCCCGCCTCTTCGACCGCGACGAGCAGCCCGGCCTGGAGTCGGCGAGCGTGGCAGTGGTCGACGACCTCGGGCTGCCCGCCGCCCTGCTGGACCCGTCGGTCTCGGTGGACACCATCGTGCAGCGCTTCCCGGCGCTCGCGGCGGAGCTGCGCGGCCTGCTCACCTCCGCCGACGCCCCGCCGGACGCCGGCGAAGCGCGGCCTTCCGCCAGCGAAGCCCCGGCCGCCGCCGGTCCGGATACCGCCGGGCCGGAGGGCGCCGAGGCGCACGCCGCCGAGCCGGAGGGCGCCGGGCCGGGTGGGTCGGAGGACGACGGCTCGACCTACCGGCCGGGTGCGGCCGAGGTGCGCCGGGCGGCGCTGGTGTCGAAGGTGCTGCTGAACGTGTTCGCCACCGGCTCCGGTCCGGTCAGCGCCACCCAACTGGCCCGCTGGCAGTCCGACGCCGGCTGGTTCGAGCAGGCCCTCGGGTGCGAGCCCGGGGAGCTGCGCCGCCAGGGCGGCGGGCTGGGCGGCACCCTGGCCGGGCTGGAGGGTGACCTGGTCCGGCGGATGCACCTGCGGGAGGTGCTCGCCGATCCCGCGCTGGCCAGTCAGCTGACCCCGAGCATGTCGCTGATCGAGCAGTTGCTGCGCGACAAGGCCAACCTGTCCGGGGTGGCGCTGGCCAACGCGAAGGCGCTGATCCGGCGCTTCGTCGACGAGGTCGCCGAGGTGCTCCGCACGCAGGTGCAACAGACAAGTGTCGGCGCACTGGACCGGTCGGTGCCGCCCAAGCGGGTGTTCCGCAACCTGGACCTCGACCGGACCATCTGGCAGAACCTGACCAACTGGAGCCCGGACGACGAGCGGCTCTACGTCGACCGGCTCTACTACCGGCACACCGCGCGGCGTACGACGCCGTCCCGGCTCATCGTCGTGGTCGACCAGTCCGGTTCGATGGTCGACGCGATGGTCAACTGCACGATCCTCGCCTCGATCTTCGCCGGGCTGCCGAAGGTCGACGTGCACCTCGTCGCGTACGACACCCGGGCACTGGACCTCACCCCGTGGGTGCACGACCCGTTCGAGGTGCTGCTGCGTACCCAGTTGGGCGGCGGCACCGACGGCACGGCGGCGCTGACGCTGGCCCGGCCCAAGATCGCCGAGCCGAAGAACACGGTGCTGGTGTGGATCTCCGACTTCTACGAGGTCAACCACCAGGCGGTGTTCGACGGGCTCCAGTCCGTGCACCGTTCCGGCGTCAAGGTCATTCCGGTCGGCTCGGTCAGCAGCTCCGGGCAGCAGAGCGTCAACCCCTGGTTCCGGCAACGCTTGAAGGACCAGGGCACCCCGGTCATCTCCGGTCACATCCGCAAGCTCGTCGTCGAGCTGAAGAACTTCCTCACCTAGGAGAGCAACCCCTCATGTCCGAGATGCTGCGCGCCCCCGCCGAGGTCACGTACGCCGACGAGCTGGACTTCCTGGAGTCGGTCGACACCGGCCCGAAGCCGTTCTCGTGGCGCCTGAGCCCGCGCATGGTCCGGCTGTTCGTCCTCGGCTCGGAGCGGGCCGACGGCCTGTCCCGCGAGATCCCGCAGAAGTGGTTCGGCGACCGCAGTTTCGTCGAACGGGCCATCGTCACCCTCGCCTCGGACCGGGGCCTGCTGCTGATCGGCGATCCCGGCACCGGCAAGAGCTGGCTGGCCGAGCTGCTGGCCGCCGCGATCTGCCGCAACTCGACACTGGTCGTGCAGGGCACCGCGGGCACGACGGAGGACCACATCAAGTATTCGTGGAACGTTTCCATGGTGATCGCCAAGGGCCAGTCCCGCGAGTCGATGATCCCCTCACCGATCATGACGGCGATGGAACGTGGCGTGGTCGGGCGTTTCGAGGAGTTGACCCGCTCCACCAGCGACGTGCAGGACGCCCTGATCTCGATCCTGTCCGAGAAGTACGTCGCCATCCCCGAACTGGACCAGGACAACATCGTCTTCGCCCAACCCGGCTTCTCGATCATCGCGACCGCCAACAGCCGGGACCGGGGCGTCAACGACCTCTCCTCGGCGCTCAAGCGGCGGTTCAACTTCGTGCGGATCCCGGTGGTGACCAACAAGCGCAGCGAGGCGGAGATCGTCCGGTTCCGCACCGAGGAGCTGCTACGCCGGCACCGCATCGAGTTGGACGTCCCGCCGACCCTCCTGGACATCCTGTTGCAGAGTTTCGCCGACCTGCGCGCCGGGGCGGCCGCAGCGACCAGCGACGACGAGAAGTTGGAGTCGGCGCTGTCCACCGCCGAGCAGATCGGTGTGCTGGAGGACGCCATCCTGCACAGCCAGTTCTTCGGCGACCGTACGCTGCGCGCGGCGACGCTCGCCGGGTCGCTGGTGGGGTCGCTGGCCCGGCGCAGTCCGGAGGACCTGGCGATCCTCAACAAGTACCTGCACGGTGTGGTGGAGCCCCGGGCCCGCAAGGACGACGACGGGTGGGCGGGCTTCCTCGACGGCGGTCGTCAGGCGATCGCGTCCCTGTCGTGACCGCGCCCACCGTCGCCGGCCCGTTCGGCGCGCTCCGCGAGCAGCTCAGCGACGCGGCGGCAGCGTTCGCGGGCTCCGCCGACGCGCTCGGCGCGATCCTCGCCGGCATGGTCGACGACGTCGACCGGGCACTCGGCGAGCGACTGGAGATCTTCCCGGTCTGCCACCACTCACCGGCCTCCGCGCTGGCCATGGTGCGCCGGTTGCGGGCCAAGCAGCCCCGGGTGATCTACCTGGAGCTGTGCGAAGATCTCCAGCCGCTGCTCGGGGAGCTGCGCAACTGCCGTCTGCCCGTCGCGGTGCAGGCGTTCGCGTCGGAGCTGTCCGGCTTTCCCGCCGACGCCGGGCCGCTCAGTGTCGTCGCGCCCGTCACCGAGGCGTCGGCGGAATACCAGGCCATCGCGTACGCGCTGGAGACCCCCGGCGTCGAGCTGGTGCTGGTGGACCGCTCCACCGACCACGTCTTCCAGTGGTCGCCGCGCGACCGACCGAGCGACGGGAGCGGCACGGCCGGGGCTACCGACGGGGGCGGCACGGCCGGTCCGACAGCCACCGGCGAGGAGTCCGGGCTGCACGGTGACGCCGTCGGGGTGGAGATCGGCGACCTGCGGCCGCGGTTCGCGGAGCTGGAGGCGTACCTGCTGCACCACGGCAAGGTGCGGCACTGGTCGGAGTGGTGGGACCAGTACGTGGAACGCCCGCTTGCCGACGCCGACCACGACACCTACCGGCAGGTGATGGTGCTGATCGGCAGCCTGTTCCGGCGGCTGCGCCCGGCCGGCGAGGATCGGCTGGACCGCGACGAGGATCGCGAGCGGTACATGTGGACGAGGATGCGCCAGCACCTCGCCACCTCCGGCGTCGATCCGGCCGACTGCCTCTACGTCTGCGGCGCGTTCCACGCCGCCAGCCGGGTCGAGCAGTTCGGGCTGGGCTCCACCGCGCCCGACTTCGAGATCACCCCGCGCACCGACACCCGCTGGCGGTACGGGCTGATCCCGTCCAGCCACTCGGCGATCGAGGCCCAGTTCGGGCTGGCACCGGGCTCGGTGTCGATCGCCGCGGCGACCTGGACGAAGGCGGTGAGCCGGCACAACCTGTCCCCGTACCGGCTGGACGGCCAGCGCACCGGAACCAGCCGGGGGCGGCGGGGCCGGGCACCGACGGCGCCTGTCCCCACCGGGCCGGTCAGTGACCGGCTCACCGGCTTCCTCGCCGCGGCGCCCGACCTGGACGGCCTGGACGAGGCGGAGCTGCGCGGCTGGTGCGTGGACATCGTCCGACTGGCCCGGCGCAACGGATACCTGGCCAGCACCGCCGACGCGATCGCCGTCTTCGAGACCTCGGTCCTGCTGGCCGGCATGCGCAACCGGGCCCGGCCCACCCCGTACGACTTCGCCGACGCGGCGGTCACCTGCATCGAGAAGGACGTGGTGCCCGGCCGGCGCGACGTCCGGCGGCTCTGCGAGATCCTGCTGGGCGGCGACCGGATCGGTCAGGTCGGCTACGACGCCCTCCCGCCGCTGGCCCGCGACGTGCTCGATCGGCTCCAGCCCCTCGGCCTGGCCCTGGAGAAGCGGACGGTGCAGCGGGCGTTGCTGGATCTGGCCGCCCAGCCGGAGCTTGGCCGCTGCTCGGACCTGCTGTGGATCCTGCGGCACCTGCTGCCCCCGGCCGCGGTCCGGCCGATCATGGGCGAGCGGCGGCTCGGGCACCGCTCGGTCCAGGAGAGCTGGGACCTGGCGCTCGGCCGCCACCAGCGGGCGCTGATCGAGCTGGGCTACGAGGGCGTGACGGTCGAGCAGGTCCTGGAGCAGCGACTGCGGCGTGCGGTACGCGGCCCCGACGCGACCGCCGCGGGTGCGCTGGCCGCGGTCGAGGACGCCATCCGGTTGCTCGACAGCCCTCGCCTGGTGGACGAGTTGGGGGCGCGCGCGGTGGACCTGCTCGCCGCCGAGCGCACCGTCGACGACGCCCCGGACGTGCTGCGCCGCATCCGGCGCCTGCTGGCCCACTACCGGGCCTCCGCGCCGACCCTCCCGAGCTGGTGCGCGGCCTTCGTGACCACCGGGTACGCGCACTACTGCACCCTGCTGCCGACCGCCATCGCCGCCGAGGAGACGGGCGTCCGGCAGGTCGGCGCGATGCTCGGCTTCCTGTTCTCGATGGAGGGTCTGGCGCTGTCGCTGGGCTGCGACCGTTCTCAGCTGGAGCTGGCGGTCGGGCAGTCGCACCCGACGGCGCCGGCGAAGGTCGCCCTGCTCTGGGCGGCCCGACACCAGCTCGGCCTGCTGCCGCTTGCCGAGTTGCGGGCCCGGTGTGCCGAGCTGCTGGCCAACCCGCTGGTGGTGCCGGCCTTCCCGCAGTATCTGGCGGGCTTCGTGCACGCGCTGGAGCCGGTGCCCACGCTGGCGCCGTTCGTCGTCGAGACGATGTCGACCGCCTTCGCCCGGCTGCCCGATCCGGTGCTGCTGCCGTGGCTGCCGACCCTGATCACGACGCTGCGGGACCAGGGGCCGGAGCTGGTCCCGTTGCTGATCCGCGAGGCGGGGCGGACCTTTCCGGAGGCGCTGCCGGAGCTGGATTCCTGGGTGCCCCCGTGGGTGGCGCCTCCGTCTCCCGCGCCTCCGTCCGCGGTGCCAGCGGCCGCCGTCTCCGTACCGCGGCGGCGCGTGGGCGTGCTGCTCGCCGCCCACCCGGAGGCGGTCGACGCGGTCGCCGCCCTGCTCGGTCACGACGGCCGGTGGCAGCCGATGCCCGACCCGCCCGTCGACCGGTCCCGGGCGTCCGCCCTGCTGACCGGGCATCCCGAGACCGCTGCGGCGGTGTCCGTTCTCCTGGGGGTGTGACCGCGTCCCGGCGCATGCCACGGCTGAGGCGTGGATGGCGGGGCGAGGCGTGAGTGCCGCGACGGCGGGTAGGCAGCGGCCCGGCGGGCTGTTGACACCCGCCGGGTGGGAGGCTCCGATGAGCACGTACCGGGATGAACAGGGCGGAAGGATTCCTCCTCCGGAGGCGGACGCCCTTGAGCAACGACAGGACGCGTTCGACGTCGGCCCGCCGGACCGGGTGTCGGGTGACGTCGACCCGGAGGCGGCCGAGGCCGATCTTGCCGAGCAGGGCGCCTTCCCGGCGGGCACGCTCGAGGAGGTGACGTCGCTGCCGGCCGACGCCAACGCGGCGGACGCCCTCGAACAGCGCCAGGAGATCCCGGCCCGCGACGAGGGTCGTCGCACCTGACCCTTCCCGTTCCCGTCCAGGTAGCCGCCCCCGCGCCAGCCGCCCGAGACGGCGTTGCGGGTGATGCCTGTGGGTCATCAAGATGACTCACAGGCATCACGCTCGCAGGAGTGCCCGGACGCAGGCGGCCGGCCCGCTCAGCCGGCGACGACCTGCCACAGCAGGAAGGCGTTGAGCGCCACGACCAGGACGGCCACCAGGGCTGCGGCGGCGGTGGTGAGCGGGTGGTTGACCAGGTTGCCCATGAGGTCGCGGCGGCGGGTGAAGGCGACCACCGGGATCAGCGCGAACGGGATGCCGAAGCTGAGGATGACCTGCGACAGCACCAGGGCGCGGGTGGGGTCGAGGCCGATGGCGAGCACGGCCAGCGCGGGTGCCAGGGTGACCAGCCGGCGCAGCAGCAGCGGCACCCGGCGGCGCAGGAAGCCCTGCATGATCACCTCACCGGCGTAGGTGCCGACGCTCGTGGAGGCGAGCCCGGAGACGAGCAGCGCGACCGCGAACCCGAACGCGGCGGCGGTGCCGATGCTCTGACCGAGGCCGGCGTGCACCCCCTGGAGGCTGTCGGCCCCCACCGGGCCGCCGCCCCGGAAGCTGGCCGCGGCGATCAGCAGCATGGCGAGGTTGACCGCGCCGGCCGCCGTCAGGGCCAGCAGCACGTCGGTGCGCTGGCCCCGAAAGAGGGTCCGACGCTCGCCGTCGTCGGTCGCGGGGATGCGGTCGCGGGTCAGCGCGGAGTGCACGTAGATGACGTGCGGCATGACTGTGGCGCCGAGGATGCCGGCGGCCAGCAGCACGCTGTCGGTGCCCTGGAGTCGGGGCGCCAGGCCGGCCATGGCGGAGCCCGGATCGGCGCCGGCGGCGAGCAGGTTGGCCGCGAAGGCCAGGACGATGACGCCGAGCAGCACGGCGATGGCGATCTCGAACGCGCGGAATCCGCGCGAGCGCAGGGCGAGCACGACGAAGGCGGCGGCGCCGATGATGAGCCCGCCGGGCAGCAGCGGGATGCCGAAGAGGAGGTACAGGGCGACCGCGCCGCCGATCACCTCGGCCAGGTCGGTGGCCATCGCGACGAGTTCGGCTTGCACCCACATCATCCGGTTCACCGGGCGGGGCAGGCGCTCGCGGCACAACTCGGGCAGGCTGCGGCCGGTGGCCAGGCCCAGCTTGGCGGTGAGGGTCTGCACCAGCATGGCCATCAGGTTGGCCACGACCACGACCCAGACGAGCAGGTAGCCGTAGCGGGCGCCGGCAGCCGAGTTGGTGGCGAAGTTGCCCGGGTCGACGTACGCGACGGCGGCGACGAACGCCGGACCGAGCAGGATCAGCCGCCCGCGCACGCGACCCCGGGCGCGTGCGACCTGCAACGGCGTCGCCCTCGTCGTCGTGAGTTCGTTGGTGACCACCGAGCACCTCCCCCTGCACACGGATCGCGTGCCTGTTCCCTTCCCGGCGGGTTGGCCCGTCGGTGCCAATCGCTGGCCCCGGGGTGACAGGTGGGTCAGCCGCTTGACAGGGGCGTCGCGTCCCACCAAGCTGTCTATTAGTCCTACTGTCGTAGGACAACAGGAAGGATCATCACGAGTGATCGAGTTCGTGCTGGACAGCCGGTCGAAGGTGAACACCTACATGCAGCTCGTGCAGCAGGTGAAGCAGGCGCTGCGCGTCGGTCTGCTCACACCCGGGGACCAGCTGCCGAAGGTCCGGGACGTCGCCCAGTCACTGGCGATCAACCCGAACACGGTGCTGAAGGCGTACCGGGAGCTGGAGATCGAGGGCCTGGTCGGCGGCCGACCGGGGGTGGGCACGTTCGTCCAGCGCACCCTCGCCGGCGCGTCCCTGCCCAATCAGGCCGAGCTGCGCGACGACCTCGTGGCGTGGCTGCACCGGGCGCAGGCCGCCGGCCTCACGGCCGAGGACGTCGTCGCCCTGGTGGAGACCACGCTGCGCGCCACCCTCACCGACGACACCCCACAGAAGGAACCCGCGTGAGCGGTACGAGAGGACAGAGGATGGAGATGGTCTTGGAGGCCGACCGGCTGGGCAAGCGGTACGGCAGAACGTGGGCGTTACGGGACTGCTCGCTGCACCTTCCCGCCGGCCGGATCGCCGCGCTGGTCGGGCCCAACGGCGCGGGCAAGAGCACGTTGCTGCACCTGGCCGTCGGGCTGCTCAAGCCCGACGAGGGCGCGGTGCGGGTGTTCGGCAGATCGCCGTACGGCGACACGGACGGGCTCGCCGACATCGGGTTCGTCGCCCAGGACACCCCGCTGTACCGGGACTTCACCGCCGCCGAGCTGGTCATCGCCGGCGGCAAGCTGAACAGGCGGTGGGACGCGGCGCTGGCCCGGACCCGGTTGGCGCAGCTCGGGATACCGCCCGACAAGCCGGTCGGCAAACTCTCCGGCGGCCAACGGGCCCAGGTGGCGCTCGCCCTGGCGCTGGCCAAGCAACCCCGGTTGCTGCTGCTCGACGAGCCGGTGGCCAGCCTCGATCCGCTGGCCCGGCGGGAGTTCCTCCAGTCGCTGATGGGCAGCGTCGCGGACTCCGGGACCACGGTTCTGCTCTCCTCGCACCTGCTGGCCGACCTGGAGCGGGTCTGCGACTACCTGATCGTGCTCAACGCCGCCCAGGTGCAGCTCACCGGCTCGGTCGACGACCTGGTGGCCGCGCACCGGCAGCTCGTCGGCCCGCGGCACGACGGCGGTCCGATCGGCGGCGTCGCGCACGTGGTCCGGGCCAGCCACACCGACCGGCAGTCCACGCTGCTGGTGCGTACCGACGGCCCGGTCACCGACCCCGGCTGGACGGTGCGCGACGTGAGCCTGGAGGACGTCGTCCTGGCCTACCTGGCCGACGGCGTCGCGCAGACCAGTCACAGCGAGTGGGGGGTGGCGGCATGATCTGGCTGACCTGGCGGCAACACCGCAAGCTGGCGTTCTACACCCTCCTGGGGTTCCTGGTGCTCGCCGCCGTGCTGGTGCCGATCGGCCTGTCGATGCGGCACACCTTCGCCGACCTCGGGCTTGCGGGTTGTCTACGTCCGTCCGAGCTCAGCGACGCTGCCGCGCAGACCTGCGACGTGGGACTGCGCCGTTTCAGCGACCGGTACGACAGTTTGAACCTGGTGGCGGTACTGCTGATCACCCTGCCGGTGCTGGTCGGTCTGTTCTGGGGCGCACCGCTGGTGGCTCGCGAGGTGGAGCAGGGCACGCACCGGTTCGTCTGGACCCAGGGCATCGGCCGCACCCGCTGGGCGCTGGTGAAGTTCGGGCTGGTCGGCGGTGCCGTCGTGCTCCTCGCGGTCGGCTACGGACTGGGCATGTCGTGGTGGGTCGAACCGCTCACCCGGGCCGCGCACGAGGGCCGACTCGGTGTGATCGTCTTCGACCTGCAGGGCATCGTGCCGATCGGCTACACCCTCTTCGCCGTGGCGCTCGGCATCTTCGCCGGCACCGTCTTCAAGCGGATGCTGCCCGCCATGGGCATCACCCTGGCCGGGTACATCGGCGTACGGGCGGCGGTGGAAATGCTGGCCCGACCGCACTACCAACCAGCCAAAACCCAGACGTTCCCGATCGAGGGGGGCGGGATTCCGGAGGGCGACCGGGGCAACTGGGTTCTCGCCGTGGGAATCCGCGACGCCGACGGGACGATGGTCGCGGAGAACACCCGCATCCAGTGCCCGCCGGGCGGCAAGGGCCCGGACGGCCGAGCCTGCGGTGCCGATCTGGGCCTGGGACCGGGCGCGTACAACTGGGAGCTGTATCAGCCGGCGGACCGGTTCTGGCTGTTCCAGAGCATCGAGACGGGCATCTTCGTCGCCCTTGCCGCGCTCCTGCTCTACCTCGCCGTGCGTCGGGTCCGCCGGATCGCGTAGCCCGGACCGGCGACGGTCGAGTCGATCGTTGGCGGCTGAGCCGCACGACACGCGGATGGTCGTGCTGCTCAGCCGCCAACGATCACGGATTACGCCGACTGGCCCACCACACCGACGTTCAGCGGATCGGCCAACAACTTGTCGAAGGCCAACTCGGCCGCCCCGATCAGGACGGCGTCGCGGCCGAGAGCCGCAGCCCGCAGCCGCAGGTGCTCGCGGGAGGCCGGCAGCGGCATGGCGTCCAGCCGCCGACGCACCGTGTCCGCGCCGGCGATGAAGATGTCGCGCAACGATCCACCGAAGACCACGGCGTCGGGATTGACCACGTTGACCAGGTTGGCGACGCCGAAGCCGAGCCAGTCGGCGACCTGTTCGACGGCCCGGCGGGCGGCCGGATCGCCGTCCGCCGCAGCGCGCAGCACCTCGGTCACGGCGGCGCGGTCGTCAGGGTCGCGCCCGGCGTGGCGCAGCAGCGCGGCTTCACCGATCTCGGTCTCCCAGCAGCCACGAGAGCCGCAGCCGCAGGGCAGGCCGTTCGGGTTGACGACCATGTGCCCGACCTTGCCGCTGTGACCCCGGTGGCCGATCATCAGGCGGCCGCCGACGACGATGCCGGCGCTGATGCCCAGGTCTCCGTGCAGGTAGATGAGGTCGTCGATGCCGGGAGCCACGCCCCGGATGTGTTCGGCCAGGCCCGCGATGTCGGCGAGGTCGCCGGCCACGAACCCCGGGCCGGCGGTGAGTTCGGCCTCCAGCGCCACGCTGAGGCCCTCGTCGACGCCGACGATCCGGAGACGGCCGTCCGCGTCGCGGGTGGTGTCGGTGACGGCTACCGCTCCCCCGACCAGCAGCGCGCCGGAGGCGACGCCCCGTTCCATGTCGCGAACGAGATCGGCCAGCGGGCCGACGGCGTCGACCGCCGACATGCCGCTGGGACGGGCGACCTCGCGCCGGTCGAGGATGCGGCCGCCGAGGCCGACCCGCGCGGCGCGCAGCCGGTCCGCGTCGATGCTGAGCGCGTGCGCGTAGACCCGCTCGGAGCGGGGGCTGACCACCAGGGAGGGGCGGCCGGCCCGTCGGGCGGTGGTCGGCGCCTCCTCGGTGACGAGGCCGCTGGCGGTCAGGTCGGCGGCGAGCGCGCCGATGGTGCTGCGGTTGAGGCCGAGGCGGCTGGTCAGCTCGGCCCGTGACGTCGGCCCGTGCAGGTGCACGTAGCGCAGCACGGCGCCGAGGTTCTGCCGCCGGATCTCCTCCTGGCTCGCGCCGGGGAGCGGTGGCAGCGAGGAATCAGGGTTACGACCGGCGCCGGCTGGTCTGGACCGTACGGGCGTCTCCACGGTCAGACCTCCTTACAGGATCGGTGCCGGGTGGGGCGAGGAGGCACGGACGACGATGGGTCCCGGAAGAGGAGATCCCGGGACCCATCGGCGTTGCTGCCTACCGTGTGGTGATTACTTGGTGAGCGGCGCGAGCTTCGGGTCGTTCGCGTACGCCTCGGCCGCGTTCGCCTTGGTGACGGCGACCGGCGGGAGCAGGAACGTGTCGACGACCTTGCTGCCGTTGTTGTAGGACTTGGTGTCGTTCACCTGCGGGGTGTTACCGGCCTGGAGAGCCTTGACCATGTTGATGGTCTCCTTCACCAGGTTGCGGGTGTCCTTGTTGATCGTCATGTACTGCTCGCCCTTGACGATCGACTTGACCGACTCCACCTCGGAGTCCTGGCCGGTGACGACCGGGATCGGCTTGCCGGCACCCTTGACCGAGGTCAGGATGGCGCGGGCCAGGGTGTCGTTCGGGGAGAGGACGCCGTCCAGCTCCTTGCTGCCGTAGGTCGAGGTCAGCAGCTGGTCCATGCGGGCCTGCGCACCCTCGGCCTTCCAGCCCTGGATGGCGGTCTGCTTGACGTCCTTCTGACCCGAGGCGACGACGACGTTGCCCTTGTCGATCTCCGGCTTGAGCACGTCCATCGCGCCGTTGAAGAAGACACCGGCGTTGTTGTCGTCCGGCGAACCGGAGAACAGCTCGATGTTGTACGGGCCGTTCGGCTTCTTGGCCTTCATGCCGTCCAGCAGGGCCTGGCCCTGGAGCTGGCCGACCTTGAAGTTGTCGAACGCGACGTAGTAGTCGAGGTCCGGCGTGTTGGTGATCAGCCGGTCGTACGCGATCACCTTGGCGCCGGCGGCGTGCGCCGCGGCGACCTGGGTCGCCAGCTGCGCGGCGTCGGTCGCGCCGATGACGATGACCTTGGCGCCCTTGGTGGTCATGGCGGTGATCTGGGCCTGCTGGTCGGCGACGGTGGTCGACGCGCCGGCGTACTGCACGTCAGCCTGGAAACCGGCCTCCTTGAGACCGTTGGTGAACAGGTCACCGGCGAGGACCCAGTTCTCCGAGGTCTTGGCCGGGAGGGCCACACCGATCAGGGAGTTGGCCGCGAAGCCCTTGGCTGCTTCGCCGCTGGAGCCACTGTCGCCGTCGCGGCCGGAACCGCAGCCGGCGAGGGCCAGCATGGCGGCGGCGCTGACCGCGACCACCGACGTGCCGAAGAATTTACGCATGGTGAGGACTTGCCTTTCTGGAAGGTGGAACCGGGTGGAGAGAGTCGGTGGCCGTCAGCCGGACACCGCTGCCTTGGCGGGCTCGCGCTCCGCGTCCGGCGGTGAGGCGGGTGGGGCGGAGTCGTCGCGGCGGAACGGCCGCATCAGGCTCCCGATGATGGAGAAGCGCCCCTGGCTCTTGTTGTAGACGTCGATCGCGACGGCCAGCAGCAGGACCAGGCCCTTGATGATCTGGACCTTGTCGGTGCCCACGCCCTGGAGCTGAAGGCCGTTGTTCAGCACGGCCATCACGAGACCACCGACGATCGAGCCGCTGATGGTGCCGATACCGCCGGCGACTGCCGCGCCGCCGATGAAGACCGCGGCGATGGCGTCCAGTTCCCAGCCGTTGCCGTCCTGCGGGCCGGAGGCCTGCGAACGGGCCACGAAGATCATGCCGGCCAGCGCGGCCAGGACGGACATGTTCATCATGACGAAGAAGTTGACCCGCTTGAGCTTCACGCCGGACAGCTCGGCCGCCCGGGAGTTGCCGCCCACCGCGTAGATGTGCCGGCCGCCTGCCGTGTTGCGGGTGTAGAAGGAGTACGCGATGACCAGCGCCACCAGGATGATGCCCGAGATCGGGAAGCTGGTGCCGACGCGACCGCTGGCGAAACGCAGCGCCGCGAAGGCGATGACCCCGACCATGACTGCCATCCGCAGGATCGAGATCCACATCGGCGCCGGGTCGGCGTCCATGGCCCGACGGGTGTTGCGGGCCCGGATCTCGCGCCACACCACCGCCACCGCGGCGGCCAGACCGAGCAGCAGCGTCGCGTTGTTGTAACCGGTGTTCGGGCCGAACTCGGGCAGGAAGCCGGAGCCGATCTCCCGGAAGCCCTCCGGCACCGGGATGCTCTGCGCGTTGCCGATGAACTGGTTGCCACCGCGGAACAGCAGCATGCCGGCCAGGGTGACGATGAACGCCGGCACCCCGATGTACGCCACCCAGAAGCCCTGCCACGCGCCGATCACCGCGCCGATGGCGAGGCCGAACACGATGGCTGCGGGCCAGGGCAGGTTCCACTCGGTCATCGACTTGGCGACCAGGATGCCGGTGAAGGCCGCGACCGAGCCGACCGAGAGGTCGATGTGCCCGGCGACGATCACCATGAGCATGCCGATGGCCAGGATCAGGATGTACGAGTTCTGCTGGAACAGCGCGATCAGGTTGTCCGACCGCAGCGTCAGCCCGTTGGTCCAGATCTGGAAGATCAGGACGATCGCCACCAGGGTGAAGATCATCCCGAACTGGCGGGCGTTGGAGGTCGTGCCTCCAAACAGGTTCTTCTGAAGGTCTTTGATACGGCTCATCGGGAGGCCAACTTCTTCGTCGAGGTCATCTGCTTCATGAGGGTCTCCGGGTCCGCGTCCGCCCGAGCGATCTCGCCCGTGATGGCGCCCTCGAACACGGTGTAGATGCGGTCGCAGAGCCCGATCAGCTCAGGCAGCTCCGAGGAGATGACGATGACGCCCTTCCCCTGGTCGGCGAGCCGCTGGATGATGCCGTAGATCTCGTACTTGGCGCCCACGTCGATGCCGCGGGTCGGCTCGTCGAGGATCAGCAGGTCCGGGTCGCTGAACATCCACTTGGCCAGGACGACCTTCTGCTGGTTGCCGCCGGAGAGCTTGGAGACGCCCTCGTCGACAGTCGGGGCCTTGGTCCGCAACTCCTTGCGGTACGCCTCGGCCGCCTGGTACTCCTCGACCTCGTTCAGCACGCCGTGGTGCGAGATCTTGGACAGCTTGGCGGCCACCGTCGACGTCTTGATGTCGTCGAGCAGGTTGAGGCCGAGCGCCTTACGGTCCTCGCTGACGTACGCGAGCCCGTTGTCGATGGCGTCCGCCACCGACTTCAGCACGATCTCCTTGCCGTCCTTGATGATGGTGCCCGACTCGTACACCCCGTAGGAGCGGCCGAAGACACTCATCGCGAGTTCCGTGCGGCCCGCGCCCATCAGGCCGGCGAAGCCGACGATCTCGCCGCGGCGCACCACGAAGCTCTCGTTCTTGCAGACCTGCCGGTCGGCGGAGATCGGGTGCCGGACGTTCCAGTCGCGGACCTCGAAGAAGACCTCGCCGATCTTCGGGGTGTGGTCCGGGAACCGACTGCTCAGCTCGCGGCCGACCATGCCCCGCACGATCCGGTCCTCGTCGACCCCGTCCGCCTTGACGTCGAGGGTCTCCACGGTCCGGCCGTCGCGCAGGATGGTGATCTGGTCGGCGATCGCCTCGATCTCGTTCAGCTTGTGCGAGATCATGATCGAGGTGATGCCGCGCGAGCGGAATCCACGCAGCAGGTCCAGCAGGTGCTTGGAGTCCGCCTCGTTCAGCGCCGCCGTCGGCTCGTCCAGGATGAGCAGCTTCACGTCCTTGGCGAACGCCTTGGCGATCTCCACGAGCTGCTGCTTGCCGACACCGATGTCCTTGATCAGGGTGTCCGGGTCCTCCTGGAGGCCGACCCGGGCCATCAGGTCCAGCGCCATCCGGTTGGCGGCCTTCCAGTCGATCGCGCCGTGCTTGCGCGGCTCGTTGCCGAGGAAGATGTTCTCGGCGATCGACATGCCCGGGATGAGCGCGAGCTCCTGGTGGATGATCACGATTCCGGCGTTCTCACTGGCCCGGATGTCGGAGAACCTGCTCTCCGACCCCTGGTAGATGATCTGGCCGTCGTAGCTTCCGTACGGGTAGACCCCGCTGAGGACCTTCATCAGCGTGGACTTGCCCGCACCGTTCTCGCCGCAGATGGCATGGATCTCGCCGGCGCGAACCTTCAGGTTGACGTCGGAGAGGGCCTTGACTCCGGGGAACTCCTTGGTGATGGAGCGCATCTCAAGGAGGGTGGGCACGTCGTTCATCGCTCGTACCACCTCGCCAACGTCATCGTTGCCTCCGGAAGGTTGAACCTTCACTTGGTTTTGTTGTTGACGGCAACGTATTGCGGCGAACAGGCCATCCGCAAGGCGAGGGCCTGTTGAAAATGTAACAATCCGGCAATATAGACGAAGCAGAGTATTCGCCCGTCACAGCCGTCCCCGCAGTACCTCCTGGCACCATCGCCTGTCGGTGGCAACGTTGTCAAATGCCGGGCCGAACGATGATCAGCTCCGGTCGCTGCCACCAGGCCCGCCACCAGGCACGATCCGCGTCGGCCGGGCGAAGGGCGACCTACCCGCGAGTACGAAACTATCGAGCGATCGTGATCGCGCGGCGCAGCCGGCACCGCCTCGGAGACGCGACGACCACCATCGGCGGCCGATGTGACCCACGCCTCCCCTGGCGGCCCGGATCGACGACGGTGATCTCGGCACGCGCGCCACCAGGAGGCGGATCAACGCTGAACGTCCCTTAAGTGTGGATCGAGCCCCGAAGGGCACGATGACCCGCCGGCCGGTCAACTCGGGCGCAGCACCGCCTTGATCACCCCGTTCTCCCGCCGGTCGAAGCTGCGGTACAGCTCCGGCGCGTCGGCGAGGGTGCCGTGATGGGTCACGATCACGCTGGGCCGGGCGCGACCGGCGACGACCAGGTCGCGCAGCAGCACCGTGTAGCGGCGGTCGTGCGTACGGCCGAACCGGACCTGGACGCCTTTGCTGAACAGCGTCCCCCACGGCGCGACCAGCTCCTCGCTCGTGCTCGCGCCCGGCCGGGGATGCAGGTCCTTCTCGGGGTAGACGCCTGCGACGCCGATCGAGCCGGCGGGGTTGACCAGCCGGGCCACGTCGGCGATGACCTGGTTCGGACGCTCCTGGTCGGGGCGCTCGCGGTCGCGCGCCTGGAACCCGACCGCGTCGATGACCCGGTCGATCCCGCCCAGCTTCTCCTCGCCGAGCGGCAGACCGGCCCGCGCGCGGTCGGCGCGGATCTGTTCGACCGGGTCGCCGCGGCGGAAGTCGACCGGAACGGCCCCGATCTCACCGGCCTTGTCGAGCCGGGCGTCGACACCGTCGACGCAGTAGACGACCCGCGCACCCCGCAGCAGCGCCGAGTACGCGCCGAGCAGACCGACGGTGCCGGCGCCGAACACGGCAACGGTGTCGCCGGCCTGGACCCCGGCGAGGGTGGCCGCGGCGTGCCAACCGGTGACGAACGCGTCGGCGAGCAGCACGAAGTCGTCCTCGTACGCGTCACCCGGCTCTCCCGGCACCGGCACGCAGTTCGCGTCGGCCCACGGCACGCGCAGCAGGTCGGCCTGGGCGCCCCGGTACGGGCCCATCCCGGCGTAGCCGTACGCGGCGCCCGGCCCCTCGGCCCGGGCCCGCAGGCAGGCCGCCGAGAGCCCGCGGGCGCACATCACGCAGGTGCCGCAGAACAGGTGGGTGGGGATCACCACGCGGGTGCCCGGACGCACGGTCTGCACCGCCGAGCCGACCTCCTGCACCACGCCCAGCGGTTCGTGGCCGAGCACCAGCCCGGGGTCGGCGCCGGTGCGCCCGTCGTACATGTGCAGGTCGGTGCCGCACAGCGCGCTGGAGGTGATCCGCACGAGCGCGTCGGTCTCCGCCTCCAGCGTCGCGTCGGGCACCTCCCGCACCTCGACGGTCCGGACGTCCGCGTAGACGACGGCTCTCATCGGATCCCCCTGTTCGGCACGGAACGACGGGTCTTCCCAGGACCGGGCCGTCCATGCCCGCACGGTGCTTGCCGACCGCCCCGGTCGGTCAGCGGGTGATCCGTTCGCGCAGCCGCGCGACACCGTCGCCGGACAACTCGCCGAGGACGGCGGGCCGGCCGGTGAGCGCGAGCATCACGGCCTCGGCCGCGCCCTGGACCGCCCTCCCCCGCCCCGACGCCCAGCCGATGTCGGTCGCCTCGAACCGCAACCCGTCGGTGAGGCCCCGGGGGACGAAGAACCCGATCGCGCGACGGTGCACCAGGAAGTCGAGCGACGTCGCGAGCCGGTCCGGACGCAGGTCGTGCGGCAGGCCCAGCGGGCGGCGGATGTCCTGCCCGTGCACCTGAAGGTCGGTGAGCTGACCGACATATCCGACGCGCGGCGCCCGGAACGGCGTCTCGGCGTTCTCGCGCAGCAGCGCCGAGATCTGCCCGGCGGGCCGACGGGCGACCATCTCGGCAAGCTGGGCGTTCGCCGTGTGCAGGTTGAACCGGCTGCGCAGGATGATCGGCAGGAACCAGCGGCGACGCGCCGCGAACGGGGCGACCAGGTGCGCGGCCACCTGCCGGACGGTCCAGGCTCCGCACAGACTCGGCGCATCGAGTTGCTCCGGCGTGAGCGAGTCGACCAGATCGGCGGCACGTCGCCGCTCATCGCTGATCATGGCCATGATCTCGGTGGCCGTCGGACCTGGCACACCATCGGACATCGCGGTCATCGGCGTCCTCCCCGTGGGACACAGCTACCACCATGACAGGTAGACGTCCGTCAGTATGCCGCGCGCGGGCACGCCGGACTGCCCCCACGAGGGCGAGCGAAGGCGTCATGGGCGATCAGCGGTCCACACCGGACCTGTCGCCAGCGGGGACGATCGGCGCACCTGGTGAACCGACGCGCGGTGGACCAGCGGCGCATCGCCTTCGTCGAGGCGTCCCACCTCGACCGGGACGCCGCGCCTGCGCTGCTGACGCGCCTCGGGGTCAGACGGCCTGCGGCACCGACGCCGGGCGGTGCTTGATCTCCTCCATGAACGCGAAGCGGGCGGTCAGCTCGGCGAGCGTCAGCCCGGCCCGCCAGGCCGAGGCCACCTGGGCGACCTGGAGGAGGTCCATGCAGTCACCGCGCGCGAGCACCTCACCCGCGGACCGGACGTCGATCATGAAGTATCGGGCCTGCGAACCCAGCCCGATGCAGACCACGCCCTGATCGGAGTGCAGCTCCGCGCAGGTGAATTGGGCCCGCCCCTGCTCGGGGGCGGTCACCCGCCCGATGTCGAGCTGGTGGCGGGCAGCGGTCTCGATGAGCGCGGGGGCGAGGCCACCCCGCTCGACCAGGTCCGGGTAGAGGCGCACACCCAGCGCCGTCGACGCGTCGCTCATGACTGACTCCCACTTCCTTGTGACAGAGACCAGCAGCACGCAGGTTACGGGGAGGTTTCCTGCGGACCTCGTCATCCTGTCCCGCGTGGACGCTCCACGGCAATAGGAAGGGTCGATTCGACAGCTATCGAGGGGTGCGATCCGCCGGGTAACGGACCCGCCGTCGCATTGGAAACACTCTTGACAGTAACCCGTTAAATCGACATGCTTCGTCATAGAGAGCGCTCTCTGTCTCTCCGGCGCCGCCACCTCCGCCACCTGAACCGAGGAGCCTCCCGTGTTCACAACCCGTCCCGCACCCCGCCTGCGGCCCCTCGCCCTCGCGGCGGTCGCCCTCGTCACCACCCTCGCCTCCCTCACCCTCCCGGGGCAGTCCGACCGGGCCGAGGCCGCCATCGGCCCGATCACCTGGCAGGACGAGTTCAACGCCCCCGCCGGCACACCTGTCGACCAGAGCAGATGGCGCTTCGACATCGGCGGTGGCGGCTGGGGCAACAACGAGCGGCAGTACTACACCAACAGCACCAGCAACGCGGTGCACGACGGCCAGGGCAACCTCGTCATCACCGCCCGCCGGGAGAACCCGGCCAACTACCAGTGCCACTACGGTCGCTGCGAGTACACCTCGGCCCGGCTGCTGAGCGCGGCGACCTTCACCCAGACGTACGGCCGCTTCGAGGCCCGCATCAAGATTCCGCGCGGCCAGGGCATCTGGCCGGCGTTCTGGATGCTCGGCACCGGCGGCGGGTGGCCCGACGCCGGCGAGATCGACGTCATGGAGAACATCGGCCGGGAGCCGAACACCGTCTACGGCACGGTGCACGGGCCCGGCTACTCCGGCAGCGGCGGCATCACCGGCAGCCGGACGATCGGCAGCCCGCTCGCCGACGGCTTCCACGACTACCGGGTGGACTGGGAGCCGAACGCGATCACCTGGTACCTGGACGGGGTGCAGTACCACCGGGTCGATCCCGCCCGGCTCGGCGGGAACCGGTGGGTGTTCGACCACCCGTTCTTCATGATCCTCAACGTGGCGGTCGGCGGTAACTGGCCCGGCTACCCGGACGGCTCCACGCAGTTCCCGCAGCAGATGCTCGTCGACTACGTCCGGGTGTCGAGCTACACCTCCGGCGGCGGCGACCCGGCGCCCGGCACCACCCGGATCAGGGGGGCGCAGAGCGGGCGCTGCATCGACATCCCGAGCGCCAACCCGGTCGAGGGGGCCAAGCTGCAGATCTGGGACTGCAACACGACCGCGGCGCAGGCGTGGACGTTCGCCTCCGACGGCACCGTCCGCGCGATGGGCAAGTGCATGGACCCGGCCTGGGCCGGCACCGCCAACGGCACCGAGGTCAACCTGGTCAGCTGCAACGGCAATCCGGCCCAGCGCTTCACGCTCAACGGCGCGGGCGACCTGGTCAATCTCAGCGCCAACAAGTGCGTGGACGTGCGGGAGGCCAACCCCAACAACGGCGGCAAGCTGCACCTGTGGGACTGCCTCGGCGCGGCCAACCAGAAGTGGTCCCGCTTCTGACGAGGCCGGCACCAGCGGTGGGTCGTCCGGGAACCGCTCCGGACGGCCCACCGCCGCGTGCGACAGCAGCGTTCACCAGCCCGGCCTGATTCGGTCGATGGACCGGGCAGCCGCATCCCGCCCGCTATGTTCGTTTTAATCCGAATATAGCCGTTACGGGAGTGAGCCCATGTCGCACCACCTTGACACCCCCCTCGCCGCCCAGGGCGGCCAGCTCTACATCGACGACCTGTTCGTCTTCAATGGCGACCGCGCCACCGTGTTCATCATGGACGTCAACAGCTCGGTGACCAGGGCCGACATCAAGCGCGGCTTCCACGCCGAGGCCCGCTACGAGTTCAAGATTCACTTCAACGGCTCCGACATGGAGGAGCTGACCTACCGATTCGCCTTCGGCGAGCCGGACGGCAACGCCACGCAGACCCTGGAGCTGTACGAACTCACCGGCGCGGACGCCCGCGACGACGCCGCCATGGGAACCCCCATCGCCCAGGGCAGGACCGGCGAGGTGACGACCGGGCAGCGCGTCCGGATCTGGGCGGGCCGGATCACCGACCCGTTCTACATCGACCTCGACGAGCTCGCCACGATCAACGGCGCGGTCAAGAACGGCGCACGGGTGGACCGCTCGGCGTGGCGGGCGGACCAGGCCAAGAACAGCTTCGCCGGCACCACCGTCGAGTCGATAGTCCTGGAGGTCTCGCACGACGAGCCGCTGCTGCGCGAGGGCACCGAGATCGGCGTCTGGTGCCGGACCCTGCTGGCCACCGACGCGGGCGGATGGCGGCAGATCAACCGTGCGGGCCACCCCATGATGTGGCCCGTCTTCTGGCCCCACGACACCGACTTCTCCGACCCGGCGAACGTCCGGCACCCCAGCCAGGACCTGTCCGAGGACGGGGAGGAGATCGCCAAGGCCGTCGCCGGGGTCGTCGCCGCGAACGGCACCGCGCCGGACCCGCAGGCGTACGGCTGGAGCGTCGCCCGGGTGCTCTACCCCGATGTGCTGTCGTACACGGTCGGCACGGCAGCCAACTACGGCTTCGCGGTCCACAACGGCCGCACCATGGCCGACAACGCGCCCGAGGTGATGTTCTCCCTGGTCCTCAACACCGGCACCACCTCGGGCCTCACGCCCGAGGTCACGAAGGCCGCCCGCGCCGACACGTTCCCGTACGTGGTGCCGGCCTGACCGCGACAAAAGGCCAGGTCACAGGCGTGTCCCGGGTGATGTTGAGGCTTTTGCCGGTTTTCGGGGTTTTTGCGTAGATACGCTCTGAACCGCATCCCATGGGCGATTCAGGACGAAGGAGACTTGATGCGCAGGAAACTTCTGGCGGGCGTGGCCGGCATCGCCGCCGCCCTCGCTCTCGCAGCGCCGGCCGCCGCCGACACGACCGGCGAAACGGTCGTCACCCTCACCGTCGACGCCGCCGGTGGCCTCTCGATCACGGTGCCCGCGACGGCGAACATCGGGCACGGCGTGGAAGGCTCGAGCGTCTCAGGTCAGCTCGGGCCGGTCACGGTGCTGGACCAGCGGGGGTCGCTCACCCCCAACTGGACCGCCACCGTCATCTCCACCGACTTCGTCACCGGTGGCGGCACCTCGGGAGAGACGATCCCGAACATCAACGTCCAGTACTGGTCGGGCCCCGCGACGGCCACGGCCGGCGGCGGCACCTTCACGCCCGGTCAGCCGACCTCGGCCCAGCAGGTGATCATCAACGTCCCGCAGACGGCGATGACCCACACCGGCGGCACGGGCAACAACTTCGCCACCTGGAACCCGACGCTGGTGGTGAACGTACCGGTCGGCACCGTCCAGGGTGTCTACACCGGGACGGTGACACATTCGGTGTTCTGAGCCGCTCGGCCGGCTGGCGCTGCTGGCCTCGGTCGCCCTCGTGGCGCTCGGGGTTCCGGCGGCGCCAGCCGCTGCCGTGCGGGAGCACCGACAGGATCCCGCCGACGACGCCGCGATCAGCATTCGCATGCTGGACATTCCCGCGAGTCGGGCGCAGGATCCCCGCGCGCAGGTCTACATCGTGGACCACCTGAAGCCGGGGACGACCATCGAACGCCGGGTCGAGGTGCAGAACACCTCGGACGAGACGCAGAAGATCGAGTTCTACTCCGGCGGGGCGTCGATCGAGAACAACGCCTTCACCGTGCCCGACGGCCGCACGGGCAACGAGCTCAGTGGCTGGATCCGACTGGAAACCGCCAGGATGGAGCTGGACCCGGGCGAACGCCGGCCGGTCGGGGTCGAGATCGCCGTGCCGAGGAAGGCGTCCGAGAGCGAACGGTACGCCGCGATCTGGGCGCAGGTCACCAGCGCGAAGGAACGCACCGGCAATGTCACCCAGATCCACCGGGTGGGCATCCGGGTCTACCTCGACATCGGCCCGGGCGGTGAGCCGCCGACGGACTTCCGCATCGGCGCGCTCGCCGCGGAGCCCGGTATCGGGAAGTTTCCCGTGGTCACCGCGCAGGTAACCAACACCGGTCGCCGCGCCCTGGACATGACCGGAACCCTGACGCTGAGCAAGGCGGCGGTCCGGGCCGGGCCGTTCAAGGTGACCAACGGCGTGACCATCTTGCCCGGCGAGACCGGCCAGGTCCGGATCGACGTCAATCAGGACCTCCCCGCGGGGACCTGGGACGTGCGGGCACAGCTCGCCAGCGGCACTGTGGAACGCACCGCGACCGGGACGGTCGTCCTGCCCGTCGCGGCGCCGATGGCCGTCTCGACGTCCGCGGGGCCCGGCCTGCTGCCGTACGCGGGCGGCGGGATCGCACTGTTGGTGCTGATCACCGTCGGTGGTTGGTATCTCGTGCGCCGGCAACGAACCCGCCTGGCCTGAGGTCCCCCACCCTCCGACGACTGCCCGACCCTTCCCTCTCGGGAAGGGCCGGGCAGCGTCGTTGCGCAGGTCGGTGGCCCCTGGTGGCGGCGGCGCCCGGTGCTAGATGACCGAGTGCGTCACGACCGCCGTGTAGTCGCCGACCACCAGCCCGGGCGGGAGCGCAACCAGCAGCGTCGGGTTCCAGGTGGCGGAGTTCGGGTCGCCGCTTCGGCCGGACCACCCGGCGGCCGTACGCGGGGTGTCCAGCACCGCGCCGGGCTGCGGGAGGAAGGTTCCGTCGCCGGTGGTGGCGAGGGCCGCACCGGAGGCGTACGTGACGCTGCTGCTCGGGATGGTCTCGCCACCCGAGCCGGACCCCGTGGTGAAGTTCGTGGTCGAGACGACGCTGACCCACCGTCCGGAGAAGGGACCGCGGTCGTCGCTCACGGTCACCGGGCCGAGCTGCCCCGAGACGCCTGTCGCGTCCGACGTGACGGTGCCGAGCGGGGAGATCGCCGGGACGCTGATGGAGAGCCCGCCGAGCGGGTTGATGACCAGGTCGACAGGTCGGGTGGCCGACTGGTTGTCCGAGTCGGTCACCCGCACCGTGAACGGGAACGTCCCGGACGCGGTGGGCGTGCCGGAGAGCAGACCGCTGAACGGGTCGAGGGTCAGCCCGGCGGGCAGGCTCCCGGCGCTCACCGACCAGACGAAGGGGCTCGTTCCGCCAGCCACGGTGAGCTGGTACTGGTACGGCACGTACGCCTTGCCGGGCGGCGGCGGCGCGAAGGTCAGCGTCGGCGGCGGGTTGACCGTCACCGCCGCGGACGCTGCCGACTGCCCGCCGGTGCCCGCCGCGTTGATCGCGGCCACCCGGAAGGTGTACGTCGCGCCGCCGGTCAGTCCGGTGACGGTCTGGGTCGTGGCGGTCCCGGTGAAGGTCTGCGGCGTCTGCGCCACACCGTTGAGGTACGGCGTGACCGTGTAACCGGTGATCGGCGAACCGCCGTTGGCCGGGGTCGTCCAGCTCAGCGTGGCCGCGGTGGTCCCCGCGGTGACCGAGGTGATCGTCGGTGCGCCCGGCAGGGTGTACGGGACGACCGCCGCCGAGGCCGGACTGGCCGCGCCGGTGCCGTACGCGTTCACCGCCGCCACGCGGAAGGCGTACGACGAGCCGGCGGTCAGCCCGGTCACGGTGCGGCTGGTGGTGGAGGCGTCGAAGGAGAGGGTCGGCTGGTTGACGCCGTCCCGGATCGGGGTGATCAGGTACGTCGTGATCGGGCTTCCGTTGCTCGCCGGCGCGGTCCAGCTCACGGTGGCGCTGGTGATGCCCGCGACCGCAGTGGGTGTGGCGGGAGTGCCGGGCGCGGACGCGTAGACGTAGCTGGCCGATCCCGCGGAGCCGCGGGTGACGACGCTGACGGTGACCGTGGCGGCGCTGGAGCGGGCGGGCATGGAGGAGATGCCGATTGTGCCGTCGGAGTTCACGGTGAAGCAGCCGGCGGCCGGGCCGGACGTGCACGGCAGCAGCAGCACCGACGTACCGGCCTGCTGTTCGGCGGCCGTGCCGATGGTGATCGCGGTCGCTGCGGTGAGGCCGCTTCCGCCGACGGTGACCGCGATGCCCCCGGCGATCGAACTCTGCGCCGGGGTGACGGTCACGCCGCTCGGTGCGGTGGCCGGCGCGACGGGCGTGGTGGCGGAGGAGTAGCCCGGGTTGGCGTCGATCGAGGACGAGGTCGCCACCGTGGCGGTCTGGATCAGCGCCGGCGTCACCCCGGTTCCGGTCACGGTCGCGGCAACTGTGATCGGCGGCAGCGAGGTCCCGCCGGGGAACGGACCGTTGCTGTTGGTGCAGCTGATGGTCTGCCCGGATGGTGCGCCGCAGACCCAGCCGGAGCCGAACGCCCCGCGCGGCACGACACCTGTGGGCACGGTCTGGGTGACCGAGATCGGCGCCGTCTCGGTGGCCCCGGCGTCGACCCCCGCGGTGATCGAGTAGGTGACGGGATCGCCGGGCTGCGGGCTCGGGCCGACCGCGCTGGCCTGCGACACGTTCAGGTCCGGCACCGGGTTGAAGGTGACCGCGCGGGCGTTGTCGAGCTCGTGGAAGTCGGTGACCGAGCCGGTCGAGCCCACCCAGCCGAAGGCGAGTTGCCGGGGAAAGCCGCTGGCGTTGAGCCAGGTCGGTGACGGGTACAGGCTCGGCGACACGACCGGGAGGCTCCCGGCCAGCGTCCGCGCCGATCCTCCGATCGGTGTGAACCGCACCCGGTACTCACCGGCCGGCACGGTGATCCCGGTGTCGGTCGTGTACGGGGACGAGGTCGTGTTGGCGACCACCTCGACCGGCACCACCGAGGCGGCGCGGGTGGTGGCACGCAGCGTCAGCGGGGGCGACGAGGTGGTGGTGGCGGTGCTGTTGATCGCGCAGTAGCCGACACCGTTACGGCCCGGCCCGCGGATCACGACCTGGCCGGGCACCCGATTGTTGGTGGTGGAGATGTACGGCGGATTCGTGCAGCCGGAGCCCTGGTAGAGGCTGTTGCTGAAGTTGCCGAAGACGTCCAGCCCGACGCCCAGGTAGCCGTTGGACAGACCCACCGAGGCGCCGTTGAACGCCGCCGAGTAGCCGAGGGATCCGCCCGGCTGGCCGATGACCGCCGGGGACAGCGGGTTGGCCGGATCGACGGCGGCCAGCGCGAACGCCATGCCGTCCGCTCCCGGGCTGGAGCCGCCGTACTGGTAGGTGTTGAACGAGACGTGCAGGCCCTGCGAGGTGGGCACGCTCACCGCGCCGAACACCCCGCCCTGGCGGGTAGCCGTGGCCGGGGTGAGGCGCAGCTTGCCCGCGCCCTGCGGGTCGGTGGACGTGGTGCAGCTCAGCAGGGGGCCGTTTGTCGAGTTGCCGGCCGCGCTCAGGCAGGCGGTGTTGGTCGCGGTGGGGGTGGGGACGCCCGGCACCGTCACGGGGCCGATGCCGTTCGCGGTGTTGTTGTGGAACGGTTGGTCGAACAGGACCGACCCGACCGCCCACGCGGAAGGCGGTGCGAGCGCGAGGGTTCCCGCGGTGACGGCGACCACCAGAGCCGCAGCGCTCACGGGACGACGCCGCCGACCCCGAAACGTCATGTCCACTCCCAGCTTTCACTTCAGCCCCGAAGTGGACTATATCCCCCCAAATCACCCACCTGCGGTGGACGGCGATAAAGCTGGGGACGACGCGCGCAAAGCGGACCGACCTCCTCGGTCAAGCCGAAGAGGTCGGTCCGCAGGCGGTGCGGCGGTCAGCCCGCGATCTCCCGTGGGTCGCGGCTGCGCGGGTACGTGTTCTTCTCACCGATCGTGCCGTCCTGCTTCTTGATCACATGCTCGACGCCCCGGTCGGCTGCCATGTCGCGCCCCTGCGCCTGCGCGTCGGCCTTGGAGTCGTGCGTGCTGCTGGCCCGGTCGTTACCCTCCGGACGGTTCTTCCACTGCCCGTCTTCCTGGTACGTGTCGACGTCACCCTTGGCCATCGCCAACTCCTCCCCTGCGTCTGAACTGTCACCAGGATCAGTGCCCCGAGCCGTGCCGGGTAAACCGCGGTCCTCAGGAGACGGTCGGGCAGTTGTCGCTCACCCGCCGGAGTATCTGTTCGCGTTCGTCCGTGGTGATGCCCGACGGCGTGCCGCCGAAGTGGGTCTCGACCTTGTCCCAGCCGCGTCGCTGCTCGTAGTGCAGGTGCGGAGCGCCGGAGTCCCCCGTGCTGCCGAGCTTTCCGATCTGCTCACCCTGGGCGACCTTCTGCCCGACCTTGACCAGTGGCGGTTCGAGCATGTGCAGGTACTGCGTCTCCCACTTGCCGCCGTGATCGATCTTCACCCAGTAGCCACCACCGCGACCGCGTGGGCCTTGCGGATTCTCCGGCGTACGGCCACCCAGCGAACCGTTGATGCCCGCCACGGTGACCGTGCCGCCGTAGGACGCGAGCACCGGACGCCCCCACGCCTCGCCCTCGATGGGGAACAGGTCGACGTCGAAGTCGTCGTGCCCGGGGTAGGTGCTGAGCTGCCACGTCTCGCCGCAGGCGACCGGCATCTGAAAGAGCGGGCGGGGACCGGCCGGGCGCAGCAGCGGCACGACCACCACGGCGACGCCGGCCACGGCCGCCGCGACGACGAGCGCGAGAAGCACGGGGATCGCCCCTCGGCGGCTGCGGCGGTGGCTGCGGGCTGGGGTCGGGCGGCCGGTCGTCACCGGCCCGAGCATGGCAGACGCCGGCAACGCTCCGGCCATGGGTGGCCCCGCTTCGCGTTGCAGTCGAATCGTAAAAGCGTTATCGTCTTTGCAATGCACTTGCATTGGAACCATTGCGGGAGGCGACCATGACCGGCACGAGGACGCCGACCAGCGCGAGAGTGGGACCGCTGGTGCGCCGGGCGGCGGTGGCCGAGGCCGCGATGTGGCGCAGCCTCTACCTGTGGGCACGGCGCCGTCCACTGCCGTTGGGGCCCGGCGACGAGCCGTTCGGCTACCTCGGCGTGGTCAAGCCGATCCTCGGCATCTTCATCGCCCTGTCGGTGGTCGAGATCCCGATCTTCGACCTGATCGTCACCCACGTGGTGCCGTGGCGGCCGGCCCGCTGGATCGTGCTCGGCCTGGGCGTCTGGGGCGTGCTCTGGATGCTCGGCCTCTGGGCCGGCATGACCATCCATCCCCACGTCGTGGGTGACAGGGGTCTGCGGGTGCGGGTCAACTCGGGCATCGACATCTGGATCCCCTGGACGGACGTCGAGGCGCTGCGCAAGCGCCACCGCTCACTGCCGTCCAGCAGGTCCGTCCAGATCGAGCAGGAGGGTGACCGCCGCGTCCTGCACCTCTCGGTCGGCAGCCAGACGAGCATCGACGTCCTGCTACGCCGGCCGACGACGTTCGACCTGCCCACGGGCCGGTCGGCGCCGATGGACGAGCTGCGGCTGTACGCCGACGACCCCGACGGACTGCTGCGCAGCGCCCGGGGCACACCCGCGGGCGACACCGCCCGCCACTAGCGTCGTCGGGGTGTGCCAACGACCCACTGTGAAACGATCGAGGTCATGCCCAGGAAGGTCGATCACCAGCAGCGACGCACCCTCATCGCGGACGCGTTGATGCGGGTCGCCGCCGATCAGGGCCTGGAGGCGGTCAGCCTGCGTCACGTGGCCACCGAGGCGGGCGTGTCCGCCGGGATGGTCCAGCACTACTTCCGCACCAAGGACGAGATGATGGCGTTCGCGTTGAGCGTGGTCCGCGAGCGCAGTCAGGTCCGGGTCGCCGACGCGGTGGCGGGCCTGGGCGAGAACCCCTCCCCCCGGCTGCTGCTGCGCACGATGATCGCCGCGCTCCTGCCGCTCGACGAGCACACCCGCGACGACGGTCGGGTGGCGCTCGCGTTCCTCGCGTACACGGCGGTGCGACCGTCGGCCGCGGCCAGCCTCCGCGAGGACACCGCGCAGCTCGCCGCGTTCATCGCCAGCGTCCTGCCCAGCAACGACGCGGCCGCGGCGGCCGGCCTGCTGGCGCTGATGGAGGGGCTGGGCGTGTACCTGCTCGGTGGCCAGTACACCGCCGAGCAGGCCCTGGACGCCTTGGACGCCCACCTGGACCTGCTCTTCGGCGCACCGACCACCTCCTGAGCGACGACGCCGCTACCTCAACAACGCGGCACGTTCGGGATGTACCCGTCGTAGCCGGTGAGCAGGTACGCGTCGGACACGTAGCGGTTCGTGCCGATCCGGTCCCAGACGGAGGTGGTGCCGTACGGGCCGGTGACCGTGCTGCCGACGGCCTGGCAGTAGACGGACACCGTGGCGCCGTCGGCGACCGAGCCGACGACCGGATAGCTGGCTCCCGGGCCGGAGCGCACGTTCAGGGTGCTCGCGCTGGTGGTCACCGTGCCCGAGCCGATGCCGGTGATCCCGTTCACCAGTTGCAGGTAGTAGGTCCAGTTCCAGTTCGGGCCGGGGTCGGTGTGGGTGGCGCCGGGCACCTCGACGTGGCCGATGATGTGCGCCCGGTCCCTGGGGATGCCGTACCTGGTGGTGAGGCTGCGGGTCAGCGCGGCCGACCCGCGGTACATGGCGTCGGTGAACCAGGCCGGATTGTCGACGTACCCCTCGTGCTCGATCCCGATCGACTGGGTGTTGTAGGTCCAGTTGCCGGCGTGCCAGGCGATGTCCTTCTCCCGCACCGACTGGGTGACCGCGCCGTCCGAGGATCGGACCGTGTAGTGCGCGCTGGCCTGGGCGGCCGGGTTCTGGAACCAGCTGACAGTCCCGGCGTACGAGCCCTGCGCCAGGTGGATGACGACGCGGTCGACGGGGTGGCTGCCCGGCCGGCTGGCCACCGTGTAGTTGCTCGTGCTGGCCGGCGCCCACGCCGCCGGCCCGTAGTCGGTGCTGAGGGTGCCGACCCCGCCGAGCACCGCGGCCCGCTCCAGGGCGCCCCGACGCGGCGCGACCGGCCGGCCGGCCACCGCCTCGCCGCGCGTCGCGGCGAATCCGACGCGCAGCAGGTCGTAGACGGTGTCCGCGTAGAGCCGGGCGACCGACGGGTCGCTGGCGCCGCCGTACCGGACGACCGGCGCGTACCACAGGTTCACGTCGTCGCGGGCCGTGGCGGTGAGGCCGGCCTGATCGGCGTACGAGCGCAGCACGGCTGCCGCCCCGAGGACGTTCGCCGCGGGTTCGGTGCGGAGCACGCCCGGACCGAGTCGGGTGAGGGTGACCGCCTCGTCCAGGGTGCGGTTGGCGGCCAGGTGCATGAGCCCGTACCCGCCGGACGTGCTCGCCGTGCCCGCGCGCGGGTCCAGCCGCGACTCGGCGTACCCGAGGGCCACCAGCAGGTCGCGGGGAACGTCGTACCGCACGGCGGCGGTGTCGAACGCGGCGGTCAGCGGGGCGACCGACGCCGCGCCGGGGTCGGCGGCGGCCGGTGACGCGACCGCGACGACGCTGGTCAGGGCGGTGGTCAGGGTGAGCAGGAGCCGGCCTCGGTGGGAGGTGCGAACGGACATGGGCACTCCTTCCGGTAGCTGCGGTTGGCGGCCGGTGGGCCGCCAACCGCAGGGGTCGAACCGTCAGCACCAGCCGTTGATCGGACCGTTCACACCAGTGGACAGGTAGGCGTCGGACACCCAACTGCCGTCGCTCAACCGGTTCCAGAGCGCGGTGGTGCCGTACCGCCCGGTGTGCGAGGTGCCGTTGGCGGAGCAGGAGATGGTGACCGTGGCGCCGTCGGCCACCGAGCCGAGCGAGCCGTAGCCGGTCCCCGGACCGGCCCGGCGAGTCAGCACCCCACCGCCGTTCGCGTCGACAACGCCCTGGTTGAAGCCGAGCGCACCGTAGTTGTAGAGGCCACCGCCGACACCGGCATAGGCCGAGCCGTGCCGCGCCCCGCCCTGGTACGCGGTGCCGCTGCTGGCCAGCACCCACTTGCCGATGTCGTGGCCGGCGATCGGCACGTACGCGCTGTTCTGCCGCAGCCCGAAGTGGACGTGCCGGCCGTAGGCGGCCCCACCGCAGGTCACGTCGGTGCCGGTGTTGCCCAGCACGGCGCCCTGGCCGACGCCGGCGCCGTTGACGGAGATGCTGTTCCACAGGTGGTAGTAGTCGGTCGAGTAGCCCCGGTCGTGGATGACCCGGATCCACCCCTGACACATCGTGTACGCCGTGCCGGCCCGGGCGGCGCGGACCACCTGGTCGCCGCCGGCCAGGTCGACCGAGCTGTACGGGGACTCCGTTCCGCCCCAGCCGTGCGGGCCGCTGGTGAGCGTCCACGTCTGGCCCACACCGAACGGCAGGGCCATCCCGGTCCGGTAGTCGCCGCCCGCGTACATCGGGGTCGGCGTGGTGGTGAGCACGTCCCTCTCCTGGCTGGTCACCAGTGGCGACTCGGCGGCCAGTTCACCGAAGGCGGCCTCGCCGTCGAAGGCGATCCGCCAGCCGGCGGCCCCGGACCGGGCGATGAAGATCGACCCGGTCGGGTGGGCGTCCTCCTGTCGGGGCGCGAGAGCGACGGCGGTGCCGAACGCCCACCGGCCGCTGGTGCGGCTGACGGTGATCCGCGTGTCGGGCCGCGCGCCGGCCGTGGACAGCTCGGCGGAACCGAGCAGCTTGGCGGTCACCGCGTCGGTGAGCGCGGGGGTGACGGCCGCGGCGACGGCGCTGGGGGCCGCCCCGATCAGGCTCGTGACCAGCAACAGGGTCGCGGCTGCGCCGCCGACCAGTCGTCGACCGTGTCTCATCGTGGCCTCACTCTCGGATGTGGTTCCGGGCCGTCGGTTTCCGCCGCGGGTGTCTCCTTCAGGGATGACAACCGAGAGACAACCGTCGATATTGACGCTGATTGTTATGTAGCAAATCGTCGAAGTCAACGAGCACATCGAAGGTTTTCTACATCCCTGGATTCCCGCCGCGCCGGCCGCCGCCGGACCGCGCGCCGCCCGCGGACGAGGATTGCGCCATCGGGACGGCCGTGGCACTGTGCGGAACGCCGGTACCGGAAGGGGACGAGCGCGGATGTTGACTCTGCACAGGGTGTCGGTCGGCTACGGCGACACGCCCGCCGTCCTGCGGGACGTGTCGGTGACGGTCCGTCCGGGTCGGGTGCTGGCGTTGACCGGTTCGTCGGGTGCCGGCAAGACCACCCTGCTCAACACGATGGCCGGCCTGCTGCGCCCCCGAGAGGGCACCGTGACTGTCGACGGGCAGGCGCTCCGCGACCGCGATCACGGGGTCGCGCACCGCATCGTCCTCGTCCCGCAGGACAACGGTCTGGCCCCGATCCTGACCGCGACCGAGAACCTGCAGGTCGCACTGGTCGCCAGCGGCGTGGCAGCGCCGGAGGCCCGCCAGCAGACCGCCGCGATGTTGGATCGGCTGGGCCTCTCCGGCCAGGCCGACCAACTGGTCGAGGAGCTGTCCGGCGGCCAGCAGCAGCGTACGGCCATCGCTCGCGGCCTGGCGCTGCGCGGCGGCGTGCTGCTGGCCGACGAGGTGACAAGCGAACTGGACGCGGGCAATCGGCAACGGGTGCTGGATCTGCTGCACGACGAGGCACGCCGGGGTGCGGCAGTCGTGTTCGCCACCCACGACCCGGAGGTGGCCGCCGCCTGCGAGGCGGAGCTTCACCTCGTCGAGGGCAGGGCCGAGATCGTCCGCGATTGAGGAACGTTCCGTAACCGGCAGGTCTCGGTCCACCCGCAGGGGACAGTGACGGCAGGGCTTCGCCGATACCATCGCCGTCAATGCTGACCATCATCTGGGCAGCGCTCGCGGCCCGCCGGGCGCAGGCCACCGCCGTGCTCCTGCTCGCGTTGCTCGCGAGTGCCGCCGCCGCGGCCGCACCGAGCTACACCGCCGCGGCAGGGCAGGCCCTGTGGCGCTACGAACTGTCCACCGCGCCGCCGAACGAACTCCTGGTGCGACTGGCCGAGCCCGTCGAATATCCGGGGATGCCCGGCGATCCCAGCAGGTCGGTGTTCGCCGGCGAGGTCCGGGGGTTGACGCCGGCCGGGTTCGACGTCGTCCTGGGCGCCCAGAGCGGCGGTGTCGCCGCCGGCCGCGCCGGCACTGTCACGTCGAACCTGACCTATCGGGCGGGGATCTGCGAACGGGTCGCCGTGACCGGCGCCTGCCCCCGGGCCATCCCGAGGGGTCAGGTCCCCGAGGTCATGGTCAGCACGCACACCGCGGAGCGGCTCGGGGTCGCCGTCGGGGATCAGTTCACGTTCGGCAAGGTGCCGGTGCGGGTGGTCGGCGTCTACCAACCGCTGGACGTGAAGGATCCGTTCTGGCTCGGCGCGGAGTTCATCCGGCCACCCGCTGCGGACTCGCCCAGCGGGCCGATCCCGGGTAGCGCCGAGGACTCCATCTTCACCGCCGAGTCCGCACCCCTCGTTGACGATGAGGTGATCCTGTCCCGGTCGACCGCCGATCTCTACGCCACCGAGCGGTTGTTGGACGGCCGATCGGTGGCGGACCTGCAGGCGACGCTCGCGGTGCTCAAGCGCGACGGGGGCCGAGCGGGTTACGGAGCCGGCACCAGCCTGCCCAGTCTGCTGGATCGCGTCACCCTGCAACGCGGGCAACTGGCCGACGGCGTGGCGCTGGGCGCGGGGCTGCTCGTCCTGCTCTGCTGGCTCGTCCTCTTCGTCGCTGTCGGTTCGGCGGCGGACCAGCGGCGACCGGAGCAGGGCCTCCTCCTGCTCCGCGGCGTGCAGCGTCGACGACTGTGGGCACTGGCGATCGGTGAGCACGCCGTACCCGTTCTGGTCGCGATCCCCCTCGGCTGCCTGGCCGGTCTGGGCGCTGCCACCCTGCTCGCCGCGCACACTCTCCCGGCGCACGCCGACGTCACGGTGGACCGGACCACCATCGGATTCGCCACCATCGGCGCCGTCGGCGCGCTCGCCGCGGTGCTGCTGGCCCAGGCCCGGATGATGTCCGCGCCGGTCGTCGACCTGCTGCGCCGGGTGCCGGCACGGGTACGGGGGTGGCGCGCGACCATCGGCGACGTCGTAGCGGTGTCCATCGCCGTGGCCGCCGTGGTGCAGTTGCGCTCCGGCGGATCGCCCAGTGGCCTGGCGCTGGTGGCGCCGATCGCCGGAGCGCTCGCCGCAGGTGTGCTGCTGGCGCGGGTCGCGATGCTTGCCGGGGCCGCGGTGGGTGCGGCGCTGCTCGCGCGCGGCCGGACGGCTGTCGGCCTCGCACTGGTGCAGGTGGCCCGGCAACCACGCTTCCGGCCCCTGATCGCCCTGCTCACCGTGGCCGTCGCGATGCTCGCCTTCACCGTCGCGACGAGTGAGGTCGCCTCGGCCGCCTACCGCGACCGGGCCGTCGTCGAGGTCGGCGCGCCCCGCGTCGTCGAGGTGGACGCGACGTCGCGGTCACACCTGCTGACCGCCGTGCGGGCGGTTGATCCCGAGGGCAGATTCGCGATGGCCGCAGTGGTGTCGGGTTCGTCAGCCGCGTCCAGTACACCGCTGTTGGCAGTGGACTCCGGTCGACTGGCGACGGTGGCCGCGTCGCATCCGGCCTACGGCACGCCCCTGGCGGACATCGCCCGAGACATCCACCCGCCCGCACCGGGGACACCTGTGCGGCTGCGAGGTCGCCAGCTCATCATGGCGCTCTCCGCCGACTTCGACGCCGAGATCTTCGGCGCGTATCGAGTCCGCCTCGCGATCACGATCTCCGGACGCAGCGGCACCCGGGTGGTCCTTGCCCGCCCCGACATCGGGCCCGGCCGGAACAACTACGACCTCCAGGTGCCGGAGTGCGCGCAGGAATGTCGGCTGGTCAAGATCGAAATCGACGCTCCCGTGGTGGAACGACCGCTCAAGGTCCAGTTCGAGGAGCTGCGCACGGCCGACGCCGACGGCCGGGGCGAGTCGGTCGTGCTGACCGGCGCACAGTTCGCCGATCTGCAACGGTGGCGGCTGCTCGATACGGATGACACGTCGCTCAGCGTCGCGAGCGGAGCGAAAGCCGCGTTGGTCCTCGATGTCAGCGAAGGCCGGCGGGCGAGGCCGGCCGGTGTCGCTGTGCTCGATTCGCCGTTCCCGCTGCCCGGCTACCTGACCCGGTCGAAGGGGACGATGCTCGGCGGCCTTCACCCGTACGACGGTGTCGACGGGACACCGAGCAACGGTTGGGTTCGCGGTCTGGTCGACCGCCTGCCGCGGCTCGGTGGGGCCGGTCTCATCGTCGACCTGGAGTACGCGGACCGACTCGCCGTCGCGAGTCAGAACGGCAGCGAGGAGGTCTGGTTGGCGCGTTCGGCTCCCCCGGACATCCTCGACCGGCTTCGCGCACAGGGCCTGGTCGTGCGGAGTGACCGGACGATCACCCAGGTACGACAGGGTTTCGATCGGCAGGGGGCGGCGTTGGCCCTGCGCTTCAACGTGTTCGCCGCGCTGGCCGGGGTGCTGATCGGAGCGGCTGGCATGGTGGCGACGGCCTCCGCCGACCACCGCGCCCGGGTGGCCATGCTGGTGGATCTGCGCCGGCAGGGGTTGCCGCCACGCACCGTGCGTGGCGGTTACGGGTGGCCTGTCGTGTTCGCGGTGGGGTCGGGCGCACTCGTCACCCTGATGATCTGGCCCCTCACCCGGGGCGGGCAGCGTCTGTTCAGTGACGGCCGCTCACCGGTCCCGCTACCCGAGTGGCCGGACGTCGGCCGGCTGCTGTTGTTCGCGGTGCCGGCCGTCATCCTGTTCGCCCTCACGGCGCTCGTGCTCGGCCGGATCGTCGCCGCCTCGGTGCGCCGCCGGAGCGGTCGATGACCGCCGCGCGGCAGGACGCTCCGGAGACCGCCGCCGAGCCGGCCGGGGGTGTGGCAGTCACCTGTCACCGGCTGATCCACATCTACCCCACCGCCACCGGCGACGTCGTCGCCCTCTCCGGCGTGGACCTGACCATCGCGGCCGGCGAGATGCTCGCGCTTGTGGGCCCGTCCGGCTCCGGCAAGTCCACGCTGGTGGCGATCCTCGGTGGGCTCATGCAACCCTCCGCAGGGCGGGTCCACGTGGGCGACCACGAGCTGTCCCGACTCTCGGCCAGGGGCCTGGCCGCCCTGCGCGGGGCAACTGTCGGCACGGTGCTCCAGGGCGCCGAACGCAACCTGCTGCCGTACCTGTCGCTGTCCCGCAACATCTGGTTGGCGCAGCGACCCGCGGCACGCCTCGCCGGACGTCGGCTCGACCCACCGGAGGCGATCCTGGAACTGGTCGGTCTCGCCGGCGCAGGCGCGCGGCGGGTGAGCGACCTGACCCCCGGGCAGCGCCAGCGGGCCGCTCTGGCGCAGGGGCTCGCCGCCGGGCCCGGCCTGCTCCTGGTCGACGAGCCCACGAGCCAGCTCGACGTGGCCGGTCGCGACGACGTGCTCGCGGCGCTGGCCACGGTCAACGCCGAGCGGGGCACCACAGTGGTCGTGGTGACCCACGACGGCGAGGTGGGTGCCCGGCTGGGCCGGGCGGTCACCATCCGCGACGGCCGGGTCGGCGCCGAAGGGCGTGACGGCCGGGACTTCGCCGTGGTGGCAGGTGACGGCACGATCCAGTTGCCGCCCGAGACGTCGGCTGCCTTCCCGGCCGGGACGTTGTTCGAGGTCGACCACACCGACCAGACGATCACTCTGCGCGCGCTGGCCAACCCGTCGTCCCCCGGTGGAGACGACGGGGTGGCCAGCCCTGGCGGCGAGCCCGACCACGCGCGGTAAACAGGCCCGGGCGGCTCAGTTCACCCGGGCGGCGGCCCGCGCCTTGCGCTGACGCAGCTCGTCGGCGGTCATCAGCCAGGTGGAGTTGGTCGCCCCGAGACCGAGGAGCACCTGGTCGAAGGCGTTGCCGTCGTTGTCGTCCGTGTAGCAGAGACTCACCTCGCCCCACGGGGACGCGGCGACGGCCAGGTGTTCCTGCCGACCCGTCGTGGTCTGGCTCAGCGCCTGCGCCGGCAGCCGACCCGTGGACGTGCCGTCGGGATTGAGGCCGCGCGCCCAAACGTCCGGGTTGGCGCCGGACACCGTCCAGCCCACCACCACGTCGTCCTCGTCGTCGATGCCCACTCCGGGGGCGACGGCCCCGGTCCCGGTGGACACCTGGACCTCGCCGTGACGGGCGGCGCCGGCAGCGGTGAACGAGCGCGCCCACACGCCCCGGGTGCCGGTGTGGTCCGACTCCCAGCCGACGGTGAAGTCACCGGCGAACGTCGCCGCGACCGACGCCCGCTGCTGCTGCCCGCCGCTCTGGGCGTTGGCCGTGCGCCGGGACAGCACCACCGCGCCGTTCGACCGGGCCAGCCGGGTCAACCCGATGTTGTACGAGCCGTTGGCGTCGGCGTCCTCGTCCCACACCACCAGCGCCTCGCCGGATGCGGACACCGCCACGTCGGGGCGATGGTGCGAGCCGGTCGTCTGCGAGGCCGTCACCTCGTACGCCCTGGTGGTGGCGGCGGTGAAGCCGGCGGCCTTGACTGTGGCTCCAGCGGTGCCCTGCACGTCCTCCCAGACGACTGTGAAGCCGACGCCGGCGGTGGTGGGGGCGCCATCGGGGTCGAGGGCCACCTTCGGCCAGATCTGCTGCCCGGCGTCGCTGGCGTTGGCCTGCCCCGAGCCGAGGATCGCACCGGCAGGTGACACCACCCGGTACTGGATGTTGTAGACGCCGTTGCCGTCACCGTCGGCGGCCCAGACGACCACGGCGTTGCCCCGGTCGTCGATGCCGACGTCCGGGCTGATGTGCCGCCAGGCGGCCCCGCTGGTGCCGCCGGTGGAGAGCTTCAGCTCGTAGCCGGGTGTGCCGTCGCGGAACAGGCGCACGTAGATCTCGCTGTGGGTGTCGTCCTCGGGGGCGGTGCTGTCCCGGTCGTCCTCCCAGGCGACCGCGACCTGACCGTTGCGGTTCATGGCGATGGCGGGCAGGTCCTGGTCGCCGGTCGCCACGCTGTTGGCGGTGGTCCAGGTGATCGCCTCGGCGGTCATGGCGGTCGGGGCGGGCGCCACGACGGTCGGGGCCAGCAGGGACGCGGCGAGCAGCGTCGTGAGTGCGGTCATGGGGTGCTCCTTCTACCCGGCCTGCAGGCCGGGCTGGCCGTCGAGGATGACGAACGAGCGCACCGTCGACGCGGGCGCGTCGTGCTCGGTCACCGTGTTGACCGCCCGGAAGTCCGCGCGGACCTGGCTGCGACCGATCGTGGTACGGACGTAGCCGCGCCGGTCGGAGTAGAACTTCAGGTGCGGGTTGGTGGCCGCGTTCGGGATGGTCGTGCTGCCGGTGCCGTTGCCGGTCGAGGTGATCGACGTGCAGACCAGTTCGGCGCCGATCGTGGCCGACGACGGGTTGGCGTAGTCGGCCTTCAGCTCGTTGGCCCAGGACCTGTGCACGTCCCCGGTGAGGACGAGCGGGTTGCGCACCCCACGCTGCTGCCAGCCGGTCTGGATGCGGCTGCGGGAGGCCCGGTAGCCGTCCCAGGCGTCCATGCTCGCGGCCCCGCTCGCCTCGAACTGGCGGGCGAAGAACACCTGCTGGCCGAGGATGTCCCAGGTGCCGTAGTGCTGGGCCAGCCCGTCGAGCAGCCACGCTTCCTGGGTCGCGCCGGTCAGCGACCGGGAGGTCAGGTCGGCGTCCGCGCAGACCTTCCAGCCGTCACCGCAGGCCTGGTCGTCGCGGAACTGCCGGGTGTCGAGCATGTGGAAGGTGGCGAGCTGCCCCCAGCGGACCCGTCGGTAGAGCGGGATGCTGTTGCCGCTCGGCGCGGAGGCCGGCCGCAGCGGCATGTTCTCGTAGTAGGCCCGGTACGCGGCGGTGCGCCGGGCGGTCCACTGGGCCTCGGTCAGCGTCGGGCTGCTGTCGGCGCGGACCATGTTCGCGTAGTTGTTCTCCACCTCGTGGTCGTCCGGCACGACGAGCCAGGGCGCGGCAGCGTGCGCCGCCTGCAGGTCCGGGTCGGACTTGTAGAGGGCGTACCGGCGGCGGTAGTCGGCCAGCGACACGATCTCCGCGCCGACGTGCTGGCGTACCGCGGCGGTGTTGACGCCGCCCTCGTAGATGTAGTCGCCGAGGTGCAGGATCAGACCCGGGTTCTCCTCGGCCATCCGCCGGTAGGCGGTGTAGTAGCCGGCCTCGTAGTGGGCGCAGGACGCGAACGCCATGACCAGGTCGCGGCCGAAGGTGCCCGGGGCGGGCGCCGTTCGCGTACGTCCCACCGGGGAGATCTGCCCCTGGGCCCGGAACCGGTAGTGGTAGTCGGAGTCGGCGGCGAGGCCGCCCGCGACGACGTGCACCGAGTGGGCGTCGGCGTAGCGGGCGACCACCGATCCGGACGCGACAAGTGACGAGAAGCGGTCCGTCGTGGACACCTGCCACTCGACAGTCACGTCGGCGTTGGCCATGCCGCCCTGCCCGTCGGCGTTGAGCGGCGAGGGTGCCAGCCGGGTCCACAGGACCACGCTGTCGGGGGCCGGGTCGCCTGACGCCACACCGAGTTTGAAGGGGTACGGCACCGCGGCGCGGGCACCCTGCCCGGGTGTCAACGCGGCGGCGACGGCAGCGAGTCCACTGAGGACGATGATGCGACGGCTCAGCCCTGTCATGGTCAATACCCTCGGGGCCGTCGATGAATGGCGAAGGCTGTGGCGTGGAAGCCAAGGTGACGGAACGTTTACCGCGGCATGGCGGTCAGGTGTCCTGGCCGCCCGAGGTTCGCGGCCGGGCCGTCAGGTCAGCGGCGACGGCGACTCGGCGCCGGGGATGAGCAGCCTCGGCGTACCGGACCCGTCGGCCGGGACGCTGAACACGTCGGGGCGACCGTCGCTCTGGCGCAGTGTGTAGGCCAATGTGGCGTCGTCGAGCCAGGCCGCCTGATCGTCGACGCTCGTGGTCTCCGCCGTCGCGGTGACCCGTCCGGACGCCAGGTCGAGGACGGACAGCCGCCAGCCCTTCGTCGGGTCGGCGTCGATCGCCTCCTTGAAGGCGATCCGGGTGCCGTCGGGCGACAGCGACGGACACTCCACGTTCGTCCGCATCGTCTCGACGGTCCGGGCGGCCACGTCGCCGCGCACCAGATACCGCTCACCGCCGGTGGCCATTGTCGCGTAGAAGTGGTTGTCGTCGGCGGTGAAGGTGACGCCCCAGTAGTTGACGTCGGGGCTGCGGTAGCCGCGGCCGTCCCGCGTGATCGCGAACTCCTCCAGCGACGTCACGGTGGCGCCGGTGACGGTGTCGAGGATGCCGGTGCGGGTGGAGAAGCCACTCGCCGTGTAGGAGTCGCCCCCGACGAACGTCGTCCAGGAGACCATCCGGCCGGAGGCCGAGACCCGGGCCCGGTTGGGCAGGCCGGGCACGCTGAGCGTCCGCTTCTGGTGCAGCGCCGCGTCGAGCACCACGACCTGGTACGACCATGCGGTCTCGGGCCGCAGGCAGACGCCGGTGCCGGCCGCCGCGTACACCCGCAGGCATTCCAGACCCGAGACGGTACGCGGCCCGGCGGGATCGGCGGTCGCGACGCTGGAGACGTACCGGTCGGTGATGGCCAGGAGGCGCGGTCCCGGCGCCAGGGTGACAGCCTGGTCCCCGGCGGCGGCCGGCGGTGGGGTCCGGGCCGGCTCGGCGGCGATGGCGGCGTAGCCGGCCGCCACGCTGGCCAACAGGACCGCGCTGGCGGCCACCACCCCGAGCTTGGCCCGGGTCGACATCGCGCTCATGGGGACACCTTCCGAGGAGCGGGGCGGAACGGGGAGGCCAGCAGAAGGACGGTGACGACCAGGACGCCGACGACTGCCACCGCCGCCACCCGGACCGCCGTCTGCGGCCCCCACGCCTGCCAGGCCAGCCCGAACAGGACCGACGAGACGAGGTACGCCAGCGCCTGCCCGGTCTGGACCAGGGCGATCCCGGTGGTCCGCAGCCGTGGTGGCAGCACCGGTCCGGCGAGCGCGATGAGGACGCCGTCGGTGGCCGCGTAGAACGCGCCGTACAGCGCGAGTGTCAGCGCGAGCGCCGGCCAGCCGTGCGCCGGCCCGGACAGCAGCAGGTAGGTCGCGCCGAGGGCCACGTAGCCGCCCACCACCACCGGCAACCGCCCGATCCGGTCGGCGAGCACACCGAGCGGCGCGGCGAGCACCAGGTAGGCCAGGCTGGTGCCCACGGCCAGCAGCGGGAACCACCGCAGACCAAGGTCCTCCCGGCGCTGGAGCACCAGGTAGACGAAGCCGTCGCCGATGGTGGCCAGGCCGAGCATCGTCGCGGCCAGCAGCAGCCGACGGGTGGGCCGGCTGCGCAGCAGGCCGAACGCCTCGCGGACCGAGACCCGGGGTTCGTCCGGCCCGTCGGCCGCCGTGCCGGTCGGTCGCTCCCGGACGAACAGCACGAGTACGACGACGGCCAGGGCGGCGAGGCAGAAGCTGGTGACGAAGACCGCGTCGTACGACTGCCCGACGACCAGCAGGACGGCGAACGCGGCGAGCGGCCCGAGGAACGCCCCGACGCTGTCCATCGCCCGGTGCACCCCGAACGCACGGCCCAGTGCCTCGGGCGGGGTGGAGAGCGTGATGAGCGCGTCGCGGGGCGCGCTGCGCACACCCTTGCCGAGCCGGTCGACGGTGATGACGGCGCCGATCGCCGGCACCGACCGGCCGGCGAGCAGCAGGCCGAGCTTGGCGACGGCGGAGAGCGCGTAGCCGACGCCGGCGACCAGTTTGCGTCGGCGGAACCGGTCGGCGACGAAGCCGCCGACGACCCGCAGCAGCGCGGTGGCGCCCGTGTGGACCCCGTCGAGCACGCCGAAGGCCACCGGGCTGAGTTGCAGGCCCAGCACCAGGTAGAGCGGGAGGACGGCGGCCACCATCTCGGCCGAGATGTCGGTGATCAGGCTGACCGTGCCGAGCGCGACCACGTTGCCGCTGACCAGCGCGAGCCGGCGGCGTCGTGGCCCGGCGTCGGGCGGGTCGCTGACCGGCCGGGAGACGGACGACAGGTACACGTGCATCTCCTCTGATCGTGGGCGACGGTCAGCCATCGTGACGATCCGATCGGGGGCGTCACAAGGGACCGCGAGGGGCGGACAGGCATGCGGCGGGTGAACATCGGACAAACATCGAGATGTTTCGCTGCTTGAGCGTACTGTTCACCTGGCGGCAGTCCGCCGGTTCATCGACCTTCCTACATTCCTTGCGCTTTCCACCCGCAACGAAGGGGTCCTGGATGGACATTCGAATCGCCCGCCCACCGGTCACGATCGGGACTGTCGCGGTGCTCGTCGCCGCCACCGCCGCCGTCGTCCTGACCGGCTCGGGCACGGCCTCCGCGGCGAGCGTGACGTTCACGCCGGTCGCCGACACCTACGTCCAGAGCGACACGGCGTCCACCAACTACGGCACGTCCACGCAGGTCGTGGTCGACAACTCACCCGCACGGCGGATGTTCCTGCGCTTCACGGTGAGCGGTGTCAGCGGCACGGTGACCAGCGCCAAGCTGCGGCTGCGCACGATCAGCGGCAACAGCGGTAGCGACGCCGGCGGCACGTTCCGGACGATGTCCAACACCACCTGGTCGGAGACCGGCACGACCTGGAGCAACCAGCCGACGATCGACGGCGCCACCCTCGGGTCGCTCGGCGCGGTCGCCGGCAACACCTGGTACGAGGTCGACGTCACCTCCGCGGTCACCGGCAACGGCACCTTCAGCTTCGGCGCGACCTCGACCAGCGGCGACGGCGCCTACTACGACACGCGCGAGAGTGGAGGCGACGCTCCGCAGCTGGTGGTCACGACGGGCACCACGACACCTCCGTCAGGCGATCCGGTCCTCGTCGGGGCCGGTGACATCGCCACCTCCGGCTCCGGTGACACCGCCACGGCCGCGCTGCTCGACGGCATCTCCGGCACCGTCTTCACGACCGGCGACAACGTCTACGACAGTGGCACCGCGTCCCAGTTCGCCAGCTACTACGAGCCCACCTGGGGCCGGCACAAGGCGCGCACCCGCCCGTCACCGGGAAACCACGACTACAACACGTCCGGCGCGACCGGCTACTACAACTACTTCGGCACGTCCGCCGGCCCGAGCGGCCGCGGGTACTACTCCTTCGACCTCGGCAACTGGCACATCGTGTCGCTGAACTCGAACATCAGCATGTCGGCCGGGTCGACGCAGGAGCAGTGGCTGCGTGCCGACCTGGCGGCCAGCAGCAAGCCGTGCACGTTGGCGTACTGGCATCACCCGCTGTTCACGTCCAGCTCCAACCACGCGCCGTCGACCTCGACGCGCCCGCTGTACCAGGCGCTCTACGACTACAACGCCGACGTCGTGGTCTGGGGCCACAACCACGTGTACGAGCGGTTCGGCCCGATGAACCCGTCCGGTGGCTACGACGCCAGCCGCGGGATGCGCAGCTTCGTGGCCGGGATGGGCGGCGCCGACCACTACGGCTTCGGCACCATCCAGCCCAACAGCGAGGCCCGCAACAGCTCGGCGTTCGGGGTCCTGAAGTTCACCCTGCACTCCGGCAGCTACGACTGGCAGTTCGTGCCGGTCGCCGGTCAGACCTACAACGACAGCGGCACCGGCGCCTGCCACTGACCGAGTGGTCCCGCCGCACCGGCAGCGGTGCGGCGGGATCACCCCTCGCAGCGACGCGCGACAGTGCGGCACCCGCAACACCCGCACCTCCCCCACGCAATGCCCGCAGCACCCCGCAGCACTGCGCGGCACTGCGCGGCACTGCGCGGCAGCTCATCGCTGCCACAAAGCGGCAACTCGGCACGGCGGGCCGGCGGCACGGCAGCACGGTCGCCCGGTGGCACGGCGGCGCTGGACGGTCCGGCAGCACGGCAGCACGGCAGCACGGCGGCCCGGCAGCACGGCGGCCCGGCAGCACGGCAGCAACTCGGCGCCGCGGCCTGCGGCGCTGATCGGCACAACGGCACGGCGACCTGCCGCGCTGTCGAG
>NZ_MUZA01000070.1 GCF_021442385.1 Micromonospora sp. MH99
CCGGCCGGCGCTGGGCGCGACCGGGTGGTCGGCGCGCGGACCGGAGCCGGGACGGACCGGCGCTACGAGGCCGTCGGCCGGGGGTGGGCCGGCGGCGCTCGGCGGCTCGGGAGCTGCCGCCGGACGCGGTGCCCGTGGCCGGCTGGGCAGCACGGGCTCGGGCCAGTTGCCGGTCCGGGACCGGCCCGACGTCGGCTCGGGCTGCTCCGGCGTCGGCTCAGGTCGGTCGACCTTGGGCAGGAAGGCGGTCGCGTCGTCCGCCTGGTCCCGGTGTCGCCCGTCGCGGCGGTCTTCCGGGCTGCTCACCTGGGCACCGTCGCCGAGCGCAGCGCGGTCGAGTCCTCGAAGGCCTTGATGGTCACCGTGGAGACGGACTCCTTGTAGCCGAGTTGATAGTCGTCGACTGCGTCCTTGAACAACCGGACTCCCTCAGAGCTGGCGAGGGCCTGCTGGAGGGCAGCGGGATCGCCGATTGCTACGATCTTGAACGGTGGGGAGTACACCCGCCCATGGAGCAGCAGGGTGTTACCGACGCAGCGTACCGCGCTGGTTGCGAGCACGCGGACGTTCATGATTGACATGGCCTCCGCTCCACCCGCCCAGAGCGCGTTGACCACGGCCTGTACGTCGCCCTGGTGCACGACCAGGTCGTCGTTGGTGGCGTCGGAGTGTGCCTCGTCGTCGTGCTGGGGCGCGTCGTTCAGCTCGACTGTCACGGCCGTGCCGGTGACGGCGGTGAACCCGGCCGCCTTGAGGCTGCCCTGGGCGCGGGCCTGCTGGGCCTTGATCGGGGCGTCCGAGCCGGCGAGCGTGTCGGTGCGTTGCTGGACCTCGTCGCGCAGGGTGGCAGCGCGGCGTTCGCTCGCCTCGACCTGCTGCTCGCGCTCCTCGATGAGCTGGTTGAGCTGGGGCCGCCGGTCCTCGCGGAGAGCGGTGCCGCCCGCCGTGGTCGCGGTGGTGGTGAAGAGCAGCCCCGCCGCGGCGGCGATCAGGGGCACCCCGATCGACCAGCCTGGTCGCCGTTGGCGTGGCCGCCGGGGCAGCAGCCCGGCGACGGCCCGTCGGAGGGCCTTCTGCCAGGAGGCGGCGCCGGATGTGTACTCCACCGAGCGTTCCTTCCGCGTGTCGGGGATCGGTTCGTGCCGGCCGGGCCGGTGATGCGAACAGTCCCGCCCTTTTCGGTCACTCCATGTACCTGCCTGACCCCATTCGTGGTCCAGGCGGCCGTTCCGGACTACGCTAGCTGTCGAACATTATTGGCCATGAACCGTCGCCTCCGCGTCCGGTTGTCAGGCCGGACGAGGTCGTCACCCCCTCTGGAGAGCGCCGTGCCCAAGTCTCAGGTCCGCAAGAAGAAGGTGTACACCCCGCCGACGGACGTCCGTCCGACGACGACGGCGGCGTCGCGCAAGCCTAGCCCGGTGTGGCTGCCGATCACCGCTGTCGCCCTGATCGTCGCGGGCATCGGCTGGCTGGTCGTCTACTACCTCTCCGAGCAGGAGTACCCGGTCGCCTCGTGGCAGTACTGGAACCTCGCGGTCGGCTTCGGCGCGATGGTCGCGTCGCTGGTGCTGCTCTCGCGCTGGCGCTGAGCCTCTCCGGCTGACGCTGGGCCTGGCCCGGGGGCGTCGCCGCGACGAAGGATCCAGGTCACCCGCCACGCCCCTGCCCGGCGGGACCGGGCCGGGCACCCTATGGTGTCCGCAGGCAGCGTGGCCTACTGCGAGATGACTCACGTTACCGCTGGGTAACCTTGCGCGTAGGCTGCACTGCATGACCGAGCGGAGCGAGGTCATCGACCGGTCCGGTCGCAGGTGTGCAAGCGGCGCGACGCCGGCTTCGTCCTGCTCCGGTCCCGGTTGCTGAACCGCTCGACAGGCAGCAGACCGGGGAGGCCAACTCGATGGGCAGCGTCCAGATCGTCACCACGATCCTCGCGGCCGGCATCACCGCCGTGGCGGTGTGGCTGGCGGTGCGCGCGGTCATGAAGATGACGGCCGTCATCCGGCTGGGGCAACCCGCTCCGGAGCGGTTCGCCGACAAGGGCGCCCGCACGAAGACGATGCTGGTGGAGACCGCTGGTCACACCCGCATGCTCAAGTGGGGCGTGGTGGGTGCCGCGCACTGGTTCGTGATGGTCGGCTTCATCGTGCTGTCGCTGCTGGTGCTCGAGGCGTACTTCGAGGTGGTCACCCCGACCGGCGGCCTGCCGATCATCGGGCACTGGACGATCTTCGGGTTGGCCACCGAGATCATCACCGTGCTGGGCCTGGTCGGCATCCTGGTGCTGATGGCGATCCGGCTGCGCAACCGGCCGAACCGGCTGGGCGGGCGGTCCCGGTTCACCGGCTCGACCATGTGGCAGGGCTACTTCGTCGAGTGGATCGTGCTGCTGGTCCTGATCTTCGGCCTGCTGATCCGCGGCTTCAAGGTCGCCACCGACCACTTCGAGTACCCGTTCTGGGCCACCCCGGTCAGTCACGCGGTCGGCGCGGTGCTGCCCGACTGGTCGGACGGGGCGAGCGTCGCCGCGCTCATCAAGATCGCCATTTCGATGACCTGGCTGATCGTCATCTCCCTGAACGTCACAATGGGTGTCGCCTGGCACCGCTTCCTGGCGTTCCCCAACATCTTCTTCAAGCGCGAGCCGACCAAGCCGGCCGGTTCCGGCCTCGGCGCGCTGCGCCCGATGACGAGCCAGGGCAAGCCGCTCGACTTCGAGGAGGCGGACCCGGAGAAGGACCAGTTCGGCGTCGCCCACGTCGAGCAGTTCACCTGGAAGGGCCTGCTGGACTTCAGCACCTGCACCGAGTGCGGTCGCTGCCAGTCGCAGTGCCCGGCCTGGAACACCGGCAAGCCGCTGTCGCCCAAGCTGCTCGTGCTGAGCCTGCGCGACCACGCGTACGCCAAGGCGCCCTACCTGCTCGCCGGTGGCGGCAAGGACCTGACCGGCGAGGAGAAGGCCACCCAGGCGCAGCTCGCGCACCTGGACGTGCTGTCGCTGGCCGAGGGCGACAAGCCGTTGATCGGCACCGCCGAGGAGGGCGGGATCATCGACCCGGACGTGCTCTGGTCGTGCACCACCTGCGGCGCCTGCGTCGAGCAGTGCCCGGTGGACATCGAGCACGTCGACCACATCGTCGACATGCGCCGCTACCAGGTGCTGATCGAGTCGAGCTTCCCCTCCGAGGCCGGCGTGATGCTGCGCAACCTGGAGAACAAGGGCAACCCGTGGGGCGCCCCGCAGAACACCCGCGAGGACTGGACCAAGGGCCTGGACTTCGAGGTGCCCCGGGTCGGCGAGGTGGACGACTTCGAGTACCTGTTCTGGGTCGGCTGCGCCGGCGCGTTCGAGGACCGCGCCAAGAAGACCACCCGGGCCGTGGCCACGCTGCTCAACGAGGCCGGCGTGAAGTTCGCGATCCTGGGCGAGGGCGAGACCTGCTCCGGCGACCCGGCGCGACGGATCGGCAACGAGTTCGTCTTCCAGATGCTCGCCCAGCAGAACGTGGAGACGCTGAACGAGGCGTTCGAGGGCCGGGAGAAGGCCAAGCGCAAGATCGTCGCGACCTGTCCGCACTGCTTCAACACCCTGGGCAACGAGTACGGCCAGCTCGGCGGCGAGTTCGAGGTGGTCCACCACACCCAGCTGCTGGCCCACCTGGTGTCCACCGGCAAGCTGACGCCGGTGCAGCCCGTCGACGGCGGCGTGACGTACCACGACCCCTGCTACCTGGGCCGGCACAACCGGATCTTCGCGGCCCCTCGCGAGGTCCTCGGCGACGCCATCGAGGGCGAGATCACCGAGATGCCGCGCAACAGCGAGCGCTCCTTCTGCTGCGGCGCCGGCGGCGCCCGCATGTGGATGGAGGAGAAGATCGGCAAGCGGATCAACGTCGACCGGGTCGAGGAGGCCATGGCCACCGGGGCGAAGACCGTCGCCGTCGGCTGCCCGTTCTGCTCGACGATGCTCAACGACGGGGTCAACGGCAAGGGTGCCGGCGAACAGGTCGAGGTGATCGACGTGGCGAGCGTGCTGCTGCGCTCGGTCAAGCCGGAGCAGCCGCGGGGCGACAAGGAGTCCGCGCCGGTCGCCGGCTGAGACGCGTACACCCGGGATCTGAACATCGACGGCGGTGGCCCCTCCGGGGGCCGCCGCCGTCGTGCAAGAATCTCGCCGAGGTGAGGCGACATCGACGGCCTGCTCTTGATGACGCTGTTGCCCCTGGTCGGCTTCATAGCCCTGACCGCGGGCAACGCGTTCTTCGTCGCGGCCGAGTTCGCCCTGGTCACGGTCGACCGGGCGGAGATCGACCGCCGCGCCGCCGCTGGCGACCAGGCCGCCCTGACGGTCCGCACCGCGCTGCGTGAGCTGTCCTTCCAGCTCTCCGGGGCGCAGCTCGGCATCACCATCACCGCGCTGCTCACCGGCTACCTGGCCGAGCCCGCCCTGGCCCGGATCTTCACCCCGCTGCTACGCCCAATCGCCGGGGACAGCACCGAGCGTTTCACCCCGTTCCTGGCGCTGGCCCTGGCCACGCTCATCTCCATGCTCTTCGGCGAGCTGGTGCCCAAGAACGCGGCGCTCGCCCAACCGATGCCCGCCGCGCTGGCCACCGCCGGGCCGATGCACACCTTCTCCCGGACGTTCGGCTGGGTGATCCGGGGCCTGAACGGTTCGGCGAACCGGCTGGTCCGGGCGCTCGGCGTGGAGCCGCAGGAGGAACTGGCCAGCGCCCGCTCGCCGGAGGAGCTGGGCCTGCTCGCCGCCATCTCGGCCCGCGCGGGCGCGCTGCCCCCGGACACGGCGATGCTGCTGCGCCGCACCATCCGGTTCGGCGACAAACGGGCGGCCGAGGCGATGACCCCGCGGGTCGACGTGGTGGCGCTGCGTGCCACCGCCACCGTGGCCGAGCTGCTCGAAGAGTCCCGGCGGACCGGACGGACCCGCTTCCCGGTGTACGAGGAGACCCTGGACCTGGTCACCGGTGTGGCCGGCGTGCCGGACGCGCTGGGCGTGCCGCTGGCCGCGCGGGCGTCGACGATCGTCGGATCGGTGGCCCGGGAGCCGGTGTACGTTCCGGAGAGCCTGGACCTGGACGGCGTGCTGGCGGCGTTGAAGGCGGCCGGGGCCGACCTGGCCATCGTGGTCGACGAGTACGGCGGCACGGACGGCGTGGTCACGATCGAGGACCTGGTCGAGGAGCTGGTCGGGGAGATCGCCGACGAGTTCGACCCGGCAAGTGTGGACGACACCGGGCCGGTCGAGCTGACCGTGCCGGGTGGGGAGCGCACGGTGCTGGTGGACGGGGTGCTGCGCTCCGACGAGCTGGCCGAGCAGACGGGCTTCCGGCTGCCCGAGGGGCCGTACGAGACGTTGGCCGGCTTCCTGATGGCGCAACTGGGGCACATCCCGCTGGCGGGCGAGACAGTCGACGCGGACGGCTGGGAGTTCACAGTGGTGGAGGTGGAGCGGCACCGGATCGAGCAGGTCCGGGTGCTGCGCCCGGCGGAGCCGGACGCCGATGACTGAGCTGCTGGTGACAGTGCTGCTGCTGCTCGGCAACGGGTTCTTCGTGGGCAGCGAGTTCGCGCTGATCGCGTCGCGGCGGACGGTGATCGAGCCGCTGGCGGCCAGCTCGAAGCGGGCCCGCTGGGCGTTGTCGGCGATGAACCAGATCCCGCTGATGATCGCTGGCGCGCAGCTCGGCATCACGGTCTGCTCGCTGGGCCTGGGCGCGATCGCCGAGCCGGCGCTGGCTCATCTGCTGGAGTCGCCGTTCCACGCCGTCGGCCTGCCCGAGCGCGCGGTGCATCCGGTGGCGTTCGTGCTGGCGCTCGGCGTCGTCGTCTTCCTGCACACGGTGGTCGGCGAGATGGTGCCGAAGAACATCACGCTGGCCGGTCCGGAGGTCTCCGCGCTCTGGCTGGGCCCGGCCATGCTGGCTTTCTGCGTGGCCACCAAGCCGTTGCTGCTGGCGATGAAGTGGGCGGCCCGCCGGGTGCTGGCGTTCTGGCGGATCGAGGCGACCGAGGCCGTGAAGACGGTGTTCACCGCCGAGGAATTGGCCGGGTTGGTGTCGCAGGCGCGTACCGAAGGGCTGCTCGACGCCGAGGAGCACGCCCGCATCACCGGGGCCCTGGCCCTGCACAGCCGGACGGCGGCGGACGCGTTGCAGCCGTGGTCGACGGTGGTCACGGTGGCCGAGGACGTCTCCCCGGCGTCGCTGGAGGTGCTGGCGACCCGGACCGGCCGGTCCCGGTTCCCGGTGGTGCAGCGGTCCACCCGACGTGTGCTGGGTTTCGTGCACGTCAAGGACGTGCTCGGGTACGCCGGGCAGGGTCGTCGGGCACCGGTGCCGGCCCAGGTGTACCGACCGCTGGCGGTGGTGCCGCCGGAACGTACGCTGGCGGATCTGCTGCTGGCCATGCGCCGCGAACGGCGGCACATGGTGCTGGTCAGCGACGGTAGGCGTCCGCTCGGAGTGGTCACGCTCGACGACGTATTGACTGCAATCGTTGGGTAATTGACGAACACCCTTGGTGTGCAAGCGGTTGCGTGACAGTGACGGTGACTCGGCTCGCCTTGATTCCGGCCCACCGCTTCCCTAATGTGGGGCACCGACCGCTGTGGGTCGTCTGCCTCGGCCCTTCCCTCACGCGAGGCGCCCGGCGGTCGGTTGCAAAGGAGTCGGTGCCGGTGGCAACCATGCCCCCTCATCGTCACGCCCCGGGACTGCCCGTTCGGCCGGGCGGTCTGCGTCGGGTCGCCCACCGTCTGCTCGTGCTGGTCGCCGCTGCCGCGGTCGGCGCCGGAATGCTCGCCGTGCCGGCTCAGGCCGAGCCCACGGTCGACGAGATCGAGGCGCAGATCGACAAGAAGTGGGAGCAGTTGGAGCCCACCATCGAGCAGTACAACAAGGTCCGGGCGCAGCTGAAGGTCAACCGGAAGAAGTCGTCCGACCTGCAGAAGAAGATCGAGCCGCTGGCCCTGCAGAGCGAGTTGGCGCTCAACCGGGTCGGTGACCTCGCGTCCCGCTACTACATGTCGGGCCCCTCGCAGGAGATCGGCGCGCTGCTCGTCAGCGCCAAGCCGGACACGCTCACCGAGCAGCTCACCCTCCTCGACCGGCTGGCCGCGCAGGAGCGCAAGCAGGTCGAGGGCGTGCTGGCTGTGCGGGCCAAGTACGACGGCGAGAAGCAGAAGCTCGACGCGCTGATCGCCACCCAGACCCGGCAGCAGAACGAGCTGGCGGCCAAGAAGAAGCAGATCGACGCCGAGATCAAGAAGCTCGAGGCGTCGATGCCCAAGACCACTGTCAAGACCGTCGGCTGCCCGACCATCAACGGTGTGCTCGCCGTCGCCGCCCAGAAGGCGATCAAGACGGCCTGCCAGCAGGTCGGCGACCCGTACGTCTGGGGCGCCACCGGCCCGAACTCGTTCGACTGCTCGGGGCTGACCCAGTACGCCTACAAGTCGGCCGGGATCTACCTCACCCACCACACGGGTGACCAGTGGAACGAGGGCAAGGCCGTGTCGCGTGCCGACGCCCGCCCCGGCGACCTGATCTTCTTCTTCTCCGGCCTGAGTCATGTCGGGCTGTATCTGGGTAACAACCTGATGGTGCACGCGCCTCGTGCCGGCAAACCGGTGCAGGTCTCCAGCATCAACACCATGCCCATCGCCGGGTTCCGCCGACCCGGCTGATCCAGCTGACGTCACGAGGGCCCCCGGTCGGATGACCGGGGGCCCTCGTCGTTCGTCGTCGTCAGCGGGGTGCGCCCACCGGGGACGGCAGGAGCTGCACGTCGGCGAGGTCGACGTACATGATGCGGTGGCCGAACTGGATCTGCACGTACCGGTTCTTGCCCCGGATCACCGTCCAGTCGCCGGGCGAGGAGCCGTCGAACGTGCTGGCCCGGTAGTACTCACCGGCCAGCACCGCGCCGACGGCGTACCGCTGACCGGCGGCCAGCGTGTACTGCAGTGGTGAGATCGCCTGGTAGGGCACACCCTCGGGGTAGGCGGTCTGCTCGGGGTACGCCCGACCGTAGACCGGGATGGTGGCCCGGCCGGGCTTCGGGACGGCCACCACGCCGACGGTCCAGCTGGCGGTCGGCGCGGATGCCGGGTTGTGGAACCAGGCCTTCTGCCCGAGGTACCAGATGGCCGTCCAGTCGCCCTGCCGTCCGGCCAGGGCGTACGTCTGGCCGGCGGAGGCCCGGGCGCCATGGTCCGACACGTCCATCGTGTTCGGGGTGCCGTCCGGGCGCAGCGCGATGTCGTTGACCAGCGGCGCGTCCTCGGACGGCGCGGTGTGCAGCACCACCGACGAGGAGCCGCGCGGCGCGCACGGCGTCCCAGGGGTGACGCAACCGGTGAACGCCGGTTGGTTGGTCGCGTAGTCGGGGTCGATCCGGACGAGCCCGGTGGCCGGGGTGCCGGTGTCCAGGCGCGGCGCGTGCAGCAGGTCGAAGTAGTGCGTCCAGTCCCAGTAGGGCCCCGGGTCCCAGTGCATGCCGCGCACTGTCGACGCGATGGTGCCGGGCACGTTGTCGTGGCCGATGATGTGCTGGCGGTCCAGCGGGATGCCGTATCGCAGCGCGAGGTGCCGGACGAGCTTCGCCGAGGTCCGGTACATCGCCTCGGTGTACCAGGTGCCCTGCGCGGCGAAGCCCTCGTGTTCCAGCCCGATCGACTTCGCGTTGACGTACCAGTTGCCGGCGTGCCAGGCGACGTCCTTGGTCTTGACGTGCTGGGCGATGTTCCCGTCCACCGAGCGCAGCGAGTAGTGCCAGCTCACGTAGGTCGGGTCCTGGACGAGTTTCAGGGTGGTCGCCCAACTCGCCTCGGTGTCGTGGATGACGATGTACTCGATCTTCTGGCGGGCGGGCCGGTCGGAGAGATCGTGGTTGCCGTAGTCGCCGTCGCCGAACGCCTCGTAGGGTGCCGGGATCCACTCACAGGAGACGGTCCGTGGGCACTCCAGCCCGTCCGGGCGGGCGAGTCGTCGCAGGCCCAGCCGGTCCAACCAGGACCGCTGGGGCTGGACCGCGCGGGCCGGCAACGTCACCCGCTGGCCGTCGTCGGTCACGCGGGACTCGCCGGCGCCGATGGTGGTGAAGACCTCGTCGGCGAAGGCCGCCGCGGCGTCGGCGCTGTCCGCGCCGGCGTACCGGGCCACCGCGCCGTACCAGGTGGCGGGGTCGGTGCCGGCACCGACCGGGGCGCCCACCTCCCGTTGGTACGCGGCCAGCAGCGCCGCCCCGCCCCGGATGTTTGTCGTCGGGTCGCTGCGCAGCGCCTCGGGGGCGGCCCCGGTCAGCGCGGCGGCGGCGTCGACGGTCTGCAACGTGGCGGTGGGCGGCGCGGGATCCGTGGCCGGCGCGGGTGCCAGGACGGCACGGGAGTCGTCGCCGCGCGGATCCTCGGCGCCGGCGTCGTGGTGGCCGCGGGCGGGTAGGGCGGCCACGTGGCGGGCATCGGTCAGGTGCATCGGTCCGTAGCCGCCGCTGGTGCTCGGGGTGCCGGCGTTGCTGTCCCAGCGGGACTCCAGGTAGGAGACCCCCAGCAGCACGGCGGTCGGCACGCCGTACTCGGTCGACGCGGCGGCGTACTGCTGCTGACGGTCGGCGGAGGGTGCTGCGGAGGCGGTGCCGGCGCTCAGCGGTACGGCGGCCGTGGCGATGACCACCGCGACCGCGAGCGATGCGCGCCGGCCGGCGGACAGGGTTGGACGTTCCATCGAACCCCCTAGATTTGACTGGTAACTGTGTCGTCACCTTCGCGCCGGTCGGGAGTCCGCGTCAATACCTTTCCATATATCAAACTGCATCGAAAGAAACCTTCACACACGCTCGGTGATCTCTTCCAATCGGTACGGAGTGTCACGGCCGCACGGGTTGCGGATCGGTAACGGCCGTCTCTACTCTGGTCATTTGTCGGCCCGGTAGCAGGTCTGCCCATCCCGGGCGGTAACGGACCGACACCGCCGAGTCGCGTTCGAGCGAGCCGGGGACCCAGGTTCCCCCGGGGTGAATCCGCAGCCAATGCGGTAGGGCGCCAACTTCCCGCCCGAACCCGTCAGCTAACCCGGTAGGCGGTCGGGAAGAAGGAGTACGGAACCCCGGTGGCCCTCCATGCCCCGCGGCCGTCGTCCGAACGGTCGGCCCCGGCCGACCCGACGTCGACAGTGCCGCGTCCACGCTGGTCCCGCTTCACCACCGCCCTCGCCGCACTGGTCGGCGTTGCCGTCGTCCTGACCGGCAGCGCCACGGCGGCCCACGCGGACCCGTCCGTCGCCGAGATCGAGCGCCAGATCGACGCCGACTGGAACAAGCTCGAACCGGTAATCGAACGGCACAACGCCACCCGCGCGGACCTGGCCGCCAAGCGCAAGCAGGCCGACGCGCTCGCCGCCCGCATCGCGCCCCTGGAGCGCCAGGTCGACGCCGCGATGAACAAGGTCAGTGCGCTGGCCGTGCGCGCGTACATGGGCGAGAACCTGTCGACGGTCAACACGATGCTCGGCAGCCGGTCGCCCGGCGAGGTGGTCGGGCAGCTCGAAATGCTCGACCGGTTCGCCCACAACCAGCAGCAGGACGTCCGGCAGGTCGCCGATCTCCGCGACGAGCTGGCCCGGCAGAAGGCGCCCCTCGACGAGATGGTGGCCCAGCTGACCCGGACCGAAGCGCAGCTGGCGGCGAAGAAGAAGCAGATCAACGACGAGATCGACAGGCTGCAGAAGCTGCGCCTCAAGGTGTACGGCAGCGGCGGCGGCGGTCCCCTGCGTCCGGCGCCCTGCCCGGCCAGCTACCCCGGCGGCGGCGCGGGCATTGCGGTCAAGTTCGCCTGCGCCCAGATCGGCAAGCCGTACGTGTGGGGCGCCGAGGGTCCGAACTCGTACGACTGCTCCGGGCTGATGCTCGCCGCGTGGGCGAAGGCCGGTGTGTCGCTGCCGCACAACGCCGCCGCCCAGAGCCGGGTGACCAAGAACGTCAGCAGGGGTGATCTGCGCCCCGGTGACCTGGTCTTCTACTACAGCGACATCCACCACGTCGGCATGTACGTCGGCAATGGCTGGGTGGTGCACGCCTCCCAGGCCGGTGTGCCCATCAAGATGAAGAAGGTCGACGACGGTCCGATCCACAGCTACGGCCGTCCCGGCTGACCGACGCCGGACACAGCGAGGGCCCGTCGCGATCTCGTCGCGGCGGGCCCTCGTCGTGCGTCAGCGCGTCGGCCAGGCACGCCAGTTCTGCCAGGAGCGGCTCGGCGTCGGCCCCCGCTGGCCCTGGTAGCGCGAGCCGTAGACCACCGAGCCGTACGGGTGCTCGGCCGGCGAGGAGAGCCGGAAGATGCAGAGCTGGCCGATCTTCATGCCCGGCCAGAGGGTGATCGGGAGGTTCGCCACGTTGGACAGCTCCAGCGTCACGTGACCGGAGAAGCCCGGGTCGATGAACCCGGCGGTGGAGTGGGTGAGCAGGCCGAGTCGGCCCAGTGAGCTCTTGCCCTCCAGCCGGCCGGCGAGCTGGTCGCCGAGCGAGATCACTTCCAGCGTCGAGGCGAGCACGAACTCCCCCGGGTGCAGCACGAACGGTTCGCCCTCGGGCACCTCGACCACCGAGGTCAGGTCGTCCTGCTGCATGGCCGGATCGATGTGGGTGTAGAGATGGTTGTTGAAGACCCGGAACAGCCGGTCGAGTCGTACGTCGATGCTGGACGGTTGGACCAGGGTGGGCTCGAACGGTTCCAGGCCCAGCGTGCCGGCCTTGATCTCGGAGACCAGGTCACGGTCGGAGAGCAGCATCGGACCACCATAGCCGCGTCGGCCGAACTGGCCGGATTCGGTGCCGGTGACCAGCGCGTCGAGGTCGCTGCTCGTACAGTTGTTCGATAGAATGTCGGCATGGCTTCCTGGTCCGAATTCGCCGCCGACGAGCCCCGCCTCGCCGACGGGATCCGCGTTCTCCTGCAGCAGTACGGGCCGGGCTTCGGCTACCTGGCCACGGTCCGCGCCGACGGCGGGCCCCGGGTCCATCCGGTCTCCCCGGTCATCACCGACGAGGGTCTCTTCTGCTTCATCATCGACTCGCCGAAGCGCCGCGACCTCGAACGGGACGGCCGCTACGCGCTGCACTCGTTCCCCCCGGAGGAGAGCGACGACGAGGCGTACGTGGCGGGCCACGCCTGGCCGGTCACCGACCCGGTCCGGGTGGCCCGACTGGCGCAGAGCGCCCGGGCCGAGCCGCAGGTCGACTGGCGGCTGTTCGAGTTCACCGTCGACGTGGCGATGTTGACCCGTCGCGAGCAGCACGCCGCAGGCGTCCCGGGTGTCACCCCGAGCCGTCCGGCCGTGCGGGTCTGGCTGGACCCGCAAGCCCCGCCCGCGCCGGCCGCCCCGGTCGCCGTACCGCAGACGCGCCCGGCCCGGCGCAGCCGTGACGTCCAGTGCACGGCCGCCTGACCACGGCCCTGTTGTCCCACAAAACGCCGGTGCCGGCTCCGTCGTGACGGAGCCGGCACCAGGTGTACGCGAGGAGAGTTACGCCGCGCGGTACGCGTTCCACGCGGTGAGCATGCGGCTCGCCTGCCCCGGGGTGAACTGGTACATGCACGAGTCGTAGGTGTAGTCCATGAAGTTGGTGATCGGGTCCAGGCCGGTCGCCGAGCAGGTGTCCCGCCCGGTCGGGCACTGGTACGCCGGCGACGCCTCGGCCGGGGTGTCGCTGACGCCGTCACCGGAGCCGCCGCAGCCACCCTGGAAGGTGTGGTAGAGGTTCAGCCAGTGACCGATCTCGTGGGTGCCGGTGTCGCCCTGGTTGTAGTTGGTGGAGGTGCCACCCGGCAGGGACTCGTTCAGCACGACCACGCCGTCCATGCTGCTCAGCTTCCGCTGCGGGAAGGTCGCCCAGCCGAGCAGGTCGTCGCTCAGCTCACCGAGGTAGATGTTGAGCGTGTTCTTGCCGCCCACCCGCAGCGACGACTTCATCGACCGCTCCGCCGACGAGCCGTCGACGATCGGGTACCAGGACGGGTTCGTCACCCGGTTGATCTTGTCGAGCCGGAAGGCGAAGGCGGTTGCAGCGCCGCCGGTCCCGCCCGCGTAGGCCTGGTTGAGCACGCTGATCTGCGAAGTGATCATCGAGTCCGGGATGTTGCCGCCGGCCCGGGTGCTGTCCTCCTGGATCACGTGCACCACCACCGGAATGGTGACGGTGGCCAGAGTCGTGGCGCCGGCGCCGGCCCGGAAGTTGGCGCGCTCACGCAGCGCCGCCGCGAGGTCGGCGTCGCGTTCCCGGACCTGCTTCGCGGTCAGCTCGTTCGGGTCGTGCGTGGCCGCCGCGCCGGGCTTCACCCGAGCGTTGGCCTGGCTGCCGGCCGGCTCCGCGCAGGCGCCGCCCGGCGCCGCGGAGAAGGCCGAAGCGGCCGGAACGACGCCCACCGCAGCGGTGCTGAGCAGCAGCGCGAGGGTCGTCGACGCGACACCGGCGGCACGCCGGGTCAGCAGGTTGGGACGGAGTCCCATGGGCCCACCTCTTTCTGGTGGCGCGGCAGGGGGTGTGTCACGCCATGGCTGGAACGTGTGGCAGACGTTACAACCCATCAATGCATTTGAGAATGGCCATATGTTGCCGCGAGGAAACTTCTTCCGAGGCGAGGGCGTCCCGCCGGCGCGCAGGGGTGGCTGGGTGCACCGGTTCGACGACTCGGGTACAGTGGTGCCGCCTGCGGGTGTAGTTCAATGGCAGAACATCAGCTTCCCAAGCTGACAGTGCGGGTTCGATTCCCGTCACCCGCTCCACGATCAAGGCCCTGACCAGGACGCGAGTCCCGGTCAGGGCCTTCGACGTTGCTGCGGCCGGCCGCGCCGAGGAGCGTGCTGCCCGGCCGCCTGCGCTGAGTCGAAGACTCATCGACGCGGAGCCCCGGCCCCGTCGGCCGATTCTCCCGGCAGAGCTGCGCGGTTAGCGTCCGGGAATGCTTCCGTCGCAGACACCCCGCTGGCCCGCTGTGCCACCCGACGGTTCCGGCCCTGTCTCCTACCGGGCGGTGTACGTGCTCGCCGGGCTGGCCGCACCGTGTTGGGTGGCCGCCGCCTGGGGCGGCATCCAGATGGCTGAGGGCCGCGACCTCCCCGAGGGGATGCTGAGCCTCTTCGGCTTCCTCTGGCTCGCCTTCTTCGAGATGTTCGCGTTGCTGTTCCAGCTGACCGCGGCGTGGGAACTGCGCCGACGCAACTCGCCTCGCGCGGCCCTGGTCACCGTCCTCATCGCGGTCGCCGGGGTTGTCGCGTCGATCGTGTTGCTGTTCTGGGTCGCGACCTCCGCCAAGCCCTACGGAACGTAGCGGGAGTCGAGGACACGCACTCGCTCGTGAGCGATCTCAGGAAGCGCGCGGCAGTGCGAGCCCGCAGATCTTGGACAGTTTCCGTTCAGACAGAACGGAAAATGTCCAAGATCTGTGGTGGGCAGCCGTTGGTGGGGGATTGGCCGGCTTGTTGTACCCGTTAGGGTCCGAGCAGGAGGTGGTCGCGTGTTCACCGAGGCTTTCCCCATCGTGACGACGCCCGACCTGCCGCGACTGATCGGGTTCTACCGGGACGTGCTCGGGTTCGAGCTGACCTACCGGTTTCCCGAGGACGGTGAGCCGGAGTTCGTGGCCCTGCGGCTGGGCAACAGCGAACTGGGCCTGGCCGCCGACCCGCATGCCGGAGATCCTGCCCTGTCGCGCCGTTGGGAGCTGTGCGTGTACGCCGACGACTGCGACGCGGCCGTGCACGTTCTGCGCGCGGGCGGCGCGACGGTCACCGAGGAGCCGGTCGACCAGCCCTGGGGCGAGCGGTCCGCCCGGGTCACCGACCCGGACGGCAACCGGCTGCTGGTGCTGTCCCGCCTGTAGATCGGCTGGGAGTCATCGTCCCCGAAACAACGCGGGTCACCGTCTCCAGAACAGGAGGTGGGTGACTCCGCTGGGGCTGGGCACCGACTCCAGGTGGAAGCGGTCGAGCAGCTCGTCGGGGCTTTCCCACAGGCGCTCGCCGCGCTCGAGGTCGACGGGCGCGACGGCGATGTGCATCGTGTCGACCAGGTCGGCCTCGAGGAACTCGCGGATGGTGGCCACCCCGCCGCCGAGGCGTACGTCCCGACCGTCCGCCGCCTGCTTGGCCTGGGCCAGCGCCTCGGCGGGGCTGGCGTCGAGGAAGTGGAACGTGGTGTCGGACAGGCTGAACGACGGCCGTACGTGATGGGTGAGCACGAAGACCGGCGTGTGGAACGGCGGGTTGTCGCCCCACCAGCCCTGCCACTCGTGATTCTCCCAGGGGCCACGCTGGGGGCCGAACTTGTTGCGGCCCATGATCTCCGCGCCGATGTTGCACTCGGCGTCGCGGGTCAGGTAGTCGTCCAGCCCCCGTGTGCCGCCCGGCTCGGTGCGGTACACGAAGCTGGCGGTGGCGGACCGCCAGGAGAACAGCGGGGTGGGGTCCGCGTGGCCGAAGGGCCGTTCCAGGCTCTGCCCCTCCCCGGTGCCGAACCCGTCCCGTGAGACGTTGAAGCACTGCACCCGCAACAGTTGTGGCATGAAAAGCTCCTCGTGAGGCTGATGAAGGCGCGGGTCAGTTCGCGGTCGCCGTCGGGCCGCCGCCGCGGCCCCGGTCGTCGAGCACGAGCGGGGCGCGACCGCTCACCTCGTACCGGATGTGGGTGACCTGCGGGGTGGGGATGACCCGGGTGGGCGTCAGTTCGATGGCCTCCTTGTCGGCGAGGTCGAGGTCCGCGTCGAACAGCCGCAGGCCGGTGCCGAGCACCACCGGTACGACGTGCAGTTCCAACTCGTCGAGCAGGCCGGCCTTGAGCACCTGCCGCACCAGGCTGCCGCCTCCGGCCACTGCGACGTTCTTGCCGCCGGCCGCTGCGCGGGCCTGTTCGACGGCGCTGGCCACGCCGTCGGTGACGTAGGTGAAGCTGGTGCCGCCACCGCGCAGCAGGGTCTCGCGGGGTCGGTGCGTGACGACGAAGACCGGCGCGCGGAACGGCGGCTCCTCGCCCCAGGGCACCTCACCACCGTCCGCCATCCGCCGGCCCATGACGTACGCGCCGGCCGCGTCGAACGTCTCGGCCATCACGTCGGAGTTGGCGTCCTGCTCGCCGCCGGCGAAGCCCAGCCGCTCGCGCCACGCCATCGCCTCGGTCGCCCAGCGGGTGACCCGGAAGAAGGCTGCGCTCTCGGCCGAGTCGATCCAGTCGCCGTCGCCGTCGAACAGCGGGCCGGCGTAGAAGCCGTCCACCGACACCGACAGCTGTGCGGTCACCTTCGTCATGTCGCTTCGTCCCTCTCCTCGGGCGGCGCCCATCGGGTGCCTGCTCGCAACGAGGTCGGAGCCGATCAGGACGCCCCTACGGTGCAGGATTGTGACCTGGGACACACAAGGGCTTGTTGAGCAGGGTGCCCGAGGGCGCGTAGCCGTGGCGACTGTAGAAGCGCACCGCGCCGTCGTTGCGGTGGTGGATGCCTGCCGACAGGCTCGTGATTCCGTTCTCGGTCGCCCACCGGGCCGCCGCGTCGAGCAGCGCCGAGCCGATCCCGAGTCCCCGGGCGGCGCTCGACACCACCGTGTGGATCTGCGCCGACGGTTGCGGGCGCAGGATCTGATGTGCGGGCGGCTCGGGAAGGCGCAGCACCTCGACCATCCCGACGATCTGTCCGTCGTGTTCCGCGACGAGGATGGCGTCCCCGCCGGCCCGGTCGCCCAGCACCGTGGTGAAGTGGCTGACGATTGCCTCGCGCTGCGGCAGCCGGTAGACGTCGGGGTCCAGCGCGAGGTGCGCCTCGGCGTTGGCCCGGCGCAACTCCACCAGCGCAGGCACGTCGGACCGGGTCGCCTGTCGCACCACCGTCGGCGTCCTTCGCATCATCGGGATGCTAAGGCAGGTGTATCGGACGCGGCTAGGCTGGCGATCATGCGGATTGGCATCGTGATCCTCCCGGACCAGCGTTGGGTCCAGTCGCAGCGTCGCTGGCGGCAGGCCGACGAGTGGGGCTTCGACCACGCCTGGACGTACGACCACCTGGGCTGGCGGGACCTGGTCGACGGCCCGTGGTTCGACTCGATGGCCACGCTGACCGCCGCCGCCACTGTGACGTCCCGGATCCGGCTGGGCACGCTCGTGGCGTCGCCGAACTTCCGGCACCCGGCCGCCTTCACCCGGCAGATCACCACTGTGGACGACGTCTCGGGCGGCCGGCTGCTGCTCGGCCTGGGCGCGGGCGGCATCGGCTTCGACTCGGCGGTGCTGGGCGGCGAGACGCTGCCGCCGCGCCAGCGCGTCGACAGGTTCGCCGAGTTCACCGAACTGCTCGACCTGATCCTGCGGGAGGACGGCACCACCTGGCGTGGGGACTGGTTCTCGGCGGTGGACGCCCGCAACAATCCCGGCTGCGTACAGCAGCCCCGTGTGCCGTTCGTGGTGGCCGCGAACGGTCCACGGTCGATGCGGCTGGTGGCCCGGTTCGGTCAGGGTTGGGTGACCACCGGCACCGAGGCCGACGACGTGGAGGGCTGGTGGGGCACGGTGTCGGCGCTGTCGGCCCGGATGGACCGGACGCTGGACGAGGCCGGCCGCGACCCCGCGACGCTGGACCGCTACCTGTCGATGGACGCGGCCCCGGTGTTCTCGCTCAGCAGCGCGCAGTTCTTCGCCGATCAGGTCGGCCGGGCCGCCGAGTTGGGCTTCACCGACGTGGTGACGCACTGGCCACGCGAGAGCAGTTGGTACGCCGGCGACGAGGCCGTCCTGGCCGACGTGGCGACCCGACTCCTGCCCGAGCTGCGCGGCTAGCGCCGGCTCAGGTGCCGAGGTCTCCGGTGGCCACGCCGCCCTCGCCGCCGGAGACCAGGCGCAGGCGTAGGCAGACGATCGGGGCGTCGTCGTCGACGGGGGTGCCGAGCCGCGCCCAGTAGGCCGAGTGCCCGGCCCGCCACTCCTCGATCGACCGGTCACCCTCGCCCTCGGCGCGGGCGAACTCCCAGGGCACGTCGCCGAAGCGCACCACCTCGACCCCGGTGATCTCGACGACGCCGGCCAGCGCATCGTTGTCGTCGACGAGCGCGAGCCGTTCGCCGACCTGCTCCAACTCCTCGCCCTCCTCGGCGTACTCGGCGAGCCGACCGGCCGTCGCGGTCTTCACGCCGGCCAGCACCAGGGTGTTCAGGGTCGCCCGCAGCTCGCCGGGGGTGCCGAGGGCGAGCGTGCGCAGATCACCGATCCGAGGCCACATCCTGCCGAGGCTAGGCCAGCGCGGCCGGCGCCGTCGCCGCAATTCGTCCGGCGCCGCTCAGATCAGCTGCCCGGCGTAGCCCGCTGCGTCGAGCAGCCGCTGGTCACCGCTGGCCGCGTGCGCGTCGAGGACCGCGTCGGCGAGCTTGACCACATGCGCGTCGCCGTGTCGGGCCGCACGGGCGAAGACCTCCGCCGGGGTCGCGGCGGTCACCGACGGCGGGGCGATCGCGGCGGTCGGGGCGTACACCGATGTCACGGCCGCCGTCGCGGCCCAGGCCGCGGCGAGGCTCGGCGCCCACAACGCCCGGTCCAGTGCCGGCAGTGTGCGCAGCACGGCGGTCGGCGCGGTGACCGCGTGCACCAGCATGACCGGCTCCGCGTGAGCGAAGCGCAGGTAGTCGAGGCCGGCGCGGTGCACGAGCGAGACGAGCCCGCGCTCCGCCTCGGCCGGCGTCCGCGCGGGGCGCAGCGCCGCGAGCGCCGGTTCCCATCGGGGTACGCCCACCAGCCGACCGAGCCGATCCCGGATGCCCCCGGTCTGGTCGTCGATCCGGGGCACCCCGGCCAGCGCGGCGGCCACGTCCGGTCCCGCGGTGTCCGGGTGGGCCTCGGGGGTGGTCGACGGGACCGAGGCGAGCAGCCGGTCGGCGCCGGGCACCGGCTGCCAGCGGGCGGCCCAGTAGCCGAGGGCCTGACCCAGTTCGGTGAGCCGCTGCGGGTTCGCGTCGTGCAGGTGCAGGGCGCGTACGGCGTGCCCGACCCGGATCACCCCGTGCGTGGCGCCGGCGGCGATGCCCGGCAGCAGTCGGGGCCACCAGGTGCCGAGCACGTCCCGCCACGGCTGCTCGCGCAGGTGCCGGTCGAAGTACGCCAGCCAGTCACCGGCCCGCTTCGCGTCGCCCAGCGCCGCCCGCCAATCGTCGATCGGGCGCAGGCCGCGGGGCAGCTCGTCGAGCCGGGTGAGGTAGTCGTCCAGCCAGCGGTGCACCCGTTGCCCGTGCCCGTGCCGGGCCAGCGCCTCGACTGCCATCGGGCCGTGGTTGGAGAGCCAGCCCTCGTATTCGGGTCCGGTGCGGTGCAGCCGCTCGTACGCCTCGTCGAGAATTCCGTCGCTCATGCGTCGATCGTCGAAGGTGAAGTGGACTTCAGGTCAACCCGGCAGATCCGTGGCGGCGATCAGGCCGGTGATCCGCAGTGCGGTGGCGGTCTCGGGCGGGCAGTCGACGGCCACCACCGCGGTGCCGAGCACCTGTGCGCCGCGCTTGGCGCAGATGTCGTAGAGGGCGTGGAGCTGGGCGCCCGTGCGTACCCAGTCGTCCACCACCAGAACGCGGTCGCCGGCGTCGAGGTGCCGGTCCCGGACGGCCAGGTCGACGCGCCGGCCCCGGTAGTCCGGCGGGCTCTGCGCCCAGGTGAGCGGGCCGGCTGGCAACCTCCCGTCGCCGGGCTTGTGCGCGGCCACGAAGCCGACCCCGAGGGCGGTGGCGGCCAGTGGCCCGAGCAGCAGGCCGGTGACCGCCGGGGCGAGCACCACGGTCGGCCGGGCGGCCCGGTACGGCGCCACCAGGGCCGGTCCCAGCTCGGCCAGCACCGTGGGGTCGCGCCACCAGCCGGAGATGTCGCTGACCAGGTGGCTGGCGTCCGGGCCGGGGTCGATCCACCGGAACAGGGCGGCCAGGCGTTCGGTCAGCTCAGCGGGCATCCGTCCATCGTGCGGCACGGTCGGGCGGTGCGTCAGCACCTGGGCCGGTCGACCTACCCCGGCTCGGATGATCGGCTATACGTACCAGGGCAAATACCGGCATACCACCATGATCACGTTGACTTCGGAAGTGCTTCTCTCGTTACGGTCCGACCCGGTTTGTTCAGTCGACGAAAGGACCGGGCCGGTGGCAGGCAGGCACTCCCGTACCCGCATCTTCTCCTCTCCGGCGGGCATCGCGGCCACCGCGGCGGTCGGCGTCGCCCTCGCCGTCGGTGGCACCGTCGGTGCCGTCCAGCTGACCTCGGGTTCCGGGCAGCCGGGTCAGACGACTCTCGACCTCACCCCGACCACCGCCCCCGCCAGCCTCGCCCCCAGCTCCCCGACCGCGTCGCCGAGCGCCAGCGCCAGCGCCTCGCCGAGCGTGACGGCGAGCCCGTCCGCCAGCCGGTCGCCGCAGGCCGCCTCCCGGGGTAAGGCCCGCACCGAGTCGCCGAAGCCGCGCCCGACGGCGAAGAAGACCACGGCGGCGGCGAAGGTGCTGGAGAGCGGCTCGTGTGGCGCCTCCTTCTACTCCGACGGGCAGCTGACCGCCAACGGCGAGTCGTTCAACCCGAACGAGTTGACCGCGGCGCACAAGACGCTGCCGTTCAACACCAAGGTCCGGGTGACCAACCCGAGCAGCGGCAAGTCGGTGGTCGTGCGCATCAACGACCGTGGCCCGTTCATCGACGGTCGCTGCCTGGACCTGTCCCGCGCCGCGTTCGCGACAATCGCCTCGACCGACGTGGGCGCGCTCACCGTCCGCTACGAGGTCCTGGGCTGATCGCAGCCGGGAGTACCGATCCGGCTGCGAGCCTGGGCCGGCCGGACAGAACATCCTCAGACGACGGGCCAGGTTCATTCACCGGTTCACGTCCATCAGGCATGCTGTCCCTCGTACCCACGCGACTCCTCCAGTCGGGCCGTAGCCCGCTGAGCCCCGGATCCCGCGCCGGCCTCGGCGCGGCCCTCGCCCTGCTCGCGATCGTGTCGGGGCTGGAGTTGGCCGACGGGCGTCGGGTGCACTACGTCGCCCTTCTAGCGGCGGCTCCGATCCTGGCCGCCGCCCTGGCCGCCTGGCGGGTGGTGCTGGGCGTGGGTGCCGCGGCGACTCTGATCGGGGTGGGCTTCGCCCTGGTGGACCCGAGGATGATGCTGGTGACCTCGGTCAACGTGCTCGGCGTCGCGGTCGCGAGCGCGCTGGCCGTGGCGGTGGCCTCGATCCGCCAGCGGCAGGCGGAGCAGATCGCCGAGCTGACCAAGCTGGCCTCGGTGGCCCAGCAGGCGGTGCTGCGCCCGCTCGGACCGCAGGTCGGCATGCTCTCGGTGGCCGGTCGCTACATCTCCTCCACCGCCACGGCCGAGATCGGCGGCGACCTGTACGAGGCGATCGACACCCCGTACGGCGTCCGCATGATCATTGGTGACGTCCGCGGCAAGGGCCTGGATGCGGTTCGGCTGGCCAGCATCGTCCTCGGCTCGTACCGGCACGTGGCCTACGAGCGGGCCGACCTGCGGGCCGTCGTGGCCGACCTGGACCGCGCGGTGGCCCGCAACGTCGGCGACGAGGACTTCGTGACCGCCGCGCTGGTGGAGGAGCGGGGCGGGACGCTCACGATCGTCAACTGCGGGCACCCGTCGCCGTTGCTGCTGCGCCGGGGCGCGGTCATCCCGCTGGAGCCGCCGGCGCCGGCGCCGCCCCTCGGGTTCATGCCGGTGGTGCGCCCCCGCGTGGAACGCCTGGAGCCCGGCGACCGCCTGCTCCTGTTCACCGACGGTCTCGGCGAGGCCCGGCGGGACGGTGAGTTCTTCCCCACCGCCGACCGGGCGTGGCGGTTGCTGGGGCACGGCACGGTCGCCGATGGGCTCGCGTCGCTGGAGACGGCCCTCGTCGAGTGGGTGCACGGCCACCTGGACGACGACATCGCCCTGGTCCTGATGGAGTACGTCGGTGCCCGTACGGGCGCGACGTCGGCGGTGCCGAGCTGGGAAGTCGGCGCCGCCGAGAGCTGAGCGGGCTTCCGGCGCGCAACTGTGTAATCGCCGTCACTTACGTGATCGGCTTGTCGCTGCCTACCCGCGAGTAATACAGTTGGGGTTACTGATCGGTAACACCTGTCCGGAAGCGGGGCCAGCGAGCATGACCCACTACAAGAGCAACCTGCGGGACCTCGAGTTCAACCTGTTCGAGGTCTTCGGGGCGGACCGGGCGTTCGGCCAGGAGCCCTATTCGGAACTCGACGCCGACACCGCCCGCAGTTTCCTCGCCGAGCTGGACCGCCTCGCCCGCGAGGACCTGGCCGCCAGCTACACGGACAGCGACCGCAACCCGCCGGTCTTCGACCCGGCCACGCACACCGCCCCACTGCCGGCGTCGTTCAAGAAGTCGTACCAGGCGTTCATGGACTCCGAGTTCTGGCGCCTGGACCTGCCGCCCGCGCTGGGCGGCACCAACGCGCCCCGCGCGCTCTGGTGGGCACTCGCCGAGCTGGTGCTCGGCTCCAACGCTCCGATCTGGATGTACGCCTCCGGCCCGTCCTTCGCGCACGTGCTGCACGTCGAGGGCACCGAGCGGCAGAAGAAGTGGGCCAAGCTCTTCATCGACAAGCAGTGGGGCTCGACCATGGTGCTCACCGAGCCGGACGCCGGCTCGGACGTCGGCGCCGGTCGGGCCCGTGCGACGCAGCAGCCCGACGGTTCCTGGCACATCGAGGGCGTGAAGCGCTTCATCACCTCGGGCGAGCACGACCTGACCGACAACATCGTGCACTACGTGCTGGCCCGCCCGGTCGGCGTGGAGGGCGTCGGTGGCCCCGGCACCAAGGGCCTGTCCCTCTTCGTGGTGCCCAAGTTCCACTTCGACGAGACCACCGGCGAGCTGGGTGAGCGCAACGGCGTCTACACCACGAACGTCGAGCACAAGATGGGCCTGAAGGTCTCCAACACCTGCGAGCTGACCTTCGGTGGGCACGGCGTACCGGCCAAGGGCTGGCTGCTCGGCGACAAGCACGACGGCATCCGGCAGATGTTCATGATCATCGAGTACGCCCGGATGCTTGTCGGCACCAAGGCCATCGCGACCCTCTCCACCGGCTACCTCAACGCCCTGGAGTACGCGAAGAGCCGGGTGCAGGGCGCCGACCTGGTCCAGCAGGCGGACAAGACCGCCCCGCGGGTCACCATCACCCACCACCCGGACGTCCGCCGCTCGCTGCTGCTGCAGAAGTCGTACGCCGAGGGTCTTCGTGCCCTGGTCCTCTACACCGCCACCTGGCAGGACAAGGTGGCCATCGCCGAGGCGGCCGGCGACGAGAAGGCCACCAAGCTGGCCAAGCGGGTCAACGACCTGCTGCTGCCGCTGGTCAAGGGCGTCGGGTCGGAGCGGGCCTACGAGATGCTCGGCCACGAGGCACTGCAGACCTTCGGCGGCTCCGGCTTCCTGCAGGACTACCCGCTGGAGCAGTACGTCCGGGACGCCAAGATCGACACGCTGTACGAGGGCACCACTGCCATCCAGAGCCTGGACCTGATCTTCCGCAAGATCGTCCGGGACAACGGCAAGGCGCTGATGGCGGTCGCCGCCGAGATCCAGGAGTTCATCTCCTCCGAGGCGGGCAACGGCCAGCTCAAGGAGGAGCGGCAGGCGCTCGGCAAGGCGCTCGCCGAGATCCAGAACATCCTCGGCACGATGACCGGCTGGCTGGGCGAGGCACAGGGTGGCGACACCCGCGCGCTCTACAAGGTCGGCCTGAGCAGCCGGCGGTTCCTGCTGGCCATCGGCGACCTGGTCGTCGGCTGGCTGCTGCAGAAGCAGGCAGACGTCGCGCTCAAGGCGCTGGCCGGCGAGGTCTCCGCCACCGACAAGGCGTTCTACACCGGCAAGGTGGCCGCCGCCCGATTCTTCGCCCGTGAGGTGCTGCCGCGCATCGGTGCCGACCGGCGGATCATCGAGGGCACCGACCTCGACATCATGGACCTCCCGGAGGAGGCCTTCTGACCGTGCCACGGCACGCGTGAGCGGTTCCGGGTCGCACCACCCGGCGCCGACACCGACGGCCGGTGGGGCAATCGCCCCGCCGGCCGTCGTCGGCTTCACGTCCGGGACATTGGCTGAGCCCGGTCGGGTATGCCGGTGCCGTGGCGGGTAACCCGCCGTGACCACGAAAGGGAACGCCCAGAGCCACCGCACGGGGGAGTGCAGCGCACATGGGTGTAGGAAGCGGCATCTTTCTCATCGCGCTCGGCGCGATCATGACCTTCGCGATCAGGGCCAACGTCTGGTGGATAGACCTGCGCGCGGTCGGCTGGGTGTTCATCCTGGCCGGGCTGGCCGTGCTGCTGACCACGCTCTGGTTCTGGCAGGACCGGCGCAAGCGGGCCCGGACCCTCATCGTGGAGGAGAACCGGCTGTCCCATCCGACGGCGATGATGCCACCACCGCCGGACCCCCCGCCGCCGACCGCGCCGCCGTCCTGACCCACGCACGCCTGAGGACGTACGCCTGAGCCACCCGTCACGCGCGGCGGGTGGCTCAGCCGCGTGCGGTGTACCGCTGCGCGACCGGCGCCCCGCCTCTGCCCCACTCAGTCCACGCGGACACGCTGCGGTGCACCGCCAGCTCGGCGGTCCGTAGCCCCTCCTCGTCCGCAGTCTCCGGGTCGAGAAACGCGGACAGCAGCGAGACACCTGGATTGTGGGCGATCAGCAGCACGACCCGAGCCGCCGAATCGGCGGTACGGACCAGCGACAACAGCTCCTCGGGGTGGGCGTCGTACGCGCCGGGCTCGTAGCGGACGGTCGGGCGGGGACCGGTCGGCCCACCCTCCGGCGGCGAACCGGCCATCCCCATCGCCACCCCGTGCCAGGTCTGGCGGGTGCGCCGGGCCGTCGAGCAGATCACCACGTCGGGCAGCAGATCGTGGTGGGCCAGCCACGCGCCGGCCGCCGCCGCGTCGGCCTCCCCGCGGGCGCTGAGCGGGCGCTCGGCGTCGTCAGTGCCCTCGCTGCCCTGCTCGGCCTTGGCGTGCCGGAGCAACACCAGTGTCCGCGTCTCGGCATGGCTGTCCGTCATACCACCAGCTTGCCCGATTGGCGATCTTCCTGCCGGGGTAAGTCCAGGGATGCCGCACCCCTATCAACGGCCGCGGCGGACCGTACGCCTGGTAAGAGCCGAGGAGCGAGACATGGGCATTGGTGGCAGCATCTTCCTGATCGCGCTGGGCGCGATCTTCGCGTTCGCCGTGGAGGCCGACCTGGGTTGGCTGAACCTGGCCGTCGTCGGCTGGGTGTTGATGCTCGCCGGTGTCGCCGGCCTGCTCACCACCCTCTACTTCTGGAACAGCCGCCGTCGCACGGTGGTCGCCGCCCCGGTCCGCGAAGAGCGCGTGGTGGCCGACCGGGTCGTTCCCGTCCAGAACGACCAGGTCGTGCAGGAGTACCGCGAGGTGCGTCGGCCGGGTCGCCCCGTCTGATCCCTCGCCCGCACACTCCGGGGTCCCGCAGCGTGGCGGGGCCCCGGCTCGCGTCTGTGGGCGTCGGCCTGAGGCGAACAGCGGTGCCCTGTGGGGGGTCTGCCTCAGGCGAACAGCGCGAAGTAGATCGCGATGTGGTGGCACAGCGCGGCCAGCAGCGTGCAGGCGTGGAAGAACTCGTGGTGGCCGAAGACGGTGGGCCACGGGTTGGGCCGGCGCAGCGCGTAGAAGACCGCGCCGACGCTGTAGATGGCCCCACCGACGATGAGCAGCACCAGCGCCGCGACCCCGCCGCCATGCAGGATCTGCGGCAGCATGGCCACCGCCACCCAGCCCAGCGCCAGGTAGAGCGGCGCGGAGACCCAGCGCGGCGCGTGTGGCCAGATCATCTTGAGCGCCACACCGGCCAGTGCGCCACCCCAGACCAGGGCCAGCATCAAGGTGGCCTGCCCGCTCGAGAGGAGCATGACGCAGAGCGGGGTGTACGTGCCGGCGATGAACACGAAGATCATGCAGTGGTCCATCCGGCGCATCACCTGGTAGCCGCGCTCGGACCACACACGACGGTGGTACAGGGCGCTCGTGCCGAACAGCCCGCAGACCGTCAGGCTGTAGATGACGCAGCTCACCAGGGGTGCCCAGCCCGGTCGGGTGGCGGCGATCGAGCAGAGCACGATGCCGCCGACCACGGCGACGAAGAAGGCGTACGTGTGCAGCCAGCCGCGCATCCGGGGCTTGCCGATGTCGACCGGCTTCAGACGAAGCGGGGCGGAGGTGGTCACGACATCAGGTTACGGCACCGTAGGTTACTTTCAAGTAGTCAGGCCGGTGACACCGAGCACCGTCACCGTGGACACCGTGCCGGCACGGCGTCGGCGAGGATGAGCGGATGCGGATCCGACCCGCCGGTGCCCACGCTCTGCTGCTCGACTGCACCGCCCCGGCCGACATTCCCGAGGCGGCAGTGGTCGAAGCGTGGCGGGCCGAGCTGTGGCGCCGCCGCGAGCAGGGTGACCTGAGCGCGGTCGAGATCGTGCCGGGGGCCCGCACCGTCCTGCTCGACGGCCTGCCCGACCCCACCGCCACCGCCGCCCTGCTGTCCCGCTGGACGCCAGCGGTCGCCGCCGCCGCCACTGAACGTCACGGCATCGCGGCCGGCGCCGGCGGCGGTGACACGACCAGCGGCGGCGGCTCCGGCGCGGAGGTCGTCGTGCCTGTCGAGTTCGACGGGCCGGACCTGCCGGTCGTCGCCGACCACTGGGGCGTCGACGTGCCGGCCGTCCTGCGCCGCCTGACCGGCACCCGGTTCCGGGTCGCGTTCTGCGGGTTCGCTCCCGGCTTCCCCTACCTGACCGGGCTCCCCACCGAGCTGGCGCTGCCCCGGTTGCCCACTCCCCGCCCCCGGGTGCCGGCCGGCTCGGTCGCCCTGGCCGGCCCGTACGCCGGCATCTACCCCAGCGCATCCCCCGGCGGCTGGCTGCTGGTCGGCCGGACCGACCTGCCCCTCTTCGACGTCGACGTCGACCCGCCCGCCCGGCTCGGCCCCGGCACCCGCGTCCGGATGGTGGCGACGTGACCCGGCCCGCAGCGATCGAGGTGCTCCGCGCGGGCGCGCTCACCACCGTGCAGGATCTGGGTCGGCCCGGCTGGGCGCACCTCGGCGTACCCCGCTCCGGCGCCCTCGACCCGACCGCCCTGCGGCTCGCCAACCGGCTGGTCGGCAACGCCGAGCAGGCCGCCGGCCTGGAGATCACCCTGACCGGCTGCACACTGCGGCTGACCCACGCCGCCACCGTGGCGATCACCGGCGCCGAGGTGGCGGTCCGCGCCGGGGACCGCCCGGGCGACACCGGCCGCCCGCTCACCGTCCCGGCCGGGACCGTGCTGCGCGTCGGCCCCGCCCGTCGGGGCGTACGGAGCTGGCTCGCCGTGGCCGGCGGGATCGACGTACCGCAGGTGCTCGGCAGCCGCGCCACCGACACCCTCGCCGGGCTCGGCCCGCCCGTGCTGCGCGACGGCGACCGGCTGCCGCTGGGCGTGCCGCTGGCCGAACCCGCGCCGGTGGACGTGACCGTCGGCCCGGCACCCGCGACCGAACTGCGCCTGAGCGTGCGCCTCGGACCCCGCGACGACTGGTTCACCTCGAGCGCGCTCGACCTGCTCTTCGGCACCGCGTACACCGTCAGCCCGGTCAGCAACCGGGTCGGCGCGCGGCTCGCCGGCGCGGCCCTGCCCCGCGCGGTCGCCGGCGAACTGCCCAGCGAGGGCATCGTGCTCGGGGCGGTACAGGTGCCGGCGGACGGCCAACCCCTGATCTTCCTCGCCGACCATCCGACCACCGGCGGTTACCCGGTCATCGGGGTGGTCACCGACGTGACCCAGCTCGCGCAGGCCCGGCCAGGTACTACCGTCAGATTCCATGGACCTCAACGCTGACCTCGGCGAAGGATTCGGCATCTGGCGGCTCGGTGACGACGACGCGCTGCTGGACCTGGTGACCTCCGCCAACGTGGCCTGTGGCTTCCACGGCGGTGACCCGTCCACCATGCGGCGGGTCTGCGAGGGCGCGGCGAAGCGCGGCGTCGCGGTGGGCGCGCAGGTCGGCTACCGGGACCTGGCCGGCTTCGGCCGGCGACGCATCGCGTACGACTTCGCCGAACTGCGCGACGAGATCACCTACCAGTTGGGCGCGCTGGACGCCTTCTGCCGGCTCTTTCGCACCCGGGTCCGCTACCTCAAGCCCCACGGCGCGCTCTACCACGCGGCCGCCACCGACGAGTCCCAGGCGGCGGCGGTGGTCGCCGCCGTCAGCGGCCACGACCCCGAGATGCCCGTGCTCTGCCTGCCCGGCTCGGTGCTCGCCCAGCTCGCCGTCGGGGCGGGCCTGCCGGTGGTCGCCGAGGCGTTCGCCGACCGCGGCTACCTGCCCAACGGGTCGCTGGTGCCGCGCGGCGCACCCGGCGCGCTGATCACCGATCCGGAGGAGGTGGCCACCCGGGCGGTACGGATGGCCACCGAACGGACCGTCGTGGCGGTGGACGGCACAGTGGTCCCCTGCCCGGTGGAGTCGATCTGCGTACACGGGGACACACCGGGGGCGGTCTCCGCCACCGAGCTGGTCCGCGCCTCCCTGATCGACGCCGACGTCCCGCTCGCCCCGTTCGCCGCCTAGGCGTCCAGGCCGCGCAGGACCAGCGGGAGCCGGGACGCCGCTCCGTCGACCACCCGCACCGGGACGCCCCAGTCCTGCCGGGTCAGGTGGCAGGCCGCGTGCTCGACGTCCGCGTCGCAGGTCGCCGCCTGGGCGGTCACCTGGAGCACCCCGCCGGTCGCCTCGCCGTTGAGCACCAGCCGACGTGACAGCTCGGTGCCGGTGCCGGCGCCGTCCAGCAGCAGCTCCGGCGGGGACGCGGACACCACCAGACGGGTCGACGGCCCGTACGTCTCGTCCAGCTTCTGCCCCGGCGCGGGCGTGAAGACGATGTCCAGGGTGACCTCGCCCGCCGCCACGTCGGTCGGCTTCCGCTCGGTGCGGTGCCGGGGGCCGTCGACGGTGCTCGCACCGGCCGCCGACAGCGCTCCGGGCGCCAGCCGGGTCAGGCGGTGCGCGGCGGACTCCACCACCAGCACCTCACCGGCCGGGGTGAGCACCAGGTCGCTCGGCTCGGCCAGCCCGTCCGCGACCGTGGACACCTGGTTGCTGGCCGGGTCGAAGCGACGCACCGCGCCGTTGTAGGTGTCCGCGATCAGCACCGAGCCGTCCGGCAGCGCGCAGACCCCCAGCGGGTGCTGGAGCAGCGCCGACTCGGCCGGGCCGTCCACGTGCCCGAAGTCGAAGAGCCCCTGCCCGACGGCGGTGCCCAGCACCCCGTTCTCGACGTACCGGACGGCACTGGTCTCGCTGTCGGCGATCCAGAGCCGGGCACCGTCGGCGGAGACGGACAGCCCCGACGGCTGCGCCATCCACGCCTCGGCCAACGGGCCGTCGCGCAGCGCCTCCACCGTGGTGCCCGCGTACATGCCGGCGGTCCGCTTGATCGGGTCGAACCACCAGAGCTGGTGGATGCCCGCCATCGCGATGATCAGCTTGTCGTCGTACCAGGCCAGGTCCCAGGGGGACGACAGGTCCACGGAGAGCGCGTCGTGCGCGTGGTCGTCGACCGAGGCACGCCACTGCCGGCCGCTGCCGGCCACGGTGACCACCTCGCCGGACTCCAGCCGCACGCCGCGCAGCAGGTGGTTGACGGTGTCGGCGACCACCAGGTCGTAGCCGGCCACCTCGGCGACGTGGGTGGGCAGCAGGCAGAGGCCCTGCGGCTCCGAGAAGGTCGCCGCCTCGGCCGGCCCGTCGGCCCGACCCCGCTCGCCCGAGCCGATGCGGCGAACCGGCGTCTCGCCGTCCGGGGCCACCTCGACCAGGGAGTGCCGGGCCGAGTCCGAGACCAGCAGGTTGCCGTCCGGCAGCAGCACCGCCTTGCCCGGAAAGCGCAGCGCGGTCTCCGGCGCGGGCGGCGGGACGTACGGGCCGGTGCCCCGGTGCAGCGTGCCCTTCGCCTCGTGGGTGGCGATCAGCTCGTCGATCAGCCGGCCCAGCCCTTCGGCGTGGCCCTCGCCGGCCATGGTGGCCACCACGTAACCCTCCGGGTCGATCACCGACAGGGTCGGCCAGGCCCGGGCCGCGTACTGCTGCCACATGTCCAGCTCGGGGTCATCGAGTACGGGGTGGTGCACGCCGTACCGCTCGACGGCGGCGACAAGCGCGTCGGCGTCCTTCTCGTGCTCGAACTTCGGCGAGTGCACGCCGATCACGACGAGCACGTCGCCGTACTTCTCCTCCAGCGGCCGCAGCTCGTCGAGCACGTGCAGGCAGTTGATGCAGCAGAAGGTCCAGAAATCAGCGAGGACGATCTTGCCGCGCAGATCCTGCAGGGTCAGGTCCTTGCCGCCGGTGTTGAGCCACTGCCGGCCCCGTAGTTCGGGTGCCCGTACGCGCGCTGTCGTTCCCATGCCTGTCAGCCTGCCACGCCTCGCGGGCCCGCCCGCCGTGACCCGGACGACAGGCCGTCGCGGGCCACGCTGGCTGTGGTGCTGGCCGGTCGAGGCGGGTGCGGCGGATGGCCCTGGTGAGTCGGCCCGCGGGACGGGCGCCGCTCTGCCACCCGTCACCTGTCGAGCTGCCCCATGTCTGGGGCGGGGTTACCGGTCTTGATCCGCCCCATATTCGGGGCAGCTCGACAGGCACCAACGAAGGTGCGGCCAGGGGCGGCTCGTCGATGCAGCATCGACGAGCCGACCGTCCCTGCGCGTCCACGCACAGAACGGCGGGGCCACGGTTGCCCGTGGCCCCGCCGTCGATGCGTCCTACTTGGTGGCCGGCTTGAGGCAGAGCACCCGGTTGGTGCCCTCGCCGGGCAGCACCACGTGGGGCTGCGCGGGGTCGGCGCACTTGTCCTTGGCGTCCACCTTGGAAACGATCGTGAACGCGCCGGCCTCGCCGCAGTCCACCGCCGAAGCGCCCTGGCCTGCCTGCTTCACGCAGGTGCCGACCGCCGGGTCGAAGGCCGGTGAGTCGTCCCCACCGCTGAACTTGCCGAGCAGCATCAGCAGGCCGAGCGGCACCGCCAGGATCAGCACGGCGGCGACCAACACCGCGGCCAGGACCCGACCGTTGCGCACCTTCGGCACCGGAGGCTCCGCCTTGGGCTCGTCCGCCTCCGGCTTGAAGGAGTCGAAGCGGCCCTGGTCCGATTCGGTGGCCTCCTGGCCCCAGGACGGCACCGGCTGCTGAGGCGGCGGGAAGGCCCCGAACTGACCACCCGGCGCCTGCTCGATGGCCGGGGCACCGAAGCCCGGCGCTCCGTTCACCGCGGCGGCGCCGGCGGCCGGTGCGCCGAAGCGGTCGGCTGGGCGATCACCGCCGGACTGCGGTCGAGTGCCGTTCACCGGCCGGTTGTTGCCGGGCGCGTCGACGAAGGACGGCACACCGGGTGGGAACGCCGGCGGCGCGGCAGCGGCCGAGGGGGGCTCGCCGAACCCGTTGGGCGCCGACGACCGTTCCCGGTCGTCGAACTGCGGCTCGGACGGCGAATCGTCGCCCCAACCGGGGAAGCCCTGCCGATCCGGCCCGTTCTGCCAGTCCGGCGGGCCCTGACGCTCCGGTGTCTGCTGCCAGTCGGGCGTGGCCGGGCGGCCGGTGTCCTGCTGCCAGTCGGGCGTGGCCTGGCGGCCGGCGTCCTGCTGCCAGTCGGGCATGCCCGAACGCTCGGGCGCCGGGTCGGCCTGGAACGCCTCCGGTGCCGCCTGCTCCGGCTCGTTGTCCGACTCGGGTCGGGCCGGGCGGCCGTACACCCGGGGTTGTGGCGTGGCGGCGCTGGTCGGCCGCATGGCCTGGTCGGCCGGGGGCATCACGCGGCTGGCCAGCGGCACCGAGGCGCTCGCCGAGGCGCGGCTCGCCGCGCTGGCGGCCGACTCGGCGTCCGATGCCGGTACGACCGCGCGGCCCGCCCCCGACTCCGGGGAGGTACGCGGAGCAGGCACCGCGGCGGCGCTCGCCGACGCCCCGCCGCCCCGGCCCCAGCCGGCCGGCCCGCCCTCGTACG
>NZ_MUZA01000071.1 GCF_021442385.1 Micromonospora sp. MH99
GCCGCGGTGACGGCCAGCGGCGCGACGGTACGACGGGGCGCCGCGGTGCGCGACCTCACGCCCACCGGCACGGGTTGGCGGCTCACGGTCGGCCCGACCCGCGCTCCCGAGCTCGTCGACGTGGACGCCGTGGTGCTGGCGGTGCCGGCCCGGCCGGCGGCCCGGCTGCTCGCCGGCCCGGCCCCGGTGGCCGCCTCGGCGGTGGGCGAGCTGGACTACGCGAGCGTCGCGCTGGTCACCCTGGCGTTGCCGCAGCCGCTGCTGCCCGAGCTGTCCGGCTTCCTGGTGCCGAGCACCGAGGGGTTACTGATCAAGGCGGCCACGTTCTTCACCACGAAGTGGGGGCACCTGCGGCGGCCGGACGGGCTGGCGCTGGTGCGCGCCTCGGTGGGCCGCTACGGCGAGGAGGCGCAGCTCCAGCGCCCGGACGCCGACCTGGCCGCCACCGTGCACCGGGAGTTGTCGGCGGTGCTCGGCGCCCCGCTGCCCGCCCCGGTCGACGGGCACGTGCAGCGGTGGGGCGGCGCGCTGCCCCAGTACGCGCCGGGGCACGCCGACCGGGTGACGGCCGCGCGGACGGCGCTACGGGCCGCGCATCCCACACTGGCCCTGGCCGGCGCCGGTTACGACGGTGTCGGCATACCGGTCTGCGTCCGCTCCGGCGAGACGGCGGCCGACGAGATCATCACAGCACTGGGAGGATCGGCGAGATGACCGAGCAGACCAACGCGGCCCGGTTGCGGGAGCTGAACGACAGCATCCGTTACACGATGTGGTCGGTGTTCCGGGCGAGCGCTCCGCTGCCGTCCCTGCGGGACAACGTCACCGGTGAGGTCGAGTCCCTCTTCGAGGAGCTGGCCGGCAAGGACGTGGTGATCCGGGGCGTGTACGACGTGTCCGGGTTGCGCGCCGACGCGGACGTGATGATCTGGTGGCACTCCGCGTCGAGCGACGCGCTGCAGGACGCGTACCTGCGGTTCCGCCGCACCACGCTGGGCCGGGCGCTGACCCCGGTCTGGTCGCAGATGGCGCTGCACCGGCCGGCGGAGTTCAACAAGAGCCACATCCCGGCGTTCCTCGCCGGCGAGGAGGCCCGCCCCTACCTGTGCGTCTACCCGTTCGTGCGTTCCTACGAGTGGTACCTGCTGCCCGACGCCGAGCGGCGCGAGATGCTTGCCGAGCACGGCAAGATGGCGCGTGGCTACCCGGACGTCCGCGCCAACACCGTCGCGTCGTTCGCGCTGGGTGACTACGAGTGGATGCTCGCCTTCGAGGCCGACGAGCTGCACCGGATCGTCGACCTGATGCGGGACCTGCGCGCCTCGGGGGCCCGCCGGCACGTCCGCGAGGAGGTCCCGTTCTACACGGGCCGCCGCCGGTCGGTCGCCGAGATCGTCAACTGCCTGGTCTGAGCCCCGCCGGCCGGCGCCGCGCCCCCGCCCGGGTGCGGCGCCGGACGGGGATCAGCTGGTCTTCGTACAGGAGACCAGGGGAACAGGGTTGCTGCCGGTCCACGAGCCGAGGAAGCCGAACGTGGTGCTCGCTCCGCCGGCCAGGGCGCCGTTGTAGTTCACGTTGCGCGCGGTCACCAGCGTGCCGTTGGTGGTGAGGTTGGCGTTCCACGCGGACGCGACCTGTTGACCGTTGTTGAAGTTCCAGCTCACCGACCAGCTCTGGGTCGGCGAGTTGGCCCCCGCGGTCACCTTCACCTCGGCCTGGAAGCCGCCGGCCCACTGACCGGTGATCGAGTACGTCGCGTAGCAGGCGCCAGCCGGCACGGGGGTGCTCGGCGGCGGCGTGCTCGGGGGCGGGGTGGTGGGCGGCGGGGTGGTGGGCGGCGGCGTGGTGGGCGGCGGGGTCGTCGGCGGCGGCGTGGCGGGCGGCGGGGTGCTCGTGCCGCCGGAGAAGTCCACGTCACTGCACAGGTAGTACGACTGGTCCAGGTGACTGGCCTGCCAGACCGTGTAGACGATGTGCCGCCCGGTGCGGCCCGGAGCGCTGACCGGGATCTGGATGGACACGCCACCGGTGTCCTTGTCCCACTGCGACGCCGGGGTGTTGCCGATCTGGCCGGCCAGCTCCAGGTCGTCCCAGCCGAGCGCCTCGGTCGACGAGTTGAAGCCCTGCTTGGTCACGTACACCCGGATGTAGTCCGCGCCGTGGCTGGCCTGGTCGAAGAAGCGCAGCCGGAAGTTGTTCGACACCGGGGTGGCCTTCCACGCGCCGATGGTGTCCAGGGCGTTGTAGCGACCGTTCTGTGTGCGTCCGCCGCTGCACAGCTGGCCGTCGGGGACGGCGGCCTGGTGGTTGCCCGCCACACCCTCGCGGAACAGCCCGTTCCAGTTCCACATGGCCTGCGGGTCGGCCTGCCAGGCCTGCCAGCACATCGGGTCCTCGGTGGCCATCCGGGGATTCTGGAAGTCGCTGCCCCAGCGTTGCCAGCAGCTGTAGTTGCGCGAGGCCGGGTCGACGACCGAGCCGTGCGCGGAGGCGGGCTGGACCAGCGCGACGCTCAGCGCGGTGGTCAGCAGGAGCGTGACGGCCGCCGCGATGGCGAGTGGCCGGAGCACGCGTGGTGATCGGGCGAGAGTGGACATGGAGCCCCCGGGGGGATGAGGTCGGACGACGACACCCGGACGGCCGGGAGTTGCCCGCTCCCGTGCCTGTTGCGTTGCTCCCGCGCTGGCTCTACCCGGCACGATGCCAGGTCGATCGTCAGACGTCAATGACCTTGCGGCGCATCGGGGTGTGCGGGATGCCGTCCTCGACGTACTCCGGGCCGCTCACCGCGAAGCCGTGCCGGGCGTAGAAACCGACCAGGTGCGACTGGGCCTCCAGCACGCAGGGCCGGTCGCCGACGAGGTCCAGCGCCGCGGTCATCAGCCGACCCGCCTGCCCGCCGCCGCGCGCCTTTGGGGCCACCACCACCCGACCGATCCGGGCGACGCCGTCGGGGTCGGCGAGGATCCGCAGGTACGCCAGCGGCGCGTCGCCGTCGGTCAACCAGAGGTGGCGCGTGCCCGGCTCCACGTCGCGCCCGTCGAGTTCGGGGTAGGGGCAGTTCTGCTCCACCACGAACACGTCGATGCGCAGCTTGAGCAGGTCGTGGAAGGTGCGGGCGTCCAGGTCGGCGAAGGACGCCGCCCGGATCTCGGTGGTCTGCTGGGGCACCCACCGATCGTAGGCCGGGCCGGCTCACGCGGCGTCTCCGCGGGTCGGTGCGAGGTAGGTGGCGGCCACGGCGGTGAGCAGTAGCGCGCCGCCGAGGAGTACCGGCAGGGGGAGCGGCTCGTGCAGCAGCGCCACGGCCAGCGCCGCCGCCGTCAGCGGTTCGAGCAGGGTCAGGACGGCCGCGACGCTGCCGGCCGTCGTGCGCAGCCCGGCGTAGAACAGCGCGTACGCCACGGCGGTGGTGACGATGCCGAGGTGCAGCAGCAGCGCCAGGGTGTCGAGGCGTACGTCGACGGCGACGCCGGCGACAAGTGCCATCGGCGCCAGGGTCAGCGCGCCGACCACCGTGGAGATGGTGGTCAGTGTCATCGGTGCGGTGTGCTGCGACACCTGGCGGCTGATCAGGGTCGTCACCCCGTACCCGAGGCCGGACCCGGCGGCCGCGAGCAGGCCCAGCAGCGGGGCCGGCGCCGCCGTGGTGGGCTCGGCGGTGGCCCCGGTGATCAGGGCGAGCCCGGCCACGGCGGTGATCAGGGTGCCGAGGCGTACCGGGCCGGGAAGCCGGCGGGCCCGCAGCGACTCCCAGGTCGCGGCGAGCACCGGCGCCAGGCCCAGGCTCACCACGGTGGCCACGCTGACCCCGGCGAGGGCCACGGCGGCGAAGTAGAGCGCCTGGTAGAGGCCGAGGCCGACGCCGGTGAGCAGCAGCGGTACGGGTGCCGCGCGCAGGGCGGCCAGGAGTGTGCGGAGCCGGCCGGCGCTGCACGCCAGCAGAACGAGCGCGGCGATCGCGAGACGGTGGAAGCCGATGCTCACCGGGCTGAGCCCGGTGCCCTCGCGCAGCAGTTGCACCGCCACACCTGTGGTGCCCCACAGGACTCCGGTGACGGTGATCTGGATCAGGCCGGTGCGGGCCTTCAGGGCGGCCGGTGCCGGGGCGACCGGCGGCGCGGTACGGGACGTGGACACGGTTGCGCTCCGTTGGGGTGACGTTGACGGGGACGACGTCGACGGAGCGCGTACGGCAAACTGACCGGCCGGGGTGGGTCACCCGGTCGGTGTGGGGCGCGGCGCTCCGCTCAGGAGCGCGGCGGGGGCAGGACGCCCAGCAGTGGCCGCATCGGGCGACCGTACCGCAGGGCGCGCGGTCAGGCGGGGCGGGCGCCGACGGCGTCGCGGATCTCGGCGCCCTCGGCGCCCTCGACCGCGCGGGCGCAGTGCCCGCAGCAGAAGAACCGGCCGTTGACCTCCACGCCGTGCCCGACGATCTTGACCTGGCAGTGTTCGCAGATGGGCGCCAAGCGGTGGATGGCGCACTCGAACGAGTCGAAGGTGTGCACGTCGCCGCTGACGGTGTGCACCTCGAACGCCATCCAGTAGTCGTTGCCGCAGACCTCGCAGGTTGCCACCGAAAAACCCCCCGTATCAGGACATGTGCCCTCAGAGTGCCCCAGGGTGGGGCGGTGGCGGGCGGGTTGCCGCCAGCTGGCCGGGTGGGGCGGCGTGTCGGCTCCGGCGTGTCGTCCGTTAGGTCCGATGAGCGCCGTGACCCCGGAGGATCGCCATGATCAAACGCAACAAGCTCTTCGGCAGCCAGACCCGGGTGACGTTCTGCCTCCCGCGGGACGCCCCGCCCGGCCCGGTGAGCGTCGTGGGCTCCTTCAACGACTGGGAGCCCGGCCGGCACGAGTTGGTGGCCCGCCGCGACGGCACCCGGACGGTGACGGTGAAGCTCGGCCCGGGGGAGTATCGGTTCCGCTATCTCGCCAGCGGCGGGGTCTGGCTCGACGACGAGACGGCCGACGACGTCGACGACCGCGGCAGCCTGCTGCGACTCTGAGGAGCGAAGTCGTCACCATCGATGTATTTATCGACCGCGCTCTTTACTGTTAATAAAGTTTAAATTACCTTGGGGGCACCTCACCGCACCTGGAGAAGGAGCTGCCCCCATGCGTCGAAGAATCACCGTCCCGCTGGTGGCGGCGGGCGCTGTCGCCGCCACCCTCACCGTCGCCGCGCCCGCCCAGGCGCACGGCTACGTCTCCGCCCCACCGAGCCGGCAGGCGCTCTGCGCGCAGGGCCGGGTGCCCGACTGCGGGCAGATCAAGTACGAGCCGCAGAGCGTCGAAGGGCCCAAGGGCCTCAAGAGCTGCAACGCCGGCATCGCCCAGTTCGCCGTCCTCAACGACGACAGCCGGGGCTGGCCGGCCACGTCGGTCGGCAGCTCGCTGACCTTCACCTGGGTCAACACCGCCCGGCACGCCACCAGCAACTGGGAGTACTGGATCGGCAACACCCGCGTCGGCGTGGTCAACGGCAACGGGCAGCAGCCGGGCGCGACGGTCTCGCACACCGTCAACCTGGGCGGCTTCTCCGGGCGACAGAAGATCCTCGCCGTGTGGAACATCGCCGACACCGCGAACGCGTTCTACTCCTGCATCGACGTGCAGATCGGCGGCGGCGGGTCGACGCCCACCCCCACGCCGACGACCTCACCCACGCCACGGCCTACCACCAGCCCGACCACGGCGCCGACGACCCCGCCGACGACGCCGCCCGCGACGGGTGGCACCTGGACCGCCGGCCGGGCGTACCAGATCGGCGACCAGGTCACCTACGGCGGCCTGACGTACCGCTGCCGGCAGGCCCACACGGCGATCCTCGGCTGGGAGCCGCCGAACGTGCCGGCCCTCTGGCAACAGGTCTGACCCGCACGGGTGCGGCCCCGGCCGCACCCGTGCCGCGCCGTCCCCGGATGATCGGAGCCCTCGGCATGCCCCGCGCAACCCTGCTGACCTGCCTGGTCGTCGCGTCGTTGCTCACCGCCTGCGCCGGGCCTGCGGAGCGTCCGTCAGCTTCCGCGTCCCCGGCCGCGTCGGCGGCGGTCGGGCCCGCGCCGGCCGGAGCTGAGCTGAGCGGCATCGACGTGGTGTTCCTGAGCACGATGGTCGGGCACACCGAACGCACGTTGCAGATCGTCCGACTCGTCCGGGACCGGCTGCGCGACGACTCGCTACGCACCCTGGCCGCCGCCATCGAGGCGACCGAGGCCGACGAGCTGTCGGCCATGCGCGGTTGGCTGCCCACGACCGGGCCGGGCGTGAGCGCGGCCGGGCACGACCACGCCGGGCACGGCGACGACACCGCGCTCGATCGGCTGCGGGCCGCGTCGGACGCCGACGTCGACCGGGTGCTGCGCGAGGTCCTCGCCGACCACCAGCGGGCCGCCGCCGACCTGGCCCGGGCCCAGGTCGGCGTCGGTCGCAACGAGCAGGTCCGCGACCTGGCCCGGCGGATCGACCAGTCCCGCAGCGCGGAGGTCGAACTTCTCAGGGGTACGCCTTGAACGCGCCCGTCAGCGCGGTTCCAGCCGGACCGAGATCGAGTTGACGCAGTGCCGGGTGTCCTTCGGGGTGAAGCCCTCGCCGTGGAACACGTGCCCGAGGTGGCTGTCGCAGCGGGCGCAGCGGATCTCCGTACGGGCCATGCCGAGGCTGCGGTCCTCGATCTCCTTGACCCGGCCCGGGATGGCGTCGTCGAAGCTCGGCCACCCGCAGTGCGAGTCGAACTTCGTGTCGCTGGAGAAGAGTTCGAGACCGCAGGCGCGACAGTGGTAGACCCCCTGGGTCTTGGTGTCCACGTACTCACCGACCCACGGGCGTTCGGTGCCGGCCTCCCGCAGGACGTGGAACTCCTCGGGGCTCAGGCGGACACGCCACTCGTCCTCGGTCTTGGGCAGGTTGTTGTCGTCAAGACTCACCAGTCAACGGTACGTCGAACATCGGGGGCGTGGCATAAGGTCGCGGGATGGGTGGCACCAAGGCAGCGGTCGCCGAGGTCGAGGTGGCCGGGCGCAGCGTACGGCTGAGCAGTCCGGACCGCGTGATCTTCCCGCAGCGGGGGTTCACCAAGGCGGACGTCTTCCACTACTACCTGGCGGTCGGCGACGGCATCATGCGCGCCCTGCGGGACCGGCCCACCACGCTGCAACGCTTCCCCGAGGGCGTCGAGGGTGAGGCGTTCTTCCAGAAGCGGGTGCCCACCCGGGGCGTGCCGCCCTGGGTGACCACCGCCCAGATCACCTTCCCCAGCGGTCGCAGCGCGGCCGAACTCTGCCCGGCCGATCTGGCGCACGTGGCCTGGGCGGCACAGATGGGCACGATCGTCTTCCACCCGTGGCCGGTGCGCGCCGCCGACGTGGACCGCCCCGACGAGCTGCGCATCGACCTCGACCCGCAGCCCGGCACCGACTTCGCCGACGCGGCGCGGGCCGCCGGCGAGGTCCGCGCGCTCCTCGACGAGCTGGGCGCGACCGGCTGGCCGAAGACCTCCGGCGGCCGCGGCGTGCACGTCTACCTGCGCATCCAGCCCCGTTGGACGTTCACCGAGGTGCGTCGCGCCACGATCGCGCTGGCCCGGGAGGTGGAGCGCCGCAACCCCGACCTGGTGACCACCGCCTGGTGGAAGGAGGAGCGCGGCACCCGGGTCTTCGTCGACTACAACCAGATGGCCCGGGACCGGACGATCGCCTGCGCGTACTCGCTGCGGGCCAACGCCCGGGCGACCGTCTCCACCCCGGTCACCTGGGACGAGCTCCCCGACGTCGACCCGGACGACTTCGACCTGCGCAGCGTCCCGACCCGGCTCGCCGAGCAGGGCGACCCGCATGCCGGCATCGACGACGCCCCGTGGGACATCACGCCCCTGCTGGAGTGGGCCGAGCGCGACGCCGCCGCCGGCCAGGGCGACCTGCCGTACCCACCGGACCACCCCAAGATGCCCGGCGAACCCAAGCGCGTGCAGCCCAGTCGCGCCAAGCGTTCTACCAGCGAAAACACCGCTTGAGGCGGTGAAAGCTCGGGTAGCTGACCCCGGACTCGCCGGATGAAGGAGTTGGATGGGGCCGGTAGGAGCATTTTTGCCGGGCCTGCGCGACAGGTAACGGGCCCCGACGAGCGCTCCCGCGTCGGGATTTGATCACTCTTGCCCCCGCGCTCATCGCGGTCAGGGATTGCTGAGCCGGATAGTTCTCTTGAATGAAAGTGGCTTTCCTCCAGCCGGCCATGTAGACCGACAGGGTCACCCGGTCAAGCGCACCCCCGAGGACGGCTAGGTCCGTCGTCACGAGGGCGGCCGTGCCGTCCACGCCACGAACCTGTCGAACAACTCCCGAGGGTCCGGTACCGCGTCCGGGTTCAGCTTCAGCAGGTCGGCCGTGGCCTCGAACAACTGGCTCGCCAGGTAGACCGACAACCCCACCCGATCCCGCCGGTACTGCATCGTCAGCAGCAGTCGGGCCGGCGGGCACGGCCAGGCGGCCGCACAGACGCGACACAGCCACAGCGGGCGCATCGGAGTGTGCGGGCGGATCACTCTCCGCTGGCCATGCGAGGCCGGCGACCCGTTCGGCAGAGGCACCATCCCATCGTGCGTGACACCGTTGCCAGTGTCAACAGTCTGCGTAGTTGTCGCAGTAGGCGGACAGTGCCGCTGTCATCGTCAACGTGTGGACTTGGTCGGCGTGGCGGAGATCCGGGTGATGCTCGGGAACGTGTCGCGGCAGCGCGCCTCGGTCATCGCGAATCAGCGCAACTTCCCGGAGCCGGTCGCGGTGCTGGCCATGGGCAAGGTCTGGCGACGGTCGGACGTCGAGGCATGGATCAGGAAGCACCGGCCGGAGTCCACGACGAGTTGATCGATCGGCGGTGCGCGCTGCGGCTGCGGCGACAGGGTTCTGTCGTACACCTGTTCTAGAATTTGCTGGTGATCGATGAGTTGGCGCGGGCGGACCGGGCTGTGGCGGCGGGTGCCGACACCGCCGTCTGGGCACTGGCCGACCACGACCTGATCGCAGCGCTCGACGCCAGTCACCGGCTGGCGCAGCGGCTGGCGGCGGCGCAGTTGGCGCTGGTGCGCGAGCTGGACGGGCGCGGCGTCGCGGTCGCGCAGGGCGCGTCCTCGACGGCGGTGTGGCTGCGTGCGCGGCTGCGCCTCGACGTCGCCGCCGCGCGCCGGCTGGTCGCCCTCGCGGCCTCGGTCGACGTCGCGCCACCCGGCGTGCGCGAGGCGTTGGCGGACGGGGCGATCAGCGTCGAGCAGGCCCGGGTCATCGCCGACACGGTCGCCACGGTGTCGGCCGTGGCGGGCGGCGAGGTGGCCGACAAGGCGGTCGGCGTGCTCGTCGAGTGGGCGGGGCAGTTCGATCCGACGCTGCTGCGGCGGATGGGCACCCGGATTCTCGACCACGTCGCCCCCGACCTTGCCGACGCCGCTGATGCGGCAGCCCTGGCCGCCGAGGCTGCCCGGGCAGCCCGCGACCGGCACGTCACCGTCGCCGAGCAGACCGGTGGGCGGCTTCGGCTCAGCGGTGTCCTCGACGCCGAGGCCGCCGCGCTGCTCCGCGCCGCCATCGATCCGCTGAGCGCGCCCGCCGGGCCGGACGACACCCGCTGCGCCGGGCAACGCCGGCACGACGCCCTCGCGGACGTGTGCCGACTCGCCCTGCGTACCGGTGAGCTGCCCGAGCACGGCGGCGACCCCGCCCAGGTCGTCGTCACCACCAGTTACGACGGCCTGGCGCGGCAACTGGATGCCGGCGTCCTCGACATCGGCCCGCACCTCACCCCCGAGTCGGTGCGTCGGCTCGCCTGCGATGCCGCCATCCTGCCTGCCGTGCTGGGCGGCGCCGGCCAGGTTCTCGACGTGGGCCGACAACGGCGTCTCATCTCCGGTCCGCTGCGTCGGGCACTGGTGCTGCGGGACGGCGGCTGCACGTTCCCAGGCTGCGACCGACCACCCCGCTGGTGCGCCGCCCACCACATCCGCCACTGGGTCGACGGTGGCCCGACCAGCCTCGACAACGTCGTTCTGCTGTGCGGCCACCACCACCGCCACGTCCACCAGAGCGACTGGGCCGTCCGCCTCGGCGGCGACGGCCACCCGGAATTCGTGCCGCCGGCCTGGCTCGACCCGGAGCAGCTGCCGCGCCGCAACCACTACCACCGGCGAACGTAGGCGATCGGCACCCGGGCTCCTTCTCGCCGGCCAGCCGCGCGGTTCAGAGCAGTTCGAGGATGATGCCGTTCTCGGAATCCTCGCCGCGTGGGCCATGGTCGCGGATGATCTCGACGATCATGTCGAACAGCGTCTGCCCCTGGCCGCGTCGCGCGCCGCGGAGCCTGGCCTCGACGTCGGCGCGGTTCGACGGGTGGCAGGTGCGCAGGATCTGCTCCAGCCAACGGACCGTCGCGTCCTGACCGAGTGCCGCCCGCGACGCGTCGGAGTCGAGCCACCTGAGCACCCACTGCGTCTCGGGGGTGCCGAAGCCTTCGTGCAGGATGTCGTTGAAGGCGTCGAGGTTTCCGTTCCATGTCGCGTCCGGCAGCAGCCGCGAGAACTCGCGTACGAAGCCGGCGAAGTCGACGAACGAGGCGCCGTCGATGCTCAGCACGGGGAGAGCGTCGCTCTGGTTGGTCACGGTCCAAGTATGCGAGTCCCAGGCGGATGACGTTGACGCTGTACCGATTGACTTTCGATAGGTAACGAGCGAAACTCGATGCATGGTTGTTGAACGTCGAGCGGTAGCCGCTCTCAGAGTCTTTCTCGTGGTGCTGTTCGTGGTCCTGGTCGGCTTTCAGAGCTTCTCGTTGCCGGGGCAGTTCGCGCACATGGCCCAGGAGTCGCCGGAGCACGCGTACCTCCGGTGGCCGCTGACCGCCGTGACGGTGTTCTGGGTGCTGTGTGTCCAGGTGGTGATCGTCTGCACCTGGAAGTTGCTCAGCCTGGTCAAGGACGACCGCATCTTCACCGAGGCGTCCCTGAAGTGGGTCGACCTGATCGTGTGGGCCATCGGCGCGGGGTGGTTGGTGCTGGTGGGCGTCTTCCTCTACGTCGGCTTCAACGCGGACGACCCGGGCGGCCCGATCCTGCTGTTCCTGTTGACGATGGGCGTCACGGTGCTCGGGCTCCTCATGGTCGTGATGCGCGCGCTGCTGCGGCAGGCCACGACGCTGCGGACCGACATGGAAGCGGTGATCTGATGCCCATCATCGTCCGCATCGACGTCGAGTTGGCCAAGCGCAAGATGAGCGTCGGCGAGTTCGCCGAGCGCGTCGGGCTCACCCCGGCGAACGTGGCGGTCCTGAAGAACGGCCGCGCCAAGGCCGTCCGCTTCAGCACCCTGGAAGCGATGTGCCGAGTGCTCGACTGTCAGCCCGGAGACCTGCTCGAGTGGGTCGAGGAGGAAACCCCATGAGGTACGTCATCGCCGTTCTCGTCGTCGCCCTCGGCGTCGCCGCCGTCGTGTACGGAGGAGCCGACGACTCGCCGGGCCTCCAGCTCATCGGCGCCCTGCTCGTCGTGGGCGCGGTGCTGTTCGCGGTACGGACGGCCCGGCGCGGAACGTGACCACGCCTGCCGTACTCGTAATAACGATCATGTAACGGGCGCGAACCTTTCCCCGTAGGTGACCTGTCTTGAAGGTCGTCGGCCCGCCAGGGCCAGGGGAGGCGTCGGATGAAGCTGGTGTGGAGGCGGGCCCGCGAGGCGCGGGGTCTGCTGGTTGCCGCGGTGATCGCCGCCCTGGTGGCCGTAGCGTTGGTCACCGGTCTGTCCGACTACAACCGCCGGGCGGTGGACGCCGGGCAGCGGGCGCTGGTCGCCGCCTCGCCGGCCGAGGAACGCGGCCTGCTCATCAGCGGCGCCGGCGGCCGTGACGCCGCCGAGTTCGCCACCCGCGACCAGGCGGCACGGGCCCAGTTCGCCGACGGGCTCGCCGGGGTCCCGGTCACCGTCGCCGGGGCCCGGTACGGCACCGGCCGGGAGTTGACCGGCGACCTCGGCTCGGTGCCGCGCACAGGCGACGAGCCGATCTTCGCGAACCTGGCCACCCTCGACGACCTGGCCGCGCACGCCGAACTGGCCAGCGGAGCGTGGCCGCGTCCCGGAGCGAAACCCGTCCAGGTGAGCCTGCCGGAACGGGTCGCCACGACACTCGGCCTCACCACCGGCGAGCGGATCCCGCTGCGGGACCGCTCCACCGAGAAGGCCAGCGAGGTGGTGCTCGCGGGCACCTGGCGGCCCCGCGACCCGGCTGAGGCGTACTGGCTGCTGGCCCCCGGCGTGGGTGTCGGCAGCGCCGGGTCGGCCACCTCGTACGGGCCGTTCGCGCTGGACCCGGCCGACTTCGCGACCGCCTTCCCGGGCTCGGTGACGGCGTCCTGGCTGGCCGAACCGGACCTCGGCGGCGTCGACGCCGGTGACCTGCCCGCGGTGCGGGCCGCCGTGAACGCGGCCTCGACGGCGGTGCCGGAGGCCGCCCAACTGGGCAGCTCGGCGCAGTCCCTGACGAAGATGGACCAACTGCTCGACCGGATCGCCCGCGCCGACCTGGTGGGACGCTCCGCGCTGGCCACTCCGCTGCTGCTCATCCTGGTGCTCGGCGGGTACGCGCTGGTGCTGGTCGCCGCCCTGCTGCACGAGGACCGCCGTCCACAGACCGCACTGCTGCGCGCCCGGGGCGCTGCCCGGCGCCAACTCGCGGGCCTGGCCGCTCGTGAGGCAACCCTCGTGGTGGCGCCGGCCGCCCTGCTCGGGCCGGTGCTCGCCGGGGAGGCGCTGCGGTTCGTCCGGCCCGGCGGGGCGGCGGAACTGTCCGCCGCCGGCGGCAACGCCACCCTGGTCTGGGCAGTTGCCGCGGCGACCGCCGCCGGATGCCTGGTGGCCATGGTCGCGCCGACGCTGCGCGGGGCCGGCACATACGTGGCCGACATGGCCGCCCGGTCCCGGCCGAACCGGTCGGCGAGCATCCAGCGGGCCAGCGTCGACCTGGTGCTTGTCGCACTCGCCGTGCTCGCCTGGGTGCAACTGCGCCGGTACGCCTCACCGCTGGCCGGCTCGAACGGCCGCCTCGGGCTCGACCCGCTGCTGGTGGCCGCCCCGACGCTCGGTGTGCTGGCCGGGGCCGTGCTGGCGCTGCGGGTGCTCCCGCCGCTGACCCGGTTCGCCGAGCGGTTCGTCGACCGACGTCCGTGGACGGCCACCATGTTCGGCATGTGGCAGGCCGGCAGGCGTCCGCACGCCGGGCCCGTGCTGCTGCTCGCCCTCGCCGTCGGCGGGAGCACCCTGGCCTGGTCGCTGGTCAGCACGGGCGAGCGGTCCCAGGTCGAGCAGGCCGGCCACACGGTCGGCGCCGACCTGCGGGTCACCGAGCGGGCCGGCTCCGCCCCGCCGTCCCGGGCCGGTCAGCTCGCCGCGCTGCCGGGCGTGCACCGGGCGGTGCCGGCGTGGCGCGACGAGGTACGGGTCGGCCGCGGGGACCTTCCCGTGACCGTGATCGGGTTCGACCCGGCCAGCGCGGCCGGTGTCGTCCGGCTCGCCGACCGGCTCAGCGACGAGCCGGTGTCGACGCAGTACCAACGGATGGTCGCCGCGCGTGGCGCCTCCGCCGGCGTCGAACTGCCCGTCGGCACCCGTGCGATCACCGGCACGGCTCGCACCCCCGTCGGCCAGGCCGTCCGGCCACAGCAGATCGCGGTGGCGCTGCTGGTCACCAGCAGCGACGGGCTCGCCTTCCGGCTGCCGGCGGTCAGCGCCACCAGCGACGGACGGCCTGCGCCGTTCACCGTGCAGTTGCCCGACGTGGGCCCGGCGCGGCTGCGGCTCGCCGGCTTCGAGGCCGACGGCGGGGCGGCGGCCGGGAACTCGTACCAGCTCCAGGTGGACGGGCTGACGCTCGTCGGCGCGGACGGCACCACCCGACCCGCCGAACTGACCGGGCAATGGAACACGACGACCGGCCGCCAGGACGGCAACCAGGCGCCCGCCGTGGCACGGTCCACCGCGACGGGGGTCGTCGCGAGCTTCCCGGTGGAGGTGATCCCCGGCGGGCAGTTCGCCTACCAACCGCCCACCCGGTTCGCCATCGTGCCCGCTGGAGACATCGCACCCGTTCCGGTGCTGATGACCGCCGGGGTACGCGACGCGTTGAGCCTGCGCACCGGCGACACCTTCACCCTGACCCTCTCCGGTGCGTCCGTGCCGGCCCGACTGCTCGGCGAACTGGACTCCGTGCCGACCACCACCGGCGAGGGCGTGCTGCTCGACCTGCCCACGGCGGTCGACGCGCTGATCCGCTCCGGCGGGACCATCCGGCCGGTGCCGGAGTGGTGGATCGGCGCCGACGACCCGGCCGCCGCGGCCCGCGCCACAGGTGAGTTGACAGGCGTCACAGTCCTCGACCGGCGAGCCGTGATCGAAGCCGCCGCCGACGACCCGTACTGGCGTGGATCGCGTACGGGGATGCTCGCCGCGGCGCTCGGGGCGGTGCTGCTCGCCCTGGTCGGCCTCATGGTCGACGTGTGGGCCACGGCCCGGCGTCGACTGGGCGAGTTCGCTGTGCTGCACACCCTCGGCGCGACACCCCGGCTGCTGGCCCGGGCGTTGCTGGCCGAACAGACCTTCCTGGCCGGCATCGGCGTCGGGGTCGGGCTGCTGCTCGGCGCCACCGTCGGGGCCACCATGGCTCCACTGGTCATCCTCACCCCGGCCGCCGGCCGGCCGGTGCCCCCGGCGGCCTTCGCGCTGCCCTGGGTGCCCATCGGCCTGACCGCGGTCGGCCTGCTGCTGGCGGCGCTCGCCTTCAGCGCGTTCATCGCCGCCGGCATCCGTCAGCGGGTGGCGGCGGTGCAGCTGCGAATCGGGGGAGAACGATGAGCGTCGGCGCGGCCGCCCGCCGGGTCCGGGCGTACGGCGGGCAGTTCCTGCTTCTGGCAGTGCTGACCCTGGTGGTCACCCTGCTGGTCAGCGGAGTGCCCCGACTCGTCAACCGGCTCGCGGAACAGGGGTTGCGGGCGCAGCTCACCAATGAGCCCGCCGCCCGCCGGGACCTCTCGTACACGTCGAACTCCGCCGTTCCCACGACGAAGACGGCGATGGCGGAGTCGCAGGAGAAATTCGACGGCCTGCTCGCGGCGATGCCGCCGCGGGTGCGCTCGGCCGTCACCGAGTCGTGGCACCGGGTGGACCTCCCCCCGACCCGCCTGGTCGGGCCGGACCTCGCGGCCCGCAAACTGCTTGTCGACCTGGGTCTGCGGGCCATGCCCGGGATTCAGGACGCCGGCGTCCTCGTCGAGGGCACCTGGCCCAGTGAGACGTACGTCCCGGACCGGCCGATCGAGGTCGCGCTGGACGCCGACGTGGCCCGCAAGCTCAACCTGCGCGCCGGCAGCCGGTTGCGCATCGGCACCGTCGATCTCGCGGGTACCTTCGGCGACCCGAAACCGGTGGTGGTGTCCGGGCTGTTCCGGCCCATCGACCGCGCGGACGGGATGTGGGATGGGCTGCCGCAGCTGCTGCGAATCATCGAACCGCAAGGCGACGGCCAGCCGTTCACCATCACCGGCGTGATCGCCCAGTCCGCCATGAACAAGCGAGCCACGGAGGGCTGGCCGATCCAGTCCGAGTGGCGGTACCGACTGGGCGTCGACCGGATCGACGCACGCGGTCTGGACGAGATGATCGGCGGCCTGCAGGAGATGCAGCGCAACGTTCCGCCGGGCTTCGCGTTGACCATCGGCGTCGACGTTCCGCTGCGGGCGTTCGCCGCCCAGCTGAATGCCGCCCGTACCCTGCTCGCCGTCATCGGCGCCGGCGTGCTGGCCACCCTGGCCGGTCTGATCGTGCTCGCGGCCATCCTGGCCACCCGTCGGCGCCGCTCGGAGTTCGCGTTGATCCGGGCCCGTGGTGGCGCCGCCACCGCAGGCGCCCGTCGCAGTCTGGCCGAGTCACTGCTGGTGGTGCCGGTCGCCGCAGTGGTCGGCTGGTTGCTCGGCACCCTGTTCCCCGGCGCTCCGGATCCGACCGCCCGGTACGCCGCGGCGGCAACCGTGCTGGTCACCCTGGCGCTGCCGCTGGCGACACTGGCCGTGCAGGGCGGCGGTGCCGCTCGCCGGGACCTGGTCCGGGTGCGCCCGTCGGCCCGCCGGCTCACCGTCGAGGTCTCCCTGCTGCTGCTGGCCGGGCTCGCCGCGGTGCTGCTGCGCCGACGCGGGCTCACCCTCGGCGAGGTGGACCCGCTGCTGGTGTCCGTGCCGGTGCTGCTCGCGGTCGCTGCGGCGGTGCTCGCGCTGCGCGCGTACCCCTGGCCGTTGCGGTTGGTCAGCCGGCTGGCCGCGCGGACGCGCGGCAGCGTGACATTCCTCGGCACCGCGCGGGCCGGGCGATCCGCCGTCGCCGCGCCACTGGTCGTCGTGGTGCTGGCGATCGGCACCGCGGCGTTCTGCGCGGTAGTCGCCGCAGGCGTCGACGCCAGCCGCGACCGGGCCGTGGAGCGGACCGTTCCCGCCGACGCGGTGATCCGGGGGGAACGCTTCGCCCCGGACACGGTCGAGGCGTTGGCCGGTCTGCCCGGCGTGCAGGCCGCCACCCCGGTCCTGATCGAGCCGGACGAGCGGCTGGCCACCGACGAGGTGGGCACCGACGCGCGGGTCGGACAGACGACGGTGCTGCTGATCGACGGCCCCGGACTGGCCCGGGTGGCCGGCGACGCGGAGGTCGACGTGACGGTCCCTGACGCGTTGCGCTCCGCCGCGGCCGAACCGGGACCGCTGCCCGCGATCGTGTCCCCGGCCGTCGCCGCCGACCTGTCGCGGGCGGGCCTGGACCGCTCGGCGTTCGTGTCGGTGCAGGGGCAGCGGTACGAATTCCGGGTCGCCGGCGCGCAGGACAGCTTCCCGCTGTTGGCGGCGAGCACCAGCCGGTTCGTCATCCTGCCCTGGCAGGCGCTGCCGCCGCGGAACACCACGCCCGTGCCGACGAGCCTGCTCGTCGCCGGGGACCGGCTCGATGTGGAGGCGCTCCGGCAGGCCGGTGACCAGGGCCAGCTGCGCTACCAGCAGCAGGGTGCGGTCACCGGCCGGGAACGGCCGCTCGGAGTCACCGTCGACACCCGAGCGGCCGTACGACGGGACCTCGGTGACGGTGGCGCGAACGGCGTGCTGGCCTTCGGGTTCGTGGCGGGCGCCGCCGGCGGCACCGTGCTCGGACTGCTGGCCATCGCGTTCACCGTGCTGGCCGGCGCGCGGGCCCGGGGGCAGGTGCTGTCCCGGCTGCGCACCCTCGGCCTGTCCCGCCGGCAGTGGCGAGGGCTGCTGCTGGTCGAGCTGGCACCGCTGGTCGGCGTGTCGGTGCTGACCGGCGCGCTGGTCGGCGCGGTGCTCCCGCTGGTGCTCAATCCGGTGCTCGGCCTGTCCGCGTTCACCGGCGGAGTGCCGGTCCGGGTGGCGTTCGAACCCGGCCTGGTCGTCGCGGTGTTCGCACTCGGGGCGGTCGCCCTCGGCTTCGCGGTCGCCGTCGAGGCCCTGAACAACCGCCGGCTGCGCCTCGGTGAGGTGCTCCGGCTCGGAGAGGAGAGCTGAGATGACCGTTACCGAACAGACGTCACTGGTGCCCGACCTGGCCGCCCTGCAACAGAGGGCCGCGCAACGCGCTGCCGAGCGGGCCGGCGGGCAGGACCGACTGCGCGGACACATCGTCTGCGACGGTCTGGTGCGCATCTTCAAGACCGAGGGGGTGGAGGTCGTCGCCCTGCAGGGTCTGGACTTGGTCATCGACCGGGGTGAGCTGGTGGCGATCGTCGGCGCGTCCGGCTCGGGCAAGTCGACCCTGCTCAACATCCTCTCCGGTCTGGACACGCCGACCGCCGGCATCGCCCGGGTGGCCGACTACGACCTGCTCTCGCTGTCGGCCAAGCGGCGGCTGAGCTACCGGCGCGAGCTGGTCGGGTTCGTCTGGCAGCAGACGGGTCGCAACCTGCTGCCGTACCTGACCGCGCTGGAGAATGTCGAGTTGCCGATGCAGTTGGCCGGCAAGCGGGGCGCCAAGGCCCGCCGGGAACGGGCCCGGGAGCTGCTCGACATGGTCGGCGTGGGCTACTGCGCGGACCGCCGGCCGGGCCAGCTCAGCGGCGGCGAGCAGCAGCGGTGCGCGGTGGCGGTGGCCGTGGCCAACGACCCGGAGGTGCTCTTCGCCGACGAGCCGACCGGTGAACTGGACGAGGCCACCGGCGCGGAGGTCTTCGCGGCGCTGCGCACCATCAACGCCGAACTGGGCGTGACCATCGTCGTCGTCACCCACGACCACGCTGTGGCCACCCAGGTCCGCCGGACCGTCGCGATCCGCGACGGCCGAACCGCCTCCGAGGTACGCCGGACCGCGCGCGTCGGCGCGGACGGCAACACCGAACTGGTCAGCGAGGAGTACGCGGTGCTGGACCGCAACGGCCGGATGCAGTTGCCGGCCGCGTTCGTCGACGCGCTGTCGCTGAAAGAGCGGGTGCGGCTCGATCTGGAGCCCGACCACGTGCAGGTACGGCCCGGTGACCGGGCCTCGGACGAGCGGGAGGCACGGGCGTGAGCCCTCAGGACATGGTGGTGGCCGGAACGGCCGGGTTCAGCGGCAGCTCCGGAACGCCCGCGGACGAGGTGGTGCGGGTCAGCGGCGTGAGCCGGACCTTCGGTCGCGGTGAGCACGCCGTGCAGGCGGTACGCGATGTCTCGTTCAGCGCCAACCGTGGTGAGCTGGTCGCCATCCGGGGTCGCTCCGGCGCCGGCAAGACCACGTTGCTGAACATCATCGGCGGACTGGACCGGCCGGACAGCGGTCAGGTCATGGTGGCCGGGCACGACGTGACCTCGGCCGGGGAGGCCGAGCTGCTGCGGCTGCGCCGGGGCACCGTCGGTTTCGTCTTCCAGACCTTCGGGCTGGTGCCGATCCTCTCCGCCGCCGAGAACGTGGGCGTGCCGTTGCGACTGGCGCAGGTGCCGGCCGCGGAGCGGGAGCAGCGCGTGGCGGTGCTGCTGGAGCTGGTGGGGCTGGGCGGGCACGCGGCGCAGCGCCCGTACGAGCTGTCCGGCGGGCAGCAGCAGCGCGTGGCGGTCGCCCGCGCGCTCGCCAACGAGCCGGACCTGCTCATCGCCGACGAACCCACCGGACAGCTGGACTCGGAGACCGGCCGCTCCATCATGGACCTGCTGCGCGCGGTGGTGCACGCCCGTGGCATGACGGCCCTGGTGGCCACGCACGATCCGGCCCTGATCGACCTCGCGGACCGGGTGCTCGTCCTGCGCGACGGCCGCCTGGTCGACGGCTGACCGCCGCCCTCGGCCGTGGTCCTGGTCCCTCGTCCGTGGTCCGTGTGTCCTGGTCGGTGGTCGGTGGTCGGTGGTCGGTGGTCGGTGGTCGGTGGTCGGTGGTCGGTGGTCGGCGGTCGGCCGTCGGCGCTCCGTGGTCTACGGTCGGCGGTCGGCGCTCCGTGGTCTTCGGTCGGTGGACGGCGGTCTGCGGTCTGCGGTCACAGGCTGCGGGGGCCCTGGCACCGGCTCGGTCAGAGCCGACCGGCTGTGGTCTGTTCGCATCCTGTCGAGCTGCCCCAGATATGGACCATCGGACCGACGCGGCGGGTATCGGGGTCAGCACGCCGGCCGTTCGAGCTGCCCCGGATATGGGCCATTGGGCCGATGCGGCCGGGCATCGGGGCCAGCGCGCCGGCCGTTCGAGCTGCCCCGGGTGTGGACCATTGGGTCGGCGCGGCCGGGTATCGGGGTCAGCGCGGGCCTTTCGAGCTGCCCCGGGTGTGGACCATTGGGTCGGCGCGGCCGGGTATCGGGGTCAGCGCGGGCCTTTCGAGCTGCCCCGGGTGTGGACCATTGGGTCGGCGCGGCCGGGTATCGGGGTCAGCGCGGGCCTTTCGAGCTGCCCCGGGTGTGGACCGTCGGGTCGGCGCGGCCGGGCATCGGGGCCAGCGCGCTGACCGTCTCGGCCGCCTCCGGGTCGACTTTGCCGGTGGAGCGGCCGCGCGGAAGGCGTGCGCGTCTTGTGCCGGGCGGGGTGTACGGGTTCGTGCTGGGTGGGGTGTGTGGGCGCTGTGCTGGGCGGTCGGTGTGTGGGCCTAGGCCCTTTCCGCCGCCACCGCCGTGGTTCCGTGCCCCAAATCTGGGGCAGCTCGACAGGACCGAAGGTGCACCCTGGGGACCTGAGACGCTGCAGCGCGCCGAAGCCGGCCAACGGGCTGACGACGTCGACTCGCTGGCGACGTTGACGGGCTGACGACGTTGACGGGCTGGCGACGTTGACGGGCTGGCGACGTTGACGGGCTGACGACGTTGACGGGCTCGCGACCGGCGTCCTGACGACTCGGCATCCCGACAGCGTCGGTCGCGTCAGAGCGGGAGCTTCATGCCCTCGTGGCTGGCCACGAAGCCGAGCCCCAGGTAGAAGCGGTGCGCGTCGGCGCGGGACTTGTCCGTGGTGAGCTGCACCAGGGCGCAGCCCCGCTGCCGGGCCTGGTCGATGGCCCAGGTCATCAACTCCCGGCCGAGGCCCTGGCCGCGTCGGTCCGAGCGGACCCGGACCGCCTCGATCAGAGACCGTTCGGCGCCGTGCCGGCCGAGCCCCGGGATGTAGGTGATCTGGAGGCAGCCGACCAGCTCGCCGCCCTGCTCGGCGACGATCAGCTGGTTGCGCGGGTCGGCGCTGATGTCGGCGAACGCACGCTCGTACGCCTCATCGACCTCGGTGAAGTCGCGGGTCTTACCCAGAACGTCGTCGGCGAGCAGGGAGATGACGGCGGGCAGGTCGGCCCGTACCGCCTCGCGGAAGATCACGTCGGTCATGCCGTCAGCGTGGCACAGCTGTCACTTGGCCGGGCAGCGCAGCCCCTCCTTGGGCACGGTCAGGTCGAGCAGGTACGCGTCGACGGCCTTGGTGATGCAGGAGGTCTGCGGGTACGCGGTGTGCCCCTCGCCCTCCCAGGTGAGCACCCGGCCGACACCCAGCATCGAGGCGAGGCGGCCGGTCTGCTCGTACGGTGTGGCGGGGTCGCCGGTCGTGCCGACCACCACGATCGGCGGTGCGCCGTTGGCCCGACCGGTCGGGTACGGGTCCCGACCACCCGGCCACTCGACGCAGCTCAACATGCCGACCGCGAGCGCCGGACCGAACAGCGGATACTTCGTCCGCCACTGCGACTGCAACTGACGGATCTGCTCCCGGCTCGGCTTCTCGGTCTCGTCGGCACAGTTGATGGCGAGGTTGGCGTCGAACAGGTTCGAGTAGTGCCCGTCGCCCTCCCGGCCGGCGTACGAGTCGGCGAGGCGGAACACGTCCTTCGGGTCGCCCTCGGCCAGCCGGTCGATGGCCCGGGCCAGCTCCTGCCAGCCGGCCTCGGTGTAGAGCGAGGAGATGACCGCGTAGAAGACCCAGCCCGCCGTGGCCTCCCGCCCGTCGTCACCGCGGACCGGGGAGACCTTGGCCTTGTCGATGGCCGAGGTCACGGCGGCGCGGGCGTCCGGGGCGATCGGGCAGCGCGCGGCGTTCGCGGCGCACCAGCGGGTGAAGTTGTCGAAGGCTCGTTCGAACCCGCGGGCCTGGCTCTCCGACCCGGCGATCAGCCGCTGCTGCGGGTCGACGGCGCCGTCGAGCACCAGCGCGCGCACCCGCTGCGGGTAGAGCTGGGCGTAGATGGCGCCGAGCAGCGTGCCGTAGGAGTAGCCCAGGTAGGTGAGCTTGTCATCGCCCACCGCCGCGCGGACCGCGTCCATGTCCCGGGCGGCCTGCTCGCTGCCGTACAGCGGCAACTGGTCGCCGTAGCGGTCCCCGCAGCCGCGCCCGATGCGCTGGCTCAGCCCCGCGAAGCCGTCGAACGACGCCTGGCTCGCCGGATCCGGGTCGTAGCCGAAGCTGGCGTCCAGGTCGGCGTCGGAGATGCACTTCACCGGACTCGACCGGGAGACACCACGCGGGTCGAAGCCGACGATGTCGAAGCGTTCGGTGATCGAGGCGGGCAGTCCACCGAACTGGGGGCCGAAGGAGAGGTAGACGGCGGTGTCCACACCGGAGCCGCCCGGCCCGCCGGGGTTCACCACCAGTGAGCCGATCCGGTCCCGCTGTTTGGTGGACCGGGCCCGCAGCAGGGCGATCTCGAAGGTCTCGCCGACGCCCGGCCCGGCGGTCGCCCCGCCGCCGGCGCCCCAGTCCCGGGGAACCGTGATCCGCGCACACTCGTAGCGCATGTCCGGAGCGCCCCGCCCGACCAGGTCCTCAGCAGCCTCCGGGCAGGGCCGCCAGGTCGCCGACGAGCCGGCCGGCGCCGCCGCACCCTCCACGTCGGTGCGCGGCGCGAACGCCGGCAGCGTGCAGCCGGCGGTGAGCAGCGCTGCCACGGCGAAGGCGACGAGACTGCGGCGGACCCGGCGACTGGTCGTCATCCGAGGCTGGACGGCGGTGCGGCTCACGTGATCCTCCGGTGTCGAGTCGACGGCCAGGCTACGCCCGGCCGGTGGCGGCCCGATCGAGGGTGACGGCCGGATCGCCGCGCAGCACCTGGTCCACGTCGAAGCGGATCGGACGGTCGAGCTGGTCGTAGCGGCAGGAGCGGGGGTCGCGGTCCGGCCGCCAGCGGACGAACTGGGCGGTGTGCCGGAACCTCTCGCCCTCCATCGCGTCGTAACCCACCTCGACCACCAGCTCCGGGCGCAGCGGCTCCCACTCCAGGTTCTTGGTGCCGGTCCACCTGCTCACCCCGCCCGGAATGCGCTGGCCACGCTCGTGGTCGCCGTGCACCCACGGGTGCTCGTCGCCGATGTCCCGGTACGGCGCCAGCTCGTCGAGCAACTCGGCGCGGCGGGCCATGCTGAACGAGGCGCTCACCCCGACGTGGTGCAGGACGCCCGCGTCGTCGTAGAGGCCGAGCAGCAGCGAACCCACCACCGGGCCGGACTTGTGCCAGCGGAAGCCGGCGACCACCGCGTCGGCCGTACGGGAGTGCTTGACCTTGAACATCAACCGCTTGCCCGGCTCGTACGGCAGGTCGGCCGGCTTGACGATCAGCCCGTCCAGCCCGGCGCCCTCGAAGACGTCGAACCAGCGGCGCGCGGTCTCCGGGTCGGTCGTGACCTGGGTGACGTGCACCGGCGGGCGCACCCGGGCCAGCGCCTGGACCAGACGCTCCCGACGGCGCGGGTACGGCTGGTCGAGCAGCGCCTCGTCACCGATCGCCAACAGGTCGAAGGCGACGAAGTCGGCGGGAGTGGTCTCGGCGAGCAGCTTCACCCGCGACGCCGCCGGGTGGATGCGCTGGGCCAGCAGCTCGAAATCAAGCCGGGGCTGGCCGGACGGCCCGTCCCGCCGGATCACGATCAGCTCGCCGTCGACGGCGCACCGCTCGGGCAGCTGACGGCGGGCCTGCTCGACCACCTCGGGGAAGTAGCGGGTCATCGACTTGCCGCCCCGACTGGCCAGCTCGACCTCGTCGCCGTCCCGGAACACGATGCACCGGAACCCGTCCCACTTGGGCTCGTAGGTCACGCCGGCGGTGGTGGGCAGCTTCGAAACGCTCTTGGCCAACATCGGCTCGACGGGCGGGTTGATCGGCAGGTCCACGGCGACCAGTCAATCAGACGGGGCCGACAGTCGTGAGGCAGATCACCGTGGGCACGGCGGTGGCGTGTCCGCCCGCGCGCCGCTCGTCCTGCCTGGGCGAATCAGATAACCCCAGGTCAGAGCTAGTTTCGCGGGGTGTCCGAGTGGGTCTGTGACTGCTGCGGGCGGTGGCGGGTGAGCGTGGAGCTGATCCGGGGCCGCTACCGCTACCGGCTGACCCGCCGTTACCCGCAGCGGTTCGGCGGTGGCCGCAACGTGCTCGGCGAGGTCGGGTCGGTGGCCGAGCTGGAGGAGCTGCTGCGTCGGCGTACCCCGTTGAGTCTGGCGGACCTGCGCGAGGCCGCCTGATCCCGCGCGGCCGGTGGACCCGCGGCTCGATCGACGATCGGACCGGCCGGTGGATGCCGCCGTCACGATCCGGCGGGCAGCGTCGTCGGCAGGGCGTGGCGGCGCCGGCCGGCGCCGCCGGGGAGGGGACGCGATGCGGTTCGAAGCGGACACGGAGATCGGCGCGGACGCCGGGCGGGTCTGGGCGCTGCTTGTCGACGTGGCGCGGTGGCCAGAGTGGACGGCCTCGGTGAGTCGGGCCGAGCGGGGCGAGTCGGGGCCCCTCGCGGTCGGCGCGACAGCCCGCCTGACCCAGCCGAAACTGCGGCCGGCGGTGTGGCGGGTCACCGAGCTGACCGAGGGGCGGGAATTCACCTGGGTCTCCGACAGCCCGGGCGTGCGCACCCGTGGCGAGCACCGGGTGCTGCCGCTGCCCGGCGGGCGTACCCGGGTCGAGGTGGCCATCGACCAGGCCGGGCCGCTCGCCGGGCTGATCGGCCTGCTGTACGGCGGCCTGCTGCGCCGCTACGTCAGGCTGGAGGCCGACGGACTCAGGGCCCGAGCTGAGCGGAGCTGACGACAGGCTTCTCCAGCACCGCCAACCGGACGCCGTTCGGGTCCGGGCGGTGCGCCACGACCCGGTAGCCGAGCCGCTGGTAGAGCCGCAGATTGCGGGTGCTGTCCGCGCCGGTGAACAGGGTGAACACTGCCACCTCGGCCGGGCAGGCCGCCTCGATCGCGGCGAGCAGCGCAACGCCGATGCCCCGTCCCTGCTGGTCCGGTGCGACCGACAGACGCCCGATGTGCGCGGTGTCCCCGTCCGGACGGGCCCGCACCGAGCCGACCAGCCGGTGCCCCAGCCGGGCGGCGAGGACCGTCGTCGGGCCGGTCAACACCTCCCGGACCTCGGCCAACGTCTCGGTCAACGGTGGCAGGAACGGGTCGGCGTAGTGCTGCGCCTCGGTCAGGTACGCGGCGCGCTGCACGGTGAGGATCTCGCCGGCGTCCGCGACACCGGCCGGGACGATGCGGGGCTCGACGCTCATCCGTGCAGCACACCACAGCCGCCCGCCTCGTCCACCGGCGACCCGATCGCGCCCGCCGTACCCTGGCCCGTGTCCGGCGACGATGAGGGGGAGCGGTGGCCGAGCTGACGTACCCGGAGGTGGGACGGACCCGGCACGGCGCGCTGCCCGGCGGATACCACCACCTGCGCCACCGGACGCCGTTGCCGACCGGCTGTTTCGAGACCGCGGCCGAGGCGGTGCTGAGCTGGCGGCTGCACCGCGCCGCCGGGGTCCGGATGCGCACCGACGCGGCACGGGCCACCGAGGGTGTGCTGGTCACTGCCGGTCTCGGGGTCGGGTCGGCCCGCGTGTGGGGGCCCTGCCGGGTGGTCTGGAGCGACGAGTCGCCCACGCTCGCCGGCTTCGGCTACGGCACCCTCCCCGGCCACCCGGAGCGGGGCGAGGAGGCGTTCGTGGTCGGCCACGACGACAGCGGCGCGGTCTGGTTCGAGGTACGCGCGTTCAGCCTCCCGGACCGCTGGTTCACCCGCGCGGCCGGCCCGGCCGTCCGGGCGGTGCAGCACGCGTACGCCTGGTGGCTCGGTCGCACTCTGCGCCGGCTCTGCGCGGGACGGTGACCGGCCGGCGTCAGAAGCGGGCGAACGAGCGGATCGGGGCGCGCGGGCCGTACTTCGGCGCCTGGATGCCGGCGGCCTCCAGCAGCAGACACACCCGACCCCGATGCCCCCGGAACGGCTCCAGCAGGGCCAGCATCCGAGCGTCGTCACCCCTCGGTTCGCCGGCGAGCGCCCAGGCCACCGTGTTCGGGATGTGGTAGTCGCCGACGCTTACCGCGTCCGGGTCACCGTAGGCGATCCGGACCACCTCGGCGGCGGTCCACGGGCCGATGCCCGCGATGGCGGTCAGCCGGCGGGTGGCCTCGGTGGAGTCCACGCAGCGCTCCAGCCGATCGGCGAGCGCGGCGGCGCGACGCAGCGTGTCGGCCCGGCGCTGCTCCACGCCGAACGGGTGGAACACCCAGTACGGGGTGGCGGCCACCGCGGCGGCCTCGGGCGGCAGCAGCAGCGGTTGCAGCGGGCCGGGGGCCGGCTCCCGGAAGTGCCGCACGGTCGCCGCGTACGCCCGGTACGCCTCCTTGCCGGTGACCTTCTGCTCGAAGACCGCGCGCAGCAGCCGGGGGAACACCTGCCCGGTGGTGGGCATGCGCAGCCCCCGGTGCTCCCGGGCCAGCCGGGCGACGAGCGGGTGCGTCGACGCCAACTCGGCGAAGCCGCTCAGGTCGTCGTGCAGCCCGGCGATCTTGTCGGCGCGCTCCACCACGTGCTCGGCGCCCGGCCCGTAACCCTCGGCGAGCAGTTCACCGCCCGCCGGCCGCAGAGCGAGGGTCGCCGGCCCGTCCGGGGTGCGGGTGGCCCACCAGAACGTGCCGGCGGCGATGCGCGCGCACGGGTCGTACGGGCTGAAGGTCAGGCCGCGGACCGACGTGGCCAGCCGGTAGCCGACGGGCGGGTGCAGCACCCTCGTCGCGGCGGGCTCGGTCTCGGTCACCCTCCCACTCTGCCAGGTCAGGGTGCGGGGCCGGTCGCCGCCGTCGCCGCCGGGCTCCGGGCACGGCGATGGCCGGCCGCGGCCCTCCCCGGCTGCGACCGGCCACCGTGCCCTGGCGTACCGGGATCAGTACGAGTAACCCGAACCGCCGGCGTCGCTCGACCCGCTGTCCGCCGCCGGCGGCGCGACGGCCTTCGGCGTCGAGGTGGGCAGGCAGGTCAGGTTCTTCTTGCCGTTCTGGTCGACCACGAACCAGGTGCCGCCGACGGCCTGGCCCTTCCACTGGCCGGGCTTCTTGTCGCCGATGTAGCGGTACACCGGCCAGCCGCCGATGGTGAGCTGTCGGGTGCCGTCCTGCCGGGTGACGCTGCCGACCTTGTCGTCGGAGAGGCCGGTGAGCTGCGGGTTGCCGTCGGTCAACGCCGGCGGCCACACCTGCGCGCACTTGTCGACGCAGTTCGACGCGGGCGGGTCGGCGGTGTCCTTGTCGAAGCGGTACAGGACCCAGCCGTCCTGGTCGGTCACGACGTTGCCCATCCGGGCGATCTTCTTGCCGATCAACTGCTCGGTCAGCTCGACGTCCGCGGGCGGCGGCGCGTCGGCGACCGGCGCCTCCGCGGATGCCGACGCCTCGGGTTCAGCCGACGCGGTGGGCTCGGCCGCGGCGACGGCGACCGGCTCGGCCGCGCTCGAGTTCGCCCCGTCGTAACCCGCGGGAGCGCAGGCCGTTAGTGCGACCATCGCGCTCGCGACGATGACGGTCCGCTTCATCTGTGCCACGTGCCCTCCTCATTCTTGGCAGTTCACCCATAGGTACGGCGGGCAGGCTGTCAAGGTTGAAGGAGTAACAGTGGTCAATTTCACGCGAATGGATTGAACCGATGTGCGCGGCCATCCGTATGGCCCCCCACACGGAGCCCGCAGTACCACGACAGATCGACGCCGGCCATTGAGACAATGACCGGCGTCGAGGATGGTACGCGACTTACATGGGCACCGTGACCAGCGGACTGGCCACACCGTTGCCGTCGACCGACTGCACCTGCAGCTGCTTGATGTCGCTCGCCAACGCGGACGTCGAAGCGCTCAGCTCAAGACCCTGCGGGCGATTGTTCGTCCCGTAGCCGCCCGCGGGCACCGACCACGTCGAAATCACCTCCGTGGTGCCGTTCTTGCGCACCACCATCAAGCGGCAGACACGCGGGCCGGGCAGTTTCCGCAGGCTGAAGTTGATGCGGGTGCCGTACTCCCGCTCGACCAGGAACATCGTCGTCTGCACGCCCGTCGTCGGGTCCGTGGCGTCGACCTGGTCGCCCTCCTCCTCGGTGCCACCGACACCCGGGCCGCTCGGCGGCGCGGTCGGCGCGCTCGTCGGCGGGTCGTTGGCGGCGGCGCTCGTCGTCGGATCCGCGAGAATCCCCGGCGCCTCGTCCCCGGCCACACTCACGAACCCGTAACCCGTCAACCCGCCGAAGACCACCACCGCCGCGGCGGTCGCGAGCAGCTGACGAAACCGGGTACGCCGACGGTCGGCCCGGACCGCTACCAACGTCCGGTCCAGCAGCGCCGGATCGGTGGCGGTCTGCTCCAGCGCCATCATCGTCTCGCCGTCGATGCCGGAGAGCAGCCCCACCACCGGAACCATCGTCTCCAGCTCGGCAGCGCACGCCCAGCACGCGGCGAGATGCTCCTCGAACCGCTCGGTGTCCTGCTCGTCGAGCACGCCGAGCGCGTACGCGGCGACGTCCATGTGGTCTGGCCGGCTCATTCTGTCACCCCCCGCTCCTGCAGAGCCGTGCGCAGCGCGCGCAGCGCGTAGTAGACCCGCGACTTGGCGGTGCCCAGCGGAAGCCCCAACTCCTCGGCGGCCTCCGGCACCGTCCGCCCCCGGAAGTACGTCGCGATCAGGATCTCCCGATGCGACTGACTCAGCGTACGCAGCGCGTCCGCCACCGTCATCGTGCGCAGCACCCGGTCGGTGCTGTCCGCCTCGGCGAACGCGGTCAGGTCCCGGTCGTACGTCTCCGGCGGCCGGGCCTCCTGGCTGCGGTGCTCGTCGATGGCGATCCGACGGGCCACCGTGACCAGCCACGGCCGCAGCGAACCCTGCCCCTGCGCGCCGAGACGGTGCGCGTTACGCCAGGCCCGCAGCAGCGTCTCCTGCACGATGTCCTCCGCGCGCTGCCGGTCCCCCCCGGTCAGGCGCATGACGAACATCAGCAACGGGCCGGCGTGCTCGGCGTAGAGCAGCCGGATCAACTGGTCGGAGTGGTTCGCCTCGGTTGTCGTCGCCTGGTGGCGCCCGGGCGCCGGTCGGGGCGTCACCGGACCATTTTGGCGAGACGTGGCTCGGGCGTCGACCCCCCGGGCAGACGAGGTCGGCCGCGACGACGACCGCGCGGACAACCAGTCTGCGCGAACCGCGTCGCCGTGCCAACCGGCCGCCACCGCATGCATGCAGACCTCCGGGATGTCCGTGACCAACGCCGCCCCCACAAGGCGGGCCGCCCGGTGGTACGCAGCGCCGCCCCGAGCGGATCAACAAACCGCGAAAAAAGTTCGACGGAGCAGTCGGCGGACTCGGAGCGGCCGGTCAGCGACGGACGGAGAACAACCCCGGCGGAGGCGGATCCGAGCCGGTGGCGTCCGCGTCGCGCACCACCGCCGCGCCACCGACGAAACGGTCCAACTCGTCGCCGGCCACCACCCGCCCCGGGAACCAGTCCCCGGCCGCCCGCCGGGTCAACGCGGGCACCGGGGGAGTCGTCCGCCCGGCGACCAGCACCAGATTGCCGTACCGGCGACCGCGCAGCACCGCCGCGTCACCGACCAGGCACGCCTGCGGCAGCACCGAGCGCACCGTGGCGACCTGGGAACGGGCGTACCGCAGCGGTGGGCCGTCGGCCAGATTCGCCAGCAACCAGCCCGCCGGGCGGAGCACCCGCGCCACCTCGGCGGCGTACTCCACCGACGTGAGATGCGCCGGCGTGCGGGCACCGGCGAAGACATCCGCGACCACCACGTCGTAGCTGGCGTCCCGTGTCGAGGCCAGCACCGCCCGCGCGTCCTGCACGCGGACCCGCAGCCGGGTGTCCGCCGGCCAGGGCAAGGCGCGGCGCACCAGCTCCACCAGAGCGCCGTCCACCTCGGACACCCGCTGGGTGGACCCGGGCCGGGTGGCCGACACGTAGCGGGGCAGGGTCAGCGCCCCACCGCCCAGGTGCAGCACCCGCAACGGCTCACCGGGCGGCGCGACCAGGTCCAGTGCGGCGGCCAGCCGCCGGACGTACTCGAACTCCAGATGCGTGGGATCGGTCAGGTCCACGTGCGACTGTGGCGCCCCGTCCAACAACAGCGTCCACGAACCGGCCCGGTCCGGCGACGGCACCAGCTCCGCCTGCCCGGTGTCCACCTGCTCGACCACCCGGTCATCCGCCCGTTTGCGTCCCACCGCGACCGGCCCCCGCTCAGCGGCCGACGCGCGCCGCGGTGGTCAACGCGCGGTGCAGCAGACGGGAATCGCCGAGCAACGCCCGCAGGCGGCGCTCCAGACCGGCGATCGGAATGAGGTTCTGCGGTGCCCGCGGATCCTTGTACGGAGTCGACGCGAACCGGGGCAGCGTGACCAACGACAGGTCGGCCAGGTCGATCGCCGCCTCGACGGGCAGGTCGGCGGAGCACTCCACCCGGACGATCCCGGCCCACGGCGCACCCACGGCCACCGGCAGCCGCAAATACCACGACCACCCGCCCCACGCCGTGCCGAGCCCGAACACCGGTGACCGCTGACCGGACGCCAGAGACGTCACCACCGCCGTCAGCCGGGCGTCCAGGTACTGGCTGTGCTGGGTCTTGATGTAGCCGAGCGTGCGCGGCAACTGGCGGCGACTACGCAACGGGCCGTCCACCACCAACAGGTCACCGTCGACCCGGGCGGCGTCGGACACCGCCACCTCCAGCGCGGTCAACGGACCCTGCACGGCCGCCGGCAGCTTCGCCAACTCGCCGGTGCCGCCCACCCGGTGCACCGGGTAGCGGATCGCGCCCGCCACCACGTCCTGCGCCGACGGGCTCGCCGTGAACAGGCCCCGGCCCACCTGCGTGCCGGCCAACTGGGCCGCACCCCGGCCGAGGTCACAGCGGACCACCCCGGCCGCGTACGACGCCGCCAGCCCCGGGAAGGAACCGCCGTCCGCCTCGGCCGTCCAGATGCTCGCGTCGATCCGGCGGACCCCGTCGACAAGCAACACCACGTCCGGGGCCCGCACGTCCGCGCGTACCCCGATCGCCCGCCAGTCGACGGCCGGCAGCTCCACGTCGGCGTCGACCTGCGCGCTGCTCGGCGTCGCCGGCCCGGACGCGGACGCCTCGAACGATGCACCGTACGACGGATCCCACGAGTCGACGAAGAACGCGGCGTCGCTCACGGGGTCAGCCTTTCGTTCGCGACTGCGGGGCTCCGCTGCGCTGCACTCCTCGCGCTCACCGAGCCGACCTTTCGTTCGCGACTGCGGGGCTCCGCTGCGCTGCACTCCTCGCGCTCACCGGCCCGTCCGTTCGACGCGCGCCGAGCGGGCATCCTTGCGCACCTCGAAGCGGACCGGGATCCGCTCGGCCAGCGCCGCGACGTGCGTGACCACGCCGACCATCCGGTCACCCCGGGCGGCCAGGTTCTCCAGGGTCGCGGCGACCGTGTCCAGGGTGGCGGCGTCCAGCGTGCCGAAGCCCTCGTCCAGGACTATCGACTCCAGACTCGCCGCGGTCGTCGACATGCCGGCCAGCTGTTCGGAGAGCGCCAGCGCCAGCGCCAACGACGCCTGGAACGTCTCGCCGCCGGAGAGGGTGCGCACACCCCGGCGCAGTCCCGCGTCGTGGTGATCGACCACGAAGAACTCGCCCTTGTCGTGGACCAGCTCGTACTGGCCCGAGGACAGCTCCCGCAGGATCCCCGACGCGCCGTCGACCAGCAGGTCCAACGCCTCCGCCAGCAGCCACCGCTCGAAGTTGTTGGCCCGCAGGTGCCCCGCGAGGGCCCGCGCCACCTGCGCCTCGCGCTCGTGCCCGGCCCGCTGCTCACGCAACGTGCCGGCCTGCTCGCGGCGCTCGGCGAGCCGGCGACGGTCGGCCTCGGCCCGCTCCACCGCCACCGTCGCGGCGTGCACCGGGTCCTCGCCGACGGGGACGTCGGCGGCGGCGAAGAGGTCGGCGATCCGCCGCTGCACCGCGTCGGCCGCCGCCTCGGCG
>NZ_MUZA01000072.1 GCF_021442385.1 Micromonospora sp. MH99
CCCCGCCCCGGCCCGGGCCCGCCCCGCCCCGGCCCGGGCCCGCCCCGCCCCGGCCCGGGCCCGGCCCGGAGCCGGCCTTCCGGCCTCTCGGGCTCTTGGCCTCGGGCTCTCGGCCTCCCGGCGTCCTGGCTTTCCGGCGTCCTGGCCTCTCGGCCTCCCGGCGTCCTGGTCTTCCGGCGTCCTGGCCTCTCGGCCTCCCGGCGAGCGCCGGCGGTGTCCCCGTCGGGCTGGGCGGGGTGCTTCCGTTCAGCTCAGGCGGGGTGCTCGGCCGGCCTCCGGTCGAGGTGGGTGAGGTCACGTCGCGCCCTGTCGAGCTGCCCCACACACGGGGCGAGGTGACCGCCTGCGGCGAGCGGTGGCGGCGGTGGCGCGGGCGGTGAGCGGGCACCGAGGGGCGATCTTGGTGGCTCGTCCCGCCCCATCCAGCCGCCCCATTCATGGGGCAGCTCGACAGGGCCCGACGGACTCGACAGGGCCCGACCGACCCGATCCACGAGGGCACCCACGGCATCCAGGCGCTTGGCTCGGCAGGGCCCGACCCGCTCGGCAGGGCCCCGACGGACTCGGCAGGGCCCCGACGGACTCGGCAGGGCACCGACCGACTCGGCAGGGCACTGACCGACTCGGCAGGGCCTGATGGATTCGACAGGGCCCGACAGAGGGGATACCCACAGCAGGGGTGACGTTGTCCACACGGTTATCCACAGGCGGAAGGAGGCCTGTTGACGGCGTTCGCCGGGCAGAAAACCATGGGTGGGTGACAGTCGGAGGGGATGCGATCGATGTGGGCGCGGCGCTTCGTGATCTTCGTCGGCGTGCCGATCTGAGCCAGCGGGAGTTGGCTGAGCGGGCCGGCGTCCCGAAGAGCACGCTGGCGCGGATCGAGGCCGGCCAGGGTGGCGGGCCAGCCTTTCGAACGGTGGCGCGGCTGGTCGCGGCCGCGGGGGGCGAGCTCGCGCTCCGCCTGCCCGGCGACGAGCCCTCCACCGCGGGCGGCGGGCTGCTGGGTCTGCCGGCCGACGAGCCACGGGACGAGGCTGACCGTCGGTACCCGGCCCACCTCGACGTCCGGCGGGTCCGCACCCTCAGGGACTGGCCGGGCGCCTGGTGGGCGCACTCGTACACGCTCCCGGAGAAGTTGTGGCCGGTGCGGGTTCCGGAGTTGACGTACGACCTGGACCGGAAGCGGCGGGACTTGCGGCGGTGGCGGTCGGAGGCGCGTGCGCGGGTGGTCTTCCGGCGCGCGTCCGACGGGCTGCCGTCCACCTCCTGGCGGTTCCTCGCCGAGGTGCCCGGCGGCGGGCCGGTCGGTGAGCTGCGGGCTCATGAGCGGAGCGTCGATCTGCTCCTGGGCGAGGATCTGGACGACCGGCGTGAGTTGGTGCTGGAAGGTGTGGTCGTTGCCCCGGGCCTGCGGTTGCTTGGCATCGGGCGGCGGCTTGTCGAGCTGTTGGCGGAGGAGATGACACGGGCCGGCATTCGCGCCGCGCACGCGGTCGCCGAGTTGTTCGTCGACCGCGAGTTCCTTCTCGCCTGTGGGTTCGAGCTGCAGGCGACCAGACCGTCGGCGCTGATGCTCGAGGTGTGCGGAGTGCCCGCGGTCAGCGCAGCGCCGGAGCTGCCGTCGTCAGCGCGGTGAGGGCCTCGCGCAGCCGCCAGGCGTCGCGGTCACGGGGGCCGATGGGGTTGGAGATGGTGCGCAGCTCGACGAAGGGCACCCCGGCCTGCGCGGCGGCGACCGCCACCCCGTACCCCTCCATGGCCTCGGCGACCGCCTCCGGATGCCGACGGCGCAGCTCATCAGTGCTGGCGGCGGTGCCGGTGACCGTGCTGACGGTGAGCACCGGGCCGGCCGTAGCCGATGGCAGGGCCGCCCGGAGTGCCGCGAGCAGGCCCGGGTCCGCGGGCACCACGCTGCCTCCGCCGAGCAGTGCGGGCGGCATGCCCAGCTCGTCGATTCCGATGAAGCCGTCGGGTGACTCGGCGCCCAGGTCGGCGGCGACGCTGGCGGTGCCGAGCACCGTGTCGCCGACCGATGCCCGCCCGGTGAAGCCGCCGGCCACGCCGGCGCTGACCACCGCGCGGTACGGGCGACCGGCCGCCTCGGCCAGGGCCAGCAGCCGTGCGGTGGCGGCACCCGCGACCGCCGGGCCCACCCCGACCGGGGCGACGGTGACGCTGGGGTCGGTCAGCCCGGCCCGTACGGCGTCCGCCTCGGCCGGCACCGCCGTCACCACCAGCAGGCCGGTCACGAGAGTGAGCCGGGGGACTCCCGGCGGGTCTCGTCGTCCGCTCCGCCGCCCGGGCCGCCGACGGACGAGGAGGGGCGGTAGATGTGGTAGCCCGGAGGCGCCAGCCCCGGCTCGTCGTGCTGCGGCGAGTGGGCCTGGGTGGGAGCCGGCGAGGTGGGGGCGACGTCCGCAGGCTCGGTCACCGGCTCGTCCTCGGCCAGCTCGTCGTCACCCAGCGGCCGGCCGGCGAGCTTCTCGGCGCGCAGCCGAGCGGCGACCAGCACCCCCCGGACGGCCGCCAGGATGCCCACGCCGGCGGCGACAGCGATGCCGGTGCGGCCGTCGAACGGGACCAGCCCGAGACCACCACCGACGACGAAGGCGAGCATCAGGACCGTCTCGGAGTGGGCGAAGGAACTGGCCCGCAGCCGCTCCGGGATGCGTTCCTGGATCGAGGCGTCCACGGCGAGTTTGGCCACCCCACTGACCAGCGCGGTGACCAGACAGAGCAGGGCCACCATCAGCAGCGAGAACTGGATGACGGCGAGCACCGCCACCCCCGCCACGATGATCATGCTGCTGGACTGGATGGCGGTCGGCCGGTGGATGCGCAACCGGGTGCCGACTGCGGTCGCCAGGAAGCTGCCGACGGCCAGCGCGCCGCCCACCAGGCCCAGCGCCCACTCCGCGCCCAGGTCCCGGCCGAACACGCCGGTGGTCAGGTCACCCTTCTTGATGGCGAAGGCGAGGAACAGCAGCAGGAAGCCGTACACCGCGCGCAGCGTCGCGGCGCCGATCAGGGTGGCGATCACCAGCCGCCCGGCGGGTCGGCCCCGGCCCAGCGGCCGGTCTCCGCGGCGGCTCAGCGCGCGCAGCGCGCGGGGGACCCGCTCCGGTGGCTCCGAGTCCGCCTTCGGCGGCAGCCGCAGGGAGATCACCATGCCGATCAGGAAGATCACCGATGCGACGCGCAGCGGCCACTGCGGCCCGAACCAGAAGGCCGCCAACCCGATCGGGGCCACCAGCGCCCCCGCCACCGTGCCGTAGACGCTGGCCCGTGCGCCCACCTGGGAGAGGCCCAGCCCCTCCGGCAGCAGCCGGGGCACCGCGGCGGACCGGGCCACGCCGTACGCACGCGACAGCGCGAGCACACCGAACGCGGCCGGATAGAGCCCGAAACCGTGGATGTAGTCGGAGATCAGCCAGGCCAGGAACGCTCGACCGAGCATTGTCGCGGCCAGCGCGTACCGCCGGCCGTGCCGGAAGTGGTCCAGCAGCGGGCCCACCACGGGGGCGAGCATCGCGAACGGCACCATGGTCACCAGCAGGTAGAGCGCGACCTTGCTGCGGGCCTCGCCGAGCGGCACGTTGAAGAAGATCGTCCCGGCCAGGCCGATGGCGATCAGTGTGTCGCCCGCGCAGGAGACGGCGTGCAGATCGAACAGGCGGATCATGCCGACCTCGCCGCCGGCGCCCCGCGTCCGGGCCCGACCGGCCCGGCGGGTCACCCAGCGGCCGCTGCCCACCGAACCACGCAGGAGCAGGCGGACGGCCCGGATGCCGGTGCCGACGGTCCGCCCGAGGACGGATCGCCCGGAGCGGGAGTACGGCGGCATGTGCACCATCCTCGCCCATCTGATCCAGGTACGCCGCACCACTGCGGTGAAAGGTTCCCCGGGAGTCCCTGTCACCCCTGCGGGGAGCATGGGGAACAATGGTCGGGTGACCAGGCCCGCCTCCACCCGTGCCGCCCGTCTCGACCAGGTCTGCGCCGCCGCCGTCGAGGTGGCCCGCGCTGGCATCACCGAGGTGGACGCCGACGACGTCGGCGACCACCTGCAGGTCGTGGCCGAGGGTGAACGGCTGGTCACCCACTACTTCGAATGCCGTCTCGCTGGCTATCGCGGCTGGCGCTGGGCGGTCACCGTCACCCGTGTGGCGCGCAGCCGCACGGTGACCATCTGCGAGACGGTGCTGCTGCCCGGCCCGGACGCGCTGCTCGCGCCCGGCTGGCTGCCCTGGCAGGAGCGGCTCAAGCCGGGTGACCTCGGCCCGGGTGACCTGCTGCCGACGTCTCCGGAGGACGAGCGGCTGGTCCCCGGCTATCTGCTCTCCGACGATCCGGCGGTCGAGGAGACCGCTTGGGAGCTGGGTCTCGGCCGGGCGCGGGTCCTCTCCCGGGAGGGCCGTGCCGACGCGGCGCAGCGCTGGTACGACGGCGATCACGGCCCCACGGCGGCCATCTCCACCGCCGCTCCGGCCGCCGCCCGCTGCGGCACCTGCGGCTTCTACCTGCCGCTGGCGGGTGCGATGCGCCAGGCGTTCGGGGCGTGCGGCAACTTCTACGCCCCGGACGACGGCCGGGTGGTCAGCGCCGACCATGGTTGCGGCGCCCACTCCGAGACGCTGATCGAGGCCGCCGAGACCGCGGTGGAGGATCTCCCGACGGTGTACGACGACAGCGCCGTCGAGGCCATGTCGGTCAGCCGTGCACCGGGCTCGGTGGAGGCGGCCGAGCCGGCGGAGCCGTACGGGCACCCCTGAGCGTTCGCGCCGGCGTAGCCCGGTGCGCTCAGTTCGCGCGGCGGCGGCGTCGGTTGGCGTCGTGACGCAGCATGACGGCGAGGCCGGGGAATCCCCACAGGAAACCGGCCAGGCAGGTCCAGAGCCAGTTCTCGTGGTGGTGCTCGGTCAGCCAGCCCCGGAAGAAGACCAGCAGCACCAGCCCGACGACCGCCCAGGCGATCAGCCCGGCGACGGCGAACGGCACCATCGGTGGGTCCAGCGGCGCGGGGCGCGGTGGCTGGTCGTTCGGCATCGGGCAAGCGTACGCGATCCGCTTCCCCTGCCCGTCGGTGATCTGGGACGATGCGCGCGACAACCGGAAGATCACCTGCGAGGACCTGATGGCAGTATTGCCGCCCGAGAACGGCACACCTCCCGACCCCGCTCACCCGCGTAACGGCTTCGACCGGTTCTTCGAGATCTCCGCCCGCGGCTCGACGTTGAGCCGTGAGGTACGCGGTGGCCTGGCGACCTTCTTCACGATGGCGTACATCGTGGTGCTCAATCCTTTGATCCTGGGCGGTGCCGTCGACGGTGACGGCAAGTCCCTCCCGATTCCGGCGCTGGCCGCGGCGACCGCGCTGGTCGCCGGCCTGATGACCATCCTGATGGGTGTGGTTGGCCGGTTCCCGCTGGCACTCGCCGCCGGCCTGGGCGTCAACGCCCTGGTGGCGTACGAGATCGCCCCCGAGATGACCTGGGCCGACGCGATGGGCCTGGTGGTGATCGAGGGTGTGATCATCGCCGTGCTGGTGCTCACCGGCCTGCGTACCGCGGTGTTCCGCGCGGTCCCCACGCAGATGAAGACGGCGATCGGCGTCGGTATCGGCCTCTTCCTGACCATCATCGGCCTGGTGGACGCCGGCTTCGTCCGGCGGATCCCGGACGTCGCGAACACCACCGTGCCGGTCGGCCTGGGCATCGGCGGCAAGCTGGTGAGCTGGCCGCTGCTGGTCTTCGTGGTGGGCCTGCTGCTCACGTTGGTGCTGGTGGTGCGCCGGGTGAAGGGCGCGATCCTGATCGGGATCCTGACCTCCACAGTGCTGGCCGTCATCGTCGAGGCGATCGCCAACATCGGCCCGTCGTTCGTCGACGGGAAGCCCAACCCGAAGGGCTGGGCGCTGAACGTGCCGGAGCTGCCCAAGACGGTGGTGGACGTGCCGGACCTGTCGCTGCTCGGCAAGTTCAACGTGCTCGACTCGTGGGGCCGGGCCGGCTGGGTGGTCGTGCTGATGTTCGTCTTCACCCTGTTGATCACGGACTTCTTCGACACCATGGGCACGATGGTGGCGGTCGGTCAGGAGGGTGGCCTGCTCGACGAGCGGGGCACCCCGCCGAAGGCCAAGGAGATCCTGCTTGTCGACTCGATCGCGGCGGCGGCCGGTGGTGCGGCCAGCACCTCCAGCAACACGTCGTACATCGAGAGTGCCGCAGGTGTCGGGGAGGGTGCCCGGACCGGCGTGGCCAGCCTGGTCACCGGCGTTCTCTTCCTGCTGGCGATGTTCCTGGCGCCGCTGGTGGTGATCGTGCCGTTCGAGGCGGCGTCGACGGCCCTGGTGGTGGTCGGTTTCCTGATGATGACCGCGGTACGGACGATCGACTGGTCCGACTACGAGATCGCCATTCCGGCGTTCCTCACCATCGTGCTGATGCCGTTCACCTACTCGATCTCCAACGGGATCGGCGCCGGTCTGATCACCTTCGTGGTGGTCAAGCTGGCGCGGGGTAAGGCCCGGGAGATCCACCCGCTGCTGTACGGGGTGGCCGTGCTCTTCGTGCTGTACTTCCTGCGCGGGCCCATCGAGTCGCTGGTGCTCTGAGGCCGTCCGGGCGGGGGGTCGATCGTGATTCCCCGCCCGGAGCAGCACAAACATCCTCGTGAGCCTGGTCATAACTGATGTCGTTAGCCAGGCTCATTAGTTAAGCTAACTAACGTGATGGAGCGGACGGTGACGGCGGAACGCGTGCCACCGGCGCAGCTGGCTCCCCAGTTGCGAGATGCGATCACCCGACTCAACCGGCGGGTCCGACGGGCCCGGCCGGTCGGCGACCTCACGGTCACCCAGGTCTCCGCGCTCACCAGCCTGCGGCTGGCGGGCGCGATGACGCCCCGGGAACTGGCCGAGGTCGAACGGGTGCAGCCACCGACGATGACCAAGATCGTCGCGAAGTTGGAGGACCGCGGCCTCGTGCGGCGGACCCCCCATCCGACCGACGGTCGGCAGGTCATCCTCGCGGCGACCGAAGGAGGGCAGGCCGTGCTCGACCAGTTCGAGCGGGCCCGCGACGAATGGCTGGCCCACTGGCTGGCCGCGCTCGACGAGGACCAACGGGAGACCCTGCACAGGGCCGCCGAGATTCTCCAGCAGCTCGCTCGCGCCTGAGCCCGCGCGCGCCACTCCGGCCGTGCCGTCACCTGTCGATGACGCGTACGTCCGAGGAGGCGCACCAAGAGTGCAGGCCAAGCTGAGCACGATGTTCCAGTCCCTACAGGTCCGCAACTACCGGCTCTTCGCAACCGGACAACTGATCAAGCTGATCGGTGTCTGGATGATGTTCATCGCCCAGGACTGGCTCGTCCTCGACCTCTCCGACAACTCGGCGACCGCGCTCGGCGTGGTGACCGCGTGTCAGTTCACCCCGGTGCTGCTGCTCACCCTGTTCTCCGGCCGGCTCGCCGACCGCTACGACAAGCGGGTGCTGCTCTTCGCCGCCAACGCCTTCTGGACGGTGCTGGCGCTCGGTATGTCCGTGCTGGTCCTCACCGACCTGGTGCAGCTCTGGCACGTCTTCGCGTTCGCCGCGCTACTCGGCACCGCCAACGCCGTGGAGACCCCGGTCCGTCAGGCGTTCGTCTCCGAACTGGTCGGCACGCCGCTGCTGCCCAACGCGTTGTCGCTGAACGCCGCCGTGTTCAACTCGGCGCGGATCGTCGGCCCGGCGGTCGCCGGCCTGGCGATCGCCGCCTTCGACGTGGGCCCGGTGTTCCTCTTCACCGCGCTCAGTTCGATCGCGCCGCTGGTCAACGTGGTCCGGATGCGGACGAGCGAACTGCACCGCGACGCGCTCCCACCGCGCGACGAGCGGGCGTCCGCGAAGGTCGTCGACGGGCTGCGATACGTGTGGCGCCGCCCGGACCTGCTGTTGCCGATGGCGGTCATGTCGGTGATCGGCATGTCACTGTTCAACTTCCAGCTCACCCTCGCCGCGCTGGCCAAGACGGTCTTCCACACCGGTGCCGCCTCGTTCGGCCTGTTCAGCACGGCGCTGGCGGTCGGCGCGCTCGGCGGGGCTCTCAGCGGCACCGGCCGACGCAGTCGTCCCTCGGTGTGGCTGGTGCTCGGCGCCGCGGTCGCGTGCGCCAGCTTCGGCACCCTGGTCGGCTTCGCGGGGACGTACTGGCTGGTCGTGGCCCTGCTCGTGCCCACCGGCTTCTTCATGGTCTTCTTCGCGCAGGCCGCCAACCAGCGCGTGCAGCTCGGGGTGGACGCCGCCTTCCGGGGACGGGTGATGGCCCTGTGGGTGCTGGTGTTCCTGGGCACCAACCCGGTCGGCGCACCGCTCATCGGCTGGATCGCCGAGCGCTTCGGCGCCGGGGCGAGCATCTGGATGGGCGGGCTGGTCTCGCTGGCCACCGCGCTGATCGCGCTCACCTGGCAACTGCGCCGCTCCGGTGCGCGACTGCGCTTCCGGGTGCTGCCCATGCCCCGCTTCTACGTGACCTCCGCCGACTGCTGAGCTATGCGAAGGGCCCCTTCCCGTTGGAACGGGGCCCTTCGTGCACGCTCGGCAAACCTGGGGAAGTCCCGATCGGCGGATAGCGCGGATGCAGCCAAATCGCTGGCGAGGTGGCACGACGGGGCTTAGCGTCGATATGTGGGAGTCGAACGCGCGCTGATGCTTGCCCTGGCGTTCCTCGCCGTGGCCAGCCTCCCGGCGGCGTTCGCCCTGCTCTTCTGCGCCGACGAGATCATCGACCGGGTTGTCTGCGGCTGGTCCGAGTGGCGCGAGAGCCGGCGGGAGCGCCGCACCATCGCCCGCCTCGACCGGGCCATCGAAGCCGACGCGCTGACCCGCGACATCGACCTCAGCGAGTTCGACCGCACCGACCGTCGCCCGTTGGAGCAGCTCGCCGCCGACCTGCGTCGCCTCGGTGGGCAGCGGCTCGGCGGCACCGGCCGGTCGATGGTCTGGCACGGCGCGGTCGTCCAGGCGTACGACGACCGGCTCCGGCTGGCCTGCCGCGCCCTCGGGATCACCGAGCACCTCACCGAGTTGTCCGGCGTCGACCAGGAGATCGAACGGGTACGGGTGGAGGGCGTCCTGCACGCCGCCGGTCTGACCCTGCCGGCGGCCCGGGCCGGGCACCGGCAACGGCACCGCTGACCGGCCGGTCGGTGCGGCTCTTCGTCGCGGTCTACCCGCCCATGGAGGCGGTCACCCACCTCGGCGCACGGGTGGCCCGTCTGCGCGTCGCGGCGGCGGCCGCCGCGGGCGTCCGGGTCCGGCTCGCCGACCCGGTGAACCTGCACCTCACCCTGACCTTCCTCGGTGACGTCGAGGCCGCCCGGCTGGCCGAGGTGCAGGGCGCGCTCGGGCTCGCCGCGCTGTGGTTCCGCGACGGCCGGGACACCCCGCCCCGGCTGAGTCTCGGCGGCGGCGGGGTGTTCGGCGACGGCCGGCACACAGTGCTCTGGGTGGATGCTCGCGGCGACGTCGAGGCGCTGCACGATCTGGCCCGACTGATCCGGGATCGGCTGCGCCGCGCCGGGCTGGCGTACGACGACAAGCCGTTCCGCCCGCACCTGACCGTGGCCCGGCCCGGCGACCGGGTCGAGCCGGCAGCCGTCGACGCCGATCGGGCCGCCCTGGATGCCTATCAGGGACCCCAGTGGTCGGCCGACGAACTGGTGCTCGTCCGCAGCCACCAAGGGCCGGAGCCGCGCTACGAGCGCCTGGCCGCCTGGGCGCTGTGACGATCCACTCCGGATCGCCGATGTCGGGGCGTCAACCGCACGGGACACCGCGACATCGACGATCTCGGGAGCGGACCACCGTGAGTCGACGGGGCCGTCCGCCGCCCTCCGACGTCGAGCGTCAGGAGGACTCGCGGGCGGCCGGGCCGCTGCCGAAGAGCACGTCGTCCCAGCTCGGCAGGCGCTTGCGCGGCTTGCCGCTGGCGTCGGTGGACTCGCCACCGGCCGCCGCGGCGGCCGTGCCGGTCCGGCGGGGCCGCAGCACCGCCAGCGACGGAACGGCCGGGACCTCCTTGGGCGCGTCCGAGTCGTCGTCGAAGGCCGAGCCCTGGCCACCGCCGAGCAGCGCGGCGGCACCGCCGCCGACCGGCCGCTGCCGGGGCGCGTCCGACCCGGCCAGAGCAGCCGGGGTACGTGGTTCCAGCCCACGCCCCGACGACGCGCCGAGGGGACGGTCCAGCGAGGCGAGCAGGGCGTCCCGACCGGCCCGGATCGGGTCCCGACCCGGACGCGGGTGCTCGGACGCGGCCGGCAACCCGTGCCCACCACGACTCGGCTCACCACGCGACGGGCCGGGCAGGCCGTGCCCACCCCGCTCCGGCGCCGGCTCCTGGCCGAGGATCGGCGTGGGTCGCTCGGCGCACAGGTACTGCGCCATGTCGTCGTGCGGCGTGACCGCCTGCCGGGTCTTGTCGAGATCCCAGATGGCCTGCGCGGTGGCCTTGCCGGACGGCCAGGTGGCGATGATCCGCCAGGTGCCGTCCTCACGCCGGTACGCGTCCCAGGAGATCTTCTCGGTGTCGATGCCGTGCTGGCTGAGCCGGCCGTTGACCACCTCGGCGAGCGGGGTCGGCTTCTCCGCGCCCTTGAGTCGGGTGCGACGGGCGTGCTGGGCGAGCATCGCCCGCTCCTGAAGCACCGGGCCGGCGTAGCGCAGGACCCGGTCGACGGGCACCCCGGCGATCCGCGCGACGTCCTCGGCGGACTCACCGGAACGGATGCGGGCCTGGATGTCGCGAGGGGACAGCGAGGGAATCGGATCGGCGGCCGTGGGCGCCACCGCGAGCGGCGGAGCGCCGGGCTCCGCGTGCAACGCGCCGGCGATCCGCTCGTCGATCGGAAGGGCGAGCAGGCGCCCGACCTCGTCGGCGAGCACAAGAGCATGGCCGTCCTCGGAGAGGGCGACGAAGCGTACTGGGCGCATAGCGTTGCCTCCGTCCCGCTTCGCTGGCCGCACGCCACGAGTCGGCCACCCAGGCGTCTCGGACCACCGTACGCGCATCTGTCTCGGGGTGGGGGAAGCGACACCCCGCATGTCGCGACTGAGCTGCGGCGATGATCACGGTGGGTGTCCATCGAGGCCCCGACGGACACCCACCGTGACGATGCTCAGAGGCGCTCGACGACGTAGTCGATCGACGCGGTCAGCGCCTCGACATCGGCCGGCTCGACGGCCGGGAACAGGGCCACCCGCAACTGGTTGCGGCCGAGCTTGCGGTACGGCTCGGTGTCGACGATGCCGTTGGCGCGCAGCGCCTTGGCGATGGCGGTGGCGTCCACCCCGTCGGCGAAGTCGATGGTCGCGACCACGTTGGACCGCAGCGCCGGGTCGGTGACGAACGGGGTGGCCACCGTGGACCGCTCCGCCCAGCCGTACACCGTGGCGGCGCTCTCCGCCGTGCGCTTGGCCGCCCAGGACAGACCGCCCTGCGCGTTCATCCAGTCGGTCTGCTCGGCCGCGAGGAAGATGGTGGCCAGCGCCGGGGTGTTGTACGTCTGCTCCAGCCGCGAGTTGTCGATCGCGGTCACCAGGTCCAGGAAGGCCGGGATGTAGCGCCCCGACGCCTTGATCTCGGCGGCCCGGTCCAGCGCGGCCGGCGACATCAGGGCCAGCCAGAGGCCGCCGTCGGAGCCGAAGCACTTCTGCGGCGCGAAGTAGTAGACGTCGGTCTCGCCGACGTTGACCTCCAGGCCACCGGCGCCCGAGGTGGCATCGACCAGGAGCAGCGAGCCCTCGTCCGCACCGGCCACCCGGCTGATCGGCACGGCCACGCCGGTCGAGGTCTCGTTCTGCGGCGTCGCGTACACGTCCACGCCGGCCTCGGCGACCAGGGCCGGCGCGCTGCCCGCAGCGGCCTTGCGGACGGTCGGCTCACCCAGGAACGGAGCGTCGGAGACCGACTTGGCGAACTTCGCGCCGAACTCGCCGAAGCTGGCGAACTGGGCACGATCGCGGACGAGGCCGAAGGTGGCGACCTCCCAGAACGCCGTGGTGCCGCCGTTGCCGATCACGACCTCGTAGCCCTCGGGCAGCGAGAAGAACTCGGCGATGCCGGAGCGCAGCCGGGCCACCTGGTCGCGGACCGTCTTCTGCCGGTGCGACGTGCCCAGGTAGCTGGTCGCCACCTCGGCGAGCGCGGACACGGCCGCCGGACGGACCTTGGACGGGCCGCAGCCGAAACGTCCGTCGGCGGGCTTGATCTCGTCGGGAATCCGGATGATCGGTGCGTCAGCCACGGTCTTGAGGGTCCTTCCGCATGGGCGAGGGCGGGCTCGGCGCGGACCGGCGGCGGGGCGCGTACGCGGGCGCACGGCGGCCGGGATCCGTACCGGCGATCCGGCGACACTGCCGACCCTCATCCTCGCACCCGGTCCGGGCCGGGGAAGTCGGGGTCCCGAGGGCCGGCCTGAGTCCTTCGCCACACCGGGGGGTCGATCGCCCGGCGGGGCGTACGGAAAGGGCCCCTCCGGACGTGGGGACGTCCGAAGGGGCCCTCGATGCCGGTCAGACGCCGTGGGGGATGGCGCTCCAGCCCTCGACGTCGCTGGGCTTGCGGGTGTTCGGGCCGACGTAGCGGGCGGACGGGCGGACCAGCCGCTGCAGGCGCTTCTGCTCCAGGATGTGCGCGCTCCAGCCGCCCATCCGGGCGCAGGTGAACATCGAGGTGAACATGTGGGCCGGCACCTCGGCGAAGTCCAGCACCACTGCCGACCAGAACTCGACGTTGGTGGCCAGCACCCGGTCCGGGCGGCGGGCCTGAAGCTCGGCGAGGGCGGCCTTCTCCAGCGCCTCGGCGATCTCGAAGCGCGGTGCGCCCAGCTCCTTGGCGGTGCGCCGGAGCACGCGGGCGCGCGGGTCCTCGGCGCGGTAGACGCGGTGACCGAAGCCCATCAGCCGCTCGCCGCGGTCCAGGACACCCTTGACGTAGCCCTCCGCGTCGCCGCTGCGCTCCACGGCCTCCAGCATGCTGAGCACGCGGGACGGAGCGCCGCCGTGCAGCGGCCCGGAGAGGGCGCCGATGCCCGACGAGATGCAGGCCGCCGCGTCCGCCCCGGTGGAGGCGACGATGCGGGCGGTGAAGGTGGAGGCGTTCAGGCCGTGCTCGGCGGCCGAGATGAAGTACGCGTCGACGGCCTTGACGTGCCGCGGGTCGGGCTCGCCCCGCCAGCGCTTCATGAACCGCTCGACGATGGTCTGCGCCTTGTCGATCTCCTTCTGCGGCACCGCCGGCAGGCCGAGACCACGGGCGGACTGCGCGACGAACGAGAGCGCGGTCACCGACACCCGGGCGAGGTCCTCGCGGGCTTGCTCGTCGGAGATGTCCAGCAGCTGGCTGAGCCCCCAGTACGGCGCCAGCATCGCGACCGCCGACTGCACGTCGACCCGGATGTCGCCGGAGTGCACCGGCACCGGGAACGGCTCCGCCGGCGGCAGGCCCGGCCCGAACCGGCCGTCGACCAGGAGCGCCCACACGTTGCCGAACGAGACCTGGCCGATCAGATCCTCGATGTCGACCCCGCGATAGCGCAGCGCGCCACCCTCGCGGTCGGGTTCGGCGATCTCGGTCTCGAAGGCTACGACGCCCTCCAGACCGGGTTTGAAATCGGCCATGTCGCTCTCCTGGATCTGGTCGGTGCGCCTGATCAGCTGAGCCGGCCCGGTCGGCCGGGCGCCTTAGGCGACCCTCAGGGATGTGTTCGGAACATCTTGCCTGCTGCGTAACCGGATATGCGACCCGCTGCGACTGTGCTGCACACGACATCCCCGGACGCGCATTCTCCGCGCCACTCGGTGAGACTGGGCGATGCGGACTGGCCAGCGCGGAAGGGCGCTCGTCGGATCGCTGAAAAGGAGTGGGGACGTGACGGGCGACACACCAGCCCCGGCCGCGATGCGTAACGAGTACGCCGCGGACCTGGGCCTGACCGAAGCTGACCTGGCCGCCGACTGGCACCGCCAGTTCGACAGCTGGTTCGCCGACGCGGTGGCCTTCGGGCTGCCCGAGCCGAACGCGATGGTGGTGGGCACCGCCGACGCCGCCGGCCGGCCCAGCGGCCGGACGGTGCTGCTCAAGGGGTACGACCCCGAGGGCTTCGTCTTCTTCACCAACCACCTCTCCCGCAAGGGCGTCGAGGCGTCCGCCAACCCGTACGCCAGCCTGGTCTTTCCGTGGTTTCCCATGCAGCGGCAGGTGGTGGTCGCCGGGTCGATCGCCCCGGTCGATCAGGCGGTGACCGAGTCGTACTTCGCGAGCCGGCCACGCGGCTCACAGGTGGGCGCCTGGGCCAGCCCGCAGTCGCAGGTGGTGCCGGACCGGGCCGCGCTGGAAGAGCGCTACCGGGAGGTGGCCGAGCGGTTCGGCGACGCGACGGTCATCCCGCCTCCGCCGCACTGGGGTGGTCTGCGCGTCCGGCCGGAGTCGGTGGAGTTCTGGCAGGGGCGGGCCGGTCGGCTGCACGACCGCCTGCGCTTCCGTCGCGTCGACGGAAGCGACTGGATCGTCGAGCGGCTGGCGCCGTGACGGGTGTGCAGGAGGCCCGGCCGCGCGGAGCGCGCCGCTGGGCGATCGACGTCCGTCCGCTGCGGGTTCCGGCGTACCGCCGGTTGTGGCTCGGCAACACGGTGGCGATGTTCGGCTTCCAGTTCACCGCCGTCGCGGTGCCGGTGGAGATGTACGCCCTGACCCGGGACTCGTTCTGGGTCGGTCTGCTGGGTGTGGCTGCCTTCGTACCCCTGCTGATCTTCGGGCTCTGGGGTGGCGCGGTCGCCGACGCCCGCGACCGCCGTGCGGTGCTGCTCGGCGGCTCATTGTTGCTCTGGGCATCCACTCTCGGTCTGCTGGTCCAGGCGCTGCTGAACGTGGGCAGCCCGGTGCTGTTGCTGGCGCTGATGGCGGTGCAGTCGGTGGCCTTCGCGATCACCTCGCCGGCCCGCAGCGCCATGCTGCCCCGGCTGGTGCCCGACGACCTGGTCGCGTCCGCCACCACCCTGAACTACACGACCTTCACCGCCGCCTCGGTCGCCGGCCCGCTCGCCGCCGGTCTGATCCTCTCCGCCTCGCCGGACACCACAGTGGTGCTGCCGATCGCGTACGGGTTGGACGCGGTGCTGTTCACCGCCATGCTCTGGGCCGCGCTGCGGCTGCCCTCGCTCCCGCCCGAGCCGACCGCCGACGGCCAGGCCCGACGTGCCGGCCTGGCCAGCGTGATCGACGGATTCCGGTACCTCGCCACCACGCCGGTGCTGCTGCTCTCCTTCGGCGTGGACCTGATCGCGATGATCCTGGCCATGCCGAGGGCGCTGTTCCCGGAGATCGCCCACGAGCGGTTCGGCGGCGGCGGCTCGGTCGGCCTGCTCTACAGCGCCATCGCCATCGGCTCCATGATCGGCGGGCTGACCTCCGGCTGGATCGGCCGACTCCGCCGGCAGGGCGTCGGCCTGGTCGTCGCGGTCGTCGGCTGGGGCCTGGCGATCGCCGCGGCCGGGCTGGCCCACCAACTCTGGCTGATGGTCCTGCTGCTCGCCGTGGCCGGCGCCGCCGACCTGGTCAGCGCCGTACTGCGCCAGTCCATGCTGCTGGTGTACGCGCCGGACCGGATGCGCGGTCGGCTCCAGGGCGTCAACACGGTGGTGGTGGCCGGCGGTCCGCGCCTGGGTGACCTGCGGGCCGGCACCATGGCCGCCGGGCTCGGCGGAGGGGTGGCCTGGGTCGCCGGCGGGCTCGCCTCGGCGGTGCTCGTGGTGGTGCTCGCGGTCGCCTTCCCGGCGCTGCTGCGCTACCGGGCCACGACGGCGTCGAGCGGCGACCGGCCGTGACCGGTTAGGGTCGCCGGCATGGAAAGCCCCGACCAGCGCCCCTTCTCCGGCGCACAGTGGACCATCGCCGCCGCGGGCCACGAGGCAGTCATCGTGGAGGTGGGCGGCGGGCTGCGGACGTACCGGCACGACGGCGTCGACCTGCTCGACGGCTACCGCACCGACGAGGTCTGCCCCGGCTGCGCCGGGCAGGTGCTCGCGCCCTGGCCGAACCGGATCCGCGACGGTCGCTACCCGTTCGCCGACCGGACGCACCAGCTCGCGCTGACCGAGCCGGAGCGGCACGTCGCCATCCACGGGCTGGTCAACTGGGTGCCGTGGCGGCTGCTGGAGCAGTCCGCGGACGCGGTGACCCTCGGCTACGACCTGCCGCCGCAGCCCGGCTACGAGTGGCCGCTGCGGCTGGTCAGCCGTTGGAGTGTGAGCGCGGACGGTCTGCGGGCCGAGCACGAGGTGACCAACATCGGCGCCGAGGTGGCCCCGTTCGGCTTCTCGGTGCACCCGTACCTGCAACTGCCGGGTGTCGCGGTGGACGACCTGGTCATGCGGCTGCCGGCGCGGATGCGTGTGCTGGTGGACGGTCGGCTGCTCCCGGTCGGGGTGACCCCGGTGGCCGGCACCGAGTACGACTGGACCAGCCCGCGTCGGATCGGCGGCGCGGAGCTGGACCTCTGCTTCGGCGAGGTGATCCGCGACGCCGACGGCGGTTCCTCGGTGAGCCTGGCCGCGCCGGACTCCTCGTCCGGGGTGAGCATCTGGGCGGACGCGGAGTTCGGCTGGTGGCAGGTGTTCACCGGGGACGCGCTGACCGGCGAGCGGCACCGGCGTTCGGTGGCGATCGAGCCGATGACCTGCCCGCCGGACGCGTTCCGCTCGGGCAAGGACCTGCTCACGCTCAAGCCCGGCACGACCTGGCGTGGTGCCTGGGGCATCCGTCCCGGGGCCTGATGGAGTTCGCCGAGGTCGTCCGCCGTCGGCGGATGGTGCGCAACTACGACCCGGACCGTCAGGTCCCGCCCGACGTGGTGGATCGGCTGCTCGACCACGCAGTGCGCGCCCCGTCGGCCGGCTTCGCCCAGGGCTGGGGTTTCCTGGTGTTGGAGGAGGCGGCCGACCGGGAGCGGTTCTGGGCCGCCACCACGCCGGAGGGTGGCGGGCGGGAGCGCTGGCTGGCGGGGATGCGCCGCGCGCCCCTCATCGTGGTGCCGCACGCCAACGAGTCGGCCTACCTGCAGCGGTACGCGGAGCCGGACAAGGGCTGGACGGACCGGTCGACCGACCGCTGGCCGGTGCCCTACTGGTACGTGGACACCGGCTTCGCCGCGCTCCTGATGCTGCTCACCGCCGTCGACGAGGGGCTGGGGGCGTGCTTCTTCGGGATTCCGCCGCAGCAGCTCCCCGCCTACCGGGATGCGTTCGGCGTGCCGGCGGAGTACCACCCCATCGGTGCCGTCACAATCGGTTACCGCGCGCCCGACCATCGGTCACCATCGTTGCGCCGAGGGCGGCGCGAAATGGACGAGGTGGTGCGGCGCGGGCGGTGGAGTTGAGTGCGGCGTCCCGTTCGTCGGAGTTGAGGATCGGGCGAGCGATAGCGAAACTGACATCAGGGAGCAGAACGTCGCGTGCGCTGGGCCGCTAGGCTGGCACGGTCATCGGTGCCGCGCCGCGCGGTGCCCGCCGCGGCCCGGCTCGGCGTCGTCGGTCGGCCCGGCCACGGGGAGGGGAGCGTGCCGTCGTGATCTTCAGAGCGGTCCGGGACGGGCGTCCCTATCCGGAGCACAACCTCACGCTCAAGCAGTGGGCGGAGATCCCGCCCCGTCCCCTGCGCCTGGACCAGTTGATCACCACCAAGCGTGAGCTGGCGCTCGACAAGCTCCTCGCCGAGGATTCGACCTTCTACGGCGACCTGTTTCCGCACGTGGTCCAGTGGAACGGCGGGCTCTACCTGGAGGACGGGCTGCACCGCGCCCTGCGTGCCGCCCTGCAGCAGCGCAACCAGATCCACGCCCGCGTGCTGGTGCTCTCCGGTGCGGGCGATCCCGCCTGAGGCTTCGTTAAGGTGACGGCATGACTGCCCTCGATCTGCTCGACCTGGACCCGTCGCTCAGCGAGGAGGAGCGGCAGATCCGCGACGTCGTCCGCCAGCTCGTCGACGAACGGGTCCGCCCACACGTCGCCGAGTGGTACGAGCAGGGTCGCGTCCCGGCCCGCGAGCTGGCCCGGGAGTTCGGCAAACTCGGCCTGCTCGGCATGCACCTGACCGGCTACGGCTGCGCCGGCGCCTCCGCCGTCGCGTACGGGCTGGCCTGCCAGGAACTGGAGGCCGGCGACTCCGGGCTCCGCTCACTGGTCTCGGTGCAGGGCTCCCTGGCCATGTACGCCATCTGGCGCTACGGCAGCGAGGAACAGAAGCAGCGCTGGCTGCCGGCGATGGCGACCGGCGAGGCGATCGGCTGCTTCGGCCTCACCGAACCCGACCACGGCTCCGACCCGGCGTCCATGACCACCCGGGCCCGCCGCGACGGCGACGACTGGATGCTCACCGGCGCCAAGATGTGGATCACCAACGCCCCGATCGCCGACGTGGCGGTCATCTGGGCACGCACCGACGAGGGCGTCCGCGGTTTCGCCGTACCCATGGACACGCCCGGCGTCACGGCCCGCGAGATCAGCCGCAAGATGTCGCTGCGCGCGTCGGTGACCGGCGAGATCGTGCTCGACGACGTCCGGCTCCCCGCCGACGCCCAACTGCCCGAGGCGGTCGGGCTCAAGGCCCCGCTGAGCTGCCTGACCGAGGCCCGGTACGGCATCGTCTGGGGCTCGCTCGGTGCGGCACGGGACTGCCTGGAGACCGCCCTGTCGTACGCCACCAGCCGCACCCAGTTCGGTCGGCCGCTGGCCGGGTTCCAACTCACCCAGGCCAAGCTCGCCGACATGGCCGTCGAACTGGTCAAGGGTCAACTGCTCGCGCTGCACCTCGGCCGGCTCGCCGACGACGGCCGGCTGCGCCCCGAGCAGGTGAGCGTGGGCAAGCTGAACAACGTGCGGGAGGCCCTGGCCATCGCCCGGCAATGCCGCACCATCCTCGGCGCCAACGGCGTCTCCGGGGAGTACCCGGTGATGCGGCACGCGAACAACCTGGAGAGCGTCCTGACGTACGAGGGCACGTCCGAGATCCACCAGCTCGTCGTCGGGCAGCGGCTCACCGGGCTCTCCGCCTTCGCCTGACCTGCCCGTTTACGCATTCCGGCCGCTCGCCGCGCGCCTGTCGTACGGGGGCCGTACCGTCATTGACAGACGACGTGTCTGACGAGGACGGTGAGTGTGATGGCCCGCGACGCTGGCATCAACGAGCCCACGAGGGAGTTCCCCGGTTACCCGACCGGCGACGACCTCAAGGAGCGCTCGGCCGCGACACCCGACCCGACTCCGGACGGGCCGGGCGGCACCGACGGCCCCCCGAGCGGTGGTGTCGGCCCAGGCGGTGGGTCCGGTGGTGCGGCCCGTGGGCTGCTCCTGCTGCTCGGCGCCGCCGCGCTGGCCGTGGTGGTGCTGCTCGGTGTGCAGGTGACCGGTTTCCTGCCCGATTTCCGTAACCCGTTCGCCAAGGAGCAGACCGACCGCAGCCAGCCGCCGCTGCTGAAGTCGATCCAGGATCTCAGCCGCTATGTCGCCGCCGAGGGCAACTTCCAGGTCGTCGTCGACACCCAGAACGACCGGCGCAACGTCCCGGACTTCCTGCTCAACGAACGCACCCTGTTCGTCGGGGCCGGCAGCGTCGAGGCGTACGTCGACTTCACCAAGATCGGTGAGGGTGCGATCGTCCAGTCCGCCGACGGCAAGTCGGTCGAGATCAAGCTGCCCGCGCCGCAGCTCGGCGAGACCAACCTCGACATGGAGAAGAGCTACGTCTTCGCCGAGCAGCGCGGCCTGCTCAACCGACTCGGCGACCTGGTCGGCAACGACCCCAACCGGCAGCAGCAGGTCTACCAGCTGGCCGAGGAACGGATCACCGCCGCCGCCCGGGACAGCGGGCTCTCCGCCCGCGCCGAGGAGAACACCCGCAAGATGCTGGAGGGGCTGCTGCGCTCGCTGGGCTTCCAGCAGGTGACGGTCACCTACACGGCCCCCTGACCCCGGCGCTTCGGCTCTCGGGCATCGTCAGCACCTCGACACCGGGTGCCTTGATGCCCGGGAGCCCGGCTGGCGGCGCCCGGCTGTCGGCGCCCGGCTGGCGGCGCCCCGGCTGAGGGCGGCCGGCGCTTCGGAATTGCAGCCGCGCCCGCCCCGACCACCGTCGGGGCGGGCGCCGTCTTCGGGCCGTCCTCGGCAGGTGCTCACCCGCCCGGGCCGCGCGTGCAGCGGCTCCCGCACCCCCCGGCGGCCCGTGCTCGTCATCCGTCCCCGCCGGCGGCCCGCCGTCTGGGTGCGCGATGCGCAGATCTTGGACAGTTTCCGTCAGCTGCTGACGGAAACTGTCCAAGATCTGGAAGTGGAATGCCGTGCCGTGCCGTGCCGTGGCCGGAAGGCCGGAAGGCCACCACATCGTTTGACGTGGTGGCCTCCGGACTGCGCTGTCGTGGTGGGTCAGTGGCCGGTGGAGGCGAGGTAGCGGTCCTCGTTGGGCATGAGGACCCAGAGGATCAGGTACACGATCACCTGGGTGCCGGGCAGCAGCAGCGACAGCAGGAACAGCAACCGGACCATCCCGGCGGACATGCCGAACCGCTGACCGAGGCCGGCGCAGACACCGGCGAGCATGCGCCCCTGGCGGGGCCGAACCAGTTTGCGACTCATCGTCGTACTCCCACTCTGCGGCTGTGTGCCGCGTCTGCAATCCACGGTACGAAGGGGTGGCCATCCCGCCCTCGGTCCCGAGGAGGATCGGCGACCCGTGGACCCGTAGGTGCATTACCCGGGCCAACCCTCCCCAACTCCTCCCACACCGCCCCGCGATCTTGCACTTTCTGTCGCGACAGAAGGTTCATACCCACCCGTATCGACGACCGAAAATGCAAGATCGGCGCGAGGGTCTGGCGGGGTCGGGGCTGGGGGTGGGCGGGTAGGCTCGCTGGTTGGGCACCCATACCCCGGGTGACCGACGGCCCCCCGACCGGGCGGCCACGAGCGGGGCCGCCTGACCGGTGGCCACGAACCGGGCAGATCCCGTACGACGGGAAACGCCGAGGAAGCGCAGCCATGATCAGTGTTTTCGACCTCTTCAGCGTCGGCATCGGGCCGTCCAGCTCGCACACGGTGGGGCCGATGCGGGCCGCCCGTACGTTCGTGCTCGGGCTCAAGGCCGACGGGCTGCTCACCGAGACGGCGCGGGTGCAGGCCGAGCTGTTCGGTTCGCTGGGCGCGACCGGCCACGGGCACGGCAGCGGCCGGGCGGTGCTGCTGGGGCTGGCCGGTGAGGCGCCGGAGACGGTCGATACCGACACCGTCGGTCCGCGCGTCGAACGGATCCGCGCCGAGCGGCGGATCAGCCTGCTGGACGCGCACGAGATCGACTTCGACCCGGACCGGGACCTGACGCTGCACCGTCGCCGGTCGCTGCCGTACCACCCGAACGGGATGACCTTCGTGGCCTTCGACGCGGCCGGGGAGCAGATCAGGGCCCGCAGCTACTACTCCGTCGGCGGTGGCTTCGTGGTGGACGAGGCGGCGGCGGGCGCGGACCGCATCAAGCCGGACACGACGCGGGTGCGGTACCCGTTCCTGACCGGGGCGCAGCTGCTGGAGGTCACCACCCGCACCGGCCTGTCGATCAGCGAGGTGATGCTCGCCAACGAGCGCTCGTGGCGCAGCGAGGCGGAGATCCGGGCCGGCCTGCTGGAGATCTGGCGGGTGATGCGGGAGTGCGTGCAGCGCGGCTGCGAGCGGGACGGCGTACTCCCTGGGGGTTTGAAGGTTCGGCGGCGCGCGGCGGAGCTGCGGCGCGGCCTGGAGGCGGACGCCGGGACTGCCGACCCGCTGCACGCGATGGACTGGGTGACGCTGTTCGCGCTCGCGGTCAACGAGGAGAACGCGGCGGGCGGCCGGGTGGTCACTGCGCCGACGAACGGCGCGGCGGGGATCATCCCGGCGGTGCTGCACTACTACGCCCGGTTCATTCCGGACGCGGATGACGACGGTGTGGTGCGGTTCCTGCTGACGGCCGGTGCGATCGGCGTGCTGTTCAAGGAGAACGCGTCGATCTCCGGCGCGGAGGTCGGCTGTCAGGGTGAGGTCGGCTCGGCCTGCTCGATGGCGGCGGCGGGGCTAGCCGAGGCGCTGGGCGGCACTCCCGAACAGGTCGAGAACGCCGCCGAGATCGGGATGGAGCACAACCTCGGGTTGACCTGTGACCCGGTGGGTGGCCTGGTGCAGATCCCCTGCATCGAGCGGAACGCGGTGGCTAGCATCAAGGCGATCACGGCCGCCCGGTTGGCCCTGCGCGGCGACGGCGTGCACAAGGTGTCGCTGGACAAGGTCATCAAGACCATGCGGGAGACGGGCGCCGACATGAAGGTCAAGTACAAGGAGACGGCGCGTGGCGGTCTGGCCGTCAACGTGATCGAGTGCTGAACCCGTAGATTCGGGGCATTCGTTCACCGACTGCTAGCCTGGCGTCCGTTTCAGGAAGCGGGAGGCTGCGGTGACCGCTGGCGTCGCGGCCCTGTGGTCGCACCGCAACTCGCTGCGCATCCTGGTCCGACGGGACCTGGCGGTCAAGTACCAGCAGTCGCTGCTGGGCTATTTCTGGTCGCTGATCGAGCCACTCGGCATGGGCGCCATCTACTGGTTCGTCTTCGGGGTGCTCTACTCCCGGGACACCGGTCGGCACCTCGGCGAGGCGGCCGGGTCGTACCCGCTGTTCCTGATCACCGGGATCTTCGCCTGGATGTGGACCAGCTCGGCGCTGAGCGAGGCCACCAACGCGCTGACCGGCCAGTCCCGGCTGATCACCACGATGAACGTGCCACGGCAGGTCTTCCCGATCGGCCGGGTCACCGGGCGGTTCGCCGAGTACGCGGCCGGCCTGCCGATCCTGATCGCCATCGCGGTGATCTACGCGGCGCACGGCCGGATCCACCCCGGTTGGTCACTGCTCGCCCTGCCGCTCGCGGTGGCGGTGCAGGCGGTGCTGCTGATCGGGCTGGCCCTGCTGCTGTCCGCGTGGAACGTGCTGATGCGCGACGTGGAGCGGTTCCTCCGATTGATCATCCGGGTGCTGTTCTACGCCACGCCGATCATCTATCCGTTCAGCCTGGTCCGGGAGTCCAACCTGCCGGGCTGGCTGAAGGTGGTGTACGAGCTGAACCCGCTGGTCGGGATCTTCCAACTGCACCACGCGATCTGGTACCCGGACGAGTTCCCGGACGCTCGGCTGCTCACCACCACTGTCGTCGGCAGCCTGCTGGTGCTGGCCGCCGGCTGGTGGTCGTTCCGCCGGTTGGAACCCGCTGTGCTCAAGGAACTCTGAGATGGCCACGCCGATCATCGAGGCGGACGGTCTGGGCATCCGGTTCGTCCGCAACCGTCGCCGCCAACTGCGGCTGCGCGAGCTGTTCATCCACCGGGGCGGGCGCGGCGCCCTGCCCGGTCAGTTCTGGCCGCTGCGCGACGTGTCGTTCACCGTGGCGCCCGGTGACACCGTCGGGGTGATCGGCCGCAACGGCACCGGCAAGAGCACCCTGCTGCGGTTGATCGCCGGGGTGCTCATCCCCGACGAGGGCGACATCCGGGTGCACGGCGCGGTGGCGCCGCTGTTGGAGTTGTCCGCCGGTTTCTCCAACGACCTGACCGGGCGGGAGAATCTGCACCTGGTCGGTGGGCTGCACGGACTGTCGGCGGGCTACCTGAAGCGGCACTTCGACGAGATCGTCGAGTTCGCGGGTGAGCAGGTGGAACGGGCCATCGACACGTCGGTGCGGCACTACTCGTCGGGGATGAAGGTGCGGCTCGGCTTCGCGATCATCTCGCACCTGCCGCACCCGATCCTGCTGATGGACGAGGTGACCGCGGTCGGGGACGCGGAGTTCCGCGAGAAGTGTTACGCGACGATTGATCGTCTGCTCGGAGAGGGGCGCACGCTGGTGCTGGTGTCACACAACGAAAAGGACCTGACCCGGTTCTGCCGTCGAGGGTTGTACCTCGACGCGGGCCGGTTGACGCTCGACGGCACCATCGCCGAGGCGCTCGACGCGTACAACGCCGCGGTTCCACGGTGACGCTCGCGATCGTGCTCGCCGCCGGGACGCCCGCGGCGGGCCTGACCACCGCGTCCGGCGAGCCGCTGGCCGACCGGCTCGCCGTCCAGCTGCGCCGGGCCGGGGCGACCGAGGTGCGCTTCGCCGCCGCCCTCGACGAACTGGCCGCGCTTGCCGATGACGCCGACGGGCCACTGCTGATCAGTGGCACCGACCTGGTGGCGCACACCGCAGTGCTGAGGCATCTCGCCACCAGTCCGGTGGGACCGACAGTGGCGCTGGTGCTGACCGACCCGCCGGTGCCCGGACGGACGGCCGTGCGCGAGGAGCGCGGCCAGATCGTCGACGCCGGCCCCCTGGATGCCCTCGACGGTGACGCCACAGGCGTGTTCGGTGGCGCGCTCCGGGTCGGCGTGGACGACCTGCCGAATCTCGCCGCCGCCGCCCGCGCCGCAGCGTCCGAGATGCTGCCCGTCGCCGCCCCGATCGGCCCGGCCGGTGACGTGTCGCCGCTGCCGGTGGCCGGCGGTGTGGGCTCGGCGGGCTCGGCCGCCGCCGGTGGTCCCGGGTCCGCCGTGGACCGGCTCGTCGCGGGTCTCGCGGCGCTCGGCACCCTGATCTTCGCCCAGCGGGTACGCCTGCTCGTGGCGCACCGGGTCGAGGACTCGGCCGGGCTCGTCGCCGCCGAGGCGGCGGTGACGGCTGTCGACGAGGACCGCGCCGAGCTGCGGCTGTCGGTGAAGGAGAAGGACGACTTCTTCTCCACGTACTTCGTCAGCACCTGGTCGCCATACGTGGTGCGGCTCGCCGCCCGGCTGCGGCTCACCCCGACCGGGGTCACGGTGATCTCGGTGCTGTTCGCGCTGGCAGCCGCCGTGCTGTTCGGAGTCGGCGGGCGGCCCGCGCTGGTGGGCGGCGCGGTGCTGCTCTACCTCGGCTTCGTGCTCGACTGCGTGGACGGCCAGTTGGCCCGCTACACCCGGCACTTCAGCGCGTGGGGCGGTTGGTTGGACACGATGGCCGACCGGGCGAAGGAGTACCTGGTCTACGCCGGTCTCGGCTTCGGCGTCAGTCACGCCGGGCTGGGCAACGGCTGGGCCCTCGCCATCGCCGCGATGACGTTGCAGACCGTCCGGCACATGACCGACACCTGGTACGGGGTACTGCACGACGAGGCGGCACGCCGGCCCCGGACGGCGGCGGGTGCCAGCGGCGGCATCGGCGACCGGCTGAACGCCGCGTCGACGCGGGTGCAGGCCGACACCGGCTCGCTGTCGTACTGGCTGAAGCGGACCGTGGTGTTCCCGATCGGTGAGCGGTGGGCGCTGATCGCGCTGACCGTGGCGCTGTTCAACCCGCTGGTCAGCCTCATCGCGGTGCTGGTCTGGGGTGGGTTGGCGTTCGCGTACACCGGTGCCCTGCGCACGTTGCGGGCCCGCTGGATGCGGGTGCCGGTGCTGGACACGGTCGACGCGACCCTGCACCGCGACGACGGCCCGCTGGCCCGCCGGCTGCCGGTGGTCCGCCCGGTGGGGCCGCTCACCCTGGCGGTGATCGCCGCGCTCGCCCCGGCGGTGCTGCTGGTCGCCGCCCTGCTGGGCGACTCGCCGACGGGACTGCGGTGGGCGGTGCCGGTGGCGTTGCTGGTGCTGCTGGCCGGTGGCCTCGGTGCCAGGGCCGCGCACAACGGCCCCTTGGACTGGCTGGTGCCGGCGGCGCTGCGGGCCGCCGAGTACCTGTTCGCGATCGCCGTCGGGGTGGTCGGCGACGCGCCGGGCTGGCTGATCTTCGGCTACGTCTTCGTGCTCGCCGTGCACCACTACGACCTGACGGCCCGACTGGAGAAGCGGCAGACGGCGCCGCCGCTGCACCTCGCCACCCTGGGCTGGGACGGACGTTCGGTGCTGCTGGCCCTCGCGGCGATTGCCGGCATCGTGAGTATCGGCATGGCTACACTCGGTGCGTACCTTCTCGTGGTTTTCGTGGCGAGCGTCGTCCTGGCCTGGTTTGTCCGGCCGGCCCGTAGCGCGCGGGCGTCGGCCGCGCCGGTGGGCGCGGGAGGTGTCGCGCCGCGCTGACGAAGGGACGGCCGGATGACCCTGATCAGTTTCGTGGTGCCGGCCTTCCGGGTGCAGGGATATCTGCGCGAGTGCCTGGACTCGATCCTCGGCCAGCCGGAGACCGACCTTGAGGTGATCGCCGTCGACGACTGCTCGCCCGACGCCAGCGGCGAGATCATCGACGAGTACGCGGCCCGCGACCAGCGCGTCCGGTCGGTCCGGCTGTCGGAGAACGTCGGCCTCGGTCCAGCCCGCAACATCGGGCTGGACCGGGCTGTCGGCGAGTACGTGTGGTTCATCGACGGGGACGACTGGCTGGTGCCGGACTGCCTGCGGGAGGTGGCCGAGCGGCTGCGCGCGACCCGGCCGGACGTGCTGCTGGTGGACCACGTCCGGACGCACTGGAACGACACCGCCACCCGCAGCGCGATGGCCGAGGTGTTCCCGGAGGCGCCCCCAGTTGCCACCTTCCGGCTGCGGGACCGGCCGGAGGCGATGCGGCTGCTGCACACCGCCTGGAACCGGCTGGTCCGCCGGGAGTTTCTGGTCGAGCTGGGACTGCGCTTCTCGGACGGCTGGTACGAGGACGTCTCGTTCAGCTATCCCGTGCTGATGGCGGCGCAGCGGATCGGCGTACTGGACCGGGTCTGCGTCAACTACCGGCAACGTCGGGCGGGCGCGATCACGAAGACCAGAGGGGACCGGCACTTCGAGGTGTTCCCGCAGTGGCACCGGGTCTTCCATCTGATGGACGCCTGGTCGCCGGCGGTGGACGAGCTGCGCCCGGCGGTCTTCGAACGGATGATCTGGCACTACCTGACCGTGCTCGGCAACGGTCAACGGATCGCCCCGGAACTGCGGCCGGCGTTCTTCGCGCAGATCACCGCCGACTACGCGCGGTGGCTGCCGGACGGCGGGTACCCGGTGCCGGAGGGCGTCGAGGGAATCAAGCACCGGCTGGTGGCGACCGGCCGGTGGCGGACGTTCAGCGCGCTGCGGGCCGCCAGCCGGGCCCGCGACACGGCACGGAGGCAGGCGCGTACCGCCCGCCGTCGGGTCGGGCCGGTGGCCCGGCGCGGCGCGCGGCTGACCCGCGACGGGCTGCTGCGCGAGTACTACCGGGCCGAGCTGCGCCGGCCGGTGGACCCGACGCTCGCCGTGTACGCGGCCTACTGGTACCGCGGGTACTCCTGCAATCCGGCGGCGATCTACGAGGCGGCCCGCCGGCTGGCCCCCGAGGTGCGGGGCGTGTGGATCGTGCGCCGCGACCGGGTGGACGCCGTACCGGCCGGGGTGGAGTACGTCGTCGCCGGCACCCCGGCGTACTACCGGGTCCTCGCGCGGGCCCGGTGGTTGGTCAACAACGTCAACTACCCGGACTTCGTGCACAAGCGGCCGGAGCAGGTGCACGTGCAGACCCACCACGGCACTCCGGTCAAGGTGATGGGGCTCGACCAGCAGCGTTACCCGATCGGCGCGGGCCGGATGGACTTCGCCGGCCTGCTGCGCCGGGTGGACCGCTGGGACTACAGCGTCAGCGCCAACAGCTTCTCCACCCAGATGTGGGACCGGGCCTACCCGGCCACCTACGCGACGCTGGAGGTGGGCTATCCGCGCAACGACCGGCTGGCCACGGCCAGTCCGGACGAGGTACGCCGACTACGCGCCGAGTTCGGCATCGAGCCCGACGAGCAGGTGGTCCTGTACGCCCCGACGCACCGCGAGCACCTGCCCGGCTACCGGCCGCCCTTCGACCCGGACCGGTTCGTCGCCGCGCTCGGTGACTCGGGGCGGCTGCTGATGCGCAGCCACTACTTCCACGACCGGGAGCGCCGGCCCGGCCGGCCGCTGGACTTCCAGCGGGTGCGCGACGTGAGCGGCTACCAGCGGGTGGAGGACCTCTATCTGGTCGCCGACGTGCTGGTCACCGACTACTCCTCGGCGATGTTCGACTATGCGGTGCTGGACCGGCCCATCGTGCTCTACACCCCGGACTGGGAGGCGTACCGCCTGGCGCGGGGTGTCTACTTCGACGTCACCGCGGAGCCACCGGGGGCGGTGGCCGCCACGTTCACCGACCTGCTCGACCTGTTCCGCACGGACGCGGTGCGCTCCGACGCGGCGCACAAGGCCCGCCAGCACTTCCGGGGCCGGTTCTGCCGGCTGGACGACGGGCAGGCGGCCGAACGGGTGGTGCGCCGGGTGTTCCTCGGCGAGCAGCCCGAACCGTCGCCGGGCTGCTGACCGCAACGACGTCGCGTGCCGCGTAATAGCGGTGTCATGGGCCGAACATGAGACGTTTACCCGATGTGCGAAACGAATGATCCTGGTCACAGTCTTCTGGGGGTTCGGCCGACGACCTGGGGGAGGTGACGGTGAGCACCGTCGCGCTCAAAGATGTGAGCAAGGTTTTCAAGGACGGCACGTTGGCCGTCGACAGCATAAATCTGGATGTGAACGACGGCGAGTTCATGGTGTTGCTGGGGCCTTCCGGCTGCGGCAAGTCCACAGTGCTGCGCATGATCGCCGGTTTGGAGGATCCGACACAGGGCGCGGTGCTGCTGGACGGGGAACTGGCGAACGACCTGCCGCCACGCGACCGCAAGATCGCAATGGTCTTCCAGGATTTCGCGCTTTATCCGCACATGACAGTTGGCGACAACATCGCCTTTCCGTTGCGGCTTGCCGGTATCGAACCGGAGCCGCGCGGTGAGCGGGTCACCGACGTGGCGAGTGCCCTGGGCATCAATGACGTCCTCGCCCGCAAACCGGGCCAGCTCTCCGGCGGCCAGCGTCAGCGGGTCGCCATGGGCCGCGCAATCGTCCGACGACCGGGGCTGTTCCTGATGGACGAGCCCCTGTCGAATCTGGACAGTGGGCTGCGCGCCGAGCTGCGCGCGGAGATCTCCGGGCTGACCCGCGAGCTGGGTGTCACCACCGTCTACGTCACCCACGATCAGGCCGAGGCGCTGACCATGGCCGACCGGGTGGCCATCATGCGCCGCGGCGTGCTCCAGGACGTGGGGACACCCACCCAGGTGTACGGCCGTCCGGCGACGCTCTACGTGGCCGCCTTCCTGGGCAGCCCCCGGATGAACCTGCTGGAGGCGTCGGTCTACGTCCACCTCGACAGGTACGTCACGCTCAACCTCGGTGAGCAGTCGCTCTACCTGCCGTGGAACGACATCCGCAGCCGGGCCGTGGCGCACTACCACGGTGAGCGGATCGTGGTCGGGATGCGTGCCGAGGCGCTCACCCCGGTCGCCCCGGACAGCCCCGGTGACGTCCTGCGTGGCCGGATCCGCTATCTGGAGCACCACGGGCACGAGTCGCTGGCGTTCCTCGACATCGGGGCGACCGCGATCATGGTGGACGAGATGGGTGCGCCACTGGACCCGCCGCCCGTGGGCCAGCGAGGCCTGCGCCGGTTCGGTGCGGTGATGCAGCGGCTCACCGGCAAGCCGGTGGAGGCCGAGGAGGTGCCGAACGGCCCCGCGCGCACCAGCGTCCTCCCCGACCCGGGCCGGCACCACCGCCGCCCGGCGGAGTTGGCGGTGCGGCTCGCGCCCTACCCGGCGGTCACCGCCGGTCATCCGCTCGCCGTGTCGGTTCGGATGGACGCGCTGCACTTCTTCGACGAGCGCGGTGCCCGGATCGACGTGGGTTGGCGGTGACGCCACGCCGTAGCGGGGTGGCGGGAGGTCCGTCCGGTGTCCTACCGTCTGCCCACCTAGTCCAGTATGTGACACACCGAGAGGGGAACACCCGTGTCGGGTGACCGTCCCAGTCCGCTCGTCATCGAGCGCATCCTGCGCGACCGGCAGGGCATCTGGCAGCAGATCGTGGCCGAGGGCGACCTCAACGCGCTGACCGGGCGGATGCTGGCCAGCTCCGCCATCGCGCTCGCCTGCTACGGGGCGGTGCTCGGGGCGTTCCACAGCCCGCTGATGGCGCTCACGTCCGCGCTGAAGCTGCCGCTGCTGTTCCTTGTCACGCTGGCCATCTGCCTGCCCACGCTCTACCTGTTCAACCTGGTGTTCGGTGCCCGACTGTCGGTGCGCCAGTCGCTGGCGCTGGTGATGGTCGCGATCACGGTCACCTCGATGCTCGCGGTGGCGTTCGCGCCGATCAGCCTGTTCTTCCTGATCACCGCGCCCGACTACGGCTTCTTCAAGCTGCTCAACGTCGCGATCCTGACGCTGTCGGCACTGGTCGGGCTGCGCTTTCTGACCGGCGGGATGCAGGTGCTCAACGACCACGGCCTGCTCGCCCCGGCGGTCCCCACGGCCGCGGCCGCGGGCGAGGTCAACGCCCAGACGCCGGCGGTGCCGGCTGCGGTGCCCGCCGGTGCGGTGCCGGTCAGCGTGCCCGCCGGTGCGGCCTCGACCGCCGATGCGGGTGCCGAGCCGGTTGCCGTGTCGGCGGGAGCCGCGGTGGCGG
>NZ_MUZA01000073.1 GCF_021442385.1 Micromonospora sp. MH99
GGCCGCCGCGGCCAACCCGCCGGCCACCAGGGGGTACGCGCCGAAGCCGGCGTCGGACGTGCCGCCCGCGCCGGTGTCCACGCCGCCGGCCGGTGCGACGGTGCCGCCCTCGGCGTCGCGGCGCAGCTCGGCGGTGAGGCCGCCCTGCTTGTCGTCGAGCACCAGCAGCGAGTAGACCGCGCCGCCGGTGAGCCGCACCTCGGCGTCGGTGCTCGGGCCGCCCGCGCCGGTGAGCCGCAGCTTCCAGGTGCCCGGCTCGACCTGCTGGTAGTCGGTGGTGGTGGCGAACTGCACGCCGTCGGCGATCGTCGGCCCGTCGGCGGCGGCGACGTCGAGAACGGGTGTGCGCACCGACGCCTGCACGACGCGCACCTTGGCCCGGCCCTGGGTGGGAGCGCTCAGATCGTCGGTGAGCACCCGCAGCCCCAGGTCGGCGTGCCGCCCGACACCGGCCACCGTGTACGCGCCGCCACTGGTCACCGCCACCTCGGTGGTGAGCACCGGCGGCTCGCTGGCGGGCGTGCCGGCCTCGCGCATCGCCACCGCGTACCGCCCCGGGGGCAGCTGGAGATAGTCGGAGACCACGCCGTAGCCGACGCCCGGGAACACCCTCGGCTTCGCGGCGCCGGGGGCGGCCAGGTAGACGTCGACGGCCGGGGTGTCGGGGGAGAGGTGGGCGAGGCGGACGTAGCCGACGGTGTCCGCGCTGGCCGGGGCCGCTGCGGTGGCGGCGAGGGCGGTGCCGAGCAGGAACGCGCCAGCGCCGGCCAACAGCCGGCGGGACGCGGTACGGAGCGTGTGCATGTCGCCTCCGGAAGGGCACGTTCGGTGAGCGGGCGGCAACCCACGGACAGAGTCCCGTGTGTGGGACTCCGACGCAAGTTGTGCGCGCGATGTTTCTTCGCGCCGCGCCGCGCCGCCTGCCCGCGCTACCCCGCGCCGCTGCCCGCGCTGCCGCAAGATCGTGCTCGATCCAGGATGTAGTGGTCTCGGCGTCGGGAGGATGCCACTACATCCAGGATCGAGCGCGATCTTGCGGTTCGGCGAGAGGAGATCCCGACCTGGAACGCCGGGTTGGTGCCGCTACCGCACCGCGAGGAAGCCGAACAGGTCCGGCACACCTTCCGAGCCGGCCTCGACGAACCGGACCGGTCGGAGGCCGGCGGCCACTGTCGCGTTGAGCAGGTCGGCGAGCGGCACGTGCCAGGCGCCGACCCGGACCCGGACACCGCCGGTGTTCCAGCTGTCGAAGCTGCGTGACCTGTCGGCGTAGCGTTCGTCGACGACGACGCTCGGGTGGCGACCCCAGTCGGCGAACGCGCCCACGAAGCACGGGTGCACGCCCACGTGCACGAACCTCCCGCCCGGGCGCAGCACTCGGCCGACCTCACGCAGCACGGCCGGGTAGTCGGGCACGTCGGTGCTGGACAGGACGCACATCGCGGCCGGCAGGGAGGCGTCGGCGACCGGCAGGGCGGCTGCATCCCCCCGGGCCACCGGCAGTCGATCGCGCGCGTGCCGCAACTGCCCGCCGGACAGGTCCACACCCACCGGTGTCCAGCCCAGGTCGCCAGGCACGGACGCGTGCGCGCCGGTGCCGCAGCAGATGTCGAGGCAGGGACCCTCGCCCGTGCCGAGCAGGTCCGCGACAGCGGTGTGCACCCGCCGGAGATAGTCGCCACCGCCCGAGATGAAGCCCTCGTACCAGTCCGCGTGAGCGTCGTACGCCGGTGTGCTCGTCGCTCCCATCCGCCGATGTTAGAGATCGGTGCCCATCGCGCGGCACCGACTCTGCCGAGGGCAGACGCGACGCGTCGTACGCCCTATTCTCGGGCGATGCGGGATCGCCGGGTGGCGCTGGCGTGGGCGGCGTTCGTCGTCGCCGCGTTGGTGTCCTGTGTGCTCGTGCTCAGGCGCGGTGACCGACTCTCCGACCTGCACATCTACTACGGCGCGCTGTCCGATCTGCACGCGGGCCGGCCGCTGTACGGGTACCGCGCCCGAAACGGCGGGCCGTTCACCTATCCGCCGTTCGCCGCCCTGGTGCTGGCCCCGATCACCGCAGTCAGCGAGGGCGTCCTCCAGGGCGTCTGGCTGGTGGCGACGTGCGCGGCGGTCGTCGCCATCGCCGCGATGGTCGGTGTCGCGCTGAGCACCGATCGGTCGCACCGCCCACTGGTCGTCGCGGTGGCCGCCACCGTGCTGATGCTGTCGGCGCCGGTGCAGAGCAACCTGCGTTTCGGGCAGGTCAGCGTCTTCATCGTGATGCTGGCACTGCTGGACGGGATGGGCGTCGGCCCACCCCGGCTGCGCGGAGTGCTCGTCGGGGTGGCCGCGGCGATCAAGCTGACCCCGCTGCTGTTCGTCGCGTACTTCCTCGCCACCGGGCGCTACCGCGACGCCGGCCGCGCGGTGGCGACGTTCGGCGCCTGCGCCGCGGTGGCGGCGGTCGTGCTGCCCGCCGAGAGCTGGACGTACTGGACCGAGGCGGTCCGGCAGACCTCGCGGATCGGCAACCTGGCCTCGCTGGGCAACCAATCGGTGCACGGGATGCTGTTGCGCATCGGGGTCGACGAGGCGGCGCTGCCCGTGCTCTGGGCCGGGCTGGTGGCGGTGATCTGCGGGGCGGCGCTGCTGCGCGCCCGGCGGTTGGCCGGGCAGGGCCGGCCCGGGCACGCGGCGATCCTCGTCGGCTGCGCCACGGTGGCCGCGTCCCCGGTGTCCTGGACCCACCATCAGGTGTGGACGGTGCTCGCGGCGATGCTGCTGGTCGGCGCGTCGGGCATCACCCAGCGGGTGGCCGGCGCGGCCTTGCTCGCCGCCATGGTCGTCTCGCTGGGCGCCGTCCTCGGCCCGGTGTCGACGCGGCCGGGCGTGCAGTTCCTGTTCGAGAACGCCCGTGCCGTCGGCGTGTGCCTGCTGTGCCTGACCGGCTTCGGCGGTGTCGCGGTCGCGACCGTCCGGAGCAACAGGCGATCCGCCGCCGGCCGGGCCTGGCTGCGGGTGGGCGTCTCGGCCGTGGTAGCTCTCGCCTTCTTCGCCGTGCAACCGCTGCCCGCCGGAGCGGACCCCACATTCAAGGCGTACGTCCTCGACGACGTCGTCAATCCGCGGTATTTCTTCGTCTGCCGAGGCCCGGCCGAGTGCGCCGCCTACGCCACCGACGCGCCGGTCACCTTCGGCACCCGGGCGGAGAAGACGAAGGTCCGGGTCAACGGTGTGGTCTCCGCGCGGGTGGCCCGGCTGGCGTACTACTCCGCCCCGGGCGGAGCGCCCCGGGACATTCCCCTGCTGGCGGCCTACCCGGGTACACGGACGTTCTCGTTCCGGTCGGCGAGCATGGCGCAGGGTCGACTCGTCGCGTACGCCGTGAACGGCCAGCCCATCGCCAGCTACGACGACGAACTCGCCGCCGCCCTGGAAACGGCCACCCGGTAGGCGGTCGTCCCAGGACGGCGGCGGTGCTCAGCGGGTGGCGGCGGCCAGCGCGGCGCGCAGTTTCTCGGCGTCACTCGACGCGGGGTGCTCCCAGTCGGTCGGCGTGGCGGCGTAGAGCGTGCCGTACGCCGGGGTGTCCGGCTGGTAACGCCACCCCTCGGCCAGCGAGCCGGCATCCACCGTGTCGTAGCCGATCCGGTCCAGGAAGGCGGTCACCTCGGCCTTCGCGGCGGCGTCGTCACCGGCGATCGCGAGGGCGCTGCGGTCGGCCGCCCCGGCCGGCCGGCCGAGCGCGGCGAGGGCCTTGAAGTAGATGTTGTTGAAGACCTTGACCACCCGCGAGGTCGGCAGGTGCTGCTGGAGCAGCTCGCTGCTGGTGATCTCACCCGCCTCCAGCTCCGGGAAGGCCCCGTCGCGCTGCGGGTAGTAGTTGTTGGTGTCGATGACGACCTTGCCGGACAGCGGCTGCGCGGGCACCGCCCGGTACGCCTTGAGCGGCACGCTGACCACCACCAGATCGCCGATCTGCGCCGCGTCCTGCGTCGTGCCGGCGCTGGCCCGCTCGCCCAACTCGTCGACCAGGTCGGTGAGCGTCTCCGGCCCGCGCGAGTTGCTCAGCACCACGTCGTAGCCGGCGGCCACCGCCAGCCGGGCCAGGGTGCCGCCGATGTTGCCGCTGCCGATCAGTCCCACAGTTGTCATGCTTCTTCCCAACTTCGTCCACCCACGACGCATTCCCGACCGGCGCGGTGGGTTATTCCGGTTACCCGACGCGGAGCGGCTGCGCGGACGGCCGGCGCGGTCCGCCCGGCCGCGCCCCGAGCCGGTTCTGCTCACGCTACTGCTCGCGCTGCCCGCCAACCCGTCCCGCGGGGATGTGCCACCCGACGGTGGCCGGCCCGGGCACCGCCGCCCCGACCCGCGCCTGGTGCTGGTGCTGGTGATCAAGAGGTTTGCGTCAGATGAAGGCTCACCCCTGACGCAAACCTCTTGATCACCGCGAGCAGGCCCGGCGCGGGCGGGCCGGGCGCGGGCGGGCCGGGCGCGGGTGGGCCGGTCGGGCGGGGTGGGTCAGGCGGGGGTGGGGAGGGTTTTCTCGATCGCCGTGCGGAGGTCGTCGGAGGTGGGTTCGACGGTGGGGGCGAAGCGGGCGGCGACCGTGCCGTCCGGGGCCACCAGGAACTTCTCGAAGTTCCAGCGGACGTCCCCGGTGTGCCCGTCGGCGTCCGGGGTGTCCACCAGGGCGGCGTACAGCGGGTGCCGGTCGGGTCCGTTCACGTCGACCTTCTCGGTCAGCGGGAAGGTCACCCCGTAGTTGACCTGGCAGAAGTCGCTGATCTCGGCCGCGGTGCCCGGCTCCTGCCCGGCGAACTGGTTGCACGGCACGCCCAGCACCACCAGGCCACGCTCGGCGTACGTGTCCGCGAGGGTCTGAAGGCCGGCGTACTGCGGGGTGAGACCGCAGCGGGAGGCGACGTTGACCACCAGCAGCGCCCGGCCCCGGTACTGGGCGAGGTCGGCGGGCCCGCCGCTGAGGGCGTCGATCGGGATGTCGAAGACGGTCATGGGCCCGAGGCTACGCGCCGGCCCGTGACCCCCGACCGCTGACCTGCGGCTCGGCGCGGGCGCAGTCCACGCACCAGGAGAAATCGAAACATGGACATCTTGACGAACTGATGACGGCGTGAGTACCGTCTCACCATCTCTTTTGGAAAGTTTCCTAACAGTTCGGGAGACGCCTTATGAAAAGATCGCTCCGCCGGGCCCTCTGGGCCGGTGCCGTGGTCGCCGTGACCGTCGCGGCGGTGCCGATGACTACCGCGTTCGGCGCCGGCACGGTCACCACCACGTTCGCCAAGGCACAGGACTGGGGGACCGGCCACGAGACGAAGGTGACCGTGACCAACGGCTCCAGCGCCACGGTCGCCACCTGGCGCATCGAGTTCGACCTGCCGTCGGGCACCACCATCAGCAGCGCGTGGGACGCCGACGTCACGAGCAGCGGCAACCACTACGTCGCGGTCAAGAAGAGCTGGGCCGGTGGGCTCGCACCGGGCGCCTCGTTCAGCTGGGGCTACAACGGCACCGGCGCCTACAAGGCGCCGCTGAACTGCACCGTCAACGGCGCACCGTGCGGTGGCGGCACCCCGACCACCCCGCCGACCACGGCCGCGCCCACCACCGCGCCGCCCACGACCGCACCGCCGACCACGGCGCCGCCCACGACCGCACCGCCCACCACGCCACCGCCGAACACGGGCGGCAAGAAGGTCGTCGGCTACTTCGCCGAGTGGGGCGTCTACGGCCGCAACTACCACGTCAAGAACATCCAGACCAGCGGCTCGGCCGCCAAGCTGACCCACATCCTGTACGCCTTCGGCAACACCACCGGCGGTCGCTGCACCATCGGTGACAGCTACGCGGACTACGAGAAGGCGTACACGGCGGCGGACAGCGTGGACGGCGTCGCCGACACCTGGGACCAGCCGCTGCGCGGCAGCTTCAACCAGCTGCGCAAGCTCAAGCAGCTGAACCCGCACCTCAAGGTGATCTGGTCGTTCGGCGGCTGGACCTGGTCCGGCGGCTTCACCCAGGCCGCCCAGAACCCGGCCGCGTTCGCCGAGAGCTGCTACAACCTGGTCGAGGATCCGCGCTGGGCGGACGTCTTCGACGGCATCGACGTCGACTGGGAGTACCCCAACGCCTGCGGTCTGACCTGCGACACCAGCGGGCCCAACGCGTTCAAGAACGTGATCGGCGCCCTGCGGTCGAAGTTCGGGTCCAGCGCGCTGGTCACCGCCGCGATCACGGCGGACGGCAGCAACGGCGGCAAGATCGACGCCACCGACTACGCCGGCGCCATCGGCAACCTCAACTGGCTCATGCCGATGACGTACGACTACTTCGGCGCCTTCAACGCCCAGGGTCCGACGGCGCCGCACTCGCCGCTCACCTCGTACACCGGCATCCCGCAGCAGGGCTTCAACTCCGACGCGGCGATCCAGAAGCTCAAGAGCAAGGGCATCCCGTCCAACAAGCTGCTGCTCGGCATCGGCTTCTACGGTCGGGGCTGGACGGGCGTCACGCAGGCCGCACCGGGCGGCAGCGCCACCGGCGCGGCGCCGGGCACCTACGAGGCGGGCATCGAGGACTACAAGGTCCTCAAGAACAGCTGCCCGGCCACCGGCACGATCGCCGGCACCGCGTACGCCAAGTGCGGCAGCAACTGGTGGAGCTACGACACCCCGTCGACCATCAACGGCAAGATGACGTACGCGAACAACCAAGGCCTCGGTGGCGCGTTCTTCTGGGAGCTCTCCGGCGACACGAGCAACGGCGAGCTCATCGGCGCCATCAAGGGCGGCCTCGGCTGAGCCGACGGTCGACGCACCACCCACACGGCGGGGAGGGGCCCGCACCGCCTCTCCCCGCCCGTGCCGTACCGGCCCGGTCGACGCCCAGCGTCGGCCGGGCCGCCGGCTTGGGTGGGTCGGGCCCGAGTCGTCGGCCTCAGGTGGGTCGGCCGGGTCGCCGGCCTTGGGTGGGTCGGGCCCGATGTGGCAGACTCGCGGCTCGGCACGTCTCGATTTCCCCGTCGACGGAGGTGGTCATGCGCCCGATCCACCGCAGGCTGGCGGCCGCCGCCGCCGGGCTGGTGCTGCTCCCGGCCGCCCTGGTCGGCTGCGGGATCGGCGGCGGTGACGAGGACGAGTCGGCCGCCAAGCCCGAGCGTGCCCCCGCCGAGGAGGCCGGCACCCGGTCTCGTGAGCGCGTGCAGGCGTACCTCGACGCGATGACCGCCAAGGACGTCGCCGCCGGCCGCAGCCAGCTCTGCGAGCTGCTGCACGACGGGTTCGACCTCGCCGCCACCGGCCCCAACGGCGACTTCGCCGACCACTTCGAGGTGCCCGAGGCGGCCATCACCGACGTCCGGTCCGGGCCGCGCGGCCAGGAGGTCAGCGTCTCGGTCTCGGTCACCGCCGGCAAGAGCAAGGTCACCCGCCCGCTGGTGTTCACCGTCACCCGCGACGGCGGCGACTGGTGCATCGCCGGGGAGGCGCCGGGCGGCAATCCGGCCGCCAGCCCGTCGCCGAACGGGGTCGGCGCCTCACCGGTGTCCTGACCGGCGTCGGCGGGGTTGATCTCCCATCTGCCGGAACCGTCCCCCTCGCCGCTCGGGTACGCCCACGGTCGCCGTACGCTTTCTCTCATGCGCCATGAGTGGCATCAGCTGAGCCATCCCGCGGTGGGCAGCCCGGGCCTGCAGACCAGCCGTCCGACAGTCGACTCGGCCGAGGACGCCGCCCTCGGTCTGGACCGCTGGCGGGAGCTGCCCCGCGAGCAGATCCCCCCGTGGTCCGATCCGGCCGCCGTCGCCGAGGTCTGCAAGGTCCTCGACACCGTGCCGTCGGTCGTCGCGCCCTACGAGGTGGACCAGCTCCGGCAGAAGCTGGCCCTGGTCTGCGAGGGCAAGGCGTTCCTGCTCCAGGGCGGTGACTGCGCCGAGACGTTCGTCGACAACACCGAGAGCCACCTGCTGGCCAACGCCCGCACCCTGCTCCAGATGGCGATCGTGCTCACCTACGGCGCGTCGCTGCCGGTGGTCAAGGTCGCCCGGGTCGCCGGCCAGTACACCAAGCCCCGCTCGCTGCCCACCGACGCGCGTGGCCTGCCCGCCTACCGCGGCGACATGATCAACTCGCTGGAGGCCGACCCCGCCGCCCGGGTCGCCGACCCGCAGCGCATGATCCGGGCGTACGCCAACTCGGCCGCCGCGATGAACATGCTGCGGGCGTACCTGGCCGGTGGGCTCGCCGACCTGCACGCGGTGCACGACTGGAACAAGGGCTTCGTGAAGACCTCCCCGGCGGGGGAGCGCTACGAGGCGATCGCCCGGGAGATCGACCGGGCGCTGGCCTTCATCCGGGCCTGCGGGATGACCGACGACGAGGCGCTGCGGACCGTCACCCTCTACTGCTCCCACGAGGCCCTCGCCCTGGAGTACGACCGGGCGCTCACCCGGGTCTCCGACCGTCGGGCGTACGGGCTGTCCGGGCACTTCCTCTGGGTCGGCGAGCGCACTCGGCAGATCACCGGCGCGCACATCGACTTCATCTCCCGGATCGCCAACCCGATCGGCGTCAAGCTCGGCCCGACCACGTCCCCGGACGAGGCGATCGAGCTGTGCGAGAAGCTCAACCCGGACAACATCCCCGGCCGGCTCACGTTGATCAGCCGGATGGGCAACCACCGGGTCCGCGACGCCCTGCCGCCGATCGTGGCCAAGGTCACCGCCTCCGGCGCCAAGGTGGTCTGGCAGTGCGACCCGATGCACGGCAACACCCACGAGTCGTCCAACGGCTACAAGACCCGGCACTTCGACCGGATCGTCGACGAGGTGCTCGGCTACTTCGAGGTGCACCGGGGCCTGGACACCCACCCCGGTGGCATCCACGTCGAGTTGACCGGTGAGGACGTCACCGAGTGCCTCGGCGGTGCCCAGGGCATCGAGGACCTCGACCTGCCCGACCGGTACGAGACCGCCTGCGATCCTCGGCTCAACACCCAGCAGTCGCTGGAGCTGGCCTTCCTCGTGGCCGAGATGCTGCGTGGCTGACGCGAGGAGTGAGCTTGCGAGCCCCGCAGTCGGCGGCCGAAAGGCAGGTCCCGTGGCTGACGCGAGGAGTGAGCTTGCGAGCCCCGCAGTCGGCAGCCGAAAGGCAGGTCCCGTGGCTGACGCGAGGAGTGAGCTTGGTGTTCGAAGGGATGACAGTGGCTGATCAGTTCGTGGACCTGCGGTCCGACACGGTGACCCGGCCGACCGCCGGGATGCGGGAGGCGATGGCCGGCGCCGAGGTCGGTGACGACGTCTACGGCGAGGACCCCACCGTCAACGCCCTCGAAGCGGAGGTCGCCGCGCTGTTCGGGCACGAGGCGGCGCTCTTCGCCCCGAGCGGGTCGATGGCCAACCAGATCGCCCTGCAACTGCTGGTGTCACCCGGCGACGAGCTGCTCTGCGACGCCGACGCGCACGTCGTCACGTACGAGATCGGCGCCGCCGCCGCGTACGGCGGGATCTCCTCGCGGACCTGGCCGGCCGTCGGCGCGGACATCGACCCGGAGCTGGTCGCCCGGATGATCCGTCCGGACGGCTACTTCGCCGTGCCCACCCGCGCGATCGCCGTCGAGCAGACCCACAACCGCGGCGGTGGCGGCGTGATCCCGCTGGCCACCCTGCGGGAGCTGCGCGGGGTCGCCGACGATGCGGGGGTGGCGCTGCACTGCGACGGCGCCCGGATCTGGCACGCGCACGTCGCCGACGGGGTGCCGCTGACCGAGTACGGCTGGCTCTTCGACACGCTGTCCGTGTGCCTCTCCAAGGGGCTCGGTGCGCCGGTCGGCTCGCTGGTGGTGGGCAGCGCGGAGAAGATCGAACGGGCCCGGTTGATCCGCAAGCGGATGGGCGGCGGCATGCGCCAGGCCGGCATCCTCGCCGCCGCCGGTCGGTACGCCCTGGCGCACCACGTCGACCGGCTGGCGGAGGACCACGCGAAGGCGGCCCGGCTCGCCGAGACGGTCGCCCCGTTCGGGGTGCTCGCCGCGGCGGTCCGTACCAACCTCGTCCCGCTGGATCTGACCAAGCACGCGCTGGATGCCCGCGCGCTGGCCGCGGCCGCCCGCGCGGAGGGCGTACTGGTCTCGGTGCTCGGCCCGCGTACCGCCCGCCTGGTCACCCACCTGGGCGTCGACGACGCCGCGATCGACCGGGCGGCCACCGCCCTGGCCCGGATCCTCGCCGCCTGACCCACTTCCTGTTGATCAAGAGCTTCGCGTCAGATTCCGGTCTCCGGATGACGCAAAGCTCTTGATCAACAGGACGAGAAGGGATCAGGGGTTCAGGCGGTTCAGGGTTGCTATGTCGGCGGTGTGGCCGAGTTGCTTCTCGCTGGGGGTCTCCACCACCACGGGGACGCCGGCGGTGGCCGGATGGGCCATCAACTCCGCGAAGGCCGGCTCGCCGATGGTGCCCTTGCCGATGTTCTCGTGCCGGTCCCGGGTCGAGCCGCACAGATCCTTCGAGTCGTTGGCGTGCACCAGCCGCAACCGGTCCGCACCGACCGTGGCCACCAGGGTGTCCAGGGTCGCGGTCATGCCGCCCTCGGCGGCCAGGTCGTGCCCGGCCGCCCAGGCGTGGCAGGTGTCGAAGCAGACCCCGAGCATCGGGTGCCGGTCCACCGCGTCGAGGTAGGGCCCGAGCTGCTCCACGCGGGAGGCGAGCGAGCGGCCGCCACCGGCGCTCGGCTCGACCAGCAGCAGCGGTCCACCGACCTCGGCGGCCCAGTCGAGCAGGGGCAGCAGCTCGCGACGGACCTGCCGCATCGCCTCCTCGGCGTACCCCTCGTCGACCGAGCTGCCGGCGTGGAACACCACGGCCCGCGCGCCGATCGCCACACCCCGGCGCAGCGCGTGCGCCAGCGTCTGCGCCGACTTCTCGACAGTGGCTGCCGTCGGTGAACCCAGGTTGACCAGCAGCGAGGCGTGGATGAACGCCGGGACGCCCCGCTCGGCGCAGCCCTCGCGGAACAGCGCGTCCTGCGCCGGATCACCCGGAGGCAACGCCCAGCCACGCGAGTTGGAGACGTACACCTGCACGGCCGCGGCGCCTGTCGCGTCGAGGTACGGCAGGGCCGCCTTCGCCAGCCCGCCGGAGGTTGGAGTGTGCGCGCCCACCGGACGCGAGGAGACCACAGGCATCAGAAGCACGTGATGACGACCGGGGTGCCCGGCGGCACCTGGGAATTCTCGCCGGGGGCCTGGATCCGGGCCACCGCGTTCGGGTTGATCGCGACAGTCACCGGGAAGCCCTGGCTCTCCAGCACCTGCTTGGCCTGCTGACACGGCAGGTCGATCACCCGGGGCACCACGACCAGCGGCGGGCCCTTGCTGATCTCGAGCTTGACCTCGGTGCCCTTCTCCACGCCTGCGCCGTCGGCCGGGCTCTGGCCGAGGATCTCATCCTTGGGCTTGTCGGAGTCCTTGTAGGTCTCCACCGGCTTCAGGTTGAGCTGGGCGAGGGCGGTGCGGGCCTCGGTCAGGCTCTTGCCCACCAGGTTGGGCACCGACACCGGCGCCCGGCCGCGGCTCAGGATGAGCGTGATCTTGGTGCCCGGCTTGACCTCGGCACCCACCTTCGGCGAACTGTCCAGCACGACGCCGGCCGGCAGGTTGTCGTCGTAGCGAGGGGTGCCCTTGGCCGCCACCAGTTTGACGTTGGCCAGATCGGCTTCGGCCAGTTCGTACTCCTTGCCGATCACGTCCGGCACCGGGAAGCGCTCCGGACCCAGCGAGAGGGTCAGGGTGATGGTGCCACCCTTGACGATCTTGCTGGCGGACGCCGGGTCCTGCCCGAGCACGCTGTCCTTCGGGGCCTTCTCGTCGTAGCGCGGCTCCCCGTACGCCAGGGTCAGGCCGGCGCGTTCGGCCTGGGCCTGCGCGTCGGTCTTGCTCAGGCTGACCAGTTGCGGGGCGGACGTGTAGCGGCCGACACCGAACCACCAGCCGCCCAGCGCGGCCACCAGACCCAGCGCCACCACCACGGCGGCGACGGCCAGGCGGCCATGGGAGTTGCCCAGCACCGTGTCGCGCAGCGTCGCGAACCGGGCCGCCAGACCCTCCGACGGCTCCGGTGCGGCACGCCGCCGGCCCGGGCCCTGGCTGGCGCCCTCGGGCAGGCGGGCCCAGGTCGGCCGTTCGGTCGGGCGGACCGTGGCGACCATCATGGTCGGCTGGGAGACCGGCGGCTCGTCCGTCACCCGGCGCAGCACGGCGGTGCTGGTGCTGTTGACGTCACCCAGGCGGTCCCGGGCGACCTGAACCTCGGCCAGCAACGCGCCGGCGTCGGCGGGCCGGGCCGCGGGATCACGCCGGGTGGCGCGCTGCACCAGGGCGTCGAGGGCCGACGGCAGGCCGGGCACCAGTGTCGAGGGCGCCGGTACGTCCCGGTCGACGTGCTGCCAGGCCACGTCCACCGGACGGTCCCCGTCGTACGGCACCCGGCCGGTGAGCATCTCGAACAGCACGATGCCGGCGGAGTAGACGTCGGTGCGCGGGTCGGCCCGACCCTCGGTGACCAGCTCCGGGGCGACGTACGCCACGGTCGCCATCAGCTGGTTGCCCTGCTCGTCGTCGGCGCTGGCCTCGACCGCGCGGGCCAACCCGAAGTCGGCCACCTTGACGACGCTGTCCACCAGATTGGCGACGCCACCGGTGGGCGCCTCGGCGACCAGCACGTTCTCCGGTTTGACGTCGCGGTGCACGAGGCCGGCCCGGTGCGCGGCGGCGATCGCGGCGAGCATCTGCTCGGCGATGGCCAGCACCTCGTCCGGGTTGAGCCGGCGTCGCTCGGCCAGCACGTCGCGCAGCGTACGGCCGCGGACGTACTCCATCACCAGGTACGGCAGACCGGCGTGGGTGCCCTGGTCGTAGACCGCGACGACGTTCGGGTGGGTCAGCCGGGCGATGGTCTTCGCCTCGTCGGTGAACCGGGCCACGAAGTTGGCGATCCGGGCCCGTGCCTCGGGCGCCTGGGTCGGGTGAATGATCTTGACTGCGACGGTGCGCTCGAGGCGTTCGTCGGTGGCGGTGTACACGGTCGCCATGCCGCCACGGGCCACGCGACCGCGAATGCGGTAGCGCCCGTCGATCAGCGAGCCCAGCAACGTGTCGGCGACCTGAGTGTCCATCGGCAGGGAGTCTATGTGTCCAGGAGGTGGGAGTTGAACAGGATGCTACAGCCCGGAGCCGTTCCTGGTCCGTCCCGTCGTCGTCGCCACCTCGGTCATGGCCCTGATCCGCTGCTCACCGAGGGTGCCCGTCGGCGGGCGCGAACTGGCAGTGCGGGGTGCCGGTGGCCCTCGCCGGCCACGGCGTGGCAGGGTGATCGGGTGACCGAATCCGTACCCGACCAGGCCGTACCCGGCCCCGAGCTCGCCGGCCCCACCGACCCGGAGGGCTGGCTCGCCCTGCCCGACGTCGCCGAGCGGCTCGACGTGTCGATCAGCAAGGTGCACCAGATGATCCGCGACCGGGAGCTGTTGGCGGTCCGCCGCGACGGCATCCGCCGGATACCCGCGGAGCTGGTGGCCAACGAGACAGTTCTCAAGCACCTGCCCGGCGTGCTCAACCTGCTCGCCGACAACGGCTACGACGACGAGGCGGCGCTGCGCTGGCTCTACGAGCCGGACGACACGCTGCCCGGCAACACCCCGGCCGCCGCCCTCTCCGGCGACCAGGCCCGCGAGGTCAAGCGCCGAGCCCAGGCCCTGGGCTTCTGACCCTCCCGGCCCTGCCGGATCTCCCGTCGATCATGAAGTTGTTGCCGCGACACGCCGCGCGTGTGGGCAACAACTTCATGATCGACGCACGTCAGGGCGAGGGGTCAGTCGGCTCGGCGGGTCGCCGCTATGGCCAGGTCCACCAGCGCCTGGCGGGCCTCGGTGTCCAGGTCGACGGCCGCCAGCGCGGCCAGCGCGGAGTCGGTGAGCGTGACGATCCGCTGCTCGGTGCGGGCCAGCGCGCCGCTCGCCTCGATCAGCTCGCGTAGCCGGGCCACGCCCCGCTCGTCCAGGCCCGGGTCGCCGAGCTGGCTGAGCAGCAGCTCCCGGCCCGCGTCGTCGGTGGCCTCCACGGCCGCCGCCACCAGATAGGTGCGCTTACCCTCGCGCAGGTCGTCCCCGGCCGGCTTGCCGGTCTGCGCCGGGTCACCAAAGACCCCCAGCACATCGTCGCGGAGCTGGAACGCCTCGCCCAACGGCAACCCGTACGCCGAGTAGGTCGTCCGGACGTCCTCGCTGGCGTCGGCAAGCGCCGCGCCGAGCAGCAGCGGACGCTCGACGGTGTACTTCGCCGACTTGTACCGGGCGACCTTGCTGGCCCGTTCCACCGACGTGTCCCCGGTGGCCTGGGTCAGCACGTCGAGGTACTGCCCGACGGTGACCTCGGTGCGCATCTCGTCGAAGACCGGCCGGGCCCGGGCCACCGCCCGCAGGTCCAGGCCGGCGGAGTGCAGCAGCTCGTCGGACCACACCAGGCAGAGGTCACCGAGCAGGATCGCGGCGGAGTCGCCGAACCCGTCCGGGTCGCCGCCCCAGCCGGCCGCCCGGTGCCGGGTCGCGAACCGCCGGTGCACCGCCGGCTCGCCGCGCCGGGTGTCGGAACGATCCATCAGGTCGTCGTGGATCAGGGCGCTGGCCTGCACGAACTCCAGCGCCGCGAGGGCCGTGAGGACCTGGTCGCCGTCCACCCCGCCGGCGCCCCGGAACCCCCAGTACGCGAAGGCCGGGCGCAGGCGCTTGCCGCCACCGAGCACGAAGGCTTCGATCGCCTCCGCCACCGGGACGAGGGCCTCGTCCACCCGGGTCAACCGGGCCCGCTGGCCGGCCAGGAATTCGGTGAGCGCCCGGTCGACCCGCTCCCGCAGGCCGGCGCGGTCGACGGGGGAAACGGGAGCAGCATGGGTCACGTCACGACGCTAGCGGGTCGTCCCGGCTCGCGCTCCACCGCCACGCGTACTCCCGCCGGGTCGCCCGCCGCCGTGGCCCGGACCGACCCGCCCGCCCGGCCGCGTACCCGCCACCTCGCGCCGGCCCGGCCCGCCGGCCGCCGTCGAGCGGGTCCGTCGGGTGCGCGCGGCCGCCTCGGCGAGCACCACCACCGGTACGTCCAGCACGAACGCGAGCCAACCGAGCCAGAACCCGCCGGGCACGCGTCGCTGCCGTTCCCATCGGGACACCTCGTGGCGGCTCAACGTGGGCACGCCCGCCGCGGCGCACAACTCGGCGGCGGTGCGCCGCTGGCTCCAACCCCGGGCCAGCCGATGCCGGACCAGGAGCGGCCCGAGCTGGGTGCGGCGCGGCGGTGGGGGCGAGGTCATGGGTCCTCCCGGCGGGGCGTCGGCGCGGTGCCACCCGCCCGTCCGACGGGACGGGACCGGCGCACCTCTCGGCTGTGTGACCCCCGCGCCGGACCTCCCGGGCCGCCCCCACCGCCCCTCCCGCGCCACTCCTTCCTACCCCTGGGGTACGACGGCCTTCCCCGCCGTTGGGAAGCGTCTGGGTGCCGGTGGCGCCGCCCGCTAGAGTCGGGTCGTGGCGCTCGGTCTTCCCTCGGTACTCCCCAATCCGCAGCCGGCGATCGGGGAGCTCATCCGTGACCGCCAGCCGACCTTCTCGTTCGAGTTCTTCCCGCCCAAGACCGAGGCGGGGGAGCGGCTGCTCTGGCAGGCGATCCGCGAGCTGGAGTCGCTGCGCCCCTCGTTCGTGTCGATCACCTACGGCGCGGGCGGGTCGACCAGGGACACCACAGTGGCGGTGACCGAGCGGATCGCCACCGACACCACCCTGCTGCCGATGGCCCACCTGACCGCTGTCAACCACTCCGTGGCCGAGCTGCGGCACGTCATCGGCCGGCTCGCCGGAGTCGGGGTGCGCAACGTGCTGGCCGTGCGCGGTGACCCGCCGGGCAACCCGGGCGGCGAGTGGGTCCGGCACCCCGAGGGCGTCGACTACGCCGAGGACCTGGTCCGGTTGGTGCGCGACTCCGGTGACTTCAGCGTCGGCGTGGCGGCCTTCCCGTACAAGCACCCCCGCTCACCCGACGTGGCCAGCGACACCGCGCAGTTCGTCCGCAAGTGCCGGGCCGGCGCCGAGTTCGCGATCACGCAGATGTTCTTCGAGGCCGACGACTACCTGCGCCTGCGTGACCGGGTGGCCGCCGCCGGCTGCGACACCCCGATCCTGGCCGGGGTGATGCCGGTGACCCAGATCGGCACCATCGAGCGGTCCGTACAGCTGTCCGGGGCGCCCTTCCCGGCGGCGCTGGCAGCGCGCTTCGAGCAGGTGGCCGACGACCCGGAGGCGGTGCGCCGGCTCGGTATCGAGCAGGCCAGCGACATGTGCCGGCGACTGCTGGACGAGGGCGTTCCGGGCATCCACTTCATCACCCTCAACCGGTCCACCGCCACCCGAGAGGTCTGGCAGAACCTCAAGGCCGGCGCGCGGGTGTGAACACGGCCTCTGCGACACCTGATGCCCGGCACGACGGTTGATCCTCAGGTGGGCACACAGCTGAACTGGGACCAGTACGCCACGGCGTGGGCGCGGTTGCACGGCGGGTTCGACCCGCGGGTCGCCGCGCCGGTGGTGCGCGCCTGGCTGCGGTTCGCCTACCACGTCGGGTATGTACTGGGCCGGCTGCGGGTCGGGCCCACCCCGGTCACCGTGGCGGGGGTGCTGCTCTGCTTCTGCGTACCGCTGCTGGCGACCCGGCCGGGCGACGGCCCGTTCCTCGGCGCGCTGTTCGTGCTGCTCGCCGCGGTGGCCGACAGCGTGGACGGTGCGGTGGCCGTCGCCACCGACCGCACCACCCGGCTCGGCTACGTCTACGACTCGCTGGCCGACCGGCTCGGCGAGGTGGCGTGGCTGCTGGCGTTCTGGCTGGTCGGCGCACCGGGCGCGCTTGTGGTCGCGGGCGGCGCGCTGTCCTGGCTGCACGAGTACGTCCGGGCCCGCGCGGTCTCCGCCGGGATGCGCGACATCGGCGCGGTGACAGTCGGCGAACGACCCACCCGGGTCTCGGTCGCGCTGGCGGGCCTGGTGGTCGCCGGGCTGGCCGGCCTGATCGAGCCGGAGCTGGCCGCCGGCACCATCACCATGGCGACCGCGGTGTGGGTGCTGCTGGCCGGCTTCGGGCTGGGGCAGCTGCTGTCCACCGTCCGCCGCGCGCTGCTCGACGCCGGCTGAGCGGCCGGGCCTACCAGGCGGGGCCGATCTCGTCGGCGACGATCTGCGCGGAGAGGGTCACCATCGGCAGGCCGCCGCCGGGGTGGCTGGAGCCGCCCACCAGCCACAGGCCGTGCGCCGGCCCCCGGTTGGCCGGGCGGAGCAGACCACCGGCGGTGCCGTAGATCGCGCCGCCCGGCGCCCGGGTCGCCGCGTCCAGGTCGGCCGGGGTGCGCACCTCGCGGAACAGCAGCCGGTCCCGCACGTCGACGCCGCGTTCGGCCAGGACATCCAGGATCCGATCGGCGTACGCGTCGGCCAGCCCCGGGCGTCGCCAGTCGACAGCGCCAGCGGCGGTGCCCTGCCGGGCGGCGTTGACCAGCACGAACCACGCCTCGTGCCCGGCGGGGCGGACCATCGGGTCGTCGGCCACGGTGACGAACACCGTCGGGTCGGCCGCCGGTCGGGCCCGGACGCCCCGCCCCGGATCGCCGAAGACCGCGTCGAACTCCGCGTCGTAGTCGCGCGGGAAGAAGACGTTGTGGTGCGCCAGGCCGGTGCTGCCGGAGACGCCGAGCAGCAGCACGAAACCGGCGAGGCTGCGATCGGTCAGGCCGGCCAGCCGGCGCGCGTGGGGCAGCAGGTCGCGGTAGACGGTGAGCGCGTCGACGTTGGCCACCACCACGTCGGCGGGCACCGGCGCGGTGACGCCGGCGAGGCGTACCCCGTGCACCCGGCCGCCCGCGGCGTCGATCCGGGTGACAGTGGTGCCGGTCTGCACGACCACGCCGAGGTCCAGGCAGCGGGTCAGCAGCGCGTCGGCGAGCGTGCCCAGCCCGCCGCGCAGGTACCACCCGCCGTAGGTCAGCTCGGCGTAGGGGACCGCGACCAGCGCCGCCGGGGCCCGGCGCGGGTCGGCGCCGGTGTAGGTGGCGTAGCGGTCCAGCAGCATCCGCAGCCGCGGGTCGGACAGGTGCCGGCGGCCCAGCCCGCGCAGGGTGCGGCCCGGTGCGATGGCGGCCAGGTCACCGACGCGCCAGGCCAGCGACGCGAGGTCGCGGGGGGAGTCGACGGTACGGCGCAGGATGTCCCGCGAGGAGGCCTCCCACACCCGGGCGGCCCGGCGCCACAGCCGCTGCCAGTCGGCCGCCGCCCGGTCGCCGAGGGCGGCCCCGATCCGCGTGGCGAACTCCACCGGGTCGGTGCACGAATCCAGTGTCGTGCCGCCGTCGGCGAAGACGTGCCGGACGATCGGGTCCAGCGGCGTCAGGTCCAGGTACTCGTCGAGCTTCGCCCCGGTCGCCTCGAACAGGTCGTGAAAGACCTCGGGCAGGGTGAGCAGGCTCGGCCCGGTGTCGAAGTGGAACGTCCCGGCCGGGGTGTCGTGCGCGTACCTGCCGAGCTTGCCGCCGACCGTGTCGGCGGCCTCGAAGACGGTCACCTGGTGCCCGGTTGCGGCCAGCCGGGCGGCGGTGGCGAGGCCACCCACCCCGGCGCCGACGACCACGATCCGCGCCATGCCGCGTCCTCCTAGCTGACCGGGCGGCCCCGCCAGGTCAGGCGGCGTCGCTTTCGCAGATGGTACGACCGCAGCGTCAGCCAACCGAGGACCACGACCGACACAGGGTGTGCGAGCGCCGCGGGCCACCATCGGCCGCCGGTCGCCCGGGCGGTGAGCACCCGCCCGGCCACCCCGAGCAGGTATGCGCTGAGCGCAACCAGTGACATCCGGGGAGCTGTCGAGGCGACCGCGAGCGCGACCAGCGGCGGAGCGGTGTAGAGCAGGAGCAGCAGCGTCACCACGGCGGCCGCCGCGCCGGGGTGCCCGAACGACGCCCACAGCGACTTCGAGTATCCGTCGCGCAGCTGCGGCCAGTCGTCGTACATCCGGCAGGTGGCCAGCCGGGAACCGTCGGCCAGGGCGATCCGCCTCCCCGCGCGCTTGACGGCCCGGGCCAGCTCGACGTCCTCCAGAATCTTGTCGGCGACTGACGCGTGCCCGCCGGCGGCGGTGTAGCCGGCCCGGTCCACCACCAGGAACTGCCCGCCCGCCGCGGCCAGCGACGGCCGCCGCGAGCGCTCCATGGCCCGCAGCGGCAGGAAGGTCAGCCACAACCACTGCAACAACGGCTGCACGAGCCGGTCGGCCGCCGTCGCCACCACGATCCGGGGGTACGGCGACAGCAGCGTCGCGCGGGCGGCGCGCAGCTCGGTGACCGCGGCGGCCACGGCGTGCGGGGCGAGCACCACGTCGGCGTCGACGAAGACCAGCGCGGTGGCGGCCGGGTCGGCCCGGGTGGCCAACTGCCAGCAGGCGTGCGGCTTGCCCAGCCAGCCCGGCGGCGGGGCGACGCCGCTGAGCAGGGTGACCCGCGGGTCGTCGCCGACGACCGCGCGGACCACGTCGGCGGTGCCGTCGGTGGAGCCGTCGTCGAGAACCACGATGCGCAGCGCCGGCACACCACGCTGGGCGAGCAGGGCGCGCAGGCAGGGCGTGACCCGGGCGGCCTCGTCGCGCAGCGGCAGCAGCACGGCCACCGGCTCGTCGACCTCGCCGGGTCGGTCGGTGGGCCGGCGCAGCCACCGGGTGGCGTTGACCCAGGTGTGCCCGGTCAGCGCGGCGACGGCGAGCAGCAGGGCGACGAGAACTGTCATCGGGTCGCGTCGACGCCGGGGCGGTGCGGTTGGTGGTCGTCCCGGCGCGCGTGGTGGGGCCGGCGGGCGCGCAGCAGGGTCACCGCCAGCGGCACGGCTGTCACCGCCATGCCGGCCGCGCCCCACAGCGCCGACGCGGGCAGGTCCAGGAAGACCGCGTGGGCCAGGATGCTGGAGAAGTACGTCCACAGGTAGAGCGCGAGCATCGGGTGGTCCCGCCGGTCGGTGTGCTCGGCGCTCGGGCCGGCCAGCGGGCGCAGCGCGCTCATCAGCAGCACCGCGAAGAGCAGCCAGCCCAGGTAGTTGCTGACCGGGATGCCGGCCAGGCCGGGCAGCGCCGGGGTGGCGTCCCGCCAGACCCAGTAGCCCTCGGCCACCATCTGCGGGTCGAGGAAGAGATCCCAGGCGGCCAGCCCCACCGTGGCCAGCGCGATCCGGCCCACCCACCGCCCGGTCGACGTGCCGCTGCCGGCCTCGGTGCCGTTGCCGGCCTCGGTGCCGTTGCCGGTCGACGTGCCGCTGCCGCCGGTCAGGCAGACCGCGGCCAGCCAGGCCGGCCAGGCCATCCAGGTCCAGGCCAGCGGGATGATCAGTGGCACCCCGGCCAGCTTGGGGCCCAGCTCACCGGAGTAGTCGTAGCTGCCGAAGGGCACACCGGTGGCCACCCCGATCGCCTCGATCGCGAACCCGCCGCCGGTGGCCACCGCGACCAGCGCAGCCGCCACCCGGGGGCCCCGGCTGAGCAGCGCGTGGCCGACCGAGAGCAGCCAGCCGAGCACGACAGTGGCCACGGTCAGCCCGGCCCGGGTGGTGCCGGTGGTCAACGGGTAGCAGATTTGGGCGAGCACCAGGACGGCCAGCAGCGCCCAGGAGATCCGCCGGCTCATGACGCGGAGGGCTCGAGCGGCAGGTCTCGACCGAGGACGCCGAAGGGCCGCTCGTCACCGGGGAAGTGGAAGTCGCGCAGCACGTCGACGAAGCCGAACCGCCGGTAGAGCCGCCAGGCCCGCGAGGTCTGCTCCTCGGCCTCCGGGGTGGACAGCAGTGTGGTGTCGCCCTCGGCCATCGTGAGCAGCGCCCGCAACTGCCCGGCGCCCAGCCCGTGCCCCTGCGCCGGCGGACGGACGTGCAGCTCGACCACCTCGAAGCAGTGGGTGAGCCAGCGCTTGCGGGTCGGGCCGTCCAGCGCCCGGTGCACCTGGTCGTGCCACCACTGGCCCGGACCGCCCAGATAGCCGTACCCGAAGCCGGCGAGGTGACCCTCGCTGGTCAGGCTGGCCACGGCCCGGAACCCGGGCCGGCGTACGTGGGTGGCGATGTAGCCGCGCCGGGCCTCCAGCAGGTCGGTGCGGTATCCCATCGCCTCGCCGTAGACGGCCACCACGTCGTCCAGCCGTCGGACGAGATCGTCCGGCGTCCAGCGCACCAACCTCATGCCCGTCCACCCTTCACTGTCGCCTGGTCGCCGTCGGCGACCCATCCGAGGACCGTCCGGTCGCCGACCACGTCACGTACCTCGAACCGGGCGAACAACTCCTCGGCGTACCAGCCCGCGGTGGGAGTTCGCATGATCGCCGCCCGATGCTCCGGGTGACGGTACGCGAACGCCACCAGGTCCGTCGGGTCGCGCCACACGCTCACCGTGCCCTGCCATCCCAGTGGGGCCTCACCGACGCCGAACCGGGCCAGCAGCCCGGGCGCGTCGCGCAGGGCGGCGGCCACCGGCGGGATCGCCCGCCAGAAGGTGGCCGCCCGGCGGGCCCGCAACCGGGCGCGGGTCAGCGCCAGCACCGGGCCGGTGACCCGGCCGCCCGGCGGCTCGCCGAACGGTCGCCGGCCGGACCACTCGCCCCGGCTGCTCAGCGGGCGTAGGTCGACCCGGGCCTGGGCGTGGGCGATCCGCGCCCAGGCGCGGCCGACCGGCGAGTCGTCGAAGCCGGCGGCCGCGGCGGGGGAGTCCCAGACGGTCAGCGCCGCCCACCGGGTCAGGTCGGCGTCACCCGGTCCGAAGCCGGTGCCGGTCCCCGTGCCCAGCAGTTTGCCGAACCGGACGCCCGGCAGGGCCCGCAGTCGACGCGGGTCCACCGCCATCCGGGTCAGCGCCCGGGGCAGCGCGCCGCGGGGGGTCCGCCACACGTGCAGGGTGACCAGCTCCGGTACGGCGCTGCGGTGCTCGTTCACGCCACCTCGGCCGGGGTGCCGGCGGTGACGCGCAGCAGCTCGGCGTAGGTGGTCGGGAAGACCGCCTGCGGTACGCCGCCCGCGGCCCAGATCTGCGGGTACGCCGCCAGCGCGGTGTCCACCAGGGTGCGCAGCGCCTGCGGGTGCCCGAGCGGGGCCACTCCGCCGATCGGCTGCCCGGTGTGCGTCCGGACGAACTCCGGGGTGGCCCGGCGCAGCCGGGCGACACCGATGGACGCGGCGAGGCCGGCGGTGTCGACCCGGTGCGCGCCGGAGGTGAGCACGAGCAGCGGCGCGTCGTCCGCGTCGAAGATCAGCGAGTTGGCGATCTGGCCGACCTCGACGCCGAGCGCCTCGGCCGCGGCCGCCGCGGTGTGCACCGCGTCGGGCAGGAGGCGGACCGTGCTGGGCTGGCCGGCGTCGTCGAGCGCGCCGGCGCCGTCGAGCGCGTCCTGCACCGCCCGTACGTTCGGGTGTGGCTGCATCCCGTCATTCTTCCCCGGTCCGTCGGTGCCGGTTCACCCCGGTGCGTACGGGCGGCGAGCCTCGGCGCGTCACACGTTGCATTTTCGTCGGAGGGGAGGTGTACTGTCAGGAGCAGTTAGAACGAGTGTTCGATTGCCTCGAACGCCCGTTCCAACCAGCCGGAGCGCGGTGTTTCGCGGCGCCAGCTCCGGGCGGTGTGGCTTCGCGGGCCGCACCTGGGTTTCCGGGCAGTCGCGAGCCCGGTCCCATCAGGCAGGAGCGTCGCCCGCCGCCCACGACCCCCGGGCGGCGGGCGACGAACCCGCCGGTACGCCGGCCGGGTGTGGTGTGGGGAAGCATCCACACCCGGCCGGCCACCCCCGGTGCGTCTTCCTCCGCACCACCCGACCTCGGCGTCTCGTCGGCGGCACCACTGCCCCGGCCGACGCGCCCCGGCCACGTGGAGGAGACAGTCCATGCCGACCAACCCGGCTCAGGCACCGACGGTGCCGGCGCACGTGCTGCCGCACCGCACCCCTGCCCAGCTCCTCACCCTGGCCCGCCGTGGGCTGGTCGAGGCCGGCCAGACCCGACCTGACGGCCTGCGCTACGCGGCCGCCCACCTGGCGGCGCTGCGTGCGGCGGCCGCCCTGCTCGCCGCCCGGGCCCGGCCCGCCCCGAGCCGGCGCAACCGGATCACCAGCGTCTGGGTCCTGCTCTGCGCCGTCGCCCCCGAGCTCGACGAGTGGGCCCGGTTCTTCGCCGCCGGGGCCAGCAAGCGAGCCGCCGCCGAAGCCGGCATCCCCCGGGTGGTCAGCGCCCGGGAGGCCGACGATCTGCTCCGCGCCGCCGAACAGTTCGTCACGGTGGTGGAGACCGCGCTCGGCGTGGCGCACCAACCGGCCCTGGACGGCCTCGCCGCGTGAGCCCGCCGTGACGCCGACCGCCTGGAAGGGAAGCCGGGCGGTCGGCGTCACGGTGCGTCGGTCCTGATCTGTTCCACTGCAATGACGGGGGGTTGGTCCAATGGCGGGCCGCATGGTGGTCGGTTCCGCCGCACTGGCCGATCTGGTCCGCCCGGCGAGCGCACCCGATCCGGTCGGCGGCCACCGGGTGCTGCCGGTGGCGCCCGAGCTGACCGGCCTGCTGCCCAACCGGGGCCTGCGTCGCGGCAGCACGATCGCGGTCGCCGCCGGTCAGCCCCGACGCAGTGGCGGCACCTCGCTGGTGCTGGCCCTGCTGGCCGAGGCGTCCCGGGCCGGTTCGTGGTGCGCGGTGGTCGGCGTGCCGACGTTCGGCGCGGGTGCGGCAGCCGAGCTGGGCATCGCCCTGGACCGGCTGGCCCTGGTGCCGAATCCCGGCCCCGAGTGGGCCACCGTGGTCGCCGCGCTGATCGACGGGGTGGACGTCGTGGTCACCGCCGTACCCGCCGCAGTCTCCGCCTCGGTCGCCACCCGGCTGGCCGCGCGGGCCCGGCAGCGCGGCAGCGTGCTCGTTCCGTACGGCCGGTGGGACGGCGCGGACGTGACGTTGCAGGTGGTCCGTGGGGTCTGGGAAGGGCTCGGCCAGGGCCGGGGGCGGCTGCGTCGCCGGGAGGTCACCGTCTCGGCGCGCGGGCGCGGAGCGGCCGCCCGACCCAAGGAGATCAAGGTCTGGCTCCCCGGCGCCGAGCTCACCCGGGTCATTCCCCGGACGGTGCGGTCCACCGTGGGCCGTCCGTCCGTGCCGCTCGCCCTGGTCGGGTCGGGGTGACCGGCTCGCCGATCCGGACCCTGCTGCTGTGGTGCCCGGACTGGCCGGTGCTCGCCGCGGAGATCGTCGACGGGGTGCCGGCCACCGGTCCGGTCGCCGTGCTGCACGCCAACCGGGTGGTCGCCTGCTCCGAGCGGGCCCGTGCCGAGGGTGTGCGCCGAGGGCTGCGCAAGCGGGAGGCGCAGGGCCGTTGCCCGCAGCTCACCGTCGTGGAGTACGACCCGGGCCGGGACGCCCGGGCGTTCGAGCCGGTGGTCGCCGCGCTGGAGGAGCTGGTCGCCGGCGTCGAGGTGGTCCGTCCAGGCGCCTGCGCGGTCGCCGCCCGGGGTCCGAGTCGTTACCTCGGCGGCGAGGAGGCGGCCGCCGAGCGGCTCATCGAGCATGTCGCCCAGTCCTGTCTGGTGGAGAGTCAGGTGGGCATCGCCGACGGGGTGTTCGCCGCGGGGTTGGCCGCCCGCGCCGGCCGGGTGGTGGAGCCGGGCGGGACACCGGCGTTCCTGGCCGGGATGCCGGTCGAGGCGCTCGGTCGGTCCGCACTGGCCGATCTGCTGCGCCGGCTGGGGGTGCGGACCCTCGGCGACTTCGCCGCGCTACCGGCCGGCGACGTGCTGGCCCGGTTCGGGTTCGACGGCGCGCTGGCCCACCGGCTGGCCGCCGGCCGGGATCACCGCCCGCTCGCCGTCCGGCAGCCGCCGACCGACCTGACGGTGACCTGCGCGTACGACGAGCCGCTCGACCGGGTCGACGCGGCGGCGTTCGCCGCCCGCGCGCTGGCCGAGCAGTTGCACGACCGGCTCGCCGGGCACGGGCTGGCCTGCACGCGGCTCGGCATCGAGGCGGTCACCGAGCACGGGCAGGAGCTGCACCGGGTGTGGCGGCACGACGGCCTGCTCACCGCCGCCGCCATCGCCGACCGGGTGCGCTGGCAGCTCGACGGCTGGCTCTCCGGCAGCAACGGCCGCGCCGGTGCCCGCCCGGCCCGGCCGACGGCCGGCATCATCCGGCTGCGGCTGATCCCGGACGGGGTGATCGCCCAGGCCGGCCTGCAGACCGGCCTCTGGGGAGAGACGGGTGAGGAGCGGGAGAGGGCGCACCGCGCATTGAGTCGGGTGCAGGGCATCCTCGGCCCGGAAGCGGTGGTCACGGCGGTGCTCGGCGGTGGGCGTTCCCCGGCCGACCAGGTGCGCCTGGTGCCGTGGGGCGACGAACGCCTCCCCGCCCGCCCCGAAGCCCCGCCGTGGCCGGGCCGGTTGCCGCCGCCCGCGCCCGCCGTGGTGCTGCCCAGCCCGCTCGCGGCGACAGTGCACGACACCGCCGGCGAGCCGGTGGTGATCAGCGCGCGGTTGGCGGTGAGCGCCCCACCGGTCCGGCTGGTGGTCGGTACCGGCCAGCCGGCGGTGATCGTGGGTTGGGCCGGCCCCTGGCCGGTGGACGAGCGCTGGTGGGCGCCGGCCGAGGCTCGCCGTCGGGCACGGTTCCAGGTCAGCCTCGCCGACGGCACCGCTCTGCTGCTCGCCGTGGAGTCCGGGCAGTGGCTGGTGGAGGCGATCTATGACTGAGTCAGGTAGGTCCCTGCCCGGTGTCGCTTGGCCTGGTGTCGCTTGGCCTGGCGTCGGTGGGTTCGGTATTGGCGGGTTCGGTGTTGGCCAGGGGGTAGATGTCCCAATGAGCGTGATGACTCACAGGCATCAAGATGCCTGTGAGTCATCACGCTCATTGGGCACCTCGCCGCTGGCGGGGCGGCCGCCATCGTGCTCGTCGTCGGCGCGGCCGCTCACCGCCCTGCGCCTGGTCGATCATGCCGCCGCCGGAGCGGCCCGACCGGTTGGAGCGGCCGGATGAGCTTCCACAACCCGAAGATGCCCTGGTCGGAGTTGGAGCGGGTGCTCTCCGGCCGGGCCGACAGCTCCGGCGGCTCCGGCAGGTCGGGCGGCGGGCGGTCGCGCGAGGAGCGGCACCTGCACGTGGTGGACCCGCTCGCCGTGGACGCCGACGGTGGGGACTCCCCGGCCTGGAGTCGCCGGCGCGAGCAGTACCAGCCGCCGGAGCTGCCCCGCCCCGACGGCGTGGTGCCCTACGCGGAGCTGCACGCGCACACCAACTTCAGCTTCCTCGACGGCGCCAGCCATCCCGAGGAGCTGGCCGAGGAGGCTGCCCGGTTGGGGCTCACCGCGCTCGCCGTCACCGACCACGACGGCTTCTACGGCGTGGTCCGCTTCGCCGAGGCGGCCCGCACGCTGGGCCTGCCGACCATCTTCGGCGCGGAGCTGTCCCTCGGGCTGCCCGGCCCGCAGAACGGCGAACCCGACCCGCACGGCGCGCACCTGCTGGTGCTCGCGCACGGCCACGAGGGGTACGCCCGGCTGGCCACCACCATCGCCCGCGCCCAGCTGCGCGGCGGTGAGAAGGGCCGCCCGGTCTACGGGGAGCTGGAGGAGGTCGCCTCCGAGCTGCGCGACCACGTGCTGGTGCTGACCGGCTGTCGCAAGGGGCACGTGCCGGGCGCGCTGCTCACCGAGGGGGTGGACGCGGCGGCCCGCGAGCTGGACCGGCTGACCGCGCTCTTCGGCGCGGAGACGGTGGCGGTGGAGCTGACCGACCACGGGCATCCCGTCGACGCCGACCGCAACGACGCGCTCGCCGAGCTGGCCGCCGCGGCCGGGCTGCCGACGGTGGCCAGCAACAACGTGCACTACGCCAGCCCCGGCCGGCGTCGGCTGGCCACCACTGTCGCCGCCGTCCGGGCCCGGCGCAGCCTCGACGAGATCGACGGCTGGCTGCCCGCGGCGGCCACCGCCCACCTGCGCAGCGGCGCGGAGATGGCGGCCCGGTTCGCCGCGTACCCGGGCGCGGTGGCCCGGGCCGCCGAGTTCGGCGCCGAGCTGGCCTTCGACCTGCAACTGGTCGCGCCGCAACTGCCGGCGTACCCGGTGCCGCCGGGGCACACCGAGATGAGCTGGCTGCGCAAGCTGACCGCCGACGGGGCGCGGGAGCGCTACGGGCCGCCGCAGGCGCACCCGAGCGCGTACGCGCAGCTCGACCACGAGCTGAACATGATCGAGGAGCTGGGTTTCCCCGGCTACTTCCTGGTGGTCTACGACATCGTCTCGTTCTGCCGTGAGCAGGACATCTACTGCCAGGGCCGGGGCTCGGCGGCCAACTCGGCGGTCTGCTACGCGCTGCGCATCACCAACGTGGACGCCGTCCGGCACCGGCTGCTGTTCGAACGGTTCCTCGCCCCGGAGCGGGACGGCCCACCGGACATCGACGTGGACATCGAGTCCGACCGCCGGGAGGAGGTGATCCAACACGTCTACACCCGCTACGGCCGCGAGCACGCCGCCCAGGTCGCCAACGTCATCTCCTACCGGCCCCGCTCGGCGGTGCGGGACGTGGCCAAGGCGTTCGGCTTCTCACCCGGTCAGCAGGACGCCTGGAGCAAGCAGATCGACAGGTGGGGCTCGGTCGCCACGGTCGACGTCGAGGGCATCCCGGAGCAGGTGGTGGAGTACGCCAACGAGTTGCAGACGTTCCCCCGACACCTGGGCATCCACTCCGGCGGCATGGTGATCTGCGACCGTCCGGTGATCGAGGTCTGCCCGGTGGAGTGGGGGCGGATGCCCGGGCGCAGCGTGCTCCAGTGGGACAAGGACGACTGCGCCGCGGTCGGCCTGGTGAAGTTCGACCTGCTCGGCCTCGGCATGCTCTCCGCGCTGCACTACGGCTACGACATGATCGGCTCCCGGCTCGACCTCGGCGACATGACGCTGGACGACCCGGAGGTCTACGACATGCTCTGCCGGGCCGACTCGGTGGGGGTGTTCCAGGTGGAGAGCCGCGCCCAGATGGCCACCCTGCCCCGGCTCAAGCCCCGCGAGTTCTACGACCTGGTGGTCGAGGTGGCGCTGATCCGACCCGGCCCGATCCAGGGCGGCTCGGTGCACCCGTTCATCAGGCGCAAGAACGGCCAGGAGCCGGTGACCTTCGCCCACCCGCTGATGCGCAACGCGCTGGAGAAGACCCTTGGTGTGCCGCTGTTCCAGGAGCAGTTGATGCAGCTTGCCATCGACCTGGCCGGGTTCGACGCGGCCGAGGCCGACCAGCTGCGCCGGGCGATGGGCGCGAAACGCTCGGTCGAGCGGATGAACCGCATCGCCGACCGGCTCTACGCCGGGATGGCCGAACGGGGCATCACCGGCGAGCTGGCCGACGACGTCTACCGCAAGCTCACCGCGTTCGCCAGCTACGGCTTCCCGGAGAGCCACGCGATGAGCTTCGCCTACCTGGTGTACGCCAGCTCCTGGCTCAAGCGCTACCACCCGGGGCCGTTCCTGGCCGCGCTGCTCAACGCCCAGCCGATGGGTTTCTACTCCCCGCAGACCCTTGTCGACGACGCCCGCCGGCACGGGGTGGAGGTCCGTCGCCCGGACATCAACGCCAGCGGGGCGCTGGCGGTGCTGGAGTCCACCCCGGACACCCGGTGGGGCAGCGGACCGGGGGAGCCGCCGCACGCCTGGGGGCTGGGCGGTCCGGCCGTCCGGCTGGGGCTGTCCAGCGTGCGTACCCTCGGCGCCGAGGTGGCCGAGCGGATCGAGGCCGAGCGGGCGGCCGGCGGGGCGTACCGCGACATGCCTGATCTGGCCCGGCGGGTCGGCCTCACCGCCGCGCAGCTGGAGGCGCTGGCCACCGCGGACGCCTTCGCCTGTTTCGGGCTGACCCGGCGGGAGGCGCTCTGGGCCGCCGGTGCGGCGGCCCAGGACCGGCCGGGCCGGCTGCCCGGCACGGTGACCGGCGCGGCGGCGCCCACGCTGCCCGGCATGGAGGCGGTGGACCGGCTGGTCGCCGACGTGTGGGCCACCGGCCTGTCGCCGGAGAGCCACCCGGCCCGGTTCATCCGGGGGCAGCTCGACGTGCTCGGAGCGGTGCCGATCGCCCGGCTCGGTCGGGTGGAGCCGGGCCAGCGGATCCGGGTCGGCGGCATCGTCACCCACCGGCAGCGCCCCGCGACCGCCGGCGGGGTGACCTTCCTTAACCTGGAGGACGAGACCGGGATGCTCAACGTCACCTGCTCACCGGGGCTGTGGCAGCGCTACCGGCGGGTGGCCCGCACCAGCGCCGCGCTTGTGGTCCGGGGTCGACTGCAACGGCACGAGGGGGTGACCAACCTGGTCGCCGACCGACTGGACGCCATCGAGCCGCCGGTCAGCCCCGCGTCCCGCGACTTCCGCTGATCCAGTGATCCACATTACGGTTTCCGGCGCCCCCGGGCGGGAGACTCGTCCTGAGCGGGCAGAGCGGCCCGTGATCCGTGAGGGGGAATGACAAGTGATGGGGAACGACACGTACACCGGCGGCGGGATCGCCAACGCCCGACGGACCCGGCTGGGCGCCGGCTGGATGCCGTCGCACCTCACCGACCCCCGCGAGTACGAGGTGACCAACGGTCCGGTGGCCAACGAGCGCCGGTCCCGGGCCGAGGACGCTGTCGAGGGCACCGAGTCCTGACCACTAGGCTCGACCGGGTGGAACAGACCCGAGGCCGGTTCGTCGGGCCCCCGCTGACCCCCCGTACCGCCGCGATCTGGTCGGTGCTGCGCGCCGAGCTGGACCGGCGCGGCGACACCGAGCTGACCGTGCTGGACGTGGGCGGCGGGACCGGCGGTTTCGCCGTCCCGCTGGCCCGCGCCGGGCACCGGGTCACCGTCGTCGACGCGAGCCCCGACGCCCTCGCGGCGCTCACCCGTCGGGCCGCCGAGGCCGGGGTCGCCGACCGGATCGTGGCCGTGCAGGGCGACGGTGACGCCCTGGCCGGGCTGGTCGAGCCGGCGAGCGTCGACCTGGTGCTCTGCCACGCCGTGCTGGAGGTCGTCGACGACCCCACACCGGTGGTCGCCGCGCTGGCCAGCGCGTTGCGCCCCGGCGGCGCGGCCAGCGTCCTGGTGGCCGGGCGGGCCGCCGCCGTGCTGGG
>NZ_MUZA01000074.1 GCF_021442385.1 Micromonospora sp. MH99
GACGCCTCGCCGACGGAGGTCGTGCCCGCGGGTGCGGACGCCGAGCCGACGGCCACGGTGCCGGCCGAGCCGACCGCGACGATCGACCGCCCGACCACGCCGGCCGAGGCCGAGCCGACCGCGACGGCGGCCGCCGACGACGGTGAAACGGACGCCGACGACGAGCCGACGGCCGTCGACGGGCCGCCGGTGGCGCCGGAGCAGCGCAAACCCTCGACCCCCACGTCGGTGATGCCCCCGGTGAGCCCGGCCGGGCGCGCGGCGGTGCCGGCCTTCGACGGTACGAAGCCGAACAACACCCGCCGGAACGTGCTGATCGGGGCGCTGGTGGCCCTGCTGCTTGTCGGTCTCGTGGTGATCGTGCCGATGCTGACCAAGGGCGACGACACCGAGAGCCCGCAGGCCGACCCGACGACCGGGGCGGTCGCGACGTCGGCGCCAGCGCAGTCCTCCGCTCCGGCGGCGCCTCCGCCCACCACCGGCGCACCGACGCCCTCGGCCACGCCGTCGGCCGACCCGAACGCGCTGCCCGCTGGCTGGAAGCTGCACAAGGACCCGGCCGGCTTCACGCTGCCGATCCCTGACGGCTGGATACGCAGCCAGCCCGATGGCAACACGGTCGTCTTCGACCAGGCCAACGGACCGGGTGAGCTGCTGGTGCAGTGGACTCCCAACCCGAAGAAGGACGCGGTCAAGGACTGGGAGAGCCTTGAGAGCGGCCGCAAGAACCTCGTCAACGACTACAAGTTGATCGGCATCAGGCGGTGCACGTTCTGGAAGACCTGCGGCGACTGGGAGTGGCTGGAGACCCGGGACGGGACTCGGATCCACGTCCGTAACCGGGGTTTCGTGACGGCCAGCAACCGTGGCTACGCGCTGCGGTGGGAGATCGCGGAGAAGGACTGGCAGGCCAACCTGCCGAACTTCGACCGGATCGCCAAGGGCTTCGTGCCCGACCGTCAGGACTGAAACTCATTCGCATGACCTTGCGTCGTCCGGGGTAATTGACCTTCGACGACGGGAGGAGGTACGACATGGGTTACCGACGGAGGGACGCCAAGCCCCGGCTGGCACTGTGGATGCTCGTCGCGTTCGGCGACGCGGTGCTGCTGCTGGTCGCCGCGGGGGTTCCGGCGTTCATCGCACTGCTCAGTGTCGTGACCGTGGCCGTCTGCGGGGTGGGCGCCTGGCGGCTGAGCCGGCGGGGAGCGCTTGCTCCCGAGGAGGCTCGGGCGCAGGCCCTGAGCGAGACCCAGATGCCGGCCCTGAGCCGACGGCGGGCCTGACCCGTACGCGGTGGCGTGGCGGCAGCCGGACCGATTGTCGACCGTTGTGGTGACCGTCGATCCCGCTGCCGCCAACCGCCCGATCAGGTGTTGTTGGCCAGCGCGATCAGTCGGCTCCGGTCACCGTTCCAGTAGTTGCGGTCCACGTTGCCGCTGATCCCGGAGACGGCGCCGCTGCTGGTGTACTGCCAGAAGCTCCACACCGGCGCACCGGCCGGCAGGGCGCCCGGCGTGCTCGACCAGCGGGCCAGCCAGAGCGGGTGGTTGGCCCACGGGCCGGTCCAGCTGCCCGTGCACTGGTTCCACCAGCTGGTGGTGGTGTAGATGACCGCGTACCGGCCGGTGCGGGACCGGTAGGTGTTCAGGAAGTCCTGCACCCAGTTGCGCATGCCGGTCGTGCTGAGGCCGTAGCAGTAGCCGCCGCTGTACGGGTTGGCCTCGATGTCGAGCGCCGCCGGCAGGGTGCGGCTGTCCGCCGACCACGCGCCGCCGTTGGAGGCCAGGTAGTTGGCCTGGGTGGAGCCGGCGGAGATGTTGGGCCGGGCGAAGTGGTACGCGCCGCGGATCACTCCGGCGTTGTACGCGTTGACGTAGTTCGCGTTGAACGCCGAGTCCTTGACGCTGGTGCCCTCGGTCGCCTTGATGAAGGCGAACTGGATGCCCGCGTTGCGGACGCTTGTCCAGTTGATGGTGCCCTGGTAGTGCGAGACGTCGATGCCGGGGGTGGTGGCTGCCGCTGCCGGGCCGGCGGTCGCGACCACTGTCGCCGCGGCGGCGGCGAGGACTGTGAGGCCGGCCGCGAGCGCGCGGCGCAGCGATGATCGGGTACGGGCCATGAGTGCCTCCAGGGACGCCGGTCTATTGACGCCCATCTTTGGAGGTAAGTGCCCTTGATCACAAGAGCTGTCGAGAAAACTTTCATCGACGACTGTCGGTGGCTCCCGGGGATTGCCGTGCGGAAGCGATCAGCGCAGGGTGGCCGGGTCGAGCTGCCAACGGAACGGCTCGACGATGCTCAACGTTTCACCGGCCTTGGCGACCTGATCCTCGACGTAGTGCTCGCCGTCGAGCCGGTAGAGCCGCAGCGAGTGGCCATTGCCGTCCTGCTCGACCAGCAGGTACCAGGGGATTCGCGCGATCGCGTAGAGCTGCATCTTGACCAGGCGGTCAGCAGCAGCGTTGCCCGGCGAGACGATCTCGCAGACCATGAGGACCTCGGAGGGTTCCACGATCGTGCCCACATCGTCGGTGTCCGCGACGACCACGTCTGGGATAGCGATCCGGTCAACCCCGAGTCGTACGTTGACCGCCTCGAAGACAAGAAGATCCTGTGCTTGCACCGCCCGGCGCAGGCTGTAGACGAGTTCCCACGACACCAACTGGTGCCGCTTGCTCGGGGCAGGGCTCACGATCAGGCTTCCGTCGAGCAGCTCGATGCGGTCCGGGGTCTCACCCAGGGCGAAGTAGTCGGCCTCGGTCCAGAGCCCGACGTGGTGTCCCAGGGGTTCCGCGCTCATCGGCCCTCACCTCCCGCTTCACTCGCCACCCGATCAGCTCACAGGGTACGAGCCGGTGCCTCGGCAGCGACACGGAACGCCGCCGGTAGGCTCGCGCCCCATGATGTCGATCGACGGACTGGGCGAGATGTGGGACACGCTGTTCGGCGCGCAGCCGGACCCGCCCCCGTTGCTGGTGTTGATCACCGCGGCCGTCGCGCTGGTGGTGGTGTCCACCCGGCTGCCCTGGCGGATCGCCCGCAACGCCATCACCATCGCCCACGAGGGCGGGCACGCGCTCGTCGCTCTGCTCACCGGTCGCAAGCTGCGTGGCATCCGGCTGCACTCGGACACGTCCGGGCTGACGCTCTCCGCCGGTCGGCCCACCGGACCGGGCATGATCCTCACGCTGCTCGCCGGGTACGTCGCCCCGCCGCTGATCGGGTTGGCCGGCGCGTGGCTGCTTGGCGGTAACCGGATCACCCTGCTGCTCTGGGTCGCGGTGGTGCTGCTGCTCGCCATGCTCGTCATGATCCGAAACGCGTTCGGTGTGGTGTCGCTGCTGGTCACCGGGGCGCTGGTGTTCGCCGTCTCCTGGTACGCGACGCCGCAGGTGCAGGCCGCGTTCGCGTACACCGGGGTGTGGTTCCTGCTGCTCGGCGGGGTGCGGCCGGTGGTGGAGTTGCAACGCCTGCGCGCGCGTGGCCGGATGCCCGCCTCCGACGCCGACCAGCTCGCCGGACTCACCCCGTTCCCGGCGTTCTTCTGGGTCACGGTCTTCGCCCTGGTCAACCTGGTCGCCCTAATAGCCGGCGCCCTGCTGCTAGCTGGCCCCATCCTCACCGACGCCGGCCTAACCCTCTAGTCCCCGGCCCCCTCCCCGTCGATCATGGAGTTGTGGTGGCCACCAAAGGCGCAATCCTTATGCATTCGGGCACCATGACTCCATGATCGACGGGGTGCCGCGGGGCGGCGGGCAGAATGAGGCCATGCGATACGTGATCATCGGGGCGGGCGCGGTCGGCGGGACCATCGGCGTACGACTGGCGCAGGCCGACCGGGACGTGACTCTGGTGGCGCGCGGCGCGCACCTGGACGCGATCCGGGAGCACGGCCTGACGCTGCGCCAGCCCGACGGCGACGTGACCGCCCGGCTCGCCGCCGTCGACGGCCCGGACGACCGGCCGCTGCCGACCGACACGGTGCTGGTGCTCACCGTCAAGTCGCAGGACACCGAGGCAGCGTTGGCGACCTGGGTGGACGCGCCGGTCGCCGGTGGTGGCACGGCCGGCGAGCGGCTGCCGCTGGTCACCGCGCAGAACGGGGTGGCCAACGAGCGGGCCGCGCTGCGGCTCTTCGCCGACGTGCACCCGGTCTGCGTCTGGTTGCCCGCCACCCACCTCGACCCGGGCGTGGTGGTGGCCAACGGGCACCCGCACCCCGGGATGCTCCACATTGGGCGGTACCCGGGCGGCGCCGACGACACCGACCGGGCGATCGCCGCCGACCTGACCGCCGCCGGCTTCGTCGCGCCGGTGCGAACGGACGTGCTGCGCTGGAAGTACGGCAAGCTGCTCAACAACCTCGGCAACGGCCTCCAGGCGTTGCTCGGGCAGGACATCCCGGACGCGTTGGCCGAGCGGGTACGCGCCGAGGGCGTCGCCGCGCTCGCCGCCGCGCGCATCCCGCACACCTCCCCGGACGAGGAGAAGGCCGAACGCGGCGACCTGGTGCAGCAGCGCCCGGTCGACGGCGCGGGCCGCTCCGGTGGGTCCACCTGGCAGAGCCTCGCCCGGGGCGCCGGCTCGACCGAGGTCGACCACCTCAACGGAGAGGTCGCGCTGCTCGGCCGGCTGCACGGCGTGCCGACGCCGGCCAACGTGGCCGTGCAGCGGGCGGTACGGCGGGCCACCCGGGAGCGGATCACGGCCGGCGCGTTCCCGCTCGCCGAGCTGGAGAAGATGATCGCCTGACCGGGGCAACCGACGGCCGTGTCCGGCGCGTGTTCCCTGCGACCGACACGGGGAGGTAGCGGGTGCCGGACGTCGACGGGTTCGACGAGTTCTACCGGGGGAGCCGACAACGGCTGCTCGGTTTCGTCTACGCCCTCACCGGCGACCGGGTCGAGGCCCAGGACGCGGTGCAGGAGGCGTACATCCGGGCGTGGCAGCGCTGGTCGACGATCAGCGGGTACGACGACCCGGAGGCGTGGGTGCGGGTGGTGGCCAGCCGCATCGCGGTCAGCCGCTGGCGCAGCCTGCGCAGTCGCGCCCGCGCGTACCTGCGTCACGGCGCTACCGAGACCGTTCCCGGGCCGGGCACCGACACGGTCGCGGTGGTCGCCGCGCTGCGTCGACTGCCCGAGGAGCAGCGCACCGCCATCGCCCTGTACTACCTGATGGGTATGCCGGTCGCCGAGGTGGCGCGGGAGACCGCCGCCCCGGTGGGCACGGTCAAGGCCCGCCTCTCCCGGGGGCGTACCGCGCTCGCCGGCCTGCTCGCCGTCTCTGATCTGGAGGAGGCCACCGATGCGTGACGACGACCTGGCATTCGTCGAACGGGTCCACCGTGACCTGCATGACGTCAAGTGGCCCGAGCCGCAGGAGATTCGGGCGACGGCCCGCAGGCGTAGGCGTCGCACGGTGGCGCTGGCGACTGTCGCGGTGCTCGCGGCGGTGACCGGCCCGGCGTACGCCCTGACGGCCCGGCCGGAGGCTCCGCCCGCTGCCACCATGCCTGCGCTGCCGCAGAGCCCCGTCCGGGCGGACATCCCCCTTGACTCCCTGCTGGCCGTCACCGAGGTGCCGGTGAAGAACGCCGTGCAGCTCGGCGACGCCGGCCTCGGTGAGGTCGTCAGGTTGGATCCGACGTTGCAGAGGTGCGGCGACGACCGGGGCGTGTCGGCGATCCCCGCGTACTCCCGTTACTCGCGGTCGCAGACGCTGCTGTCGCGGAGCAAGGACGGCAGGGCAGCGGTACGCGTCGAACTCAGCCAGGACGTCTACCGGCTCGATCCGCTGGTGAGCGCGCGACTCTTCACTCACCTGAGGGCGCTGCTCGACGCCTGCCCCGAGTGGCGTTTCGCCGAATCCGTCGAGGCGGGGGGAGAGACGACGCCGAACGAGAGCAAGCACGCCTGGGAGACGGCGGCGAGCAACTTCGCCGGTGACGAGTCGATTCTGGTGCGGCACGTGCCGTTCGCACCCCGTGGCCCGGCCTCCGGAAGGACCCTCGAGCGCTCCAGCCCGGTCGGGATGACAGTCGTGGTCCGGGTCGGCGACCTGGTCACTGTCCTGGAGCCCAGTCCGGACCTGGGCCTGGGCGACGCGGATCTCGAGGCGCTGGGCCGCACGGCCGCCCGGCGACTGTGCCCCGCTGCCAATCCGGCCTGCTGACCCTTCTTGATCCGCGCAACATCAGGGATGTTGTTGCCTCCCGAGGCCGGAAAGCAGCACTTTCCCCGAAGTTGCGCGGATCAAGCGAGCAGGGCCGCGCGGATCAAGCGAGCAGGGCCGCGCGGATCAAGCGAGCTGCGCCGCGCGGATTACAGCGGGATGTTGCCGTGCTTCTTCGGCGGCAGGGTCTCGCGCTTCGTGCGCAGGACGCGCAGCGCCCGGACGATCTGGGTGCGCGTCTCGTGCGGCGGGATCACCGAGTCGACGTACCCGCGCTCGGCGGCCACGTACGGGTTGGCCAGGGTGTCCTCGTACTCGGCGATCTTCTCGGCCCGCACCGCCGCCGGGTCCTCGGCGCCGGCCAGCTCCGAGCGGTAGAGGATGTTCACCGCGCCCTGCGCGCCCATCACGGCGATCTGCGCGGTCGGCCAGGCGAAGTTCAGGTCCGCGCCGAGGTGCTTGGAACCCATCACGTCGTACGCCCCGCCGTACGCCTTGCGGGTGATCACGGTGACCTTCGGGACTGTCGCCTCGGCGTACGCGTAGATGAGCTTGGCGCCCCGGCGGATGATGCCGTCCCACTCCTGGCCGGTGCCGGGCAGGAAGCCGGGCACGTCCACGAAGGTCAGCACCGGGATGTTGAACGCGTCGCAGGTGCGCACGAACCGGGCGGCCTTCTCCGAGGCGGCGATGTCCAGGGTGCCGGCGAAGTGCATCGGCTGGTTGGCGACCACGCCGACCGGGCGGCCCTCCACCCGGCCGTAGCCGACCACGATGTTCTGCGCGTAGAGCGGCTGGACCTCCAGGAACTCCCCGTCGTCCAGGACGTGCTCGATGACTGTGTGGATGTCGTACGGTTGGTTCGCCGAGTCCGGGACGAGCGTGTCCAGCTCGCGGTCCTCGTCGGTGATCGTCAGGTCGGCGGGGGCCTCGAAGACGACCGGCTCGTCGAGGTTGTTCGACGGCAGGTACGACAGCAGGGCCTTGACGTAGTCGACCGCGTCGTCCTCGTCGGTGGCGAGGTAGTGCGCGTTGCCGCTGCGGGTGTTGTGCGTGCGGGCCCCGCCCAGCTCCTCCATGCCGACGTCTTCGCCGGTCACGGTCTTGATCACGTCGGGGCCGGTGATGAACATGTGCGAGGTCTGGTCGACCATCACGGTGAAGTCGGTGACGGCCGGTGAGTAGACCGCGCCACCGGCGCAGGGCCCCATCACCAGCGAGATCTGCGGGATGACCCCGGACGCGCGGACGTTGCGGAAGAAGATCTCCCCGTACAGGCCGAGCGACACCACGCCCTCCTGGATGCGGGCGCCGCCGGAGTCGTTGATGCCCACGACCGGGCAGCCGATCTTCATGGCCAGGTCCATCACCTTGACGATCTTCTCGCCGAAGACCTCGCCGAGCGAGCCGCCGAAGACCGTGAAGTCCTGGGCGAAGACGCACACCTGCCGGCCGTCCACCGTGCCGTAGCCGGTCACCACGCCATCGCCGTACGGGCGGTTGCGCTCCAGCCCGAAGGCCGTGGACCGGTGCCGGGCCAGCTCGTCCAGCTCGACGAAGGAGCCCTCGTCGAGCAGCATCTCGATCCGCTCGCGGGCGGTCTTCTTGCCCCGCGCGTGCTGCTTCTCGACCGCACGCGCCGACCCGGCGTGCACCGCCTCGTCGACCCGGCGCTCCAGGTCCGCCAGCTTGCCCGCGGTGCTGTGGATGTTGGTCCCGGTCTCGGTAGTCACCCAGGGAATATAACGATGGTTCAGGTCGGTGCTGCTGTGCAGTACGCCTCAGTACCTCCCGCGGTCACCGCCGTAGGCTGACGGGATGCCGGGTTCCCCGTACACCGATCTGGACCGACCGCCGCTGTCGGCGGCCCGGCTGCGGCGCGCGCTGGTCGCGCCGAACGGGCCGTGGGCCCGCCTGGAGCTGCACGCCGAGACCGGCTCCACCAACGCGGACGTGGCCGAGGCCGCCGCGGCGGGTGAGCCGGAGGGCCTGGTGGTGGTCGCGGAACGGCAGACCGCCGGCCGTGGTCGGCGCGGCCGGGTCTGGCAGTCGCCGCCGCGCGCCGGAATCGCCACCAGCGTGCTGCTGCGGCCCGGCGAGGCCGTGCCGGACCGCGGCTGGGTCGCGGTGCCGTCCACGGCGTACGGGTGGCTGCCGCTGCTCGCCGGCGTCGCGCTGGTCGAGGCGGTGGCCCGGTTGGCCGAGTTGGAGGCCACCCTCAAGTGGCCCAACGACCTGCTCATCGGCGACGCCAAGTGCGCCGGAGTGCTGGCCGAGGCGGTGCCCGGGCGCTCGTTCGCCCCATCGCCGGCCATCGTCCTCGGCGTCGGCCTCAACGTGACCCTGCGCGCCGACGAGTTGCCGGTGAACCCGACCGGGCTGCCGGCCACCTCGCTGCAACTGGCCGGCGCGACGGCCACCGACCGGGATCCGCTGCTGCGGGCTCTGCTGCGGGCCCTTGCCGACTGGTACGACCGCTGGCGCTCGGCCGGCGGGGACGCCGTGGCCAGTGGGCTGCGCGACGCGTATGTGGCGGCCTGCGCGACGATCGGCCGCGAGGTACGCGTCCTGCTGCCCAACGGCGAGGACCTGACCGGCACCGCCACCGGCATCGACAACGACGGCCAGCTTCAGCTGACCACCCCCACCGGAACCCGCGTCGTATCCGCCGGAGACATCCTCCACCTCCGCTAACCCCGCCCCCGGCCCCCCGCCCTCGCCCCGACCGCCCCGCGATCTTGCAGTTTCTGTCCGGGCGAAACGGGCAGAGGCCGCGTAACGGCGACCGAAAGTGCAAGATCGCGGAAGGTGGGGTGGGGCCGCGTGGCGGATGTTGTGGTGGGGCTTGGGGGGTTTACCGTCTGCGCGTCGAGTAAATGGCGTTGGAGGTTGTCGTGGCGTTTCCCGAAGACGTGCTCACGAAGGACGAGCACGTCGTGCTGCACCTGCACCCGCACTGGAAGGCGCTGATCCGGCCGATCGTGGTGCTGGTGCTGGCCATCGCCGCGGTGGTGGTCGGCGTGCTCCTGCTGCCCGAGAGCAGCGGTGGTTCGATCGCGCTGGCCGTGATCGGGGTGATCGCCCTGGTCGCGGTTCTCTGGCTCGGTCTGTGGCCGTTCCTGGTCTGGCGTACCACCCACTACCTGTTCACCAACGAGCGCGTGCTGTTGCAGCAGGGCGTCTTCTCCCGGGACCGGCGGGACCTTCCGCTCACCCGGATCAACGACCACTCGATGAACCAGCACTTCTTCGAGCGGCTGCTCGGCTGCGGCACCCTCACCATCGAGTCGGCGGGCGAGCGCGGCCAGTCGGTGCTCGCCGACGTGCCGGGTGTCAGCCGGGTGCAGACCACCCTCTACGAGCTGGTCGAGGCGCAGCACGACAAGCACTCGCTGGGCGACGGGGAGATGCGCGACATCCTCGCCGACATGCGCGAGGGCAAGCCGCTGCGCGACACCACGAGCTGATCCCGTTCAGCGCTGACCGTCCCGGCCCGAGCGTCGGGGCGGGGCGGTCAGGCGTGCTGTTCGGCCACGGGCGCCGCGGCCGCCGACGGCCGCCCGGCCTCGGACGGCCCGCCCTCCGCCGGTCCGGCCTCGGCTGGCCCGCCCTCCGCTGGTCCGGTCCCGGCTGGCCCGACCTTCGCGGATCCGGCCTCAGCTGGGGATCCGGCCTCGGCTGGGGATCCGGCCTCGGCTGGGGATCCGGCCTCGGCTGGCCCGGTTTCCGCCGGTCCGGACTCGGCTGGTCCGCTTCCCTGCGGGCCGCCCTCGGCGGGTGTGGCCTCGGGGTCCGTCTCGACCGGGCGTAGCGCGAACCAGCCACGGAAGCGGGTCCGCAGCACCTCCTGCTCGGGCCGGTTGTCCGGGCCGAGGCGGAGCATGGTGCCGGTGAGGATGACGGTGCCGAGCCCGGGACGGGCGGCCGACGGGCGGGCGCCGATCACGTCGACCCGGACGGCGAGACGGTCCCCGGCGCGTACCGGGGCGAGCCACCGCAACTCCTCCAGACCGGGGGAGGCGTCCGCCGCCGCGCGGGACAGCAGGTGATCGACGTACGCCCGCATGAACAGGCTGACCGTGTAGAAGCCGCTGGCGATCACTCCGCCGTGCCGACTGGCCTCGGCCAGCTGCGGGTCGACGTGGTACCACTGCGGGTCGAAGCGACGGGCGAAGGCCAGCATCTCGTCGCCGTCCACGGTCACGGTCCCGAGGTCCACGGTGAGCCCCGGAACGAGATCCTCGAAGAAAAGCGCGGCGGGCGCCCCGATGCCGGAGCGGATGGCGGGAGGCGTCACCGGCGGGGCGCGCGACGGGTGCCGGCGTGCAGCTCCGCGGCGAGTTCCGCGTCCAGATCGGCGGGGAGGCCGGCGGTCAACGGTGTGGGCCGTTGCTGGGCGGGAGCGGCGCCGGTCGGGCCGGGTGTCGGGTCGGGGCGGTCACTGGACTGCGCCTCTTCCAGCTCGGAGACGGATTCGGCCAGCTCGGCGACCGGGTCCATCTCGGCCATGGTGTCCCACTCGTCGCGCGGGATGTCGTGCCAGGTGGGCTCGGTCTTGGTCTCGTCCTCGGTCGGCGAGACGGGCTGGAAGACGAAGGTCCGGTAGGACCAGAAGCGGAACAGCGTGGCCAGCAGCACACCTGCGGTCTTGGCCACGTTCAGCCCCAGCAGGCCGTGCACGCCGAGCCCGTACTTGGCCGCGGCAACGGCGCCCAGTTCGATGAGCAGACCGGCCCCGTTGAACAGGAAGAACAGGACGTACTCCCGACGAAGCGCCGATTTCGGGCGATCCCGGTACGTCCAGTGGCGATTCATCAGATACGACGTGATCGTCGCGACGACGGTCGCGATCACGGTCGCCTTCAACTGACCGTTGACGAAAACGGTAAGTGCAAGGACATTGAACACCGCGTAATTGATGACGGTGTTGATGCCGCCGACGATGCCGAATTTGAGCGCCTCGTTGATGAACTTCTGCCAACGCTCAGGCAGCAGACGGACAAGACGCATGCGAAACACCTTAGGGCAGTCGGTGAAGCCGGCGATCACCGGCCGGACGAGGTGGGCGGCAGGTCACGCACCGTGGTCTCGGTCGTGCTCCACCTGCGGAACGATCGGAGTTCCCGCTTCGACGAAGACGAACCGCCGGTAGGACCAGAATCGGAACAGCGTCCCGAGGCCCGTGCCGACGATGAAGCTGGCGATGTTGTCGGCCAGCTGTGTCTGGAACACGGCCGGCCAGATGCTGCCGAGCCCGTACCGGCTGATCGCGAGGCAGGCCACCGCGATGCCGAGGCCGACGGCGTTGAAGAAGAAGAACAGCGCGTACTCCCGCGCAGGGTTGCTGCGCTGGCGGTGCCGCCAGGTCCAGAACCGGTTGCCGAGGAAGGCGAAGGTCGCCGCGATCACGGTCGAGATCGTCTTCGCCGTCACCTGCTCCATGCCGCGCGCGGTGGTCAGGTAGTTGAAGAGCGCGAAGTCGATGAGGAAGGCGATCCCGCCCACGGTGGCGAACTTGCTCAGCTCGCGCACGAGGTGACCGAAACGGTCGAGCAGTCCGCGGACCAGACCCGGTCGGGTCTGCCGGGGACCCGGTTGTTCCCCGGTCATCGTGGCGGCCACGGGGCGAGCCTACCGGCTGTCGGCCAGTCGGCGGGGTAGCAACGGCGACCGGACATCGTCGCTCGTGCCGGCCCTTTCACCCGGTACGTAGCAGGTGAACGCAGCGTAACCAAGGGGGAGGACTGACGCGCCCCGGAACGGGAATCCCCGCACCGGTCGGCCGGGCGGGTTGGCGGCCCGACCGCAAAGCGCGTCGACCGGGGTGCACGACAAGATTTGCGTGAAACTGCGCAGGAAAGCGGGTATCAGATCGTGATGCCGCAGCGTCGCCGTACCTTGTGCAGTTCTTCACAACCAGTCCCACTGACTAGGAAGGCTGCCCGGTTTACGCTGAGGCCAATCCCAGGTTTCCACGAAGGCGGCGCATGGCGTCGCTGAGACTCGTGCATCCCATAGATCGGTCAGCGTCGACCACAAGGAGATGTGTCATGGTTGCTCCGGCTGTAGTGCGGGGTATCGATCAGGCCCCGACGTCCCATCCGAAACTGCTTGCCTGGGTCCGTGAGGTCGCAGAACTGACCACCCCCGACCGGGTCGTGTGGGTGGACGGGTCGGACGAGGAGTGGCGTCGCCTCACCGATGAGTTGGTCGAGGCCGGCACCCTCATCCGCCTGAACCCCGAGAAGAAGCCGAACTCGTTCTACGCGCGCACCGACCCGACGGACGTCGCCCGGGTCGAGGAGCGCACCTACATCTGCTCTGTCGACGAGGCGGACGCCGGCCCCACCAACAACTGGATGGCGCCGGCCGAGATGAAGCGGACGATGACCGAGTTGTACCGCGGCTCGATGCGCGGTCGCACCATGTACGTCATCCCGTTCGTGATGGGCCCGGTCGAGGCCGAGAGCCCGATGTTCGGCGTCGAGATCACCGACAGCCCGTACGTGGTCGCGTCCATGCGCATCATGACCCGGATGGGCGCGAAGGTCCTCGACGCGATGGGGGACGACGCGGACTTCGTGCACGCGTTGCACTCGATCGGCGCCCCGCTCGCCCCCGGTCAGCAGGACGTCGCGTGGCCGTGCAACGAGACCAAGTACATCTCGCACTTCCCGGAGACCCGGGAGATCTGGTCGTACGGCTCCGGGTACGGCGGCAACTCGCTGCTCGGCAAGAAGTGCTACTCGCTGCGGATCGCCAGCGTGATGGGCCGGGACGAGGGCTGGCTCGCCGAGCACATGCTCATCCTCAAGATCACCTCCCCGGAGGGCAAGGTCCACCACATCGCCGGCGCCTTCCCGTCCGCGTGCGGCAAGACCAACCTGGCCATGGTGGAGCCGACCATTCCGGGGTGGAAGGTCGAGACGATCGGCGACGACATCGCCTGGATGCGGTTCGGCCCGGACGGTCGGCTCTACGCCGTCAACCCGGAGTACGGCCTGTTCGGCGTCGCGCCCGGCACCGACTGGAAGACCAACGCCAACGCCATGCGGACGCTGGACCGGGGCAACTCCGTCTTCACCAACGTCGGCCTCACCGACGACGGTGACGTCTGGTGGGAGGGCATGGGTGAGCCCCCGGCGCACCTGATCGACTGGAAGGGCAACGACTGGACGCCGGAGAGCGACAGCCTCTCCTCGCACGCGAACAGCCGGTTCTGCACCCCGATCACCCAGTGCCCGATCCTCGCCGACGAGTACTTCGACCCGAACGGCGTGCCGATCGACGCGATCCTCTTCGGTGGCCGCCGCCGGGACACCATCCCACTGGTGACCGAGGCCCGCGACTGGGTGCACGGCGTCTACATGGGCGCGACCCTCTCCTCGGAGACCACCGCCGCCGCGTCCGGCGCGGTTGGCGTGGTCCGTCGGGACCCGATGGCGATGCTGCCGTTCATCGGCTACCACGCCGGTGACTACTTCCGGCACTGGATCGAGATGGGCAAGGGCGCCGACGGCGACGAGGCCAAGCTGCCGAAGATCTACTACGTGAACTGGTTCCGCAAGGACGCGGACGGCTCGTTCCTGTGGCCGGGCTTCGGGGAGAACTCCCGGGTGCTCAAGTGGGTCGTCGAGCGGATCGAGGGCACCGCCGACGCGGTCGAGACCCCCGTGGGCATGGTGCCGACCGCGGACGCGCTCGACGTCGAGGGCCTGGACATGACCCCGGAGGACGTCCGGATCGCGCTGAAGGTCGACCCGGACGAGTGGCGCAACGAGCTGCCCCTGATCACCGAGTGGTTCGAGAAGTTCGGTGACAAGCTGCCCGGCGTGCTCTGGGCCGAGTTGGACGCGCTGCGCGCCCGCCTGGACGCCGTACAACCGCAGCGCTAGGTGTGAACATCGCCCGCCGCGGGCAACAACGGATCCCATGAGGACGGCCGCCGAGACCGAGGTCCGGCGGCCGTCCGCCGTCCGGGTGCTCACCTTCCTGCTCGCGACGACGGCGACGGCCACCGTCGTGGTCGAGCTGCTCAACTGGTGGTACGCCCCGGAGCAGGGCTTCGGCCTGGCCGTGCGCACCGGTTGGGCGATGCTGCGCTCGTTCGGTTTCCTGCTGCTGATCGGGCACGTCCGCCGGGGCCGCACGGTGGCCCGTCCGTTCGGGCTGATCCTCGCGGTCACCACGATCTTCGCCGTCGGCCGGCTGATCGTGCCCCGGCAGGGCGTGCCGCCGCTGCCCGGGCTGCTCGGCTTCGCCCTGCTCACCGCGCTCTGTGTGGCTGTGGTGTGGATGCTCTACCGCTCGTCGGCGCTCGCTGGGCATCTTGTCCGACACCGGCCCCGGCTGGTCATCGACCGGGCCGGCATCTCCTGGCGCGAAATCCCGCCGCGTCGGCCGCAGGCCAGCGGTTGGCTGCTGACCAGCCGGGTCGCGGCGTTCACCTACAGCCCGCTGATGCTGGTGCCGGCGCTGGTGGCCGGAGGCGCGATCCTGGACGATCGCCTGTCCGCCGTACCGGCCGTGCTGTTCTGGTTCGGCGCCGGCATCGCGGCCAGCTACGCGGTGCTGTTCTGCACCGCGTTCCTGATGCGTGGCAAGGACTGGGCGCGGGGCCTGCTGGTCGTCGTCACGCTGGCCGTGCTGGCTGTGGACCTGCCACTGTGCTGGTGGCTGCTGGGCGTGGACGGCCTGATCCGCGACGGCGTCCCGCTGCTCGCCGCCGCCGCGCTGGCCCTGTACGGCCTGCGCCGGGCCTCCCGCGCCCCAGACGCCGCCGCCCCGGTCTGAAGGCCCCGCGGGTTGGCCCGTTCAATCGCTGCGCCAACTGACGGGCTCGGCCTGTGTGGGTTGGCCCTGGGTGTGGGGTGGGTGGGGTTGCCGGGTGTTGTCGTGCTGCGCCGGGTGTGGGGCTGGCCCTGCGGCTGGCGGGGTTGGCGGGTGTTGTCGTGCTGCGCCGGGTGTAGGGCTGGCCCTGCGGCTGGCGGGGTTGGCGGGTGCTGTCGAGCTGCCCCGGATATGGGCCGGCGCTCCGTGGCCCTGCATGGCGCTCCGGCAGTGGGGGGAACTGGCGCCCTGGGTGGGCTGTGGGCGCGACTCCCCGCCATGATCGACTCGGGATCGCCGATATCGGGGTGACCGGGCGCCCTGGACACCCCAATATCGGCGATCCCGAGTCGATCAACGCCTGACATCGAGCCATCGGAGACACTCCGCCCCACCAGCGGGGCAGCTCGACAGGGAACGCAGCAGGCGGGCGGGGTGCCGCTCCGGATCCGCGCGTCCACAGGTCCGCGCGTCCACAGGTCCGCGCGTCCACAGGTCCGCTCGTCCACAGGTCCGCGGGTCCGCGGGTCTGCGCGTCCGCAGGTCCGCGCCTCCGCTTTAGGGCCGCCGCTTCGTCGTCGCCCGTTGCGGGCCGCCGGTTGGTGGGCGCGCGAGGGGTGGCCGCCGGTCCGCGGTTGTGGGGGTCGAGGGCTTGGGGTGTTGGCTTCGCGGGGTCGTTCGGCTTCGGGGTGTCCCGACCGTGCGGCGGCCGTGCGGCGCCGTGCGGCAGCGGCCCGGGCGGGCCGCGAGGGGGCAGGATGGCGGGTGATGTCGGTCACCGTGGCCGGTGTCGATGGCCCAGGTGATCGCCGGGCGGGACGGGTACGAGCCGCGCCGCCCCGGTCGGAGGGAGGCGCACGGTGAGCGACGAGTTCGACGTGGTGGTGGTGGGGGCGGGGCCGGCCGGGGCGGCCGCGGCGCTGACGGCGCGCAGGGCGGGCGCCAGTGTGTTGCTGTTGGACCGGGCGGACTTCCCCCGGGACAAGGCCTGCGGCGACGGGATCGCCGCGCACTCGGTGGACGTGCTCGCCGAGCTGGGCGTGACCGAGGCGGTGGCCGGCTACGCCGCGCTGCCCGCGCTGCGGATGGTCTCCCCGGGCGGCCAGGCGGTCGCTCGGGCGCTGCCCCGGCCCGCGTACACGGTGCCTCGGGAGGTCTTCGACGCGCGGCTGGTGGCGGCTGCGGTGGCCGCCGGGGCGCAGTTGCGCCGCCACAACGTCCGGCGGGTCCATCCGCGCTCCGACCGGGTGGTGCTCGACGGGGAGCTGTCCGGTCGGGTGGTGGTGGGTGCGGACGGCGCCGGGTCGGTGGTGCGCCGGGCCCTCGGCCACCCCGTGAACCCCGACCGGCACCTGGCGCTGGCCATCCGGGGGTACGCCCCGGCGCTGCCCGGCCCACCCGAGCAGCTCATCGTCACGTCGAAGGCACGCTGGCCGGCGTACGCCTGGTCGTTCCCGATCGGCGACGGGCGGGCGAACGTCGGGTACGGGGAGGTGCTGCGCGGCGAGCCTCTGAGCCGGGCGTACCTGCTGGACCGGCTGGCCGCGCTGCTGCCCGGCACGGACCTGTCGACGGTGACCGCGCTGCGCGCCCACCACCTACCGCTGTCCACGCACCGGCCGGCACCGGGCCGGGACCGCACCCTGCTGGCCGGTGACGCCCTGTCGCTGATCAACCCGTTCACCGGGGAGGGCATCTTCTACGCGCTGCTCTCCGGTGCGCTGGCCGGCGCCGCGGCGGCCCGTGCGCCCGAGGCGGCGGCGCGGCGCTACGCCCTCGGTCTGCGTCGTCGCCTCGGCACCCACCTGCGGCACAGCTCGGTCGCCGCGTGGTTGGCACGACGGCGGCGGGTGGTCGACGCGGCGGTCCGGGCGGCCCGCCGGGACGACCGTGTGTTCGACGATGTGGTCGAGCTGGGGCTGGGCGACGGGCGGCTCACCGCCCGTACGCTGGGCATGATCGGCATCGAACTGTCCGGCGGGGATCGGCCTCCGAAGGGGTGATCCCGCTGGCGGGTCGCTACGCTGCTAGGTGATGACGCTGCGGAACCTTATCTACTCCGTGTACGAGCGCCGGCTCACGGCGAAGCTCGCGGGCAAGCCGGTGCCCCGACACGTCGGGGTGATGTGCGACGGCAACCGCCGGTGGGCGAGGGAGATGGGCTTCGTCGACCCCAACGACGGGCACCGGGTCGGCGCGGCGAAGATCAAGCATGTCCTCGGCTGGTGCGACCAGGCCGGCATCGGGCACGTGACCCTCTATCTGCTGGCCACCGACAATCTGCGCCGTCCCGCAAGCGAGCTGGACCCGCTGTTGCAGATCATCGAGGACCTGGTGGTGGAGCTGGCCGAGGAGGGCAACCCCTGGCGGCTGCGTATCGTCGGCGCGCTGGATCTGCTGCCCGCCCAGACGGCGGCGGCGCTCAAGGGCGCCGAGGAGCGCACCCGGGACCGCAGCGGCGGCGCGGAGGTCAACATCGCCGTCGGCTACGGCGGTCGGCGGGAGATCACCGACGCGGTCCGTTCGCTGCTGCTGGAGCACGCCGCCTCGGGCGGCACGATCGAGGAGCTGGCCGAGGTGCTGGACGTCGAGCACATCGCCGAGCACCTCTACACCCGTGGCCAGCCCGATCCCGACCTGGTCATCCGCACCAGCGGGGAGCAGCGGCTGTCCGGGTTCATGCTCTGGCAGTCCGCGCACTCGGAGTTCTACTTCTGCGAGCTCAACTGGCCGGATTTCCGGCACATCGACTTCCTGCGCGCGCTGCGCTCGTACGCCACCCGCCAGCGCCGGTACGGCGCCTGAGCCCTGCTGCGGGCGGAGGCGAGCCCGGTCAGGGCAGCCGGGTCAGGGCAGCCGGGTCAGGGCCCGGGTGAGGAAGTCACCCAGTGCGGCCGGGGACTCGATGGTCAGGTCGGCGGCGTTGGCCACCTCCTGACCGGTCTCTGGGTTGGCGACGGCCACGCAGACGCCGAAGAAGTCCGGGTCCGCCTCGGCGCGGGCGCGTAGCGCCGCGAACGCCTTGATGTCCGAGACGTCGTCGCCGAAGTACCAGGCGCCGGTGGCGCCCTGGACCACCTCGCCGATCACCATGCCCTTGTCCCGGTCGACGGGCGGCTTGAGCTCCAGCACCATCCGCCCGGCCTGCACCCGCAGCCCCAGCCGGTCGGCCTGCGCCTGACCCCACTGCTGCACGGTCGCGCCGAGCTGCGGCGCGGTACGCCAGTGCAGCGCGACCGAGAGCCGCTTGAACTCGACGAGCGTGCCGGGTGGCAGTTCCGCCCGGGCCAGGTCGGCCAGCTCGGCCATGGTCGGCACCCACGGCAGGGCGGTGGGCTCGGTGACGGTCTCGCCACCGGAGTGGCTGTGCTCCAGCCCGTAGAGACCGTAGAGGTCGACGCCGCTCAGCTCGCCGAGGCGGTCCCGGAGGAACTCCACGGGCCGGGCGGAGACGATCGCGATCCGCTGCACCATTGGGGCCAGCGCCTCGATCGCGGCGAGGGCGTTGGGTGCGGGGCGGACCGCCGTCGGGTCGTCGTCGACGGGCGCGAGTGTGCCGTCGAAGTCGAAGAAGAGCACGGTCCCCGCCGCCCGGCCGGCAGTGAACTGCCATGCCTGATCGGCGTCCAACGGGGTCCTCGGCTGGTGGTTGCCCAGATTCAACGGTGGCACGCGCGTCAGCGTACCCCGGCGTTGAGGGCTCATTCCTGGCCGAGCACCACCGCTCGGCGGCGGGCGATCAGCGTTCGGCGGCTCCCCGTCCGCGGCGTCCGAATGGCACCACCGCAGCGTCCTGCCCGTGGCTGAGCAGGTAGCCCTCCACGAAGCCGGTGTTGCGGTCCCCGGTGCGGGTCTCGATCTCGTTGAGTCGTGCCACCAGGAACTCGGTGAGTGCGCTGATCCGGTCGTTGAGCCGCTCGTGCAGCTCCGCGACGACGGCCAGGATGACCGCCGTGCCGGCGCTGATGAGGGCGAGAAGGTTGACGGGCAGCGGCAGCTGCCCACCGTTGACCGCGAGGGTCACCACGTTGCCGGTCGCCCACAGTGTCATCGACACCGTGGCGACCACGACTGCCCACCACTTCAGGGTCATGGACAGACCCCTCCTTATGTCCCGCAGGGCTGGGTTCGGCCTTGTCCCGTCCCCCCGCCGATGACGAGCCCAAGCAGTACGAGTACGGACGCTAGCGTGCCCGTTCCGACCCCGGAGCGAAACGAATGAACCTGACCAGGCGTTCTTTCGCCATCTGAGGAACTAGCCTGCCTGATTGCCTCTATTTCGGACATCGACCGGCAACGTTGGGCGGTATGCGAGATATCTGATGGTTTCGCGGATGTGGAACTTCTCCGCGTCCGACACGTTCGGGTCGACGAGGCGGCGCAGCAGAGCCTCCACGTCCGGGTCCATCGGTGGGGCCGGCTGGCCGGCGCGCGGGCCGGTCGCGGTGCGGTCCCAGCCGAGCGCGGCGAAGGCGGCGGCGGGGTTCAGGCCCAGGCCCTCGCAGAAGGCGACGACGCGTTCGGCCTCGGGGTCGCTGGCCCAGTCACCGCGGACCCACCGGTTGATGGTCTGCCGGGAGACGCCGGTACGTCGGGACACCTCGGTGCCGCTCCAGGCCCGCGTCGCCCGCGCCTCGTCGAGGGCACGCCGGACGAAGGTGGCGAAGGCGATCTTTCGCGCATTGGCCGTCTCGGTCACCCCGTGACGGTACGACCAGCCTGGTTCGGGCGTACGCCCAGGCACGCTGCTGTCACGCGGACGTGACGGCTCTCTCGGATTCGTGGTAAACGATCCAGCGCCGCTCTGGAGGGGTGTCACCCGGGCAGAATAGATGCCCGTAGTGGCGAATGTAAGAGGACGAAAAGCTGATACTGTCACGCTCATGGGACAATCTACGGTGTGTCACGTGCATGAGACGACTGGTGCTCACATGCGTCACGCCCCCGGTGCCGAGGGGGTGTGGTGACCGAGCTCGCCACCCGAGCCCAGGCCTTCGGGCTGATCGCCGAGGGAGTGGCCGCGGGGCTGAGTGCCCCGTGGCGCCTCTATCTCGCCCGAGGCTGCCGATACCTGTCGCTGAGCGTGGGCGACCGCACCGAGTGGAACGCCTGGCGTACCCACCTCGGCTGCCCCGAGTTGAGCGTCCGCGTCTACGACGCCGGCGGGGAGATTCGCCGCTCCTCCGTCGCCGAGGTCGTGCTGGACGGCTGCCGGATCAGCGTCGAACTGGTCGAGGAGGTCAGCACCGACGACCTGGACCGGCTGCTGGTCGCGGATCCCACCGCCGACCCCACGGCGGCCGAGCCGGAGGAACGATGACGCGGCGTCCGGGCCGGGCCGGGGCCGCCCGATGAGCCCATTCCTCGTGGTCTTCCTCGTCCTGGTGCTCGGTGCCACCAGCTACGCGGCTGGTCGGCTGCACGGGCAGCTCAGCTACCGCATCGGCTACCGCTTCGGCTATCGACAGGGCTACTTCGACGGTGACCGGGGCGCCTGGAACCGGCGCCGACGCGACGCCCAGGCGGCGATCGCCTCCGCCCTGTCGGTCTCCTCGGCGGGGGCCGTCCGCTCCGCCGGCACGGTGGCCCGCCCCGGCACCACGTACACCGGCTCGTCGTTCACGGCGCCGGCCGCCCCCATCACGGGGCGGCACCCGACCGGCACGCTCGTTCGACGGACCGGCTGAGCCGGCCGGCGGGCCGCCCCGGGCGGTCCCGCCGACCGGTGCCGAAAAGCGCGGTGCGTCGTCCGCGGCGGACACGCACCGTCGGGGCCACGTCAGACCGGTGACGGTGGCCCCGGCCGGCCGGGATGCGCGCAGGGGGCATGCATCCCGGCCGGCTCGCCGCGCCCCGCTGCCGGCGGGTGTCGACCTGGCGGCGCGGTGTTCACAGGTCTGTCTCCGGAGATCCACGATCACGGCACTAGCCGGGACGGTCCGCCGCCGCTAGCGTCTAGGCATGGCACGGGGTTCTCCCGAGCCAGCCGGTCCGCCCGGATCTGCGACCTCGCGCACGGGGTTCCGCATCCGACCCCGTGTCCCCGGGCACCGGACGAGGCGGAACACGGGTGGCCGGGTGCCCATCCGTCGGAGCAGGCCTGTGACGACTCGCCGTACCACCGCCGGTGCCGACCAGATCCCGGCCGCGACTGCCACGACCCGCCGTGCCCCCCGGAGCCGCCGTAGCGCGGCAACCGCGCCGGCTGACCCCAAGGAGCCGCGACCAGCGGGCCAGGCTTTCGTTCTGGACACGTCCGTGCTGTTGTCCGACCCGGCGGCGTTCCACCGCTTCGCCGAGCACGAGGTGGTGCTGCCGCTGGTGGTCATCACCGAGCTGGAGGGCAAGCGTCACCACCCGGAGCTGGGCTGGTTCGCCCGGCAGTCGCTGCGCATGCTCGACGAGCTGCGGATCCAGCACGGCCGGCTGGACACGCCGGTACCCGCCAACGACGCCGGTGGCACGCTGCGGGTGGAGTTGAACCACACCGACGACGGGGTGCTGCCCCCCGGGTTCCGCACCGAGAGCAACGACGCCCGGATCCTCTCCGTGGCGCTCAACCTCGCCGCCGAGGGCCGGGACGTCACCCTGGTCAGCAAGGACATGCCGCTGCGGGTCAAGGCCGCCTCGGTGGGTCTGCGCGCCGACGAGTACCGCCACGGCCAGGCCAGCGACCCGACCTGGACCGGCATGTCCGAGCTGGAGTTGGGCGAGGAGCAGATCTCCGCGCTGTACGCCGGCGACACGCTCGACGTCGACGAGGCGGCGGGTCTGCCCTGCCACACCGGCCTGGTGCTGCACTCGACGCGCGGCTCCGCGTTGGGCCGGGTGCTGCCGGACAAGTCCGTCCGGTTGGTCCGGGGCGACCGGGAGGCGTTCGGCCTGCACGGCCGCTCGGCCGAGCAGCGCGTCGCCCTCGACCTGCTGCTCGACGAGACGATCGGGATCGTCTCGCTGGGTGGGCGGGCCGGCACGGGTAAGTCGGCGTTGGCGCTCTGCGCCGGGCTGGAGGCGGTGATGGAGCGTCGCCGGCACAAGAAGGTGATCGTCTTCCGCCCGCTGTACGCCGTCGGCGGCCAGGAGCTGGGCTACCTGCCGGGGTCGGAGTCGGAGAAGATGTCGCCGTGGGCGCAGGCGGTCTTCGACACGCTCGGCGCGGTGGTGCACGAGAACGTGCTGGAGGAGGTCACCTCGCGGGGCATCCTGGAGGTGCTGCCGCTGACCCACATCCGGGGGCGCAGCCTGCACGACGCCTTCGTGATCGTGGACGAGGCCCAGTCGCTGGAGCGTGGCGTGCTGCTGACCGTGCTCTCCCGGATCGGGCAGGGCTCCCGGGTGGTGCTCACCCACGACGTCGCCCAGCGGGACAATCTGCGGGTCGGCCGACATGACGGCGTGACCGCGGTGATCGAGGCGTTGAAGGGCCATCCCCTCTTCGCCCATGTCACGCTCAGCCGGTCGGAGCGGTCGCCGATCGCCGCGATGGTGACCGACCTCTTGGAGGACATCCCACTGTGATGGGGGTTTTGTAGGCTTTCGTCCAGATTTTTGGTGTGGTGCAGATCACAAACAGGCCGGTTGGTTTCCCATCAGCCTCACTGTGCGCGATCGTGTCCCACGAGCGCCCACGCACCACAGGCATCGTTGGTGATCGTTCGTCCAGGCTCTGGACGGCATCGGTGACGGTCGGTGCGTCGGCGCGACCGGCTCACCGGTCGGGGCGCTCACGGCACGGCTGAGGGCCCACCTGGCCTGGCGCCGCGTCGTGTCCTTGCCCCCAACGAAGGGACCACTTCGTGAGTCGGCTGTGGAGCCGGTTGGGCGCCCGTACGGCCGCTGTCGCGCTGCTCTCCGTGGGCGTGGCCGGTGGCTTCTATCTGGGCCAAGACCGGGAAACCCAGCAACAGGGTCTGACCGCGCAGGAGAGCGTCGAGGTCGATCGGATCGACTTCGCCTACCAGCGCGAGCGCCAGGCCAGCCACCAGATCGCGTTCGCCCGGCAGCGGGCCGCCGAGTACCAGGCCAAGCTGCGGGCGGCTCAGGCTGCCAAGGAGGCCGCCGAGCGGGCCCGCCGCGCCGAGGCCGCCGCGGCGTCGCGCAAGCGTGAGCGCGAGGCCGCCGCCAAGGAGGTCACCAAGCCGTACGAGGGGCCGATTCCGGCGTCCTGCGCCGAGTACAGCGGCAACCGCAAGATCGGCTGCGCGCTGATGCTCGAAGCGGGCTTCGGCATCGCCGAGTTCCCCTGCCTGGAGAAGCTCTGGACCAAGGAGAGCGGCTGGAACCACAAGGCCAGCAACTCCTCCTCCGGGGCGTACGGCATCCCGCAGTCGTTGCCGGGCAGCAAGATGGGCTCGGTCGCGGACGACTGGCGGACGAACCCGGCCACCCAGATCAAGTGGGGGCTGGGCTACATCAAGGGCCGGTACAAGACGCCCTGTGGCGCCTGGAGCAACTTCCAGAACAACGGCAACTACTGACGTCGTCGAACGGCGGGGCGGGTGGGCGACCACCCGCCCCGCCGTCGCACGTACGACAGGCAGGCGAGCGGGACGCGAGTGGCGGCCGGCCCTTTTTGCTGATAGCAGTTGGGGGGTGAGCCTGCAGCCGCCAAGCGGCGACCCCTACCGGTTCGGCACCGAGGCGTTCTACGCCGCGCTCGGCCGGGCCTTCGTCGCCATGTGCGCGGTGGTCCCGTTCCTCTTCCTCATCGAGGCCGTCGACCAGGGGCTCGCGTTCGGCCTGGACGCGACCGCCGGCATCATTCCGCACCGCATCGACGGCCTGGACGGCGTCTTCTTCTCGCCGTTCCTGCATCACGGCTTCGACCACCTCTACAGCAACAGCATCCCGCTGATCCTGTTGGGCACCTTCGTGCTGGCCGCCGGCGCCCGCCGGTTCCTCTGGTCGACCCTGATCATCATCCTGGTCAGCGGGCTCGGGGTCTGGTTCACCGGCTCGCCCAACTCGGTGGTGGTCGGCGCCAGCGGGGTGATCTTCGGTTACCTGGGCATCCTGCTCACCCGGGGCATCGTCGAACGCAGTTGGTGGAACTTCGCCGTCTTCCTGCTCGTCGGTCTGCTCTACGGCTGGCAACTGGTCGGCATCCTCCCCACCGACGAGCGGATCTCCTGGCAGGGCCACCTGTTCGGGCTGCTCGGAGGCGTGGTGGCGGCGATCCTGTTCCGCCGTCGCCGCCCGGCCGTGGACGGCCCGGACTACTCGGGCTCCCCCCTCAGCCTGCCCTGACCTGCTCCCCGGCACGCCCCTGGGACATGCTTGCCCGACCGCTGTGCCCCGCCTACCGTCGAGATCAGCACGCGTTGATCCGTGAGCGGAAAGCGACGGTACGCCATGCGCGAGGTCGATGTCGCCGTGATCGGGGCCGGTCCAGCCGGCCTCTTCGCCGCGTACTACGCCGGGTTCCGAGGGTTGTCCGTGGCGGTGATCGACGCGCTTCCGGAGCCGGGCGGCCAGGTCACCGCCATGTATCCGGAGAAGTTGATCCTCGACGTGGCCGGCTTTCCCGCCGTGAAGGGCCGCGACCTGGTCGCCAACCTGGTCGCCCAGGCGGCGCCGTTCGGCCCGCAGTACCTGCTCGGCACGAGGGCCGAGAAGCTGTCGTACGCCGATGACCGGCCCGTGCTCGGCCTGGCCGGCGGCGAGCAGCTCGCCTGCGGCGCGGTAGTGGTCACCGGCGGGCTCGGCAGCTTCAGCCCACGGCCGCTGCCCTGCGCCGACGGCGCTCCCGGCGCCGGCATCGTCTACTTCGTCACCGACCCGGCCGAGCTGACCGACAGGGACGTGCTCATCGTGGGCGGCGGCGACTCGGCCTTCGACTGGGCGCTGGCCCTGCAACCGCTGGCCCGCTCGGTGACCCTGGTGCACCGGCGGGAGAAGTTCCGGGCGCACGCCTCGACTGTCGCCCGGGTGTTGTCGCTGCCAGTGCGGGTGGTGGTCAACGCCGAGGTAACCCGCCTGATCGGCGATGCCACGGTGACGGGCGCCGAGGTGACCGTGCGCGGGGGCGCGGCCGAGACCCTTCCGGTGGACACTGTCGTCGCCGCCCTCGGCTTCACCGCCGACCTGGGCCCGCTCGCCGAGTGGGGCCTCCAGCTGGACCGCCGGCACATCCTGGTGGACAGCGCCATGGCGACGAACCTGCCCCGGGTCTTCGCGGCCGGCGACATCACCGAGTACCCGGGCAAGGTGCGGCTCATCGCCACCGGCTTCGGCGAGGCCGCGACGGCGGTCAACAACGCGGCGGTGGCCATCGACCCGGCCGCCCACCTGTTCCCCGGGCACTCCTCCGACGCCGGCTGACCGTCGGTATCGGACACACACCGCCGCGTGTCCGGACCGAGACGCGCCGGGCCGATCCTGAGGGGATGACGGGGCCCGAGACATCGCGTGACGGCGCTCCCACGACACTGTCGTGGCTCTGCCACCCGGCCACCGTGGTGGCCCTGGTGGTGCTGGTGGTCAACGACCGCATGCTGAAGGCGGCGTTTCCCGGCCTGCTCACCGGCAAGCTGAGTGACGTCGCGGGTCTGGTGCTCGCGCCGCCGCTGGTGGCGGTGCTGCTCACGCTGCTCGCGCCGCGCCTGCCGGCCCGGGCGGCCGCGCTGGTCGGCCTGGTCGCGGTGGGCGCCGGGTTCGCGCTGGTGAAATCCAGTGGGTACGCCGCTGAGCTGGCCTCCTCGGCCTGGACCGCGCTGGCCGGGCCGTCACTGGTACGAGCCGACCGGACCGATCTGCTCACCCTGCCGGCGCTCGGCCTGGCCTGGTGGAGTTGGACCCGGGCCCGGCGGCGACCGGTGCGTCAGCGCGCGGCCCGGCTGGTGCGGCTGCTGGTCGTGCTGCCGCCGGCGGTGCTGGCGGTGGCCGCCACCAGCGCTGTCCACTACCCGTACGCGCTCGGCACCACGACGCTCGACGGCCGCCCGGCGATCTCGATCGGCTCCGGCTTTCAGGATCCGTACATGCCGGACAAGCCGGCCGACGGCCGTTGGCGGGTCAGCGAGGACGGCGCGACCACCTGGCGAGAGTCCACCGACAACGAGGAGGCCCGGCTGGACGGTCTGGACTCCCCGCGCCAGCAGGCGTGTGCGCCGGACGACCCGCGACGCTGCTACCGGGTGGCCGCCGGGCACCTGCGGGTGGAGCAGAGCGACGACGCCGGCATGACCTGGCAGGTTTCCTGGGAGGTGGCGGACGCCCGGCGTGACGAGTTGGCCCGCCGGTACGACGACCCGGGTGACTTTCGCCGGCACTTCTCATCTCGCGAACTCGTCGTCTACCCGCACGCCGGGGGCGGCCACGAGGTGCTGGTCGCCAACGGCCGGGACGGATTCGTACGCCGCCTGTCGGACGGCGGGTGGCGGCGCGAGGGCTTTCTCAGCCTAAAGTCGTACATGGCTGACACGCCCGAACTGCCCGACGTGTACGACGGCGGGCGGGTCCAGCGCGCGATCGACGTGTGGCTCGCGCTCGCGCTCGCGTTGCTGCTCGGCTGCGCGGTCACCGTGGTCGCCGGTCATCTGGCGATCCGACGTGGTGGCGGCGGTCGCGGTTGGGGGATCGCCGGGGCCCTCACGCTCCTGCTGGCCGGGCTCGTGTTGAACGCTTCCTGGTCCCAGGTCTACGGCACCGGCGTGGTCACCGTGCTGGTCGTCGTGCCATTGGGCGCAGTGGCGGTGGCGGTGCTGCTGCTCGTACCGTGGCTCGGCCCCGCACCCGGCCGTTGGGTGCTGTGGACCGTGGGCTGCTTTCTGCTCACGATGGTCCTGGCCGGGCTGCCGATGGTCGGCTGGCTCAACGGGACCCCGGAACAGACCTGGGTCGCGGTCCCGCTGGCCCTGCTGGCCACCGTGCCGGGACTGCTGCTGGCCGTCCGGCTCGCCAGCCTGGCCGACCCGACCCGCGAGGAGAACCGGCGCGACACGCCGCCCTACCCGCCGTACCAACCCCTGCCGCCACGAGTGCCGCTGCGCTGACGGTCAGCGGCGGGCCGGTGGTGCCAGCGCGGCGATCAGCACCGCCACCATGGTCAGCGCGGCCCCGAGCAGGGTGTTCACGCCAGGGTGTGAGGCCGCCGTGGGCAGCACCAGGTCCAGCAGGACCGCCCCCACGATCTGACCGGCGATGGTGGCCAGGCCGAGCAGCAGCACACCGGTGAACCGCACGATCGCTGCGGCGATGGCGATGAACACGATGCCGATCGGGCCGCCCAGGTAGAGCCACGGCTCGCTCGGCAGGTGGCCGGTCGGCCACCCTCGTACGGCGACGTCGATCGCGAACGCGACGAGCAGGGTGGCCGTGCCGACGGCGAAGTTGACGAGCGTGGCGGTCAACGCGCTGCCGGCAGCCGCCCGGACCCGCCCGTTGACCGCCTGCTGCCAGGCCGTGCCCACCCCGGCGACCAGGGGCAGGAGGGCCAGCGCCAGCGCGCCCGGAGCACTGAGCCGGTCGCCGACCGCCAGGCCGACCGCCAGCACGGTGAGGACCGCGCCGGCCAGCCGTTGCCGGGTGACCGGCTGCCGGCCGGTCGGCCCGATGCCGGCGCGGTCCACGGCGAGGCTGCTGCCGGACTGTCCGGCGACCACGGCCACGGTGAAGACCGCCACGCCCAACGTGCCGATGGTGAGGCCCTGGGAGGCCACCAGGAACGCGCCGCACATCCCGCCCAGGCACTGCCACGGTCGCAGCGCGCCCGCCGCGAGGGCACGACGCAGCGCGACCAGCCCCCGTCGCCCGCCGGGCGTGGCGGGCACCAGCACCAGCAGCACCACCAGACCCAGCCCGAACGAGACCACCGCGGCGGCGAACCCGTCGGCCAGGCGTACGCCCAGCTCGCCGTTGATCCGGGACTGCACCGCCACCGCGACTCCGGAGAACGACGCCAACGCGACACCGGCGATCCGGCGGGTCGCGGAGAGGGCCTGCGGCGTCGCGGCGTCGGTGGCGATCACTCCTGCTCGGCCAGCGGACGACCGTCGAAGTCGACAGCGGAGTAGAGCGCCAGCTTCTCCAGCCGGTGGTACGAGTCGATCACCCGGATGGTGCCGCTCTTGGAGCGCATCACGATCGACTGGGTGTACGCGCCGCCGGCCCGGTACCGCACCCCGCGCAGCAGGTCCCCGGAGGTGACCCCGGTCGCCACGAAGAAGCAGTTGTCCCCGGTGACCAGATCGTCGGTGCCGAGCACCCGGTCCAGGTCGTGCCCGGCGGCGAGCGCCTTCTCCCGCTCCTCGTCGTCGCGCGGCCACAGCTTGGCCTGCATCGCCCCGCCCATGCACTTCAGCGCGCAGGCCGAGATGATGCCCTCGGGGGTGCCGCCGATGCCCATCAGCACGTCGACGTCCGACTCGCCGCGGGCCGCCGCGATGGAGCCGGCGATGTCGCCGTCGGAGATGAACCGGATGCCCGCCCCGGTCCGGCGGATCTGGCTGACCAGGTCGTCGTGGCGGCTGCGGTCCAGCACGCAGACCGTCACCTCGGACACATCGGTGCCCTTGACCTTGGCGATCCGGCGCACGTTCTCGGCCACCCCGGCGTTGATGTCGATCACATCCGCGTACGCGGGACCGACGGCGAGCTTCTCCATGTAGAAGACCGCGCTCGGGTCGAACATGGCACCCCGCTCGGAGACGGCGAGCACCGCCACCGCGTTCGGCATGCCCTTGCTCATCAGGGTGGTGCCGTCGACCGGGTCGACCGCGACGTCCACCTCGGGGCCGGTGCCGTCGCCGACGTGTTCGCCGTTGAAGAGCATCGGGGCGTTGTCCTTCTCGCCCTCGCCGATCACCACGACGCCGCGCATCTGGATGGAGTTGATCAGCTTGCGCATGGCGTCGACGGCGGCGCCGTCGCCGCCCTCCTTGTCGCCCCGGCCGACCCAGCGGCCGGCTGCCATCGCTGCGGCCTCGGTGACCCGGACCAGGTCGAGGGCCAGGTTACGGTCGAGATCCTGTGGGATCCGCGTCCTGGTGTTCGTCATGACGGCTGCTCCTCCTCGCGACGGTGCGGGGACGGCCGGCGGCGGAGCGGTCCCGCGCCAGCTTTGTCGCTGATCCTCACACGATGGCCGACCGGGCGTCGGCGCGGGGCGGTGATGGGCCGGATACCGCCGGTCGGGCGGCTGCGAAGATAGCAGGGTGGAACCCGCACAGCCCGCCGCGACCGGGCCGACGACGCCGGGCACCGGCGAACCGGCCCTCGTCGCCGGTGAGTCGTCTCCGGCTGCCGACGAGCCGGCCCTCGTCGCCGGTGAGCGGGCGCCGGCTGCTGGTGAGCCGTCGCCGGACCCGTCGCCG
>NZ_MUZA01000075.1 GCF_021442385.1 Micromonospora sp. MH99
CCGGCCGCCCGGCCGGTGGCTCCGGCGCCGACGCCCGCGATGCCGCCGGGCCCGTGCGTACCGTCGACACCCCGGCGCCCGAGGTCCCGCCGGCGCTCGCCAGCCCCGCCCGCCGTGGCTGGCCGCCGGTTTCCTACCTGCTGGTCGCGGCCGTCCTGGCGGTGCTGGCACTGCTGCTCCTGCGTCGCCGCGCGTCCGACACCACGACCGTTGCAGCGTCGGATCCCGGTCCCGCGCCGGATCCCGACCCGGGGCCGGACCCCGACCCCGGGCCGGACAATGTCCGCCGCCTGCCGACCAGCCTCAACGCCATCTACGAGCTGGGCCGGCTGGACGAGCGGCTTGAGCAGGAACGCGGCCGCCGCACCTGACGTACGGCGGCGGCCCCGTCGTCGGGTTCACGGCGCCGCGTAGGCGCCCTCGCGTCGGGGGATCCCGTCGTCGTACGCCCCGATCGGCCCGCGGTAGCGGACCGTGCCGTTCGGGTACGGCCAGGCCCCGGCGCGGCACCCGTGCAGGCCCAACGTCTGCTGCTGCATCACCGGCGCCGGCCGGCCCCGCCCCGGGCAGCGCTCGTGACCGAACCCGAGTTTGTGCCCCACCTCGTGATTGACCATGTACTGCCGATAGGTGGCCAGGCTCGCGCCGTAGTTCGGAACCCCCATGACCCAGCGCGCCACGTTCAGGACCACCCGGGCGCCGTTGCGGCACGACGTGTAGCCGTCCGGCACGTCCTGGCAGAGCGTGTCGCGGGTGCCCGGGGTCGCCAGGTAGATCGTGAAGTCGACGGGTTCGTTCGCGCCGACCCGGCGCAGCCGCCACGTCCCGTCCGCCGTCCACCCGCGTGGGTCGTTCAACGTCGCGGAGATCGCCGTGGCGATGTCGCCCACCCGCAGGCCCCGGATGTCGCGCTCCACGGCGACCCGGTAGCGCAGCGACCCGCCGGTGCTCCCGCCTCCACCGGTCGTCTCGGCAGCGGCCACCGACCAGCGGTTGCTGCCGGTGGCGGGATAGCTGACCGGCACCACAGTGGGCGTCGCCGCCTCGACACCGCCGCTGCCGGCCACTCCCGCCGTCCGTCCCGTCGCGGCCGGTGCCGCCGAGGACAGGCCGGCGGGGTCCGGTCCGCTCGCGGCGCCACCGGCCGATCCGTTCCCGGCGGCCGGCCGGCCACACCCGGTGACCAGCGCCACGACCAGCAGCAACACCACCGGGGACAGATGTCCCCGACGGGTAGCCTTCGTCGACATGTTTCTCTCCCCTCGCGTGCCGGCCCACGGCGACGCGGGAGAGAAGACGGGTGAGCCCGCCAGAAGGTTGACGTCGCGAGGACTCAACCTTCGCGGGCCCTCGCCCGTCTGAAAAGGGTGTGGCACGGGGGAGGGTTCGCGGTGGCGCGGGGTGACGCGGAGTTCGTCGAGTTCGCGCGCGCGGCGTCCGCGCGACTGGTGCACGCCGCGTTCCTGATGACCGGCGACCACCACCAGGCCGAGGACGCCGCGCAGACCGCGCTGGTGCGCACCTACGCGTCGTGGTCGCGGATCCACGACGACGACGCCTACGGGTACGCGCGTCGCACCCTCGTCAACCACCTGGTGGATCGGTGGCGGCGGCCGATGCGGGAGTACCCCACCGAGGAGGTGCCGGAACAGCGGCGCGGCGACGTGGCCGACGACGTGACCACCAGGGCCTGGCTGGTCACCATCCTCGGCGCGCTCAGCCCTCGCGAGCGTGCCATCGTCGTGCTGCGCTACTACTTCGACCTGCCGGAGGCGCAGGTGGCCCGGGAACTCGCCGTATCGGTGGGCACCGTCAAGAGCACCAGCTCGCGAGCCCTGGAGAAGTTGCGCACGGCGGCGCCGCGCACGGCCGACGAGGAGGCGCGTCGATGAGCGAGCTGGATCGGCTCCGTGACGCCATGCGGGCGACCGAGCGCCCGGACGCCACGCTCGACCTGGAAACTGTCATGCGTGCGGGCCGTCGGCTGCGGATCCGTCGGCGGGTCGCCGGGGGCGCCGCGGCGACGTTCGTGGCGGGGCTGGTCGGCGTCGCAGTGGTGGCGGTCGGCGCCCCCGGGCCGGGCGGTCCGGCGTCGACAGGTCCCGCACCGTCGGTCGCCGAGGCTCCGCCCTCGGCCGCCGCCTCGGCCTCGGCGTCGACGGCGAAAGAGCCCACGCCGCCGCCGACGGTGGCCCGCGGCGTGCCGGGTCCGAAGCCCCTGGGCCAGGTGATCGACACGGGAGTGCAGCAGGGCACCGACCGTCGGGTCTACTACGTCGTCTCGGTGTCGGTGCCCGGCGTGCCCAAGGTGACCATCGGGCTGGCCGCCGGCCGTCGCGCCCCGGACGGCACGTTGCGCACGGACATCCTGGTCAACGATGTCGCGGGCGCCGACCGCAGTCCCGGGTTCCACCAGATCGGCTACGACGAGCGCTCGTCGGACGCGCCGGTGCCCACCTTCGGCTACTTCGTCGGCCCCGCCGAGCGGATCATCGGCACGGTGGACGGTCGGCAGGTCGATGCCCGGATGGCGCGCTGGAGCATGAACAAGCAGGTGGTGATCTTCTGGTTCGACCCGGCCACGCTCACTCCGGGGGAGCGCCTGGACGGCATCATCGCCCGTGACCGCGCGGGCCGTCGGCTCTGAGGCCCTGGCGGCGGTGACTCAGGCCGGGTCGGTCAGCGTCCGCTCGATGGTCACCGTCGTCCCCTCGCCGGTGGAGACCAGCCGCACGTCGCCGTACGCGTTCATCAACAGCGCGCCCCGGCCCCGGTCCATGGCCGGCCGACGGTCCCGCCAGGTGCCGAAGTCGCGCACCGAGATCCGGATCCGGTCGTCGCCCACCTGGAGCCGGACCTGCACCTCGGGGCGGCTGGGGCGTTGTGCGTGCTCGACGGCATTGTTCATCGCCTCGGACGCGGCGAGCAGCAGATCCTCCACCACGTCCGGGTGGACGTCCAGCTCGTCCAACGCCAGCCGGACGTCCCGGCGCAGGGCAGCAGCCGAGGTGGGCACGGACGGGTACGTCCACTCCGCCGCCAGGATGTCGCCGAGCCCGTCGCCGGCCGCGTCGACCACCGACCCGCCGGCCGGCTCCCCACCAGCCGTTGCGGTGGTGGCGCGTACGGCGGGCTCCGCCACCGGCGGGGCGGGCGCGACGGCGGTGGCCTCGGTGGATCGCGTCGACCTCGGGGCGTCGCGCACGCTCAGGCTGTCGTCGGCGGTCGGCGCGGTGGCGTCGTCGCCGGACGGGTCGGTGCGGGCGCGGCGGATGGCGGCCCGGATGCGGGCGATCAACTCCGCGGCGGCGAACGGCTTCACCAGGTAGTCGTCGGCGCCGAGGCTGAGGCCGACCACGCTGGCCTCCTCGCCGGCCCGGGCGGAGAGCACCAGCACCGGCAGCGCTCGGGTCGCCGGGTCGGCGCGCAGTCGGCGTACCAGGTCGAAGCCGTCCAGCACCGGCATCATCACGTCGGTGAGCAGGAGGTCCGGCGGCTCCCGGTGGATCGCGTCGAGGGCCTGGCGACCGTCGGTGACCGACCGGACGCGCCAGCCCTGACCGGCGAGCAGCCGACTCAGGTACGCACGCATGTCGCTGTTGTCGTCGGCCACCAGGATCCGGGCACCGGCCAACTCGTCGGCGGCCGGGCCGGACGCCGCGGCGGGCTCGGCGATGCTGCCGCCCGGGTCGGCCAGCCATCCCGCCGCCTCCGACACGGCGGCGCGGGCCACGTCGCCCCGGCCGTTCGCTGCTGGCCCGGTCGTCACCGCGCGTCGGGCCGCCGACCACGGCAGGGCCACCGTGAAGGCGGTGCCGACACCCACCTGGCTGGTCACCCGGACCTCGCCGCCCTCGAGCCGGGTCAGCTCGTGGACCAGGGCCAGGCCGATGCCGGTGCCCTCGTGGCTGCGCGAGCGCGCGCCCTGCACCCGGTGGAAGCGTTCGAAGAGCTTCGGCAGGTCCGCCTCGGCGATCCCGATGCCGGTGTCGGCGACGGTGAGGCGTACCTCGTCGTGGTCGGCGTCCACGGCGATCCGGATGCGGCCGATGAACGTGTACTTCAGGGCGTTGGACAGCAGGTTGGTGACGATGCGTTCCCAGTTGACCGGGTCGAGGGTGACCGGCCGGGGCAGTGGCGGGCAGTCGACCTCCAGAGCCAGGCCGGCCCGTTCGACGGCGGCCCGGAAGACGCTTGCCAGCTCCGCGGTGAGCGCGGCGAGGTCGACCTCGCGGGCGTCGCTGCGAGCCCGGCCGGCCTCCAGGCTGGAGAAGGTGAGCAGGCTGTTGACCAGGGTCAACAGCCGGGTGGCGTTGCGCCAGGCGGTCTCCACCCGCTCCCGCTGCCCGGGTGCCAACGGCGCGGCGGTGTCGGCGAGCGCGTCGGCGAGTGGCCCGAGCATGAGGGTCAACGGCGTACGGAACTCGTGGCTGACGTTGGTGAAGAAGGTCGTCTTCACCCGGTCCAGTTCGGCCAGCGTCTCGGCCCGGCGGCGCTCCTGCTCGTACTCCTTGGCGTTGCGTACCGCCATGGAGACCTGTTGGGTCAACAGTTGGTAGAAGGAGCGGTACGCCTCGTCCAGTTCCCGGTTGGGGCTGACGCCGGCCAGCAGGACGCCGAGCGGTTGGTCCTCGGCGGCCGAGGGCAGCGGCAGTGCCAGCGCGGCGGCTGTGGGATCGCCCCACGGGCCGGCGGGCAGGGTCAGCCGGTCCGCGACGCCGGTCACGTCGGTGGGGCGACCCTGCGCGGCGTCCGGGAGCGCCCAGGCGCGGGCCGCCGGGCTCGGGTCGGCCAGGTCGACGACGTCCGGCAGCGCCCCGGTCACCGCGGGGTGACCCGGGTCACCGCCCGCGCAGGCCGTCCGGCGCAGCACCGCGCCGTCGCGCAGGTAGATCGCCGCGAACGGCACGTCCAGCGGGTGGGCGCCGATCGCGTCGATCAGCCGGGCGCAGGTGGCGTCGACGTCGACGGTGCGCCCGTCGCCGCGCAGGCTCAGGTCGCGTAGCAGCCGCAGTCGCCGTTCGCCGACGACCTGCTCGGTGACCTCGCTGCACACCGTCAGCACGCCGACGGTGCGGCCGTCGTCGTCGCGGGCGGGGGCGTGCGAGACGCTGAAGTACGCCTCCTCGCGGTAACCGGCGCGCTCCAGCAGCAGTTGCAGAGCGGGCACCCAGCTGGCCACGCCGGTCGTCATGGCCTGCTGGATGAGGGGGGCGAGGACGTCCCAGCCCTCGGCCAGGGTCACCCGTACGTCGTCGCCGAGCGCGGCGGGGTGTTTGTCGCCGATCAGGGCGGAGTACGCGTCGTTGTAGAGCTGGGAGAGGCGGTCGCCCCAGAGCAGGAGCATGGGGTAGCGGGAGGAGAGCACCACCCGCACGGCGGCCCGCAGGCTCTGCGGCCAGCCCGACACCGCCCCGAGCGGGGTGTCGGCCCAGTCCAGCTCGGCCATCAGCCGTCCGGTGTCACCGCCGTCGTCGAACAGGTCGGTGCGGGGTCGTGTCACGCTCGACCCGCCGTCATCGCTAAGCCCCCCGTTCCGGGCCCGACGACCCCTGCTGGCGTTACCTACCCATCCTGGCACCTCTACTCACCTGTGCCGTCGTCGGTACCCACCGTCTAACGGGTGGGGGTTCGGGACGAACGACCGATGTCACAGACATAGATCTCTGTCAGTGTCTCGGTAATCTCTCCAACCCCCGAGGAGCCCCCATGAGAGGCAGAACGCTGAGCGCGGCAATCGCGCTCACCGTGTTCGCCGGGATGACGGTGACGCTGGCCGCCCAGCCGGTGAGCGCGTCACCCTCCGCCCCGACGACAGCGGCCCGGCCGATCGCCGCGTCCGCAGCCGTCCTGGCGGCGCCGGACATCTCCGTCACCAACGTCCAGGCGCACCTGACCCAGCTCAACTCCATCGCCAGCAGCAACGGCGGCAACCGGCGGGCCGGGTCGGCCGGCTACACCGCCTCGGTCAGCTACGTGAAGAGCAAGCTCCAGGCCGCCGGCTACACCGTCAGCGAGCAGACCTGCTCCAGCTGCACGTACCCCTCGAACAACCTCATCGCCGAGTGGCCCGGCGGCCCGACCGACCAGGTGGTGATGTTCGGCGCCCACCTCGACAGCGTCTCGGCCGGCCCGGGCATCAACGACAACGGCTCCGGCTCCGCCACCCTGCTGGAGAACGCGCTGGTCCTCGCCGCGCAGAACCCGACCATGACGAAGAAGGTCCGGTTCGCCTGGTGGACCGACGAGGAGCAGGGTCTCAACGGCTCCCGGTTCTACGTGAACTCGCTCAGCGCGACGCAGCGCGGCTACATCAAGGGTTACTACAACTTCGACATGGTCGGCTCGACCAACGGCGGCTACTTCATCAACCGGGTCACCTCCACGACGGCGGCGCCGCTGAAGGCGTACTGGGACTCCCTGGGGCTGCAGCCGGAGGAGAACGTCGAGGGTCAGGGCCGCTCCGACGACTACTACTTCCAGCAGGCCGGCATCCCCACCTCCGGCTACGCCGCGGGCGCGAGCGCCCGTAAGACGAGCACACAGGCGGCCAAGTGGGGCGGCACGGCCAACGCCGCCTACGACTCGTGCTACCACCGTTCCTGCGACACCACCGCCAACGTCAGCGCCACGGTGCTGAACCGGGCCGCGGACGGCGTCGCGTACGCGCTGTGGCAGCTCGCCGTGGGCGGCGGCACCCCGACCAACGACTTCTCCGTCGCGGTCAGCCCCACGACGCGGACCGTGGCCCGGGGCGCCAGCACCACCGCGACGGTCTCCACCGCCACCACCGCCGGCTCGGCGCAGTCGGTGAGCCTCTCCGCCTCCGGGGCGCCCAGCGGGGTGAGCGTGTCGTTCAGCCCGTCCTCGGTGACCTCCGGCGGCTCGGCCACGATGACCCTGAGCGCCTCGGCCAGCGCGGCCACCGGCACCTTCACGATCACGGTCACCGGCACCGGCTCGGTCACCCGCACCGCCAGCCTCACGTTGACGGTGACCGGCACCGGCGGCTGCTCCGGCGGGCAGGTGATCGGCAACGGTGGCTTCGAGAGCGGCAGCACGCCGTGGACCGCGTCCTCCGGCGTGATCACCAATTCCAGCAGCCAGCCGGCCCGGACCGGGTCGTACAAGGCGTGGCTCGACGGGTACGGCAGCACGCGTACCGACACCCTGTCCCAGTCGGTGACCGTGCCGGCCGGCTGCGCCAGCTACACGCTGTCGTTCTGGCTGCACATCGACACCGCCGAGACCACCGGCTCCACGGCGTACGACAAGCTGACCGTGCAGGTGGGCTCGACCACCCTGGCCACGTACTCGAACCTCAACGCCGCCTCCGGTTACGTCCAGCGCACGTTCAACGTGGCCGGGTTCGCCGGGCAGACGGTGACCCTGAAGTTCACCGGCACCGAGGACTCGTCGCTGCAGACCAGCTTCGTGATCGACGACGTGACCCTGCAGGCCAGCTGAGGGCGTACCCGTCGGAAAGGGCCGCCGCCGGATGCTCCCGGCGGCGGCCCGTCGCGTTCCAGGTCAGGGGAGCTGCGGGTAGAGCGCGGCGACACCGCCGGCGAGCCCGGCCTGCACCTGCCGGCTGACGTCGTCGGTGACGATCTCGTACGCGTCGGCCTCGATGCCGTCGACGGCGAGCCGGGCGATCACCGCCGGGTCCGACTTGGCGCCGGTGATGGTCGCCGCCATCTCGGTGTCCATGTAGCCGACGTGCAGGCCGGCGACCCGGACGCCCCGCTCGGCGAGCTGGAGGCGCAGCGCGTTGGTCATCGCCCACTCGGCGGACTTCGCGGCGCCGTACGCCCCGTGCAGGGGGAAATTCACCCAGGACAGCACGGAGAGCACGTTGAGGACCGTTCCGCCACCGTTGCCGGCGATGACCGGGGCGAAGGACCGGATCATCGACAGGTTGCCGAGGTAGTGCGTCTCCAGCTCCAGCCGGATCTGGTCCAGGTCGCCCTCCAGCAGGTCCGCCCGGCTGTCGATGCCGGCGTTGTTGACCAGCAGGTTCACGTCGCCGGCGAGCGTCGCGGCGGCGGCCACCGAGTCGGGGTCGGTGATGTCCAGCCGGACCGGCGTCACGCCGGGCAGGTCGACGGAGTCGGGGTTGCGGGCCGCGGCGTACACCGTGGCGCCGCGCGCGACGAGTTCGGCGGCGAGGTGTCGGCCGAAGCCGCGGTTGGCGCCGGTGACGAGGGCGGTGCTTGCGGCGATCTTCATGGGAGTGCTCCAGGTTCGGTCGATGCGGCACGACGGCGTTCGTGGACCGGAACGCTATCCGGCTGACTTCTGCTGAGCAAAGTCAGCTACGTCACCGCGCGCCGTCCTCGGATCGGGAATACGACCCGGACGCGGGCACGACCGCGGCGGTGACGACTCGTATCCTTTGCGCGAACCTCCGCACGAGCCGAGAAGGGAGACGGTGTGAGCAACCAGGCCGAGACGTTGGAGTTCCAGGCCGAGGCGCGTCAGCTCCTCCAGCTGGTGGTCCACTCGATCTATTCGAACAAGGACGTCTTCCTGCGGGAACTCATCTCGAACGCGTCCGACGCCCTGGACAAGCTGCGGCTGGCGACGCTCGTCGACAAGGATCTCGTCGCCGACACCGATGACCTGCACGTCGCCATCGAGGTCGACCGGGACGCCCGCACGCTTACCGTGCGGGACAACGGCATCGGGATGACCCGCGACGAGGTGGTCCGGCTGATCGGCACGATCGCCAAGTCCGGCACCGCCGAGCTGCTGCGCCAGCTGCGCGAGTCCGCCGACGCCCGCGCCTCGCAGGACCTGATCGGGCAGTTCGGCGTCGGCTTCTACGCCGCGTTCATGGTCGCCGACCGGGTCACCCTGCTGACCCGCAAGGCTGGCGAGACCGGCGGCACCCGCTGGGAGTCCACCGGCGAGGGCACCTACTCGATCGAGACCGTCGAGGAGGCGCCGCAGGGCACCGCGGTGACCCTGTACCTCAAGCCGGCCGACACCGAGGACAACCTGCACGACTACACTGCCGAGTGGACCATCCGCGAGATCGTCAAGCGATACTCCGACTTCATCGCGTGGCCGATCCGGATGACAGTCGAGCGTCCCGGCGCCGAGGGCGAGGCCGCCACCAGCGAGGTGCAGACCCTCAACTCGATGAAGGCGCTCTGGGCGCGGCCCCGCGACGAGGTCGACGCCGCCGAGTACAACGAGTTCTACAAGCACGTCAGCCACGACTGGGCCGACCCGCTCGAGGTCGTGCACATGAAGGGCGAGGGCACCTTCGAGTACGAGGCGCTGCTGTTCCTGCCCAGCCACGCCCCGCTGGACCTGTTCTCCCCGCAGGGCCGTCGCGGCGTGCAGCTCTACGTCAAGCGCGTGTTCATCATGGACGACTGCGAGGCGCTGGTCCCCACCTACCTGCGCTTCGTCAAGGGCGTCGTCGACGCGCACGACCTGTCGCTGAACATCTCCCGCGAGATCCTTCAGCAGGACCGGCAGATCCAGATCGTGCGCCGCCGCCTGGTCCGCAAGGTCCTCGCCACGGTCAAGGACCTCAAGGCCAACCACCCCGAGCGCTACCGCACCTTCTGGACCGAGTTCGGCGCGGTGGTCAAGGAAGGACTGATCGACGACACCGACAACCGGGACTCCCTGCTGGAGATCCTGTCGGTCGCCTCCACGCACGACGCGGCGGAGCCCACCGACCTGGCCGGCTACGTCTCGCGCATGAAGGACGGCCAGAGCGACATCTGGTACGCCACCGGCGACTCCCGGGCCACCATCGAGAACTCCCCGCACCTGGAGGCGTTCCGGGCCAAGGGCCACGAGGTGCTGCTGCTCACCGACCCGGTCGACGAGGTGTGGGTCGAGCGGGTCGGCGAGTACGACGGCCGGCCGCTGCGCTCGATCGCCAAGGGCCAGGTCGACCTGGACACCGACGAGGAGAAGCAGCAGGCCGAGGCCGAGCGCGAGCAGCAGCGGCAGGAGTTCGCCGCGCTGGTGGAGTGGCTGGGCACGACCCTCGCCGACAGCGTTCGGGAGGTCCGCCTGTCGTCACGGCTGACCACCTCACCGGCCTGCGTGGTGGGCGACGCGCACGATCTCACCCCGACGCTGGAGAAGATGTACCGGGCGATGGGGCATGACGTCCCCTCGGCCAAGCGCATCCTGGAGATCAACCCCGGTCACCCGCTGGTCACCGGGCTGCGCAAGGCCCACGAGCAGGGCGACGCCACCGAAACCCTGACCGAGACCGCCGAGCTGCTGTACGGCCTGGCGGTGCTCGCCGAGGGCGGTGAGCTGGCGGATCCGGCCCGGTTCACCCGTACGCTCGCCGACCGGCTGGCCCGCACCCTGTAAGCCTTCTCGCGAACTGCCTCGCCTCGTCGATCATGGAGTTGTGGTGGGTGACAAAGCGCCCATCACGGTGCCTGACAGGCACCATGACTCCATGATCGACGAGGTCGGCAGACCTGACGTCGCCACTGGTCAGCGGCCGGGGATCACCAGACCGGACTCGTAGGCGATCATGACGGCCTGGGCGCGGTCGCGCAGATTCAGTTTGGCGAGCAGGTTGCCGACGTGGGTCTTCACCGTGTGCTCGCTCAGGTGGTGGTGCGCGGCGATTTCGGCGTTGGACAGACCGGCCGCGATCAGGCGCAGTACGTCCGTCTCGCGGGCGGTCAGGGCGGTCACCGCGGCGGCGAGCGCCGGGTCCGGGTGGCCGCGCCGGTGTAGTTCGCCGATCACCCGGGCGGTGACGCCGGGGGCGAGCAGCGCATCGCCGGCGGCGACCACCCGGACCGCGTTGACCAGGTCGGCTCGTGGGGCGTCCTTGAGCAGGAAGCCGCTGGCACCGGCACGCAGGGCCGCGTACAGGTAGTCGTCGGTGTCGAACATGGTCAGGGCGAGGACCCGGCTCGGGGTGAGTGAGCAGACGTGCCGGGTCGCGGCGACGCCGTCGAGCACGGGCATCCGCATGTCCATCAGGACGACGTCGGGAAGGTGATCGAGGGTGGCCCGCACGGCGGCGGCGCCGTCGGCGGCCTCGGCGACCACCTCGATGTCCGGCTCGGCGCCGAGGATCGTGGCGAATCCGGCCCGGAACAGGTCCTGATCATCGGCGAGCACGACGCGCAACATCAGACGGCCGCGGGTGCGGAGAGGGGCAGGGTGGCGGTGACGGTGAAGCCGTGGCTGTCGGAGGCCGGGCCGGTGCGCAGGGTCCCGCCGCAGGCCCGGGCGCGCTCGCGCATGCCGACTATCCCGTATCCGGGCACCCCGGCGCCGAAAGCCCGGTTGCCGCGACCGTCGTCGGTGATCGACACGGTCAGGGCGTCCGCGCTGTAGCTCAGCAGGATGCGGACCGTTCGGGCCTCGGCGTGCCGGACCACATTGGTCAGGGACTCCTGCACGATCCGGTAGGCGGCGATCCCGACGTCCGCGGGCGGCTCGAACGGCCACCCGAGGGCACCACCGACCGGCGGACCGGAAGTGACCTCGGACCGCGGTCCGGCGACGGATCCGCACGGCGGGGGCGAGACGGTGAGGACGGCGTCGAGTCCGGTGGCGCGGACGCGTTCGACGAGGACGGGCAGGTGGGCGAGGCCCGGCTGGTCGAGGGACTGGTCGGCGGGTTCGTGCAGGCTGCCGACCGCGCGGCGGAGCTGCACGACCGCGTCCCTGCCGGTGGCCGCGATCGTGGCGAACGCGGCGTCGGCGCGGTCCGGGTGGGGGCGGACCAGAAGTGGTCCCGCCTCCGCTTGGACGATCATGACGCCGACGGCGTGGGTGAGGATGTCGTGCAGATCGCGGGCGATGCGGGCGCGTTCGCGCAGCACTGCCGCAGCACGTTCACCGGCGACGCGACGATCGCGTTCGGCGAGGGCCATGGCCTGCGTACGGCGGGCACGGGCGCTCGTGCCCAGGGCGTACGAGAAGCTGTAGGCGACCACCAGGTACCGCAGCACCTCCACGTCCGGGTGTGGATAGAGCAGCGAGAACAGCAGGCCGCCAGCGGTAAGCAGGATGCCGAGCAGGCGGATCGGCAGGGCGGCCCGGGCCGCGAACGTGTAGAGGCAGACGAGCGGGCCGACCGGCAACAGCGGGGGTGCGCCGAGCGAGGCGGAGACGGTCGTGGCGAGGCCCACGACGGCGGCGACCGTCAGCAGTGCGCGGTCACGCCACAGCACCGGGACCGAGGACGCGACCGCGAGCGGCAGCACCCACCAGGCACGTGGCCCGCCGGCCAGGGCGGGCAGCACGGTCGCGGCAACGGCGGCAACGGTGACGGCGAGATTGACGTACCGCTTCACGTCGGCAGTATGGTCCGGCCCGGCGCTGCCGCGCCTCCCTCCACAGGACCAGATCACCTCCACTTCGTACGGCGATCCGCCCCGCCCGCTCCCGCCGCACGATCGACGCATGACGACGATCATCGCCGCGCTCCTGAGTGGACTGCTCTGGCTCGGTGGCTCCGGGCTGCACCCGGTTGCCGCGCTGACCTGGCTCGCCCCGATCCCGCTGATCCTCGCTTCGGTGCGGGTACGCCCGAGGACCGCGCTCTGGGCGACGATTCTCGCCTGGTCGATCGGCCAACTCGGCATTGTCGGGTACTACCTCGGCACCCTGCGACTACCCGTCCTTGCCGTCGGCGGCGTGTTCCTGCTCGGCCTCGGCCTGGCGGCCGGCACGGTCCTGCTCGCCCGGACACTCCTGCTGCGCGGACGAACCGTGACCGCCGTTCTCACCGTGCCGTCACTGTGGGTGCTGGGCGAGTACGCCGCGTCCCGCCTGTTGCCGCACGGCGCGTGGTGGAGCCTCGCCTACACGCAGGCGGACGTCCGCCCGGTCATCCAGCTGTCCGCGCTCACCGGCGTGTGGGGCGTCACCTACCTGCTGCTCGCCGTCCCGGTCGCCCTCGCCGCCCTGCTCAGAAGCCTGCGATCCGCCCGCACTCCCCGGCTCGGCGGCGCGCGCCCTGCCCTCACCTGCCTGCTCGCCCTCCTGCTCGGCACCGGCGGATGGTCGGCCTGGTCACTGAGCCGCTCCCCGGACCCGGCCGAGCCGCTGGCCGTGGGCCTCGTCGCGCTGCGACAGTCCGAGGACGGGCTCCCGGTCGACGAACCGTCCGGGCGTGACCTGCTCGCCCGGTACGTTCCGCGGGTCTCGGGCCTGGCCGCGCGCGGGGCGCGGATCGTCGTGCTGCCGGAGAAGGTCTTCGCCGTGACGGACGCCACCCTGCCCCTGCTCGTCGACGCGCTCCAGCAGACCGAGGCCCGGGTCGTCGTCGGCGCGGTGCTGCGGCGGGCCGGGACCGCGAGCAACGTGGCGCTGGTGCTGGACCCGAGCGGAACGATCAGGACGTACGAGAAGCAGCATCTGATCCCGGGCCTGGAGGACTGGCTGACGCCCGGCGGCGACGAAATGATCGTGGACGGGCGGTTCGGCGTGGCGATCTGCAAGGACCTCGACTATCCCGGTCTGGTCCGGCGGTATCGGGCGCAGGGCGCCTCGGTGCTGCTCGTCCCCGGCCTGGATTTCACCTCCGACGGCTGGCTGCACAGCCGGATGGCCCTCGTCCGTGGCGTGGAGAACGGGCTCACCGTGGTCCGCGCCGCCGCGTTCGGCCGGGTGACCGTCACCGACCCGGGCGGCAGGGTCCTGGGCGAGGCGACCGCCGGTGACGCGCAGCTGCTGGTCACGGCCGCTCCGACGACCGGCTCAGGCACTGTCTATTCGCGGACTGGCGACTGGTTTCCGATCCTGTCCGTGGTGTTGTTCGTCGTCTGCGTCGGCGGGGTGGTGGGCCGGCCGGGCGGCGGGCCCCGCCGACGGGTCACGACCCGCCGGTGGCCGTGAGCCGTTGACGGATCCGCTCCGCGTCCGGGTGCCCGAGGTCGTCGAGGAGGCTCAACGCCGTCCGCCAGCTCCGGGCCGCCCCAGCCGGGTCGCCGGCATCGACCTGCGCCTCGGCCAGGTGCCCCAACGTGTCCGCCTCGTAGTACCGGTCCCGGAACTCCCGGTACAGCTCAACCGCGTGCCGGTACGCGATCACCGCCTCCGCGGGTCGTCCGGCGCGGTGCTGCGCGTAGCCGAGGGTGTCCCAGGTGGGCGCCTGGCCGTGCCGGTCGTCGAACTCGCGCAGCAGCTCCAGCGCCTGCTGGCACGCCCGCACCGCGGCGTCGTGCGCCCCGAGTTGGGCCTGATACCAGCCGACCGCGTTCAACGCCATCGCCTGCCCGTAGCGGTGGCCCGCCTCGCGGTACAGCGCCAACGCCGCCTCGGCATGCTCGACCACCTCGGCACGCCGGCCCTCCCGGTCGGCCACCTCGGCGAGGTCGAGGCAGGTGTGCCCCTGGTTGGCCGGGTCGCCCAGCTCGCGGAACAGCTCCAGCGCCCGCTGGAGCTGCCCGGGCGCCTCGTCGAGCCGGCCCAGGCGGGCATGCGCCCGGGCCAGGCTGCGGTGCGCGTGCGCCTGCCCGTCCGGGTCTCCACTGCGGCGCGCGGCCGCCAGCGCCGTACGTTGCACCGCCAACTGGTCGTGCCAACCGCCCTGCCGGTCCAGGAAGCTGGTCAGGCTCCAGGCCAGCTGCCAGGCGTGTCGGTCGAACCCGCTGGCGGCGCACCGTTCGACAAGCGCGATCAGCACCTCGCGTTCGCGGGTGAACCAGGCCACGGCCTCGTCATGGTCGCCGAACTTCTCCGGCCGGACGCCGCCGGCGGCCGGGGCGAGGGTGATCGGATCCCAGTGCGGGTGCAGCAGCACGGACGCGCCGTGCGCGCTGTGCAGGTAGTGGTCGAAGAGCCGGCCGCGCGCCTCGGCCCGGTCGCCGGCCGGATCGTGTTCGGCGGACAGTTCGGCCGCGAAGGCCCGCAACAGGTCGTGCATCGCGTACCGGTCCGGGCCGCGCTCCAGCACCAGATGCGCGTCGGCCAGCTCGGCGAACGCCGCCTGCACGGCCCGTCGACCGCCGCCGGCGAGACTGACCGCCGCCGCCGTACTCACCGTCACGTCCGTACTTCCCCCGACCAGCCGGAACAGCCGCGCGGTCGACGTCGACAACAGCCGGTACGACCAGGACAGCGCCGCCCGCACGCTGCTGTCATGCTCTCCGGTGTCCAGGCCGTCCAGCCGGCCGTCGGCCCGGAGTTGCGCGCCCAACTCGGTCAGGGGCAGCTGGGGCCGGACCACCGCCCGGGCCGCGACCACGACCAGGGCCAGCGGCAGCCGGTCGCAGAGTCGGACCAGCTCGTCGACGGCGGCCCGTTCGTCCTTCGCCCGCGCCCCGATCCGCGCGAGGAGCAGGGCCTGCGCGTCCTCGGCGGTGAGCAGATCCAGCACCACCGCCTCCGCGCCCTCGGTGGCCACCAGCCCGGTGAGCCGATCCCGGCTGGTCACCAGCACCAGGCAGCCGGGCGCACCCGGCAGCAGCGGCCGGACCTGCGCCGCGTCCCGGGCGTTGTCGAGCAGCACCAGCATCCGCCGACCGGCGAGCAGGCTCCGGTACAGCGCCGTCTGTGCCTGCTCGTCCGCCGGCACCTCCCGCGGCGGCACCCCGAGCGCGGCCAGGAAACCCCGGACCACCTGTTCGGCGCTGCGCACCACACCGCTGTGGCTGTAGCCCTGCAGGTTGGCGTAGAGCTGCCCGTCGGGGAAGTGTCCGGCGGCCCGGTGCGCCCAGTGCACGGCGAGCGCCGTCTTGCCCACCCCGCCCGCTCCGGAGAGCACCGCCAGTGGGACCGCCCCGGGTTGCGCCTCGGCGGACGACCGCAGCGCGTCCAGACGTGCCAGCTCCGCACCGCGCCCGGCGAATCCCCGGACATCCGACGGCAACTGCGCCGGGACCGGGCGGTCCGGGTGGGGCCTGGCGGCGAGGCCCGTTCCGGCGGGGGCGCTGGACGGCCCGGGAGCCGGCGCGGTGACCTCACCGCGCAGGATGGCCTGGTGCAGCTGGCGGAGCTCGACGCCCGGGTCCGCGCCGAGCGCGTCGGCGAGACGGTCCCGCAGCCGGGCGTAGTACGCCAGCGCCTGTGCGCCGCGACCGGCCGCGGCCAGCGCGTGCAGCAGCACGGCGGCGACCGGTTCGTCCAGGGGGTGGTCGTCGGCGAGCCGGGTCAGCGGGTCGATGACCGGGTCCGGCTCGCCCCGCCGCAGCAGGGCGCGGGCCCACTGCACCGCGGTGTCGGTGTGCCGGCGGTGCCAGTCCTGCCGGACCCGCGCCGCCCACTCGCCGGGCAGCCCCGCCAGGGGTTCGCCGCGCCACAGCTCCAGCGCCCGGCGCAACAGCTCCACCCGCTCGGGATCGTCGTCACCCAGCCGATCGGCCCGGTGCCGCAGCGAATCGAAGTGCTGACCGTCCACTGTCTCCGGTGGCTGGTCCAGCAGGTACCCGCCGGAGCGTCGAACCAGCGCGTCCGGTGCGCCCGCGTCGGCCAGCACACGGCGGAGCCGGGCGAGGTAGACGTGCAGATTGTGGCGGGCCCTGGGCGGTGGCGCGTCGCCCCAGACCCGGTCCACAAGCGACTCCACGTGGACCGGTCGGCCGACATCGACCGCCAGCGCGGCCAGGACGGCGCGCTGGCGGGCTGCTCCGGCGTCGACCAGGCGGCCGTCCGCCCAGACCTCGACCGGCCCGAGGACCCGAATCTCCATGAACCGCCGCTCGCCGCGCCGCCAGTCGGACAATCCGCCGACGAGCGGCCGGATTGAGGTTCCGGCAGGAATTCGTCGACCTGCCGCGCAGATCATGGTGGCACAGCGGCATCGATCAACGCGATGTCGGCAATTCGACTCACGGCCCGTCCGGTCGTGACGACACCGGAGGTCACCATCGTGCGAAGTGCTCTGCGAAGGTTCACGTCCGCCCTGCTCGGCGTGGTTGCCGTGGGCGCCACGCTCGCCGTCGCCCCGAGCCCGGCCCAGGCCAACTACGCCTGCCCCTCGGGTCTGCTCTGCCTGTACGCCGGGACCAACTTCAGTGGGGACATCTTCCTGCTCGACGGGCCGTACAACGGCTGCAACGACGTTCCGCTGCCCTCGTACTTCCGCAACCGGACCCAGTCGATCATCAACAACCGGCCGTCGGGCACCGTCTCCACCTTCTGGGACAACGCCAACGCCACCGGCCTGCTCGGCTACCAGCACGCCTACGGCTACCGGGCGAACCTGGCGTACGACACGGCCGCGATCGGGGGGAGCTGGAACCAGCGGATCGAGGCGGTCCGCGTCTGCTGAGCCGCGGACCGAACCGGGCAGGGGGGTGCACGACGGCGCCGGCCGGAATCCCACGGGGGACTCCGACCGGCGCCGTCAGGCGGCTCAGCCCGGGTAGTAGCAGACGTTCGGGATGACCGCCCCGCCGTTGACCCCGAAGATCGCGAAGCCCATGTACGCCCGGGTCTGCGGGCCGTACTCGCCGTCCTCGGCGATGTTCGCGTACACGATGTCCTGGTTGATGCGGTGCTGGGCGTACCGGACGGCCTCGCGGGTCCGCGAGCCGTAGTTGCCGTCGAGGGAGAGCGACTGCGAGTAGCAGTTGTTCAGCGCCTCCTGAAGCACCAGCACCGCCGAGTTCGAGTGGCCGTAGGTGAGATAACACTGCTTGTTCCCGGTCTGCCAACCGATGGTCGGCACGTGCATGTCCGCGCCGCCCGGATAGCCGCCGACCCGGTAGAAGGTCAGGCTGGTGCAGGGGCTGGACGCCTGTGCGGCGGTCGGTGCGAGCAGGGTCAGGCCGGCGCTGGCCAGGACGGTCACGAGGGTGGCGGCGGCGCTGCGGCGGCCGATGCGGCTCCGGTGGATCGACATGCTCTCCTCCTGGGAAGGTTACCGGGATCGACCCGGTGTGCCTTCGAGCATCGCGGCCGTCGATCTACGGTTTCCTGCCCGAACGTCAATTCGCAGGGACCGCGCACGAGGAGGGCGGCACCACCCACCTACCGGTGTGGGTGCGCACCCTCGGTCCCAGCCGGGGGGTCTACTCCGCTCTCGGTCACGACACCCGGTCCTCCGCATCGCCCGGACACGTCGAACTGCTCGGTCGCATCACCTCCTGGCTGCGTACGGACGGTGACATCCGGGCCTGATCGGAATCGGTCCATCATGGTCGGTGCACAGCCGCGCGTCGTCCGCAACCGCTGGCAGAGGCGCCCCGCGTGCGCCGGTGAACAAGTTCACAAGCGTTGGGCGAGGGTCACCGACCGTGCCTACCGTCGGTCGAGTCCACCACCGTGGACACCACGACCGGCAACGCCAAATCCTGCCCCCGGTCGTCGGATACCAGAACCCCGGGCAGGAGCGGGGGACCCACGTTCCTCGGTGCATGTCACCTCGGGGTGAAGCCGCCACCGCGCGGCCGGGCTCCTCGGCCCGAACCCGACAGCTCACCTCGCCGGCGTGGAGGAACCACACATGACGTCTGTCTACACTCCCCGTCATCGACGGGTCACCACCCGCCGCGTCGCCGTCGGCACCCTGGCCGTCGGCGCGGTCACCGGCGCCGTCGCCCTCTTCGGGCCCGCGGCCCCGGCCCAGGCCGGTGTCAACTGGGACGCGATCGCCCAGTGCGAGTCCGGCGGCAACTGGAAGATCAACACCGGTAACGGCTACTACGGCGGCCTGCAGTTCTCCCAGGGCACCTGGGCCGGCTACGGCGGCAAGAAGTACGCCGCCCGTGCCGACCTGGCCAGCCGCGGCGAGCAGATCGCCATCGCCGAGAAGGTGCTCGACGGGCAGGGCATCGGCGCGTGGCCGACCTGTGGCCGCAAGGGTGGCTCGTCGGGCTCCGCCGCGAAGTCCTCGAAGTCCACCGCCGGGAAGGACCGGTCCACCGCACCGAAGGACCGCTCCACCGCACCGAAGGAGCGGTCGTCGCGCGGTGACCAGCCGGCGACCCGCAACCACGAGCGCACCGCCCCCGCGGCCGGCGGCGACACGTACGTCGTCAAGCCGGGGGACACCCTGTCGGAGATCGCCGACAGCCACCACCAGGCGGGCGGCTGGGAGGCCCTGTACGAGCGCAACCGGCAGCTGATCGGCGCCGACGCCGGCCTGATCTTCCCGGGTCAGCGGCTCGCTCTCTGACGTACGACACACGAACGCTCGGCCGGGTCACCGGCCGAGCGTTCGGTCGTTCGTCGGGCGCTGATCGCCTCTGAGCAACGGGTGTCGTCGCGGCTACGCCGCCGGAGCGGAGGCCCTCGACTCCCGGCGCGACGCCACCGCGTTGGCGCTGCGGTCCCACCGGCCGGCAGGTGCCGCGGCCTCGCCGGGCCAGCCCGTGCCGGCGTCGTCGCCGCCGATGGTCATCTCGACCGCGCCGGGGGTCCTGCGGGCCAGCCGGAGCGACTGCTCGGCACCCGCGCGGGCCGAGCACGGCCAGGACTGGCCGGCGCACTGGAGGTTGCGGCAGTGGCCCTCGTCGTCGGGCTCGTGGGCACTCAGCACGTCGACCGCCAACTGCCAGAGCAGGGGGTCGGTCACGTCGTGCGGGCGTTCGGCGTGCCGGCTCGGTCGGTTGCTGGTGTCGTCGGACATGGTGGCCCCCCTCGTCAGGCTGTTCCCCCCAAGGGTCACCCGTGAGCCGCCGGCTAAACCGTCGACCTGCTGTGATGTGTCTCCGGTCGCAGCTGGCCGGCCCCCCACACGGGGCTCAGTCCGGCAATAGCGGCATCTCGACACCCGGGTCCCGGCCGAGGAGCACCGCCCGGGTGAGTGCCGCCGAGCCGAACCGGTCGCGTACCGCGTCCACCGCGGCGTCCAGGTCCGCCCCGGTGTCGACGTCGAACGGCAGCTCCGGCTGCACCGGGTTGTCGTCGAGGTTGCCGACCGAGACGCCGATCAGGGTGGCTCCGCGGCGCTCGATCTCCGGCAGCGCGGCCCGCAGCAACGCCCGCGCGGCGCCCAGCAGCGCCGTGGTGTCCGCGGTCGCCTTGCCGACGGTGTGCGAGCGGGTGGCCCGGGTGTAGTCGCCGAAGCGCAGCCGCAGCACCACCGTGCGCCCGGACCGCCCGGCCGCCCGCATCCGCCGGCTGACCCGGTCGATGAGGCCCGCCAGGATGGCGTCCAGCTCGGCGGGGGCGTGCGGCGTACGACTCAACGCGTGCTGCGCGCCCATCGAGCCCCGGCGTCGGCCCACCTGCACCGACCGGGGGTCCCGGTTGTGGGCCAGGGCGTGCAGGTGCCGGCCGGCGCCCGCCCCGAGCAGGGACACCAGCGCGGCCTCGCCGAGCCGGGCCACCTCCCCGACGGTACGGATCCGGCGCTCGCGCAGTTTCGCCGCCGTGACCGGGCCGACGCCCCACAGCCGTTCCACCGGCAGCGGGTGCAGGAACTCCACCTCGGCGTCGGGCGCGACGACCAGCAGCCCGTCCGGTTTCGCCACCCCGCTGGCCACCTTCGCCAGGAACTTCGTCCGGGCCACGCCCACCGTGATCGGCAGGTGGACCCGGTCGCGGACCTCCCGGCGCAGCCGCTCGGCGATGTCGGCCGGTGCGCCGACGAGCCGCCGCAGGCCGCCCACGTCCAGGAACGCCTCGTCGATGGAGAGCCCTTCGACCAGCGGGGTGGTCTGCCGGAAGATCTCGAACACCGCCCGGCTGGCCTGCGTGTACGCCGCCATCCGGGGCGGCACCACTATCGCGTCCGGGCACAGCCTGCGGGCCTGCTGGCCACCCATCGCGCTGCGGACGCCCCGCGCCTTCGCCTCGTAGCTGGCGGCGAGCACCACACCACCGCCGACGATCACCGGACGCCCCCGCAGGCGCGGGTCGTCGCGCTGCTCGACCGACGCGTAGAACGCGTCCAGGTCGGCGTGCAGGATGTGGGCGCCGCTCGACACGTACACATGTTCGCACGACGTCCGGTGATCGCGGCGGTGAGCTGGGGGAACGCGCGATCAGTCGAGGCAGAACTCGTTGCCCTCGGGGTCGGCGAGCACGAGGTGGCCGGCGCCGAGCGGGGGAGCGGGTTCGTGCCGTGCGAGGCGGGTGGCGCCGCGGGCGACGAGCCGCTCGGCCTCCGCCTCCAGGGCCGCCATCCGCTCGTCACCCGTGAGCCCGGGGGCGGCCCGCACATCGAGGTGTACGCGATTCTTGGCCTGCTTGCCCTCCGGCACGCGCTGGAAGAACAGGCGCGGCCCCGCGCCCTTGGGGTCGACCACCGCCGACGCGTCGTTGCGTCGCTCCGGCGGCACACCCATGGCGTCCAGCGCGGCGTCCCACGAGTCGAAGTCGCCGGGCGGTCCCTGCAACTCGTAGTCGAGGGCCGCGGCCCAGAACGCCGCCAGGCTTGCCGGGTCGGCGGCGTCGAACGTTATCTGCACCTCGCGGGCCATGACAGCTCCCTCTTTTCTGCTCCGGCTGGTCATGCCGCCACCCTCTCGCTGATGGCGGACAGGGCCGTTCCGCTATTCGTGCAACGATCGGCGGGTGACTGTGGAGGCGACGACGGAGCGGGTGCTGCGGACGCTGGCCCTGTTGCAGCGGCGGCCGTCGTGGACGGCCACCGAACTCGCCGCCGAGCTGGGTGTCACCGACCGCTGTGTGCGCCGCGACGTGCAACGCCTGCGCGCCCTCGGGTATCCCGTCCAGGCTTCGTTTGGCGTCGGCGGCGGCTACCGGCTCGGCGCGGGCACCCGGCTGCCGCCGCTGCTCCTGGACGACGAGGAGGCGATCGCCACGGCGGTCTCCCTGCGACTGGCGTCGGGAGGCACTGTCGCGGGGGCGGGCGAGGCGGCCCTGCGGGCACTCACGAAACTCGACCAGGTGATGCCGGCGCGGCTGCGCGTCGAGGTGCGGGCGGTGCACGGCTGGACGGAGACGCTCATCGGCCCGGTGGTCGAGATCGACGCGGAGCTGCTGGTGACCCTCGCCCGGGCCTGTCGGGACGCCGTGCGGGTGCGGTTCCGCTACGCCGGCCGCGACGGCGGTGAACGGGAGCGGACGGTCGAGCCGGTCCGGATGGTCACCACCGGCCGTCGTTGGTACCTGATGGCCTGGGACGTCGATCGTGACGACTGGCGGACCTTCCGCCTGGACCGGATGCGGGCCACGGTGGCGACGACCTGGCGCTTTGCGGCGCGCGAGCATCCGGATCCGATCGCCTTCGTGCAGCGGTCGGTGACCGACGCGCCTTACCGGCATCTCGCCCGCGTGCGGGTGCACGCTCCGCCCGAGCGCGTGCGGGAGGTGGTGCCGCCGCAGGTGGGGCGCGTGGAGGCCGACCGCGACGGGTGGTGCGTGCTCGTCGTCGGCGGCGACAGCCTGGACTGGCTCGCCGCGCACATCGCCCGCCTGAGTTACGAGGTGGAGGTGCTGGAGCCCGTCGAACTGCGCGAGGCCGCCGCCCGGCTCGCCCGCCGCCTGGCGGCGCTGGCCGGGCCGGCGTCGGAGCCCACCGTGTAACGCCGCAACGACACCGGGCTGCCGTCCGGAGCGGCCCACGATGCCGTGCTCGTGCCCGTGCACCGCCAGCCGGTGCGCTCGTAGAGGGCGACGGCTGCGGCGCCGTCGGCGACCACGTCGAGCACCAGACGCACCCGGCGCGCGTCCGCCCAGTGCCGGGCCCGGGCCAGCAGAGCGCTGCCCAGCGCCAGCCCGCGGGCGGCCGGCGCCACGAACAGGCGGGCCACCTCGGCCGCCGGCTCGGGGTGCGGCTCGTCCGCCGGGTCGGGCAGGCGGTGCACCGCGACGTGTCCGACGATCGTTCCAGCGGGGTCGACGGCGACCCAGGCGCGCGCCGGGTGCGGCTCGCGCAGCCAGCGGTGCGGGTCGGCCGGCCAGTTCAGCGGATAGCTGTCGACCCGGTGGACGTCGGCGAGCGCCGCGACGCAGCCGTCGAGGTCGGCGGCTCGCCGGCGGCGGATGCGCGGTGGGTTCACAGGTCGTCGAAGGGGCTGGCGTAGCGGAACTCGCCCCGGATGGTCTCGCGCCACGCGGTCAGTGGCCGAGCCATGAAGTACTGCGGACCCCACGGCTGTGGCGGTGTGACGCCCAGCTCGACGGCCGGCCGGAAGCCGAACCGTGGGTAGTAGCCGGGATGCCCGAGCAGCACCACGAGCGGTTCGTCGCGGGCGTCGGCCGCGCCGAGCACCGCGTGCATCAGCGCGGTGCCGACGCCGAGACGCTGCCACGCGGGAAGCACGCCGAGCGGCCCCAGGCCGAGAGCGACCGGCTCACCGCCCACCCGGCCGCGGGTGGCCACCACGTGCCCTACCACCTGGCCGTCCGAATCGGTCGCCACCAGGGAGTACGCGGGCAGCCAACCCTCGTCGGCCCGCAGCGCGTCGACAAGCGTCGCCTCGACCGGCGCGGCTTCGACCGGCGTTGCCTCGACCGGCGTTACCTCGGCCGGCGTGGCCTCGACCGGCGTTACCTCGGCCGGCGTGGCTTCGGCTGGCGTGCCGTCGTCCGTGGTCCTGGCGAAGGCGGCCGCGTGCACCGCGCGGATGGCATCGACGTCGGCGGGCGTCTCGCGTCTGATCAGCACCGCGCCACGATACGGGTGTAGCCGGCAACGGCTCCACACGATTACCGGTCGGCGGCCGTCGATGACGAGTGCCCCGACCCGTCGATGCCGGATGCCGCCGGGGCAGCGATTGTCGTGCCGGCTGCCTCGGAGTCACGGCCGCCCGAGAGCGGAGGCCCGCGGCTGCTTCCGCCGCTCTCAGCCGCCGCCCTCAGCCCACGGCGGTCGCCGACGGAGGGGCGCTGCCGCCCCGGGGCGACTCCGGGGTCATCAGCCGGATGATCTCCTTCTGGTCGGCCGGCGAGGGCATGCCCCAGTGCGGTTGGTAGTCGTACACCTCGTGCAGTGGGGCCGAGCCGGTACGGCCGTCCAGGATCTCCACGGCGTCCGTGCCGATCAGGCCGGGGTGTTCGACGCCGCACGCCTCGGCGACCTTGGTCAGGTCCCGGCGCAGGGTCCGCAGGTAGTTGGCCGCCCGGACGGACTTGAGCGTCGGGTCGAGGCCCCGGGCCAGCCACGCGTTCTGCGTCGCCACCCCGGTGGGGCAGGTGTCGGTGTGGCACTTCTGCGCCTGGATGCAGCCGATCGACAGCATCGCCTCCCGACCCACGTTGACCATGTCGCAGCCGAGCGCGAACGCCACGATGGCGTTGTCCGGAAGGCCGAGCTTGCCGCTGCCGATGAACACCACCTGCTCGTGCAGGTCGTGTTCGGCGAAGACCTTGTAGACCCGGGAGAAGCCGTGCTGGAACGGGAGCGACACCGAGTCGGTGAAGATCAGCGGCGCGGCGCCGGTGCCGCCCTCGCCGCCGTCGACCGTGACGAAGTCGACGCCCCGGCCGGTGTCCCGCATCAGGCTGGCCAGTTCCTGCCAGAAGGTGAGGTCGCCGACCGCCGACTTGATGCCGACGGGCAGGCCGGTCTCGGCGGCCAGCAGCTCCACCCAGTCGAGCAGGCTGTCACAGTCGGAGAACTCGGCGTGCCGCGACGGGCTCACGCAGTCCTGTCCGGCCGGGATGCCCCGGGTGGCGGCGATCTCGGCGGACACCTTCGCCCCGGGCAGCAGCCCGCCGAGGCTCGGTTTGGCGCCCTGGCTCAGCTTGATCTCCAACGCCCGGACGGGGGCGCCGGCGACCAGGTCCTTCAGCCGGTCGAGGCTGAAGCGGCCGTGCTCGTCGCGGCAGCCGAAGTACGCCGTGCCGAGTTGGAAGATCAGCTCACCACCGTTGCGGTGGTACGGCGACAGGCCGCCCTCGCCGGTGTTCTGCAGGCACCCGGCGAGCGCGGCCCCCTTGTTCAGGGCGGTGATGGCGTTGCCCGAGAGCGAGCCGAAGCTCATCCCGGAGATGTTGACCACCGACTCCGGTCGGAACGCGCGTGCCCGGTCCCGCGCCGCGCCCAGCACCTTCGCGCACGGCAGCTGGACGTCGTGCCCGGCTGTCGGTGACGACGGCGGCACGGCCCGGCCGAACGTGCGGTGCTTGATGATCGGGTATCCGGGTGTGTGCTCGATGTCGTTGTCCGTGCCGAAGCCGAAGTAGTTGTTCTCCTGCTTCGCCGACGCGTACACCCAGCGACGCTGGTCGCGGGTGAACGGGCGTTCCTCGTTGTTGCCGGCCACGATGTACTGCCGAAGCTCCGGCCCGATGGCCTCCAGCAGGTACCGGGCGCGGCCGAGCACCGGGAAGTTGCGCAGCAGCGCATGGTCGCGCTGGATCAGATCCCGCGCGGCGAGCGCCGCGACGGCGGCGGCTACGGCGGGTACGGCTCGACGGGCCCAAGTCATGCCGGGCAACCTTTCCGCCTGAGCCCTCGGCCAAACCGGCACGTCGCCGACAATGCGCTGCTCAGGCCCCGGGTGCGCGCTGGTGGCCGGCGTCCACCCCGCGGTGGAGGCGGCACGGGGATCACCAGGTGCCGCCTCCGACCCAGGGTCAGTGGTGCATGAACGACTGACGGACCGTGCCGCCGACGATCGCGCACCACGTGCTCGTGCTGAGCTTGCCGTTGCGGGGCAGGCCGTGCAGCGCCTGCAGGTCCTGCACGGCCCCGCGGGTGGCGTGGTCGTACGCCCCGGTGACGGTGACCGCGTACCCCTTGGTCGCGAGGATCTCCTGCACGGCCGTGACCGGCGCTCCGGCGGCGTGCTGGTCCAGCTCCGGCGCGAGGGTCTCCCAGGTCGGCGTGGTGAGCGTGGCGTCCACGTCCACGGCGATGCCGTTGCGGGCCTGCCAGTCCTGCACGGCGGCCACGGTCGCGGCGTCGAACGTGCCGCTGACCGTCACGGCGTAGCCCCGGTAGGCCAGCAGGTGCTGCACCACCCGGACCGACGGCGAGTTGACGAACCGCCACAGGTCCGGCCAGCGGCGGGCCGGCACGTCGCCCAGCTTGGTGCCGAGGACCGCGTGGACCCGCCGCCGCAGGTCCGGGAACTGCCGGTAGAACGCCGCGCCCGGGCACTCGGTGGTGCGGAAGTCCCAGTGGCCGAAGATGTCGAACGCGTGCAGCCCGTACTGCCGGCAGATCGCGACGCAGAGCTTGACCAGCGAGTCGGTCAACGCCTCCGGCGGGGTCTCGGTGACGTAGGTGCCCTCGTTCTCGATGCCGATGGCCCGGCCGTTCTCGCCCGGGCAGTGCGCCGAAATCATCTGGCGGTCGCCCGCTTCGAGGCGTTCCAGGCTGCCCCGGCGGCCTTCCAGCACGTAGCCGCCGCGGCTCACCGTGAAGTGCTGGCCGGTGTCCGACCAGCCGTTGCCGTCCATGTGCAGGTCCTGGCAGTCGTGGGCCAGCTTGACCGCCTGCTCGCGGGAGTAGTCGGTGACGTTCGGGAACGCCATGTGATGCACGATGATCTTGTTGGTGGGGATGGCGCTGACCGACAGCGGGTCCTTCGGCGGGCGGGCGGCCCACTCGTCGCAGCTGATGATCCAGTCCAGGTCGGTGCCGGGAGCGGCCTGCGCCGCGCCCGAAAAGGCGAGTTCGCTTCCGACGACGGCGACCGTGGCCGCGCCGAGACCGGCACGCAGCAGCGTTCGGCGGTCCACTTCGGAATGGTCGACGTGCATGACATCTCCTCCTGCGGCCGACGGCGGGGGGATGAAAAGTAGCTCCAGTGGCCGCACGTACTCCGGAGAATATTGCCAAGACTCGTCCGTGCGCTAGACCCCGCGCAGCGGGAGCGGCGTTTCCCCGACCGCTGGTGGGGGTAGGTCGGGGACCTACCATCCCGGCTGCTCCGCATGGAGGAACGACCCTATGAGTGACAACGTCAGCGACGCGGTGGGCGACGCCCTTCGCTCGGTGATGCTCTTCCTGCCCAAGGCCGTCGCCTTCCTGGCGATCCTGGTGGCCGGTTGGCTGATCGCCAAGGCCGTACTGAAAATCGTGGAGAAGGTCCTCGAACGCGTGGGCTTCGACCGCGCCGTCGAGCGCGGCGGCATCCGCCGGGCCCTGAGCCGCTCCCGGTACGACGCCAGCGACATCGTCGCGAAGCTCGTCTACTACGCGGTGCTGCTGCTCACCCTGCAACTCGCCTTCGGCATCTGGGGGCCCAACCCGATCTCCGACCTGATCACGGCCGTGGTCGCGTGGTTGCCCCGCGCCTTCGTCGCGATCGTCATCGTCGTGGTCGCCGCCGCCATCGCCAACGCCGTCAAGGACATCATCAGCGGGGCGCTGGGCGGGCTCTCGTACGGTCGGGTGCTGGCCGGTACCGCCTCGGTGTTCATCCTCGGCCTGGGCGTCATCGCGGCGCTGAACCAGATCGGTGTGGCCACCGCGGTCACCACCCCGGTGCTGATCGCGGTGCTGGCCACTGTGGGCGGCATCCTCGTCGTCGGCGTCGGTGGCGGCCTGATCCGTCCGATGCAGAGTCGCTGGGAGGCGTGGCTGACCCGCGCCGAGCAGGAGTCGCAGCTGATCGCCACGCACACCCGCGCCTACCGGGCCAGTCGCCGCGACGCCGAGGCCGAACTGGCCCGTGCGACGGCCGCCCGCGCCGACGCGGACACCACCCAGGTGACGACGCGGCCGTCCGACCCGGAGGCCACGCAGGTGGTGACCCGCCCCGCCGAGAGGGACGCGGACGCGACCCAGGTGACGACGCGGCCCTCCGACCCGGAGGCCACGCAGGTGGTGACCCGCCCCGCCGACACGGACGCGGACGCGACTCAGGTGGTGCGGCCGTCGACCGACGACACCACGCAGGTGGTCGCCCGGGACAAGCCAGTCGTCACGACCCCGACCGCCGAGCGGGTCGACGACACCACGCAGGTGGTCGCCCGCCCGAGCGACCCGGACACCACGCAGGTCGTGGATCCCCACCGCGACGCCGACACGACCCAGGTGATCAGCGGCGGGGTTCCGGGCCAGCGCACCAGCGACGACAGCGAAACCACGACGGTCCTCCCGCCGGTGGATCCCCACCGGCGCTGACCCTCGGCGGGACGACGGGGCGGGATCCACGCGGATCCCGCCCCGCTCACGTCGCGCGCCGGCACGCCGAAAGCGCTGGCCGGCACCGTCACGCCGGTCTACCATCGCCGGCATGACCTGGCGACATTGATCCAACGCCTTCGGCCGCACCCGTGGACCGCCACGGGCACCGCACGTCCGGTGTCCGTCTCCACTCCCACGGGAAGGCCCCATGATCCACCTCGCCTCGCGCGTGCCCGACCCGGCGGTCCGTCGGCTGTCGGTGACCCTCTACGCGTACGCGTTCCTCAGTGACCTCGTCCTGCTCTACCCGCTGTACGTGGTGCTCTTCGCCGACACCGGCCTGTCGGTGGGGCAGATCTCGTCCCTGTTCGTCATCTGGTCGGCCGCCGGCATCCTGTTCGAGGTGCCGTCCGGCGCGTGGGCCGACGTGGTGTCGCGTCGGCTGCTGCTGTGTCTCGCCCCGCTGGTGACCGCGGCCGGCTACGCGCTGTGGGTGCTGCTCCCGTCGTACCCGGCATTCGCGGTCGGGTTCCTGCTGTGGGGCGCCGGCGGGGCGCTGGTGTCCGGCGCCCTGGAGGCGCTGGTCTGGACCGAACTGGACCGGCTCGGCGCCGTCGGTCGGTACGCCCGGGTGCTCGGTCGGGCCCGGACGGCGGGTGTGCTGGGCGTGGTGGTCACCGGGGTGCTCGCCGGCCCGGTGCTCGCCGCAGGCGGGTACCCGGCGGTCGGCGCGGCCAGTGTGCTCGCCTGCCTGCTCGCCGCCGCCGTCGCGGCCCGGTTCCCCGAGCACCGCACGCCGCCCGGCCCGGCACCGTCGCACCCCGCGCACGA
>NZ_MUZA01000076.1 GCF_021442385.1 Micromonospora sp. MH99
TCGGCCGGGCGGCCGCCGGTCGACTCCGCCGGGTGCGCCGACGCCCCGCCGACCGGCCGGCGCGGCTTGCCCGCCGCCTGCGGGTCGTGGTGCCCCAGCCGGCAGGGCTCGCCCTGGGCGCAGCCGTGCTCGGCCTCCCCGTGCGCCATCCCCGGTCTCCTCACGCTCGCACTCACGCGCGGAGGCGCTCCCCCCGACGTGCCCTGCCACCGTACTGGCCGGGACCGACGGCCTGTGCACGGCGTACCCCGGGGTCAGCGCTTCGGGCGGCGAGGGAACAGCGTCTCCCAGACCGGGAAGGCGACCAGCCAGATGAGGATCACGACGGTGAGGCTGCGGATCCAGTTGCCCAGTTCACGGGTTCGTTCCGCGTCGTTCACCCAGATGATCGCCGCGCCGAGCAGGCCGCACGCGACAGCCCAGCCGAGAAGCGCCTTGGCCCACTCCCGCCACTCGTGGCGGGCGCGGGCCCAGCCGTACCGGGGAGGCCGCACCGGCGGCGGGCCACCGGCGAACCGGTGGGCGAAGCGCTGGTCCGCCCAGCGCACCATCGAGTGCCCGAAGGCCACCGAGAAGCCGAGATAGGCGGCGGCGAGACCGTGACTGACCCCTGCGGTAGCGCCGCGGCGCAGGTCGATCACCGACGCGGCGAGCAGGGCCAGGTCCACCAGCGGTACGCAGACCAGCAGCGCCGCGCCGAGGCGGGGCCGGCGCAGCGGATAGCGGGCCACCAGCCCGGCGCCCAGCAGCACCCAGAACGCGATCTCACAACCGATGATCACCGCGACCACCATGGCGACCTCCCCCCGTCGTCGCCACCCAGCGTCGCCGATCGACGGAGCCCGGGCCTCGACGCCGGAGACGAGATCGGGGTCCTCCCTTCGACGGACCAACCCCGCGGGCGCGCTCCACGTACCCCTTTCGGCGCATGTCGGAGGCGGCGGGCTCCTTCCCCGGTCGGAGTCGGAGGGTCGACGGCTGTGGTGGGATCGGGGCATGCGACCGCCACCCTGGCTCGGCTCCGGCACGGCCGGCCGGGACCTCACGCTGGCCGGCGCGTCGCTGGTCGGCGGCCTGGTGCTGTACGGCCTGGGCATGCAGCCGCAGATCGTTCCGCATCCGGACGTGCCACCCGCGCTGTTCCTGGCGCCGCTGCTGGCGGTGTGCGTGGCCGTCGGTCTGCGTCGGGTCGCGCCCCGCTCCAGCCTGGCGGTGGGGACCGGGGCGCTCGTGGTGGACACGGCGCTGGGCAACTCGCTGGGCACCGTCGTGATCTACACGCAGGTGCTCTACGACGCCTGCGTGTACGGCCCGCCCCGGCTGTGGCGGTGGCTGCTGGGGATCACCGCGACGCTGAGCGCGATCGGGACGGTGGCCGGCGTGCTCGGCTTCGGGCAGTGGCGCGGGGCGGCCGTCGGGGTGCCGGTGGTGCTCGCCGGGCTGTTGCCGGTGCTGACCGGGATCAGCGTGCGGCAGTACCGCGACCAGGCCGCCGCCGAGCGGGCACGGGCCGAGCAGACCGCCCGGCTGGTCGAGTTGGACCGCCGCCAGGCGGTCGGCGCCGAACGGGCGCGGATGGCCCGGGAACTGCACGACGTGGTCGCCAACCACCTGAGCGCCGTGGCCATCCACGCCACCGCCGTGCTGTCCGTACCGGGGCTGGAGCGCGGCCAGGTGGAGTCGGCGTTGCGGGTGATCCGGGAGAGCAGCGTGCAGGGCCTAGCCGAGATGCGGCAGATGATCGAGCTGTTGCGCGAGCCGGAGGCGGGTGAGCGGAGCACGGCGGGCGTGGTCGGCGCGGTGCCGGAGGCGGTCACGGCGCGGCTCGCCGAGGCGGACGGGTTGATCGAGCGGATCCGTGCGGCGGGCCTCGCGGTACGGGTGCACACCGACGGCACGCCGAGTCCGCTGCCGGTGGGGGTCGACCTCGCCGCGTACCGGATCGTGCAGGAGTCGCTGACCAATGCCCTCAAGCACGGCACGGGCGAGGCGGAGCTGACCATCGCGTACCGGCCGGCGGAGGTGGTGCTGACTGTGGAGAACCCGGTGCGCCCGGACGGGTCACCGCTGCCGGGCGCCGGGGCCGGGCTGATCGGGATGCGGGAGCGCGCCGCGCTGCTGGCCGGCCGGTTCACCGCCGGGCCGCACGACGGCCGCTGGCAGGTCCGGGCCGCGCTGCCCACCGGGGAGGGCGGGTGACCGCGCCGGCGCCGGGCTCGGGCGACGCCGCCCCGGTACGGGTGGTGCTCGCGGACGACCAGCCGGCGGTACGGGCGGGGCTGGCCCTGATCCTGGGCGGTTCGCCGGGCATCGAGGTGGTCGGCGAGGCGGCCGACGGCGACGAGGCGGTCCGGCTGTGCCGGGAGGTACGCCCCGACGTGGCGGTGCTGGACGTGCGGATGCCGCGCCTCGACGGGATCGCCGCGACCAGGGCGATCGTCACCGACCAGCTCGCCGACGTGCTGGTGCTGACGACGTTCGACCTGGACGAGTACGTCTTCGGCGCGCTGCGCGCCGGGGCGTCCGGGTTCCTGCTCAAGGACACCGACGCGGCTGGGCTGGTGGCGGCGGTGCACACCGTGGCGCGCGGTGAGGGGTTCATCGCCCCCTCGGTGACCCGTCGTCTGATCGCCGCCTTCGCGGCCACCGCGCCCGGCGCCTCGGCGGCCGCCCGATCCGCGCTGGACACGCTGACCCCGCGTGAACGCGATGTGCTGGCCTGCCTCGGCATGGGCCTGTCCAACCAGCAGATCGCCGACCGGTTGGCGCTGGCGGAGAGCACCACCAAGACCCACGTGAGCCGGATCCTGGCGAAGCTGGACCTGCGCAGCCGGGTGCAGGCGGCGATCCTGGCCCAGGAGCTGGGCCTGCCCGCGCCGCCGTGACCCCTGTGCCGGGACCGGCCGTCCCGGGAGCGCCGACCGGTGCCGGCGTGGATGGCCTGCTCACGACGTGTCAGGCTAGGGCGGTGAGTACGCCCGAGGGTGGGGAGCTGGCGGCCACGCTGCGCCGGATCGAGCGTTCGGCGGGAGCGCTGGCCACCGCCAGCGTGGCCCGGATGGACGAGACGCTGCCGTGGTTCCGCGCCCTGCCCGCCGACCAGCGCTCCTGGGTGATGCTGGTCGCCCAGGCGGGCGCCCGGTCGTTGGTGCAGTGGCTGCGCGACGGCGGCGGCACGGCGGACAGCACCCAGGAGGTCTCCGACGAGGTGTTCGCCGCGGCGCCGCAGGCGCTGGCCCGGTCGATCACCCTCCAGCAGACCGTGGCACTGATCAAGGTGACCATCGACGTCGTCGAGGAGCAGGTGTCGCAGCTGGCCGCCGAGGGCGAGGAGCAGCTGCTGCGCGAGGCGGTGCTGCGCTTCTCCCGGGAGATCGCGTTCGCCGCCGCCCGGGTGTACGCGCGGGCCGCCGAGTCGCGCGGCGCGTGGGACGCCCGGTTGCAGGCCCTGCTGGTCGACGCGCTGCTGCGCGGTGACTCGCCGGACGTCCTGGCGAGCCGGGCCGCCGCGCTGGGCTGGGCGGACGCGCCGCCCGTCGCGGTGGCGGTCGGCCGGTCCCCCGGCGGTGAGGTCTCCGCCGTGCTGCACGTGGTGTACCGGCAGGCACGGCGGATCGGCGTCGAGGTGATCGGCGGGGTGCACGGCGACCGGTTGGTGATCGTGCTGGGCGGCGCGGCGGATCCGCTGAGCGCCACCGGCAAGCTGCTGGACGCGTTCGGTGACGGCCCGGTGGTGGTCGGCCCGGCCGTACCCAGTCTGGATGAGGCGACGGAGTCGGCGCGGGCCGCGCTGTCCGGTTTCCGGGCGGCGCCGGCGTGGCCGACCGCCCCCCGGCCGGTGCCGGCCGCGGACCTGTTGCCGGAGCGGGCCCTCGCCGGCGACGCGGAGGCGCGTCGCCGGTTGCGCCACGACGTGTACGCGACGCTGGTGCGCGCCGGTGGCGAGTTGCTGGAGACGCTGGACGCCTTCCTGGCCGCCGGTGGCACACTGGAGAGCGCGGCGCGGGCGCTGTTCGTGCACCCCAACACGGTGCGGTACCGGTTGCGCCGCATCGCCGAGGTGACCGGCTTCTCGCCGCTGTCGCCGCGGGACGCGTTCGCCCTCCAGGTGGCGTTGACCGTCGGTCGGCTGGATCCGGTGGTCCCGGTGGTCACGGCGGTCCCGACCCAGACATTGACCCCGGCCGCCCGGAAATCCACCCAAAGCAGTGATGATCCCCGCCGATCTTTGTGAGAAACCTCCAAAGGTTCTAGTGCGGTTTGGTGGGCCTCGGCACAGCGCTACCCACGCGTATCCGGGAGAGTCATAGGCGTGCTCGCCGTACTTAGTCCCGGCCAGGGTTCCCAGAAACCCGGCTTCCTGACCCCCTGGCTCGACCTGACCGGCACCGAGGCGCGACTGCGCTGGTTCTCGGCGCTGGCCGGGGTGGACCTGGTGCATCTCGGCACCGCCGCCGACGCCGAGGAAATCAAGGACACCGCCCGCACCCAGCCGCTGCTCGTCGCGGCGGCGCTGCTCGCCGCCGAGCACCTGCCGCTGGACGCCGTGACGCTCACCGCCGGCCACAGCGTCGGCGAGCTGGGCGCCGCGGCGGTGGCCGGGGTGCTCTCGGCCGAAGCCGCCGTCACCCTCGCCGGCATCCGGGGTCGGGAGATGGCCGCCGCGTGCGCGCTGGAGCCGACCGGGATGGCGGCAGTGCTCGGCGGCGACCCGGACGAGGTGCTCGCCGCGATCGCCGCGCACGGGCTGCACCCGGCCAACCGCAACGGCGCCGGCCAGATCGTCGCCGCCGGCGAGCTGGACGGGCTGGACAAGTTCGCCGCCGACCCGCCGGCGAAGACCCGCGTCATCCGACTCCAGGTCGCCGGCGCGTTCCACACGCCGTACATGGCCCCGGCCGAGACCGCGCTGGCCACGGTCGCCGCCGGGATCGCCCCCGCCGATCCGGCCCGTCTCCTGTTGTCGAACCTCGACGGCACCGCCGTCACCGACGGGCAGGAGCTGGTGCGCCGGCTGGTCCGCCAGGTCACCGCCCCGGTGCGCTGGGACCTGTGCATGCGCACGCTGGCCGAGCGCGGCGTGACCGGCGTGATCGAGCTGCCCCCGGCCGGCACCCTCGCCGGCCTGGTCAAGCGGGAGCTCAAGGGCGAGGGCGCCCCGGAGATCGTCACCCTGAACACCCCGGACGACCTGCCGGCCGCCCGGGACCTGATCGCCCGCCACGGCACGCCGGGCCAACCGCTCGCCCCCATCGGAGGACACTCATGACCGGCAGTCGCATCGTCTCGATGGGGCACTACCAGCCATCCCGGGTGGTGACCAACGACGACATCGCCCAGCTCGTGGACACCAACGACGAGTGGATCCGCGACCGGGTCGGCATCGTCACCCGGCGGATCGCCGACAGCGAGACGGTGGCCGACATGGCCGCCGCGGCCGCCGGCAAGGCGCTGGCCAACTCGGGGCTCACCGCCGCCGACATCGACCTGGTCGTGGTCGCCACCTGCTCCTCGATCGACCGCAGCCCCAACGTGGCCTGCCGGGTCGCCGCGAAGCTGGGCATCGCCGCGCCGGGCGCGTTCGACGTCAACACCGCCTGCTCGGGCTTCGCGTACGCCCTCGGCACCGTGGACCACGCCATCCGGGCCGGGGCGTCGCGCAACGCGCTCGTGATCGGCGCCGAGAAGCTGTCCGACTTCACCGACTGGACCGACCGCTCCACCTGCATCATCTTCGGTGACGGCGCGGGCGCCGCGGTGGTCACCGCCACGGCCGACGACGAGCCGGCCGGCATCGGCCCGGTCGTCTGGGGCTCCGCGCCGGAGAAGAGCGAGGCGGTACGCATCGAGGGCTGGCGCCCGTACATCCAGCAGGAGGGCCAGTCGGTGTTCCGCTGGGCCACCACGGCGATCGCGCCGCTGGCTCTGCAGGCGTGCGAACGGGCCGGGGTCGACCCGTCGGAGCTGGCCGCCTTCGTGCCGCACCAGGCCAACGCGCGGATCATCGACGGCATCGCCAAGCGGCTCAACATCCCCGACGCGATCATCGCGAAGGACATCGTCGAGTCCGGCAACACCTCGGCGGCGAGCGTGCCGCTGGCCCTGTCGAAGCTGGTCGAGCGTCGGGAGGTGCCGTCGGGCGCCCCGGTGCTGCTGTTCGGCTTCGGCGGTGGCCTGACCTACGCCGGTCAGGTCGTCCGCTGCCCCTGAAACCCCCTCGGACGCGTACGCGTCGAGGAGCGGCGGTCGGCGACGCCGGCCGCCGGAGAACCCCCTATGAGAGGAACCAACCGCAATGACCCGTGACGAGATCACCACCGGCCTCGCCGAGATCCTCGAAGAGGTTGCCGGGGTGAACCCGGACGACGTGGCCGAGGGGAAGTCCTTCACCGACGACCTCGATGTCGACTCGCTCTCCATGGTGGAGGTCGTCGTGGCCGCCGAGGAGAAGTTCGGCGTCAAGATCCCGGACAACGAGGTGCAGAACCTCAAGACCGTCGGGGACGCCGTCAGCTTCATCGAGGCGCAGTCCTGATCATGAGTCGTCCTGACGTCGTCGTCACCGGGCTCGGCGCGACGACCCCGCTTGGCGGGGACGTCGCGTCGACCTGGGACGCCATGCTCGCCGGCCGCTCCGGGGTGAGTGCCCTCACCCAGGAGTGGGCCGCGCAACTGCCGGTCCGGATCGCCGCCCAGTTGGCCGTGGAGCCGTCCGAGGTGCTGGACCGGGTCCGACTGCGCCGGCTCGACCGCTCCGAGGCGATCGCGATCATCGCGGCGCAGCAGGCCTGGGCGGACGCCGGCCTCGCCGACTCCGGCCTTGACGGGGAGCGGCTGGCCGTCAGCGTCGGCTCCGGCATCGGCGGTGCCACCACCCTGCTCGCCCAGGACGACATCCTGGAGGCGTCCGGGCCGCGGCGGGTGTCCCCGCACACGATCCCGATGCTGATGCCGAACGGTCCGGCCGCCTGGGTCGGGTTGGAGCTGGGCGCCAAGGCCGGCGTGCACACGGTGGCCAGTGCCTGCGCCACCGGCGCCGAGGCGATCGCGCTCGGTCTGGACATCATTCGCGCCGGCCGGGCCGACGTGGTGGTGGCCGGCGGCACCGAGGCGGTCATCCACCCGCTGCCGATCGCCGGTTTCAGCTCGATGCGGGCCATGTCGACCCGCAACGACGACCCGGAGCGGGCCTCCCGCCCGTGGGACCGGGGCCGCGACGGCTTCGTCCTCGGTGAGGGCGCGGGCATCGTGGTGCTGGAGCGTGCCGACCACGCCGCAGCCCGCGGCGCCCGGGTGTACGCGCGCCTCGCCGGCGCCGGCATCACCTCCGACGCGTACGACATCGTGCAGCCGCACGCCGAGGGTGAGGGCGCCATCCGGGCCATCGCCCGGGCGATCGCGGACGCGGACATCGCCAAGCAGGACATCGTGCACGTCAACGCGCACGCCACGTCGACCCCGGTCGGCGACATGCTGGAGATCGGCGCGCTGCACAAGGCGCTCGGCGATCACCCGGTGCTGGCCGCGACGAAGTCGATGACCGGTCACCTGCTCGGTGCGGCCGGCGCGCTGGAGTCGATCGCCACGATCCTGGCCATCCGCGACGGTGTCGTCCCTCCGACGATCAACCTCGACGACCCGGAGCCGGGCCTCAGCCTGGAGGTCGCCGCGCACAAGGCACGCCACATGGAGATCCCCGCCGCGCTGAACAACGCGTTCGGCTTCGGCGGCCACAACGTGGCGCTCGTCTTCGCACGGCCGTGACACAGCGGCCGTGAGACAGCGGCCGAGCTGCGGTTTCACCGAAGGGCCCCCTCGCGAGGGGGCCCTTCGGCACGTTCAGCCCCGGTTGCGGGGATGCTGCCTGGCGGTGCGTTCGTTGCCATGGCGGTAGTTGCCGGTCCAGCGGGCCATCACGAGTTGCGGGTCGTCGTCGACCTCGGCGAGGAACTCCGCCGCCCGGGTGCCGCGCAGCTTGCCCGCCACCCGGCCGTGATGCGTGATCACCACCGTGCCGTCAGCACGCCTGTCGTACCGGAAGCCCTGTGGGGTTGCCATGCGACGAGGCTGCCAGGTCGACGCCCTCTCCGGCGACGCGATTTCCGGCCCGCGGGCCGGGGGGAATCACGCGCCGCAGGTGGTGGCGGGCAGGCCGGGCACCGCCACCGGGGACCGACCACCCGGGCGGGCCTTACCGGCCAGCACGGCGGCCAGGGCGGTCATCGACGCCCGACTGGAGGAGTACGTCGCCAGCAGCGTCGGCGAGGTGGCCTTGGCCAGCACGTACGGGGTGTCCATGGCGACGGTGACCGCCGCGTCGGCGCGCAGGTCACTGTCGCCGTCGCCGTAGCCGACGAGGTGCACCACGGTCCCGCCGCTCGGCTTCACGGTCACGCCGGCCTTGGTCAACGCGGCGGTGAGCGCCGCCCGGGTGCCGTCGCGGCCATTGGAGGAGGTGACGGTCACGGGCCCGTGCACCGCTTTGCCGCAGGCGCCCCGCAGCACGGTGACCGCACCGGCGGCCAGCGCGTCCGCAGCCGCCCGGTGCGCCGGGGTGTTCAGCGTGGACATCGGCTCGGTGGGGGCCGTCGCCAGCCGGAACTTCATGGTCAGTACCCGGGTGACCGCGTCGACCAGCCGGGCCCGGGGCAGCGAGCCTCCGCGCAGGGCGGCGAGCAGCCCGTCGTACGCCTGACCGACGTTCGGGGTCATGAGGATCAGGTCGTTGCCGGCGTTCAACGCCCGGACGGCGGCCTCGCCAGGTGCCCAGCGCTTCGCCGGCGGCATGTTCATCCCGTCGGTGATCACCACGCCCTGGAAGCCGAGCTGGCCTCGCAGCACGTCGGTGAGCAGCTTGTGGGAGAAGGTCGCCGGGGTGCCCGGGTCGATGGCCTGCGCGTCCAGGTGGCCGGACATCACGGCCATCGCGCCGGCCTCGAACCCGGCGGTGAACGGTGGCCACGCGCCGCTCTGCAACGCCGCCGCGGACTGGGTGAGCACCGGCAGGTCCTTGTGCGAATCGTCAGCGCTGTGGCCGTGCCCCGGGAAGTGCTTCAGGGTGGCCGCGACGCCGCTGGCCTGCAGGCCCCGGACCGCGCCGCCGACCTGGGCTGCGGCCTGCTTGGGGTCGGCCCCGAACGACCGCGAGCCGATCACCGTGCTGCGGGTGGCCAGCACGTCGGCCACCGGGGCGAAGTCGATGTTGATGCCCAGCGCGGCGAGTTCGGCGCCGGCGGCCCGCCAGGCGGCCTCGGTCAGCTTCGGGTCGCCGGCCGCACCGGCGGCGAGCGCGCTGGGCAGGATGGTGACCCCGTCGGTGACCCGGGTGACGACGCCGTACTCCTGGTCGGTGCCGATCAGGAAGGGCGCCGGGCCGGCGGCCAGCCGCCCGGCGGCGCCCCGCAGCCCGGTGGTCAGCTCGTGGACCTGCTTGGGGTTGTCGACGTTGGTGGTCTCCTGGTTGCCCTTGGTCGGGTCGTCGGCGCTGAAGCCGACCAGGATCAGCCCGCCGAGCCGGTACTTCGCGATCATGTCGGCCGGGGTGTCGACACCGGCGAGGGCCTGGTTACCGGCGGCGGAGCCGGTCGAGACCTTCGTGGCCGAGTCGCCGTACGCGTACGGCATCAGCACCTGCCCGACCAGGTCCTCGTCGGAGAGCGTCGCGACGAGGGCGGCGGCCCGCGCGGCCGGGTCGTCGGACGGGGTCGCGGCGGGAGCGCTCGGGGCCGCCGAGGCGCCGGTCGGGCCGGGCGTCGGGTCGGGCCGGTCCGGGGCGCCGGAGCAGCCGGAGACGAGCAGGGCGGTCAGGGCGGCGACGGCGACACCGGCGTGTCGCGGGCGAATCGGCACCCGCCCATCCCACCAGCTTCCCCCTTATCGGGGCAACTTGACCTTACCGGTCGCAGCGCCAGGGAGCGGCTGGCCAGCGGACGGTGCCGGCGGTCAGCCGACCCGGGTGAGCAACGTCACCGGCGCCCCGTCCCCGGCGTACCGGTAGGGCTCCAGGTCAGCGTCCCAGGCGGTGCCGAGCGCCTTGTCGAGGGCGTGCGACAGCGCCTCCGGGGCCCGCGCGGAGGCCATCAGCGCCCGCAGCCGGTCCTCGCCGAGTTGGATGTCGCCGGCGGCCCCGACAGTGGCCCGGAAGAGGCCACGGGCGGGCACGTACATGAAGCGCTCACCGTCGGCGCCGGGACTCGGCTCCTCGGTGACCTCGAAACGGATCATGGGCCACTGCCGGAGGGCAGCAGCCAGCTCGGCGCCCGTCCCCGGACGGCCGGTCCACCCGCACTCGGCCCGGCGTGCGCCGGGGTCGACGGGCTGAGCCGTCCACTGCAGGTTGACCGGCGCGGCTAGGACGCGCGCGATCGCCCACTCGACGTGCGAGCACACGGCGAGCGGGGTCGAGTGGACGTATACGACGCCACGCGTTGGCACGGTGACCTCCCGGAGAGCGAGGTGCGTCTTCCCCTACGACCTCGTCCACCAGAGTGGCTCGTGCAACACATGATTACCCGTGTGACGGATGGTGCGCCAGAGAATCGGAAAATTCGCCGGTCGGAATAGCCGGACGGGTGGTCTCCGTTGCCTCTCAGGACACCGCGACGACCAGCCTGATGTCGTGGTCCTGTACAGTTCCATCGGCGGCTTGTGCCGCGCACAACTTCGTGGGTCGACCCCGGTGGTGGCCCGCACACAGCCCCCGGACGTTCCAGTCCTCCCGTACGTCTTGCAAGGAGTACCTCCGTGGCGAGCAACACCTCTAAGACCGCGCGCGCGTCCGTCCGGGCCGGCCAGGCTGGCCAGGGTGGCGCCCTCAGCGTGCTGGGCGAGTTCAAGTACCTCATCCCGCTCAACGGCGGCAAGCACGCCTACGTGCGCAACCTGACCAACGGCAAGACCGCGCACCTGCGCACCGACTCCGACGCCTTCGTCGAGGAGATCCGGGTGCTGGCCGCCGCCGGCCACGCCGCCAAGATCCGGGCGGAGATCAACAACCTGGCTGCCGTTCACCCGAACGACGGCTGGGAGGCCACCGAGAAGCGCCTGGTCGCGGCCGGCGTCTTCGAGGGCTGAGCCCTCCCCCACCACAGCACCAGCAAACCGCCCGCCGGGAGTTCCCGGCGGGCGGTTTCGCGTCCGGCGCTCAGGTGGGGTCGAGCAGGGCGACCTCGCCGGTGCGCAGGTCGTAGAGGCCACCCACCACCGCCACGCGACCGGCCGCGACCGGCCCGACCAGCAGGTCGTCCGCGCGCAGCGCGTGGACCGTACGCCGCACGTGCCGGCGGATCGCCAGGGGATGCACCGCCGGATCGTCGAGCCCGACCTCGGTGACCGCCGGGGCGATCTCCTCGACCAGGTGGGCGAGCGAACCGCCGGGCCGCTCCCCCGATCGCAGCGCGTCCACCGTCGCTCCCACCGCCCCGCACCGCTCGTGTCCGAGCACCAGCACCAGCGGCACGCCGAGCTGACCCACCACGTACTCGATGGAGCCGCGCACCGCACGGTCGAGCACGTGCCCACCGGTACGGATCACGCAGATCGCGCCGAAGGTCTGGTCGAAGATCGCCTCCAGCGGCACCCGCGAGTCGATGCAGCCGAGCACCACCGCGTACGGCTGCTGGTCCCCGGAGGCGGCCGCCGCGGCGGTGACGTCGTGGCCGTGCACGGGTTGGCCGCTGATGAACCGCCGGTTGCCGGCGAGCAGCTCGGCCAGCGCGGCGCGGGGCGTACCGCCGGCCTGCCGCCCCTGTCCCGCCACCTCCATGCCGTTCAGCTTGGCCCGCGGGCCGCGGCCACGGGCGGGGTCGGGAATGTTCGCCGAGCGCGATTGGCGGGGTGTTCCGGCGGGTAGCCGGTGTTACCGCCGGGTAATCCGGTGCTGGTGATGCCGGGGCGGCCCGGGGAGGTGGCGATGCCGGAGCGGTTCGAGGTCGGTATGCCCGACGGCGTACGGCTGCACGTGGAGGTCACGGGGCCCGCGGACGCCCCGGTCACTGCCGTCCTGCTGCACGGCTGGACGCTGGACGGGCGCAGCTGGCACCGGCAGGTGGACGCGCTCACCGCCTCGGCCGGCGACGCGGTGCGGGTGGTCGCCTACGACGCGCGCGGCCACGGCCGGTCCAGCTGCATGGCGCTGCCCACCGCCACCCTGGCCCAGCTCGGCGACGATCTGGCGGCCGTTCTCGACGCGGTCGCGCCCAGCGGCCAGGTGGTCCTGGTCGGGCACTCGATGGGCGGAATGACGATCATGGAGTACGCGCACCGCCACCCCGACCATTTCGCCGCCCGTACGGCCGGCCTGGTCTTCGTCTCCACCACCGCCGAGGGGCACACGCACACCGTCTACGGGCTCTCGCCGCGCATCGCCCGGCTGATCCGGCTCGCCGAGACGACGGGCGCCGGTGTCCTGGCCCGGTGCGGCTCGTGGCGCGCGCCCCGGGCGCTGCTGAACGCGCTGCAACCGAGCATCCGGTGGATGCTCTTTGGCGACCGCTGCGATCCCTCCGACATCCGGCTGGTGACCTCGGCGGTGGCCCGCGCCTCGCTGCGCTCGATCGGCGGCTTCCGCGCCTCGATCGGCGCCCAGCACCGGCTGGACACCCTCACCGCGCTGGCCCACCTGCCGGCCGCCGCCCTGGTCGGCGACCGGGACCGGCTGACCCCACCGCCGTGCGCCGAGTCGATCGCCGCCGCCCTGCCGGCCACCGAGCTGACCGTCTGTCCGGGTGCCGGACACATGCTGATGATGGAACGCCCGGACGAGGTGAACGCCGCGCTGACCGGCGTACTGCGTCGGGTGCTCGCCGCACCGCCGCGCGACGGGCTCGACGCGAGCGCGACCGGGACGCGTCGCTGAGCACGTTCGCGCACCTCGGGCGCGAAGCGCCGGGCTCGGGGCCGTACCCTTCTGCGGTTGGCCCGCGCGGTTCGCGCCGCTTGCCGGCGACATCGAAGGAGCGTGCGTTGACCGACCAGACCGCCCTGGAGCAGGAGATCGCCGTCGAGCAACGGCACCTCGACCGGGTGTACGCCCGACTGGCCGAGCTGCGCCAGTCCGCGGTTCGGGCCGAACGCGACGGCTACCGGATGGCGCGGGTAGGCACGTTCGGCGCGCTGGTCGAGCGCGACGCGATGGTCTTTCACGCCGCGCAGCGGCGGCACACCCTCGACGCCGAGCACGAGGGGCTGGTCTTCGGCCGCCTGGATCTGCGCGAGGGGCAGGTGCTGCACGTCGGGCGGCTCGGCATCCGCGACGAGGACGCCACGACGCTTGTCGTCGACTGGCGCGCGCCGGCCGCCTCCGCCTTCTACCAGGCCACCCCCGCGCAGCCGCTGGGCGTGGTGCGTCGCCGCACGATCCAGTCCCGCGCCGAGCGGGTGACCCGGATCGAGGACGACCTGCTGGACCCCACCGCCGCGCCGGAGGGGATGACCGTGGTCGGCGACGGCGCGTTGCTGGCCACGCTGTCCCGGGCCACCGGTCGGGGCATGCGCGACATCGTGGCGACGATCCAGCGGGAGCAGGACGAGGCGATCCGGTCGCCCGGCTCCGGGGTGACGATCGTCGCGGGCGGCCCGGGCACCGGCAAGACGGCTGTCGCCCTGCACCGGGCGGCCTTCCTGCTCTACTCCGACCGCAGCCGGTACGCCGGCGGGGGCATCCTGGTGGTCGGGCCGTCCACAGTCTTCGTCGAGTACATCGCCTCGGTGCTGCCCTCGCTCGGCGAGGACACGGCCACCCTGCACTCGCTGGGCACCCTCTTTCCCGGGATGACCGCCACCCGCACCGACCCGCCCGAGGTGGCGGCGGTGAAGGGCTCGCTGCGGATGCGCCGGGTGCTGGAGCGCGCCGCCCGCGACGCGGTGCCGGGCGGCCCGGGTGAGCTGCGGCTGCTCTACCGGGGCACGCTGCTGCGGCTGGACCGGGCCGAGCTGGACCGGATCCGGGACCGCGCGTTGCACCGTGGCGCCCGGCGCAACGAGGCACGCCGGGCCGGCTTCGACGGTGTGTTCGCCGCGCTCTGGGCGCAGGCCCGCGCGGTGGGCATCACCCGGCTGCCGGAGCAGCGGGCCTTCGAGGGCGAGATCGCCGAGCGGCCGGAGTTCCGGGAGTTCCTCAAGGCGTGGTGGCCGCGCCTGCACCCCCGGCACGTGCTCGGCTGGCTGGCTCGCCCGGATCGGCTGCGTCGGTACGCCGGCGGGATCCTCTCCGGCGCGGAGATCAGGCTGCTCACGACCGCGTACCAGAGCCTGGACACCGCGGGTGTGACCATCGCGGACGTGGCGCTGCTGGACGAGTTGGACGCGCTGCTCGGCAAGCCGATGCAGCCGGCGCGGGCCCGCCGCGATCCGTTCCAGCTCGCTGGGGGCGTACGCGAGCTGAGCACCGCCAGCGACCGGCAGCGGGCCGCCCGCGCGGCGGCCCGGGAGCGTCCCGAGGACTACCGGGAGTACGCGCACGTGGTGGTGGACGAGGCGCAGGACGTCTCGCCGATGCAGTGGCGGATGGTCGGGCGGCGGGGCCGTCTGGCCTCCTGGACCGTCGTGGGCGACCCGGCGCAGACCGCGTGGACGGGTGATCCCGAGGAGCTGACCCGCGCCCGGGACCAGGCGCTGGGCCGGCGCAAGCGGCACGATTTCACGCTCACCACCAACTACCGCAACTCGGCGGAGATCTTCGCGGTGGCGGCGGCGGAGATCCGCCGGCTCTACCCGGACCTGTCGCTGCCGACCGCCGTCCGCTCCACCGGGGTCGACCCGGTCGAGCTGGTGGTGCCGCCGGCCGGCCTGGAGGCCGCGGTCGTGGAGGCGGCCTCCGGCCTGCTGGCCGAGGTGGACGGCACGGTCGGGGTGATCACGCCGGTCACCCGTCGCGACGAGGTCGCCGGTTGGCTCGGCTCACTCGGCGCGGCGCGGCTGCAGGTGGTGACCAGCCTGGAGGCGAAGGGCATGGAGTACGACGCTGTGGTGCTGGTCGCCCCGAGCGAGATCCGGGCCGATCCGGGCTCCGGCGTACGCACGCTCTACGTGGCGCTCTCGCGGGCCACCCAGCGGCTCACCACCATCGACCCGACCGGCTGACCTGCGGGTTGCGGGGTCGGCGGGTGGACCCTCCCCGTACAGTTGCATACATAGCGATGTGAGCATACATTTGACCGGGTCCCGGGTGGCGAAGGAGGGTGGATCTCGTGGGAGCAGGTCATGACCACCACCACGGGTCGGTCGCCAACGCCGCCCACCAGCACCGGGGCCGACTCTGGGCCGCGTTCGGGCTGCTCGCCACCCTGATGGTGGTCGAGGGCGTGACCGCCTTCCACACCGGCTCGCTCGCCCTGCTCTCCGACGCCGGGCACATGTTCACCGACGTGCTGGGCATCGGGATGGCGCTCGCCGCGATCACCGCCACCCGGCGGGCCACCGGCGACCCGCAGCGCACCTTCGGCCTCTACCGCCTCGAGGTGCTCGCCGCCCTGGCCAACGCCGTCCTACTCTCCGGCGTGGCGGTCTACGTGCTGATCGAGGCGATCGGGCGGTTCGGCGACCCCCACGAGGTGCTGACCGGCCCGATGCTCGCGGTGGCCGTCCTCGGCCTGCTCGCCAACGTGGTCGCGTTCGCGCTGCTGCGCGCCGGCGCCCGGGAGAGCATCAACCTCCAGGGCGCCTACCTGGAGGTGCTCGGCGACCTGCTCGGCTCGCTCGGCGTGATCGGCGCGGCGCTGCTCATCGCGGTCACCGAGTGGTGGTGGGCCGACCCGTTGGTAGCGGTCGCCATCGGCGTGTTCATCCTGCCGCGCACCTGGCGGCTGGGCCGCGCCGCCGTCCGCATCCTGGTGCAGGCCGCCCCGGAACACCTCCAGGTCACCGCAGTGCACGACCGACTGGCCGCGGTGCCCGGCGTCGTCGAGGTGCACGACCTGCACGTCTGGACGCTCACCTCGGGCATGGAGGTGGCCTCCGCACACCTGATCATGGCGCCCGGCGGGGAGGTCGGCGCGGTGCTCACCGCGGCGCGCAGCGCCCTGCGGGAGGACTTCCGCATCGAGCACGCCACGCTCCAGATCGAGCCCGGCGCCGCCCCGGACGCCTGCGGTTCGATCGAGTGGTGATCCCTTACCTGACGCAGTCATTTTGGGTGGTGGTGCGGACACCTTCCGTCACATCGACTGCACACGCCCCACCTGCACCGGTAGGCTCGTCCCCGGCCACCACCCGGCGGCGCCCTCCCGGCGCCGGTGGCGGCCGCCGCCTAATCACCCGAGAGGGCGAACCGGGGAACCATGTTCCTGGGGTGCATCCGCGTCAGCGGTAGGGATCTTCCGTCCCGAACCCGTCAGCTAACCCGGTCGGCGGCTGACGGAAGGACATGCGTAGTGGCACCAGCACGACCACCCGCCGCCCGACTCGCGGCACTGATCGTCATGATGGTCACCCTCGGCGTCGCCCTCCCGGTGGGCGCCGCCACCGCCGCTCCCCCCGGTGGCCTGCGGGCCGCCGCGGCGCCCGACGGCGACGAGGAGGGCGGCACCCCCGCGCTGCGGGCCCAACTGGAGGCCGCCAGCAAGGGCTACCTGGACGCGAAGCGCGCCCTGGACACCTCCGTCCAGCGACAGCAGCAACTCGCGGCCAAGCTGAAGACCACCGAGGCCGAGATGACCGTGCGCAACGGCAAGGTCGGCGAGATCGCCGGCGTGGCCTACCGCACCGGTCGACTCAGCACCGTCTCGGCGCTGCTCAACACCAACACCCCCGAGGGCTTCATGGACCGGGCGGCCGCGCTGGACGTGGTGGCCGCCAACGAGGACCGGGTGCTGCGCGACCTGCACGCCACCCGGGACGAGGCCAACCGCACCCGCACCGCCCTGGACGGCGAGATCCGCGAGCAGCGCAAGCAGGTCGAGGTGATGGCCAAGCGCAAGGAGCAGGCCGAACGGGCCCTGACGGTGGCCACCAGCAAGCCGCGCACCACCGCCGCCGACGACAGCTCCAACCGGGGCACCTCCACCGCCAACGCCCAGCCCGCGCCGCGCAACTCCGACGGCTCCTGGCCGTCCGAGTCGTGCAGCATCAACGACCCCACCCCGGCCAGCGGCTGCATCACCCCCCGCACCCTGCACGCCCTCAACCAGGCGAAGGCCGCCGGCTTCACCCGGTACGTCTCCTGTCACCGCTCGGGCGGCTCGGGCGAACACCCGAAGGGTCGGGCCTGTGACTTCGCCGCGCAGAAGGGCGGCTTCGGTGGGGACGCCACCGGCGGCGACAAGACGTACGGCAGCAACCTGGCCGCCTACTTCATCCGCAACTCCGACCGGCTCGCCGTGCTCTACGTGATCTGGTACAGGCAGATCTGGCTGCCCAGCAGCGGGTGGAAGTCGTACAGCGGGGGGAACGGCGACCCCTCCAGCGACCACACCAACCACGTACACCTGTCGGTGTACTAACCCTGTCGGTGGCCGGCGCACCGTCGAGCGAGTGCGCCGGCCCCGGGTACGTCAGCGGACGTACCCCGGACGTCGCCGGCGGTCGGACGACCCGGCCGGGCCGGGCCGGCAGCATTCGGGTATGCCGCGAATACCGCCCGCCACCCGCAAGGCGCTGCTCACCCTGCACCTCATCACCTCGCTTGGTTGGCTCGGGGCCGACCTGGTGCTGCTCACCCTCGGCATCGCGGCACAGCGCGGCGCCGACCCGGCAGTGGTCTACCCGGTCGCCGGGCTCGTCGGCACGGTGCTGTTCGCGCCGCTGAGCGTGCTCGTCTGGCTCGTCGGCGTCGCCAGCGCGCTGCTCACCCCGTGGGGCCTGGTGCGCTACCGGTGGGTGCTGGTCAAGCTGGTGATCACCACGGTGATGGTCGGGCTGGTGCTGTTCCTGCTCACCCCGAACCTGCGGCACGCGAGCGCGCTGGGCGCCGCCCTGCCCGCCCGGGACCGCGCCGACCTGGTGATCGCGCCCGCGGTGTCGACCAGTCTCATGATCATCGCGACAGTGCTCTCCACGTACAAGCCCTGGGGACGCCGACCCGCGCGACCTCGCCGCGCCGGGACCGCACAAGCCGCGACGCAGGCTCCTCGCGCCGCCAGCACCGGGCATGATCGCGCGATGACGGGATGACCAACGCCGCCACCATCGCGATGACGCCGGGGACGGGCGAGGTACGAGCCTGATCACGACGGCCGCGCGCCGGGTGCCAAGGGGGGTGCGCACGTCCTTTGCTCTGCTTCAGCGGAGGCAACACGGATGGCCCTTACCTGTCGACTCCGCTGAAGCAGAGCAAAGGACCACGCTCACGCATCCGGTCGCCGGGTCGGGCCCGGCCGGGTCGAGCCGGGTTGCGCCAGGCCAGGTCACGTTGCGCCAGGCCAGGCCGCGTCATGCCAGGCCGGGCCGCGTTGGGCCAGGCCAGGCCGCGTCATGCCAGGCCGGGCCGCGTTGGGCCAGGCCAGGCCGCGTCATGCCAGGCCGGGCCGGGCCGCGTTGCGCCAGGCCAGGTCGCGTCGCGCCAGTCCGGGCCGCGTCATGCCAGGCCGGGCCGCGTCATGCCAGGCCGGGCCGCCTTGCGTTGCGCCGAATAGGGCGGTCCCGGCTGCGCTGGCGTCGCGGCGATCAGGCATCCTCGACGGGTCGCGCGCTCAGGGCGCGGGGCGGTCGAGGGCCGCGCCTAGGCGGGTGGCCAGGGCGAGGTGGGCGGCGCGGGCCTGGCCGAAGGCGTACCGGAACAGGGGCGTCGGCGCGCGCAGGGTGATGTCGACGTCGATCCGGACCAGCCCGTCCGGCTCGGCGCGCAGCCGCGTGTGGTTGCGGACGGTGGTGGCCGGCCACTGGCGGGCCACCGTGACGATCTCGTCCGGCTCGCAGATCAGCACATCCGCCTGGTAGGTGGTGCGAAAGCGCAACGGCCCCACCGCCAGCCTGTCGTTGATCGTGTAGCTGGCCTGCGCGCCCGGACGGGGCCGCACCCGGCGGACCCGGACGATCAGGGGGTGCAGGTCGCCCTGGCGGGTCAGGTCGCTCAACAACGCCGCCGCCTCGGCGAGTGAGCAGCGGGCCTGGACGGTGTAGCTGAAGCTGTCGCTGCTGAGCACACCGTCTCCCCGACGTCGCTGGTCGCACGATCGTCCCGTACCCGGCTCACGCTGGCAACGCCCGGACGGACACCGTGCGTTGTCCCGGTATTCGCGCAGCGTTCCGATTACGGTCGGCTGATAGGAAATCACCGGTTGTGACGAAGGGTGGACGCATGTTCGGTGACGACCGGTGAGCGGGCACGTGATGGTCTTCGCGCCCACCCCGCAGCTGACGGTGACCGTGGACCAGCCGAACGACCAGCCCGAACTGCACCTGCACCCCGGCGGCCAGGGCGTCTGGCAGGCCCGCATGGTGCTGTCGCTCGGGGTTCAGGTGGTGCTCTGCGCCGCGCTCGGTGGCGAGATCGGTCAGGTGCTGGAGCCGCTGCTGGTCAGCGAGGGGGTGGACCTGAAGGTGGTGGTGCGCGACTCCGGCAGCGGCGGGTACGTGCACGACCGGCGGGGCGGATCCCGACAGGAGGTCGTGGACGTCCCTGGGGACCGACTGAGCCGCCACGAGCTGGACGAGTTGTACAACCTGGCGCTCGGTGAGGGACTGCGCGCCGACGTGAGCGTCCTCAGTGGCCCGAACGCGCCGTGGCTCGTCCCGGCCGACCTGTACCGCCGCTTCGCCGCCGACCTCGGCGCCAACGGCAGCCGGGTGGTGGTCGACCTGTCCGGCGATCACCTGGGCGCCGTACTGGACAGCGGCGTGTTCTTTCTCAAGGTGAGTCACGAGGAGCTGATCCGGGACGGTCGCGCCCGTAGTGCGGATGGCCCCGAGCTGACCCGGGCGATGTACGACCTGCACGCCGCCGGCGCCGAGACGGTGGTGGTGAGCCGAGCCGACCAGCCGGCGCTGGCGCTCATCGACGGGGAACTCTTCGAGGTGCGGATGCCCCGGCTGGAGGCCGCCGATCCGCGTGGTGCGGGCGACTCGATGACCGCCGGGGTGGCGGCCGTGATCGCCAGTGGTGGCGACATCCGGACCGCCATCCGCACCGGCGCCGCGGCCGGAGCGCTGAACGTGACCCGGCACGGGCTGGGCACCGGACGGCTGGACTCGATCACCGGACTGGTGGAGCGCGTCCAACTGGTCCCGGCGGACAGCCGACAGCAGGAGCGGACCACCCCCGACGAACTGGCCGACCGGGTGGTCGAGCGATGACGCTGCGGGTGCTCGTCACCAACGACGACGGGATCGCCGCGCCGGGCATCCGGGCGTTGGCGCTGGCTGCCGCCCAGCGGGGCCTGGACGTGGTGGTCGCGGCGCCGCGGGAGGAGGCCAGTGGCGCCAGCGCCGCGATGAGCGCTGTGGAACGGGACGGACGCGTGGTGGTGCACGACCATCCGCTGCCCGACCTGGCGGGTGTGCCGGCGTACGGGGTCGCCGGCTCGCCCGGCTTCATCACGCTTATCGCGCTGCACGGCGCGTTCGGCCCGCCGCCGACGGTCGTGCTGTCGGGCATCAACCGGGGCGCCAACGCCGGCCGCGCCGTGCTGCACTCCGGCACGGTGGGCGCCGCCTTCACCGCCGCCTCGAACGGGTGCCGGGCGATGGCCGTCTCACTGGACGTGCTCTCCGCGGGCGAGGCGACGGCCGGCAGCGGCGGGGCCGCGGTGGACGCCGCAGCCCGGGTACGCGACGCCGAACGGCACTGGGACACCGCCGCGCGGGTCGCCCTGGACCTGCTCCCCCGGTTGACCGCCGCGCCGCCGGAGAGCGTGCTCAACGTCAACGCACCCGACCTGGCGCACGGACAGTTGCGCGGGGTACGTCGCGGCTCCCTGGCCAGCTTCGGTCAGGTGCAGATGACGGTGGCCGAGTCGGGGCACGGCTTCGTGCGTACCGCGCTGGAGGAGCCCGGCCAGGCCGCGCAGCCCGGGACGGACCTGGCGTTGCTGGCCGCCGGGTACGCGTCGGTGACGGCCATCCGGGCGGTCACCGAGGTGACCGACGTGGACCTGACCGGTCTGGACGAGCAACCCTGACGGTGGGACGGCCGGCGCTCAGGCGCCCGGAAGCACCTCGGGGGTGGCGGCCCCGGCGAAGTAGGGCTCCGGTGCGCCGAAGAGACCGAGCAGACCGGTCACCCAGAGTTGACGGTGCACGAACCGGCTGGGCTCGGTGACCACCAGCTTGACGCCGCTGACCTCGGCGGTCTGGAAGCCGGCGACCATGGCGCTGATGCCGACCGAGTCGATGAAGGTGACCAGCCTCATGTTCAGCTCGATGCGGAGCGGGCGGCTCTTGGCCAGCACCTCCGCAATCGCTTCACGCACCTCGTACGCTGTGTCGACGTCGATCTCGCCCCGGGGGGCGATCTCCACGACACCACCGGACAGGACCGACTTCACGATCGACAGGCTCACGCGAGCACCTCCACCCGCCCGTCCCCCGGGCGTCTCATCAGTACGCGGGCCGCGACCGAGAGTATTCCTCCGACGGCCTCGGTCGCCACCCCTCGGGATGAGCAATTCACGGATCCGGGCGCACAAAGTCGCCCATATCCCCACTTTTCGGTATCTGATCAACCAATACTTTTCGTTATCTGACCACTCCACGATCGGTCGGAACCGACGCGTCGCCGGACCAGGGTAGCGGGCGCGACCCGACACGCCCGACAACCGACCCACCCCGTACGCCGGCACCGACTGGGACCGGCGTGTCGTGTCCGGGTCCCGCGAACGCGTCCGGTCCGATCCCGTCGGGCGGTTGCCGACGCCACCTAGCATCAGCCCCGGGATACCCACCGTGACGGAGAGGACCTTCGATGATCAAGCGACTGGCCGGGCTGGCCGGAGTCGGCGTGCTGCTCGCCCTCGTGCTGGCCTGCGGTTTCGGCGGCGGGGACGACGATGACGACGACGATGACGACTTCGCCCGCGGCGCGGCCGTGGTGGCGGTGCGCTGACGATCCGGTGAGCCGCGGCCGACCGGGTTTGCGCCCGACCGGCCCGGGGCACTGCGACATCAGCGAAACCTGCCGCGCTGGACAGACGCCGAGGTCCGAAGTGGCCGGCGGCTTCGGCACCCGAGGAGGTAACCACGATGTTCGGAACCAACCTGCTGGACCGGCGCAGCAAGCCGGAGCGGATCGCGGACCAGGCGTGGGAGCACCTGCTCTCCGCCGTCAGCTCTGCAGGCGACAGTGTCCGGGACACCGCCCGTTCGGCCCGTCGCAGCAGCGGCGATCTCGCCGACGGGGCGGGTGACCTGGTCGGCTCCGCGGCGGAGGAGGCCCGTCGTCGGGCCTCGCGCGCCTTCGACGCGCTCGCCGGGCGCCAGCCGGCGCTGCCGTGGACGCTCCTGATCGGGGCCGCGCTGGTCGGCGCGGCGGTCGGCTGGGCCGTCGGCTCCGCTGCCCGTGCCGCCGGCAGCCGGGACGACCGCGCGGTGGACGACGTCGAGTTCGTCGACGTCGACCGCCCCAACTCCCCCGTCGGCCTGGACGACTAGCTCCCGACAACCCGAACGGGCCCCGCCGACCTTCTGGTCGACGGGGCCCGTTCGCATTGCCCGGTGGTGGCTCGACGATCGGGATCGGGCCGGTCCGCCGGGGTGCCGGACCCCTCAGGCAGCCCCGGCGGACCGGTGTTCTCGGGTGGCCCGGACGACGCCGGGCCACCGGGTCAGCGACTCGTGCAGCTCACGGTGGCCGGTGGCGCGTTGCTGCCGGTCCAGGAAGCGAGGAAGCCGATCGTGGTGCTGGCGCCGGCGCCGAGCGCGCCGTTCCAGCCGCTGTCCACGACCGAGACGACCGCCCCGGTCTGGGTGTGGGTGCCGCCCCAGAGCTGACTGATCTGCTGGCCGTTGGGGAAGGTCCAGCCCAGCGTCCAGCCGGCGATGGGCCGGGTGCCGGGGTTGCTGACCACCACTTCCGCCTGGAATCCACCCGACCAGGAGCCGGTCACCCGGTAGGCCGCCGCACATCCCCCAGCCGGGGGCGGCGTGGTCGGAGGCGGCGTCGTCGGGGGCGGCGTCGTCGGAGGCGGGGTCGTCGGAGGCGGCGTCGTCGGAGGCGGGGTCGTCGGGGGCGGCGTCGTCGGGGGCGGCGTGGTCGGGGGCGGCGTGCCGCCGGTGCGGTCGGCGACCAGGATGCCGCGACCGTTGGTGCCGAGGTAGACGCGGCCGTAGACGCGGGGGTCGCCGGTCAGCGCCTCGGTCGGGTTGCCGTACTGGTGACGGTCGTCGTTGATGCGGACCCAGGTCGTTCCGCCGTCGTCGGAGCGGTGCACGCCGGCCTGACCGTCCACCGTGCCGTAGAGGAAGACGGCGGGGTTGGTCCGGCCGGGGGCCGCCTTGCCGAAGCCGACGTTGCCGGAGGCGCTGACACCGCCCAGCTTGGTGAAGCTGGCACCGGAGTCGGTGGAGCGCCACAGCCCACCCGGCCCGGCCAGCCACAGCTCACCCGTCCGACCGGGCAGCGCCTTGAACCGTACGTCGGTGGTGGGCAGCCCGGTCGCCGCCGTGGCGGTGAAGCTGGCACCGCCGTTGGTGCTCAGGTAGACCCGCCCGCCGCTGAAGCCGTAGAACCGGTTGCTGTCGACCCGGTCGGACTCGATGATCGCGTTGGCGGGGATGCCGGTGGACGGGGACCACGAGTTGCCGAAGCCGACGGAGTAGACGACGCGTTGGCCGGCGTCGCCGGGCGACCAGACGAACCGGCTGCCGTCGGCCGCCGCCGCGACCGTGCCGCCGGTGTTGACGCCGGACGGCTCGGTGCCCTGGAACCAGGTCGCGCCGCCGTCGGTGGAGAAGGCGACGTGGCTGTCGTTGGGGCGGTCGGCGTCGGTGAAGTTGCCGGCACGGACCAGCGTGGCCGGCTTGCTCTCGGCGTAGTCCAGGCTGGTGGTGCTCGTGAAGACCGGCTGGGTGAAGAGCATCGACGGGATGGTGTCGAGGTCGGTGTGTCGGAACCCGCCGACGTCGCCGAGCGCGCTGATCAGTGGCGCCCCGCTGGGCGGGCTGATCAGGTCGAGGACTGCGGTCTCCTCCAAACCCCGGACCATCGGCCGGAGGGTGAGCTGACCGCCGGTGTCCCACTTGGTGAGGTCCGTGGTGCCGTAGATGGTGGCGCCGGTGCCGTACATCATCCGGTTGGAGTCGTGCGGGTCGATCTCGACCGACTCGTTCATCCAGCCGAGCTTGGGCGTCTCCTCCGGAGGCGCCGGGTTGGTGCCGAAGGTCAGCCAGGGCACCGAGCTGATGTCCATGGTGTAGCGCTTGGACCGCTGCGGGTAGCTGGTGAAGTCCCAGATCCGGGTCCAGCTCGCCCCGCCGTCGGTGCTGCGAAAGAAGATCGCGTCCGGCCACCAGGAGACCTGGGTGGCCACCATCAGCGTGTTCGGGTGCTGCCGGTCGATGGTCAGACCGCTGTAGCCGAAGTAGTCGTCGCCGCTGGTGGAGGGAATCGGGCTGATCCGCGTCCAGGCACCGGTCGAGCGGGTGAACTTCCAGACGTCGCCCTTGCCGCCGTCGTACGGGCCGCCGGTGTCGCTGGTGGCGATGTAGAGGTGACCGCCGACCGGGTCGACGACACCCTTGTGCGCCAGGTAGCCGGTGGGTTGCCCGGGGATACGCGTCCAGGTCACACCGCCGTCGGTGCTGCGGTAGACGGGATTCTCCTTGTCCGCCACGCCCACGTAGATCGTCTGGGTGGTGGACCCGGCGGTGCCTGTGCTCTTGTCGAAGCTGACCCAGGTGAGGCCCTGGTTCTGCCCGTTGTAGCCGTTCGGGTCACTGGGGTCGGCCCGGTAGTTGCCGGCGTTGGGGAAGGCGGTGACCCGGGCCCAGGTGGCCCCGTAGTCCGTGCTGCGCCACAGCCCGTTGCCGCCCTCGGCGCCGTAGTAGACGATGTTGTTCCGGTTGGGGTCGACGGCCAGCCGCTCCCCCATGCCCCGGCCCGGCATGTTGCCACCGTTCTTGAACGGCAACTCGGTGATCTGCCAGCTGGCGCCCTTGTCGGACGAGCGCAGGATCGCGCCGTTGTTCGGGTCCCAGCCGTTGGTGTACATGCCGACGGCCGCGTACACCCGGTTGGTCTGCACCGGGTCGGTGGCGATGCTGACGACGCCGTTGTAGCCCCAGCGGTCCGCGCCGACCCAGTCGAGCAGCGGCGTCCACGACTGGCTGGACTGCTCCCAGCGGTAGGCCCCGCCGATGTCCGTCCGCGCGTAGATCAGGTTCTTCTCGGTGGGGTTGAAGACGATGCCGGGCACGAAGCCGCCGCCGCCGACCAGGACGTTGCGCCAGGTGTACGCCTCGGCGGCGGCCGGGGCCGCGGCAGAGCCCGCGGCGGTGATGGGGACCGCCACGACGGCCGTGGCGACCGCCAACGCCGACACGAGAGCGCCGGCCAGTGATCTGGGCATCTGTGGTTCCTCTCCGGGGGTGGAGACCCGGGAGACGGGATCGACCAGTGTGACGTCGCGGCTCGGGGGACGGGCGACGACGCGGGGAAGGATCGACCGGAGGTGGTGCGCCGTGGCCCGGGGGACGGACGACGACGCGGGGGGACGGATCGGAGCTTGCCCTGGCTCCAACCACCCGACGCGAGGCTCCCGCGATCGAGGAACGCACTCACCCTAACCGATTCGACGCCGCTATGGAAGCGCTCCCATCATCGACGACGGTGCCCGGTCGACGCGCGGCACGGGCAGGGTACGGCGGATCCGTCGTCCGGATCGGGTGAGGTCCGCTCACCCCGGTGACCGGCACGATCGGACCCCGGCGGGCCTGCCGGCCACGGCCGTCACCCGGTCCGCCAGCCAGCGCACGCAGCGGAGGGAGGGCCCGATGGCCGTCGCGACGATCACGCGGACCGACCAGGACATCCAGTCCGCCGTACTCGACGAGTTGACCTGGGAGCCCCGGGTGCAGCCGCACGAGATCGGCGTCACCGTCGCCGAGGGCGTCGTCACGTTGACCGGACGGGTGGACAGCTACGCGAAGAAGTGGGCCGGGGAACGGGCCGCGCACCGGGTCGTCGGAGTACGGGCGGTCGCGAACGACCTGACCGTGCAGCTGCCCGGCGGCGACGAGCGTGCCGACCCGGACCTGGCCGCCGCGGCGGGCCACGCCCTGGAGTGGGACGCGTTCGTGCCCATCGAGAAGCTCCAGGTCACCGTCTCGGCCGGCTGGGTGACGCTGCACGGCGAGGTCGAGTGGGAGTACCAGCGCCGGGCCGCCGAACGAGCGGTCTGCCGGCTCACCGGCGTACGGGGGGTCAGCAACGGCGTCACCGTCCGGCCGAACGCACCGCCGGACGGCACGAACGTTGCCGACCAGATCGTGGACGCGCTGGCCCGGGCCGGCGCCACCGAGGCCGAGCGGATCACCGTCCGGGTGCACGGCGACACGGCGGTGCTCGCCGGACTGGTGCACTCCATGCCCGAACGCGCCGAGGTGGAGCAGGTGGCCTGGTCCGCACCGGGCATCCGGGAGGTCCAGAACCACATCGCTGTCGCGCCGGTCCTGCGCTGAGCGCGCAACCACCCGGGGCGGGTGAGCCGGCCTCACCCGCCCCGCAGGCAGGCTGGGTGCATGAGTGATCCGAACGGGCTGATCCAACCCGGGCGCCCCGCGCCCGGCTTCACCCTGGCGAGCACTCCGGACGGGCGCCAGACCGGCCCCGAGCAGTTCCGGGGTCGCCCGGTCGTGCTCGTCTTCTACCCCGCCGACTGGAGCCCCGTCTGTGGGGACCAGATGTCGCTCTACCAGGCGGCGGCACCGGTGTTCGACCAGTACCAGGCGATGGTGCTCGGCATCTCGGTGGACAGCATCTGGTCGCACCGGGCGTTCGCCGAGAGCAGGGGCATCGCCTTCCCGCTGCTGTCCGACTTCGAGCCCAAGGGCGAGGTGGCCCGCCGGTACGGCGCGTACACCCCGCAGGGTGAGGCGGCCCGGGCGCTGGTGGTGCTCGACCAGGCCGGGACTGTGGCGTGGAGCTACCTGTCGAAACCCGACGTCAACCCGGGCGCGGACGGGATCTTCGACGCCCTGGACAACCTCGCCCGCGATCGGAAGGTGATGGCCGGATGACCACGCCACTTCAGGTCACCGCCCGGCTCCGGGAGCCGGTGACCATCGAGGACCACGTCCGCGGGCCGTCCAACGCCCCGGTGACGATCATCGAGTACGGCGACTTCCAGTGCCGGTTCTGCGGTGCCGCGTACCCGAACCTGCACGAGTTGCTGCGCCAGCGCGCCGACACGGTACGGCTGATCTACCGCTACTTCCCGATCGCCAACGTCCACCCGTACGCCGAACGGGCCGCGGAGACGGCGGAGGCCGCCGCGTCGCGGGGCAAGTTCTGGGAGATGCACGACTGGCTGTACGAACACCAGGACCAGTTGGACCCCGTGCACCTCTCGCTCGGCGTCGAGCAGCTCGGCCTGCCCACGGACGAGCTGAACGCCGAGGTGGAGCGCGGGGCGTACGCCGACCGGGTCCGTCGGGACTTCGTCGGCGGTATCCGCAGCGGGGTCAACGGCACGCCGACGCTCTTCGTCAACGACGTCCGGCACGACGGCGGGTACGACCTGCCCGACCTGCTGGCCGCCGTGGACGCGGCGGCGAACGCCTGACGTGACGCCGGTCCGGGCGGCTGCCCGGCCGCTCAGATCAGCCGCAGCTCGCGCGCCCGCCGGACCGCCTCGCGCCGGCGGGTCGCGCCGAGCTTGCGGTAGATGTTGCGCACGTGGGTCTTCACCGTGTTGATCGACAACGACAGCTCGGCGGCGATCTCCACGTTGGACAGGATGCTCTGCAGGTAGCGCAGGATGGTCAGCTCCCGCTCGGTGAGCGGCTCGTCGAGCAGTCCACCCGGCTCGGCCGCCGGCCGGGGCGCGCTCTCCTCGACGCCCCGGACCAGATCGCTGACCAGCGAGAAGTGCGCGGTGCCGGCATCCAGGTGGGCGGCCAGCAGGTCCCGCACCGACGGTTGGGCCCGGGTGAACGCCCGGCGGCAGCCCTGCGGGCCGGCCAGGTCCAGCACCTGCTCCAGGACGCGTCCGGCCCGGCGTGCGTCCCCGGCCCGGTCGGCGAGCACCGCCTCCAGCAGGCCGGCGTCCAGGCGTACCGGAAGGGGCCAGTCGGCGGCCGGCGGCGCCTGCCAGTCCGGCAGCGCCCGCCCGGCGGCGCCGAGGTCCCCGGCGCGCAGCTCGACGCGGGCCAG
>NZ_MUZA01000077.1 GCF_021442385.1 Micromonospora sp. MH99
CGGGGCGAGGGCGGACGGCACGGCGTCGCCGGTCCGGCTGGCGGCGAGCGGCGCATCTCCCGGCAGCTGGCGGGGGGCCAGGATCGGCTCGGTGACCTCGTCGGGCGCCGGCGAGCGCGGCCAACCAGGCCGGCGCCGGCCCACCGGGACGCACCCCTCGGGCCAGCGTCGTGGCCGCCAGGGCCACCCGGGCGGCGGCGTCGGTGAGCGCGTCGAGAGCGTCCGCCACCAGCGCCGCACCCGCCACCTCGGTGGCGCCGGGCGTGGCCGCCGCGCGGGCGGCGGGCGGTAGGGCCAGCGCCAGCGACCGCGCCCAGGCCGCATCGGTGCCGGTCAACAGCGGACGCCAGACCGCCCGCGCGACCACCTGGGCCGCCCGGTCCGCCACCGACCGGGCCCCACCGGCAGCAACCGGGCCGGCAGCGGTCTCGTGGACCGGCGCGTGGACGCCGGGCAGGACGCGGCCCCGGGCCACCAGGTCGACGGCGAAGTCGGCCAGCTCGGCGAGGTGGCGCAGGGTCGCCCCGGACACCGCCGGGAGGTCGTCCAGGGCGCGCAGCAGTGCGAGGGCGTCGTCTGGGGCGTACAGCAGGGTGGGCACCTGCCACGCGGCGAGGGTGAGCCGGCCGCGGGCCGGGGGTGCGACGGCGGTCCGGATCAGCTCGGGTGAGTCGGTCGGCACGCCCGCCCGGGTGGGCAGGGTGAGCAGCGCGGTGGCCGGACGGGCCGGTTCGGCCGCGTCGGCGAGGGCCGCGACGAGGTCGGCGTGGCCGGCGGCGAAGGGATGCGGGCGCTCCCGGGGTGGCCGGCCGGGGCGCGTCGGAGCCGGCGGCGCGGCGCTGTCCTCGGCCCAGACCGCGAGGCCGGTGGTCGAGTCGTCGCCGGGCTTCCACAGCCCATGGATGACCAGCACCTACTCCCCCTTTGCCGCCCGCGCCCAGGATAGGCGGCCCGGTGCGACGCGCGTCAGCGCCCACCGCACGACACCCGCGGCCGCTGTGTTTCAGGTGAGGGTGTCCGCGCGTCGGCGACACGGCACCCGTCACCGGGCTGGGCTAGCGTCGGCACCATGGTCGATCTCCTGGTCGTCGGCGGGCTCGGGGTGGATGTGCGGGTCCGGGTGCCCGCGCTGCCGCTGCCGGCCGCCGACTCGCACACCGTCGAACCGATCGAGCTGCGCATCGGCAACACCGGCGCCGGGGTGGCGCTGGCCGGCCGGGCGCTCGGCCTGCGGGTCCGGGTGGTCGACACGCTCGGCGCGGACCCGGCCGGCGATCTGGTCCGGGCGGCGCTGACCCGGGCCGGGGTGCCTGCGGTGCTGGCACAGGACAGCGGCGGCACCCGGCGTTCGGTGAACCTGGTGGACCCGGGCGGTCGGCGCACCTCGCTGTACGACCCACGCCCGTGGCGGGGCGACCCGCCGTTCTCGCCCGGTCAGATCGCCGAACTGGTCGCGGACGCCCGGCACGTACACCTCTCGATCATGGATTGGGTGGTGCCGTCGCTGGCCGCCATGCGGGCCGCGCTCCCGGCGGGCGTGTCGCTCTCCACCGACCTGCACGACTGGGACGGCACGAACCCCTACCACCGGCCGTTCGCCGAGGCCGCCGATCTGGTCCTGGTCAGCGGGGTGCGGCTGGGCGAACACGCCGCCGCGCTCGCCGGCACGCTGGCGCCCCGGACCGTTGTGGTGACCCGCGGCGCGGACGGCGCCGAGCTGTACCCGGGCGACGGCACGCGGCTGGTGGTGCCGCCCGCCGCCGCGCCGGGACCGGTGGTGGACAGCAACGGAGCCGGCGACGCGTTCGCGGCCGGGCTGATCGCCGGGCGGCTGCGGGGCGAGCCCCTGACGGAGGCGGCCCGGTACGCGGCACGGGTCGCCGCGGCGGCCTGCGCCCACGACGGCATGGAGTATCCGCCGGGCCTGTTACCCGCCGGATGACGACGGGGCGGCCGGGCTCAGAGCGCGCCGGTCGACCCGTCGGTCAGTTCGCGCAGGATGTCGGCGTGACCGGCGTGCCGGGCGGTCTCCTCGATCAGGTGGACCAGGATCCAGCGCACCGACACCTCACCGAGCTGCGGGTGCGGCACCACGTGGTCGAGGTCGAAACGCGCGGCGACCTCCCGGGACCGGGCGCAGGCCCGCTCGTACGCCTCGACGAGCCCGTCGAGCGTGTCGCGTTCGTCGAGGGTGAAGCTCGCGACCGCGTCCTCTTCCGAGTTCAGGTAGACGTCACCCGGCTCCGGCGCGAGCAGCACCGGAAACCAGTTCCGCTCGACAAGCGTCAGGTGCTTGACCAGCCCGGCGAGCGTGGTCGCGGAGGGCACCAGCCGGCGGGCCGCGTCGGCGTCGGACAGGCCACGCAGCTTGCGCAGCAGCACGCCACGGTGAAAGTCGAGGAACGAGGTCAGCACGGCGCGCTCGTCCCCGACGCGGGCGAGCACCGGGCCGAGCGTCGGATCGATGGTCTGCTCCGTCATTCGCCGACCGTAACCACGTCGGGGCCCCCGCGCTGCCCCGCATCCCGCTGCGAGGTGCCGTCGCGACGGGCAGGATGGGCGCATGGCTTCCTCCGTGCAGATCCTCCTCGTCGGCGGCGCGGCGGACGGGCAGACCGTGACCGTCGAGCTGGACACCAACGGCCGCCCGCCGCTCACCCACCACCACATCGGGTCCGGCGGGCTGGCCCAGGCGCAGATCTACGAGTTGGAGTCCGCCCGCGAGGAGAGCCGCGAGTGGCGCTACCGGTGGACCGGGCCGGCGGTGTGAGCCCGGGTCAGACCCGGGTGAGGGACTGAGTGCGCAGCCTGTCCAGCACGCCACGGGTGACCTCCGAGGTGCCCCGCGCCTGCTCGCAGACCTCCGCGACCCGCCGGGCGGTGGCCTCCGCGCGTTCCGCGCGTTCGTCCCAGAGCCGGTCGACCTCGGCCAGCAGCGGCCCCTCCACCTCCCGCTCCACGCCCCGCAGCGCCGGCACACCGAGCCGCTGGGCCAGGTCGAAGACCTTGCCGGCGTACGGCAACGGCAGGAACGGCGTGCCCACCATCGCCGCGAAGATCAAAAAGTGCAGGCGCATGCCGACGGCCAGATCGAAGTGGCGCATCAGCCCGAGCACCTGCTCCGGTGAGTAGGTGCCGTGCAGGATCCGCCCCCGCTCGGCGGCGACCATGTGCGACAACACCCCGTGCGAGTGCCGGATGTCGTCGCGTTCCATGGGCACGAACAGCACGTACGCGTCGATGCGGTGCACCAGGAAGTCACCGATCTGGGCCAGGAGCCGGTGGTAGCCGTCGACGTCGAGGCGTTCGGCGGCCCGTCCCGGCTCCCGCACGCTGATCCCGACCAGCCTCTTACCGGCCGGCACCCCCTCCTCGCTGAGCAGGTGCGCCGGGAAGTCGGCCGGCTGCAGCAGGAACGCCGGGTCGGCGGTGACAGTGATCGGGTTGAGCAGTCCCGCCTCTTCCAGGACCATCCGGGACTCCTGGTCGCGGACGGTCACCTGGGTCGCGCTGGCGAGCGTCTCCCGGACCATGCCCGTGTCGACCGCGTCGCTGAGCGGCCCGACCCCCACCGCGTACGTGATGAGGGGCAGGCCCCGTTCCTGGGCGACCCGGACGACCCGCAGGTAGCGGCGGGCCTCCCGGTCGTAGAGGATCCCGCCGCCACCCAGGATGAGCAGGTCGAGCTGAGCGAGCACCAGCGCCGAGTCGGTACGGCTGACGCCTTCCCAGGGCACCGCCTCCACGTCGGGGTGGGCGGCCCGGGTGTGTTCCGGGTTGCGGGAGAAGACGATGATCCGGGCGTTCGGTTCCTGCGTGCGTAGATCGGTGAGCAGGCCGGTGAGGATCGCCTCGTCGCCGAGGTTCCGGCCGCCGTACGAGCCGAGCACACCGATGGTCAGTCCGGCGCCATGCGTCATCCGTCGCTCCTCCCCGGGTGCGGTCCGCAGCGGTTTCCCGCTGGTCGGGCGAACAGTCCTGCCCGAGGGACCGTCCCGGCTCAGCCCGTCGGGTCGATGCGCTTGGCCATCTGCTGCGCGGTCACCTCGAAGCCCAGACTCCGGTAGAGCCCCATCGCCACGGTGTTCGTACCGAAGACGTTCAACCCCAGCTCGGGCACCCCGAGTTCGGCCAGTTCGGCCTCGATGAGCTGGATCATCCGCCGCGCGTGGCCACGCCCCCGGTGCTCCGGATGCACCTCGATGTTCTGAATCCACGCCCGGGTCGGGCCGCCCGCGTTGCCCACCCCGGGCAGGCTCACCCAGATCCACCCGACCTCGGTGTCGTCGACCCGCGCCATCCGCAGCAGAACCCCCTCGGTGGCCGCGCCCGCCGGCAGTCCTTCCCGCAGCTGCTACGCCGACCGCTCCCGGGCCGCCTCCGGTGTCATGCCCCGGTGCGCGGCCAGATCCTCGGCGTAGCCCACCTCCAGCGGTTCCCACAGCCGGGCCAGTTCCTGCTCGGTCATCGGCGTCAATGTCAACTCCACCGGGGCCTCCCCTTCGACGTCTGACTCAGCGCGTAGTGCAGCAGAACCACGCGCGGCGCCGCCACCGTGATACCCGAGATGGGCCTCGACCCGGCCGATCGCCCGGAGATGCCCGGAAAACGGGTTGTTCGTCGGGACGGGCCGGGCGCACCGTGGCGGGATGCAGGGGACAGCAACGCGGATCGGCTGGGGTGATCTGCCGGCGGCGGTCCGGTCCGCGGTGGAGGGCATCATCGGTGACCGGGTGGTCGAGGCGGTGTCCCAGTCGGGAGGCTTCTCGCCGGGCACCGCCGACCGGGTCCGCACCGCGACCGGCCGGCGGGCCTTCGTGAAGGCGGTCAGCTCGGCCCTGAACCCGGACAGCCCGGTCCTGCACCGCGCCGAGGCCCGTACCGCCGGCGCGCTACCCGCGACAGCGCCGACGCCCCGCCTGCTGGGCTGCCACGACGACGGCGAGTGGGTGGCGCTGGTCTTCTCCGACGTGGACGGACGGCACCCGAGCACCCCGTGGCGGGCCGACGAGTTGACCCGCGTGCTGGGCGCCCTGGAGGCGCTGGCCGCCGCGCTCACCCCGAGCCCCGTCGCGCACGTCCCGGCCGCAGCCGACCTGCTGGCCGGGGACTTCGCCGGCTGGCACCGGATCGCCGCCGACCCGCCGCCACGGCTCGATCCGTGGGTTCGGGCGCACCTCGACGAGCTGCGGCACGCCGCCGACGAGGGCGTCGCCGCGCTGAGCGGGGACACGCTCTGCCATGTGGACGTGCGGGCCGACAACCTGCTGATCGACGCGGCCGGCACGGTGACCGTCGTCGACTGGCCGTGGGCCTGCCGGGGGCCGGCCTGGCTGGACACCGCGTTGCTGCTGGTGAACGTGCGACTGCACGGCGGGCACGACACCGAGGCGATGCTGCGCCGGTTGCCGCTCACCGCGGATGTCGACCCGGCCGCGCTGACCGGGGTGTACGCCGGGCTGGCCGGCTTCTTCGCCGACAGCGCCCGCCGTCCGCCGCCGCCCGGCATCCCCACCGTACGGGCGTTCCAGCAGGCGCAGGCCGACGCCCTGCTCCCCTGGCTGGCCCAGCGGCTCGCCTGACGCGGCAGGTCGGCGCTGTCGCGCTGCCGGTGCCGTTACTGCGGTGCTGCCGGTCAGCGTGCCGTGGGCGCCGACGCCAACCCGTACGCCAGCTGCGTCAGGTCGACCAGCCGCAGGTCGCCGTCGAGTCCCTTGAGCGCGGCGGTCATCGCGCCGGCCGCGCGCCCGGCCCGCAACCCGACCTCGGCGTCCTCGACGACCAGGCAGCGCGCGGGTGGCACGCCGAGCAGCGCGGCGGCGCGCAGGTAGCCCTCCGGGGCCGGCTTGCCCGCGCGCACGTCCTCGACGGTGACCAGCACGGGGGCGGTGATGCCGGCGGCACCGAGCCGGGCCTCGGCCAGCCGGAGGTCGGCGCTGGTCACCACGGCCCAGGGCATCCCCAACCGGGCCAGCGTCGACAGCAGCTCGAGGGCGCCCGGGGTGGCGGTCACGTCGGACAGGTCGTCGTACTGCAACGCCAACTGTCGGGCCGCGGCCACGGCGACCGCCGCGTCGTCGAGTGAGGGAAGGAGCCGGCGGATCGTCTGATCGGCGGGTCTGCCGTGCGCGATCGCCAGCGCCGCCGCCGGTTCGACGGCGTACTCGGACGCCCAGCGCTCCCAGGCCCGCTCGACGGCGGCGTCGGAGTCGACAAGCGTGCCGTCCATGTCGAACAGCACGGCGTCGATGTCTGCCAGCTCCATGATCACGCTCCCCCGTACGCTCCGTCCCGAGGATATGCGTCCCTGACCTGCGGCGGAAAACGGACCGCCGTCGGCCGCTACGCGCGCCCCGTCGAGATCGCGGCGGCCGTCGCACACCTGGCCAGTCCCGAAGCGGGCTACGTGACCGGGGCGGTGGTCAACGTCGACGGGGGCTTCACCTGCTGAGGTAGCCACCCCGCCTCCCGCCGGCCCGCGTCACCCCTTTCGGCCCAGCACCTGACGCACGACGTCGACGAACGCGACGCGGTGATTGGTCCGTGCCTCGATGGCCGCGAGCCAACGCTCCCGGTGCCGGTCGCGAAGCGGCGCCGCCTCGTCGCCCGGCTCGTCGGCGAGGCGGCGCTGCTCGGCGTACTCCGTCGTGAGGCTGGCCAGCACCGACCGGCCCGCCGACGCGACGTCCGCCGGGCCTTCCACCAACACCAGGTTGTACGCCTCGTCGACGGCGCGCATCGCCGCGTACGTCTCGTCGTAGCCGGGCCTGACCTCGTCCGGGCCCGGCTCGACCCACCGCCGGTCCAGCCGCCGGTACGCCGCGTCGCAGGCGCCGAGGAACCCGACGTACGCGTCGCGGCGCAACTCGTCACGCCGGGTCGCCCACCGGTCGGCGCTCTCCTGCCGGGCGACGGTGAGCTGGTGGGCGAGTTGCCGGCGGGTGCTGAGCGCGCCGATCAGCCCGGTCAGGGCCGCGGCGGCCAACGTGGACAGTGAGGTGATCAGCGCGACGGCGACGGTGTCCTGCACGCGTCCATTCTGGCGGTGCCCCGGGCCGGGTCGCAGCGGGCCGCGTTCAGCGTGGCGGGTCCTCGCCGGTGAGCCCGTCCACCGACTCCCGGATCAGATCCGCGTGCCCGACGTGCCGCGCGTACTCCTCGATGAGGTCGACCAGGACCCGGCGCAGGCTGGGCACCCGACCGTCGGGCCACTCGCCCCGGGCGAGCTGCTCCGGGCCGCCGTCGGCGAGCAGCTCGGTGACCGTGGCCCGGGAGCGGGCCACGGCCTCGCGCCACAGCGTGTAGAGCTGCTCGGGGGTGTCCTCGGCGGCCGAACGCCACTCCCAGCCGGGGTTGGCATCCCAGTCGACGGTGTCCCACGGTGGCCCCGGTGAACGTCCGGCCAGCTTGAGTGAGAAGTAGAGGTCCTCGACCAGCGCCAGATGCTTGAGCAGCCCACCGAGGGTGATCGACGACGGGCCGAGCGTCGCCCGCAGGCCGGCGGCGTCGAGCCCGCCGGTCTTCCAGGCCAGGGTGGCGCGCTGGCGGTCCAGGGAGCCCAGGAGTGTGGCGGTCTCGTCGCCCGCGACGGGCGGCTCGGGATGACCGTGCTCGTCGACGTTCGTCATGGCCGTCGACGCTAACAGTCTGGCCGGCCGGCGCGTCGAGTCAGCGCCGGGTGCGGTTGCGGCGTACGGCCCAGACTCCACCGGCGATCGCCAGCGCCGCCGGCAGCAGACAACAGATGCTGAGGACCGCGAGGTGCCACGGTTTGATTGCGCCCATGACCGCGAAGGCTATCCGGCGCGGTCAAGTGATGATCGCGGCCCACCGCGTCCGGCGGGCCGACCGGCTCCGCGCGGCGGTACCGTCGGCAGGCAGAGCTGATGCCGGTGACACGGACAGGAGCGCGAGCGATGCCGAGGACGCCAGCCGCGAGCCGTACGGCGGTGCTCGTCTGCCAGGGCCGCGCGGCGGCGGACGGTCTGATCGCTCCCGGGCGGTTCGCGGACCCGACGGCCGTGCGCCTGCTCCGCGCCGACGAGCGCGAGGCCGTCCAGTGGGTACGCGATGCCGCTGTTCCCCAGCCGTGGCGGCAACGGGTCGACTACGAGACGGTGCGGGCCTGCGCCGAGATGATGGTGCCCCGCACGGTCGCGATCGACGACGCCGTACGGGACCACCCCAGCTCGCAGGTGGTGATCCTGGGGGCCGGGCTGGATGGTCGCGCCTGGCGGATGCCGGAACTCGCCGACCGGACGGTCTTCGAGGTCGACCAGCCGAGCAGCCAGCGGGACAAACGCGAACGCGCCGAGGGCCTGCCCGGCACCGCACCGACGTTCGTGGCGGTGGACTTCGGCCGTGACCGGCTCGCCGAGGCGCTGGCAGCCGCCGGGCACCGCCCCGACGAGCCGACGACGTGGATCTGGGAAGGCGTCGTGCCGTATCTGACCAGGACCGAGGTTTCCACGACGGTCGCCGCGATCGCCGCCTGCTCGGCACCGCACAGCCGTCTCGTCGTCAACTTCCAGTTGCCCGGGAAATCCCTGACGCTGGGCCGGCTCGTCGCACGGCTGCTGATGGCGTCCACCGGGCGGCGCAGTTTCTGGGCGACCGAGCCATGGCGCTCGACCTGGACACCCGCCGCCATGACCGCCCTGCTCGCCCGGCACGGCTTCACCGTCACCGGCGACCACGACCTGCTCGACACGGCGCGCGCACTGTCCGTGCCGATCCGGAGCACCACGTCACTGACGCACAGCCGGGTGCTGGTCGCCGAACGCGCGTGACGCTCCTGACGCCACCGCCCAGATCAGTCGACCAACCGGCCCACCAGGGCGGCGAGCGTGTCGGGGTGCTCGTCGGTGACCAGGTGACCGGCGGCGGGGATGATGTCGACGTCGAGCTGAAGCCGCTGCTCGGCCGCCGACCGCAATCGGTCCGGGGGTAGGAACACGTCGTGCTCTCCGCTCGCGATCACGACCGGCACCGTGCGAGTCGCCGCCGGCACGAGATCGTCGGCACTCACCGGGCGGGCGTGTCGGGCGACGAGCGTCATCCACTCCACCAACTCGGCGCGGGGCGTGCGGCCGGGTGCGGACAGGAGCCGCAGCAACCGGAGGCTCGACGCGGCCCGTGGCCGTACCAGCCAACCCAGGAACGCCAGCAGGACACGGGGGGTGACCCTGAGCCGGCACAGTCCTCCGGGTGCCACCGCGACCGTGCCGCTGACCCGGGGGTGCTCGGCGGCGAGCGTCACCGCGCCACCGAACGAGTGCCCGAACAACACGACCGGACCGGTGGTGGCCTCCTCGACGACGGCGTTCAGCCATGCGCCGTACCAGGTGAGCCCGCCACCGGCGACGTCCGCCGCGTCGGAACTCAGCCCGGGCTGGCCCGGGATGTCGGCGGCAGCCACCCGGTACTGCCGCGCCAGGGCCGTGAGCAGCGGCAGGTAGGCCGCCGCGCTGAAGCGGTCACCGGCGACAAGGACGACCGTCACCGGGCCCGCGCCGGCGGTGAGGAGGTGCGTGTCGTGGCCGTGGGCCCGGATGACGCGTCGCTCGTGCGGGATCGCCCACGCGTCGAACTGCTGCGCACACCACCGGCGGATGGTGTCTCTGCCCTCGGGAGTCCGGTAGATCGACGTCACCGCTGCATCCTGCACCACTGCCGCGCAGAACCTCGTCGGCGAACCCGCACTGGCATCCCAACGGCACCAGCCGGCGGACCAGGTCGTCGGCTACAACGATAGATGTAGATTAATGAACGAATTGGTTCGGACGATCGCACCGGAGTCCGAGGGTGTCGCTCCGATGCCGGCGGCGGTCGCCGCCCGCCCACGGAAGGACGAACGTAGTGAGACGCAACAGATGGCTTCCATCCCTGGTGGCAGCGCTCACCCTGGCCGGAACGGCGATCGTGGCGGTCACCACCATGGCCGCCGCCCCGGCCCAGGCCGAGCCGGTCGCGATCCCCAACGGCACTCAGTTCACCGACACCGCCGGCAACCTGCTGCACGCGCACGGCGGTGGGGTGCTCAAGGTCGGCGACTACTACTACTGGTTCGGTGAGAACCGCAACGCCAACAACACGTTCCGGGCGGTCTCCGTCTACCGCTCCACCAACCTGCGCGACTGGGAGTTCCGCAACAACGTGCTGACCCAGTCGTCGGCGGCGGAACTGCAGTCGGCAAACATCGAGCGGCCGAAGGTCATCTACAACGCCAGCACCAACAGGTACGTGATGTGGATGCACAAGGAGAACGGCTCCGACTACGGCGAGGCCAGGGCCGCCGTCGCCTCCTCGGCCACCGTCGACGGCACCTACACCTACCACGGCAGCTTCCGGCCGCTGGGCAACATGTCGCGGGACATCACGCTCTACAACGACGGCGGTACGGCCTACATGATCTCCGCCGGCGACGAGAACCGCGACCTCCTCATCTACCGCCTCACCGCCGACTACCTCACCGTGGCCACGCTGGTCGGCAACTTCTGGAACGACGGCAACCGTGAGGCACCGGCCCTGTTCAAGCGCGGCAGCACCTACTTCCTGCTCACCTCGGGCCTGACCGGCTGGAGCCCGAACCAGGCCAGGTACGCCACGGCGTCCAGCATCTCCGGTCCGTGGACCGGCATGACAAACGTCGGCGACTCGACCACCTTCCGCTCCCAGTCGGCCTTCGTGCTCCCCATCCAGGGCACGTCGACGACGAGCTACCTCTACCTCGGCGACCGCTGGGCCGGCGCCTGGGGCGGGCCGGTCAACGACTCCCAGTACGTGTGGTTGCCGATCGACTTCCCCTCCGCCACGACCATGAGCCTGACCTGGTATCCCACCATCACCATCGACGCCGTCACGGGCACCGTCACCGGGCAGGCGCCGTCCTACTACCGCATCACCAACCGCAACAGCGGCAAGGTGGTCGACGTGCTGGACAGGGCCGTCACCGACAACGCCGAAGTCAAGCAGTGGTCCTGGAACGGCGGCGCGAACCAGAAGTGGGAGTTCCGCGACGCCGGCAGCGGCTACTTCCGGATCGTCAACCAGAACAGCGGCAAATGCCTCGACGTCGCCGACGCCTCGACCGCCAACAACGCCAACGTCATCCAGTACAGCTGTGGCGGGGGCACCAACCAGCAGTGGCAGTGGGTCGCCACCGGCACCTACTACCAGCTGCGCGCCCGACACAGCGGCAAGTGCCTGGACGTGGTGAGCAGCGGCACGGCGGACGGCACCGACATCACCCAGTACACCTGCGGAAGCGGCACCAACCAGCAGTGGACCCGCAGCCAGTCCTGACATCGCCGCCACGCGCCCGGATCGCCCGTCTCTGCGGCGGGCCGGTGGCCGGCGGGCCGGCCTGCTCGCCGCCGGCCCGGCCGCACGGCTGTCCGGCGGTCGCGCCGGCGGGTGCGGTTACGGCGTCAGCCATACGGGGTCGACGCGCCTGTCTGCGGTGGTGATGATGCTCGGATGGACGAGCAGACACGAACGGGACAGGCAGGGCGACAGATCCTCGGTCCGGCAGGGCGTGCAGTGCTCGGTGTCTTTCTCATCTCCACCGTGTTGGTCGTGCTGGCCCTGCTGACGGCCACCGGCGTCACCCACGTGAGCGGCAGCTCGTACAAAACGGAGTTCGCGCATCCACTGTGGTGGCAGGCCGGATTTTTTCTCTTCGTACCGGTGTTCCTGTCGTCCTACCTCTACCCGAAGCGCGCTGCCGCCTCGGTTGTCGCAGCTCTCGTGCCGCAGTTTGTCCTACCAACCGTTGTGGTCTACCGCTATGTCCACGGCGGCTGGGGTGACGGCCTCGAGATTTTCAGCTACGTGCCCCCGATCCTCATGACGCCTCAATTCGCCGCCATGGCCGCTTTCGGTGCCTGGCTCGGACGGCGCCGGCTGCGGACCCAGGACGCGTAGTACGCGATCACTGAAGGGTGGGCGCGGCAGGTTTCGAACCTGCGACCCCCCGCTTGTAAGGCGGGTGCTCTCCCACTGAGCTACGCGCCCGGATCGCCCGTGTGCGGCGGGCCGGTGGCTGGCAAGCCTACCTGCTCGCCGCCGGCCCGGCCGCACGGCGTACCACTATCCGGCGGTCGCGTCGGCGATGGCCTTGCGCCAGCCCTGCTGGTCGCGGGCCTCGCCGGGGCCGTTCATCTCGGCGAAGCGGACCATGCCGGCCTTGTCGATGACGAAGGTGCCCCGGTTGGCGAAGCCGGCCACGTCGTTGAAGACCCCGTACGCCTGGGCGACGGCGCCGTGCGGCCAGAAGTCGGCAAGCATCGGGAACTGGTAGCCCTCCCGGTCGGCCCAGATCTTGTGGCTGTAGGCCGAGTCGACGCTGACGGTCAGCACCTGGACGTCGTCGTTCACGTACTCGTCGAGGTTGTCCCGCACCTCGGCCAGCTCGCCCTGGCAGGTGCCGGTGAAGGCCAGCGGGTAGAAGACCAGCAGCACGGTGCGCCTGCCCCGAAAGTCCGACAGGCGGACCTCCTGGTTGTTCTGGTCCTTCAGCACGAAGTCGGGCGCCTCGGCGCCAACCTCGATCGGCATGCGGACTCCTCGGGGTCGAGTCGGGGGATGACGCCAGCCTGCCACACCCGGCGGTGCGGACCGCCGGGCGCGAGGAAGCGATGGCGGGCTACTTCTTGGCCTTGGCCCCTCGGCGCAGCACCAGGCGGGCGCCGCTCCAGTCCCGGCCGGCGTTGACGGTCGAGGTCTGCTGGAGGCCGGCGGTGGGCGCGGACTCCGCGACCTCACTCGGCTCAACGTGCCCCTCGCGCCCCGCCTTCGGGGTGAGCAGCCACACGACCCCGTTGTCGGCCAGCGGGCCGAGGGCGTCGACGAGCAGCTCGAAGAGGTCACCGTCGCCGTCGCGGTACCACACCAGCACCGCGTCGACCACCTCGTCGGTGTCCTCGTCGACCAGATCTCCACAGCGGTCGGTCAGGGCGTCGCGGAGATCCTGGTCGACGTCGTCGTCGTACCCCATCTCCATGACGACCATCCCCGGTTCGATGCCGAACCGGTCCGCCAGGCTGCGTACCCCGTCGGCGGCCTGACCAGCGGTCGCGCTCACTGTCGCGTGCCTCCTCATTTCGTCAGTGCTCGCGGCGTCGGGCCGACGCCGTCAGGCAAAGTCCACACAGTTGCGCCTCTGCGCGCAAGTGGCGCACCGAGTGGAACGGAATTTACCGTGCCAGCAGCGTACGGGCACCGTCGGTAATGGCTTCCGGGGAGACCAGAACCTGACGCGCTGCCGGACCTAATGGTACAAAAGAGTCAACTCCGGCCACCCGCCGCGCGGCACCCACATATCCGGCGTCGACCAGCGCGGCGATCACGCCCTCGCCGACTCCGCCGGAACGGCGGGTCTCGTCCACCACCAGCACCCGGCCGGTCGCCGAGGACTCCCGGATGATGTCGGCCACCGGCAGGGGCGCCAACCAGCGCAGATCCACCACGCGGGTGCCCACCCCCTCCTCGGCGAGGACGGCCGCGGCCCGCAGCGACATCCGTACCCCGTTACCGAAGGTGATGATGGTCAGGTCGTCGGCCGAGCCGACCCGGTAGACCCGGGCCCGGCCGATCGGCACATGCCCGGCCACCCACGAGCCGGGCTCCGGATAGCCGGCCAGCCACTCGCCGTCACCCTCGGCATACAGGTCACGGGTGTGGTACAGCGCGATCGGCTCCAGGAACACGCAGACACTGCCGTCCACCGCCGCGCTCGCCAGGCAGGTCCGCAGCATGGGCGCGGCGTCGTCCGGCCGCGCCGGCACCGCGACCACCAGACCCGGCACATCCCGGAGTACGGCCACCGAGTTGTCGTTGTGGAAGTGCCCGCCGAACCCCTCCTGGTACGCCAGCCCGGCGACCCGCACGACCATCGGGTTGCGAAAGGCGCCCCGCGAGAAGAACTGCATGGTCGCGGCCTCGCCGCGCAGCTGGTCCTCGGCGTTGTGCAGGTACGCCAGGTACTGGATCTCCGGCACCGGCAGCATCCCGGCCAGCCCGGCGCCGAGGCCCAGCCCGAGCACCGACGTCTCGTCGAGCAGGGTGTCGAAGACCCGGGCCGCGCCGAACCGGTCCCGCAGGCCCTTCGTCACGCCGTACACGCCGCCCTTGGCGGCCACGTCCTCGCCGAAGACGGCCATCTGGGGGTGATCGAGCAGCCCGTCGGCGAGCGCCGCGTTGATGCTCTGCGCGAGGGTGAGCGGGCCGGCCAGCTCCGGCGGTTTGCCCCCGAACGCCTCCTCCCTCGCCGCCGAGCCCGGCCCGCTGGCCCGTGCCGCCGCGTCCGCCACCGCCCGCGCCACCCGCACCGGGCGGCGGGGCGCCAGCGCCGACACCACGTCGGCGGCGGAGGTCAGCTTCGGCTCGCCCAGCACCTCCTCGGCCAGCCGGCGGACCTGCCAGCCGGTTTCGTCGTACCGGGCCAGCAGCTCCTCGGCCGTCGCCACACCGGCGTCGACGAGCTGCCGGGCGGTGGCGGCCACCGGATCCCGCGCAAGGTCCTCGGCCAGCTCGGCGGGGCTGCGGTACGCCGACTCCGCGTCCGCGCCGGCGTGGCCCATCAGCCGGACCGTGCGCAGGTGCAGCACGGCGGGCCGCCGGTGCCGGCGTACCCACGCCGCGGCCTCGCGCGCCACCTCGTACGCCCGCACCGGGTCGGCCCCGTCGGCGCTGAAGTAGTGGATGCCCGGTTTGGCGCGCAGCGTCGCCTCGACCCAGCCCTCCGGCGAGCGGACGCTGATGCCCAGCCCGTTGTCCTCGCAGACGAAGAGCACGGGGATGCGCAACCCGGCGTGGTCGTACCAGCCGGCGGTGTTGAAGGCGGCGGTGGCGCTGGCGTGGTTGACCGACGCGTCGCCGAACGAGCAGACCACGATGGCGTCCGGCGGCCAGGGAGCGTGCGCCGCCCCCGCTCCGCTGCCGACCCGCACCCCGGTCCCGGCACGCCGCCCGACGGTGTCCAGCCGGCGCAGCCGCTCCACGGCCAGCCCCATCCCGACCGCGCGGGGCAGGTGCGAGGCGATGGTGGAGGTGGTCGGCACGATCGCCAGGTCGGCGCGGCCGAACACCTTGTGCCGGCCGCCGGCGATCGGCTCCTCGCTGGAGGCGACCATGCCGCGCAGCACGTCGCGGGCGGCCTCGGCGTACCGCGCGAACGCTCCGGTACTCGGCGCGGACCCGGCCGGCTCCGGCTCGGCGGCCGACTCCGGGTCGTCGGCGGGCTCCCGCGCGGTGGCCGACTCCCGGTCGGTGGCCCGCTGCGGGTCGGCGGCGCGCTCCCGGTCGGTGGCCGGTTCGGCGTCGGCGGTGTCGGTCGGCGCCGTGGCGTCGGCGACCTGGGCCGCCCGCACGCAGTAGAACGCCCCGGAGCGGTAGTGCAGCAACGCCGGGTCGGTGGGGCGCAGCGCGGCGGCGACCGCCGCGTTGCCCTCGTGCCCGGCCGAGCCGATGGTGTAGAAACCCTCCCCGAAACTGCGCAGCCAACGACCGGCGAGGTCGAGCTGGCGGCTGGTCACCTGCGCGTCGAACAGTTCCAGCAGGCGCGCGCCGGTCAGCGGGGCGTCGTCGGTGACCGGGTCGGCGGGGTCACGCCTCCGCTGCGTGGCAGGCAGCGCCGCCAGCGTCTCCCGGAACCGGTCGTCGAGATCTTGCGGGGTGGTCACGTCCGACAGCATTACCGACGCGGGCCATGCTCGCCCAGTGGGACACGGCCCGCGCGCGTCGAGTCACGCCGGATCGCACGGCTCCGGGCAGCCGCCGTCGGACACCTTCCACACCAGGTCACGCAGGGTGGACAGCTCCTGGTCACTCAGCCCGGCCAGGAGTCGGGAGTCGGACATCACCTCGGCCACCCGGCCCCGCACACCCCGACCGTGATCGGTCACCACGAGCGTCTTCTGCCGGCGGTCGGTCGGGTCGGTACGACGCTCGACCAGGCCGGCCTGCTCCAGCCGGTCGACAAGCGCCGTCACGTTGGACCGGTCACAGCCCAGCCGGTCGGCGAGGTCCCGCGCGGGCAGTGGACGGTCCGGGTCCAGCTCGTGCAACGCCCGGGCCGTGGCCGGGGTGAGCCCCAACTCGGCGAACTCGGTGCCCTGCCGGTGCCGCAGCGAGGCGGTCAGGTGTGCCATCCGGCGCACCACGTCGGCCGCGAGGCCGGCCCGGTCCACCGGTCGACCCGCCGCGGAAACCACCTCCGGTGCCACCGCCACATCGTACGCACCACGACGAGGGCCCAGCTCAGCGACCAGATCCGCGCCCACCCGGAAGCGGCACACCATCAGTGAAAGTGCTGCCTCAGCACCCGCCGAGACAGCACTTTCCGGGTAGTTGCGCGGATCTTGAGGAGGTACAGCGGCGCGGCGCCCATGATCGCGCTGCAACAGGGAAGTAGTGGCCTCCCCCGCGGCACGACACCACTACAACAAGGATCGAGCACGATCTTGCCGCGGCGCGGCGGGGCGCGGCGGGGCGGGCGCGAGGCGGGGCGGGGTCAGGCGGGGAGGAACGAGAAGCGGACCTGGCGGGTGGGATTGTCGCCGTTGGTGTCGACCAGGCAGATGGACTGCCAGGTGCCCAGGGCGAGCCGTCCGGCGAGCACCGGCAGCGTCGCGTACGGCGGGACGAAGGCCGGCAGCACGTGGTCCCGGCCGTGGCCGGGCGAGCCGTGCCGGTGCCGCCAGCGGTTGTCGGTGGGCAGCAGGGCGTCCAGGGCGGTGAGCAGGTCGTCGTCGGAGCCCGATCCGGTCTCGATGATCGCCAGCCCGGCCGTGGCGTGCGGCACGAAGACGTGCAGTAGGCCGTCCCCCTCGCCGGAGACGAAGCTCTGGGCCTCGGCGGTGATGTCCCGGACGGCCGGCCGGGACCCGGTCTGGACGGTGATCACGTCACTGCGCATACGCCGGATTCTGCCGCAGCTCGGGCCGAACGTCGGCGTTGCCGCCAACCGGTACGGCGATCCGCGTCGGCCGTCGCGCTAAGTTACCGACGGGTACCTGTGTCGCTCATCGCGTCGGGGGGACCTAGACGTGACGACGGGTGCCACCAGGGGGCAGGATGGCGCTAGAGACCTATCCCACACACAACCGAGGGAACGCCTGTGGCTACGGAACGCAAGCGCCCGGTGATCAGCGACGGCCTACCGAGCCAGCTTCCGGACATCGACCCTGAAGAGACAAGCGAATGGGTCGAGTCGCTTGACGGTGTCATCGACGAGCGCGGCGCCAAACGCGCCCGCTACGTCATGCTGCGCCTGCTGGAGCGGGCCCGTGAGCGCCAGGTCGGGGTTCCGCCCCTGACCACCACCGACTACATCAACACGATCCCGCCGGAGCAGGAACCCTGGTTCCCGGGTGACGAGCACGTCGAGCGGCGCATCCGGGCGTACGTCCGGTGGAACGCCGCCATGCTGGTGCACCGGGCGCAGCGCCCGGAGATCGGCGTCGGCGGGCACATCTCCACCTTCGCCAGCTCGGCGTCTCTGTACGAGGTGGGCTTCAACCACTTCTTCCGGGGCAAGAACCACCCCGGCGGTGGCGACCAGATCTACTACCAGGGTCACGCCTCCCCCGGCATGTACGCGCGGGCGTTCCTGGAGGGGCGGCTCAGCGAGCACCAGCTCGACGGGTTCCGCCAGGAGCTGTCGCACCCCGGTGGTGGGCTGCCCTCGTACCCGCACCCGCGGCTGATGCCGGACTTCTGGGAGTTCCCCACCGTCTCGATGGGTCTCGGCGGCCTGAACGCGATCTACCAGGCCCGGTTCAACAGGTACCTGCAGCACCGCGGCATCAAGGACACCTCGCAGCAGCACGTGTGGGCGTTCCTCGGCGACGGCGAGATGGACGAGCCGGAGACGCTGGGCGCGATCGGTGTGGCCGCCCGCGAGGAGCTGGACAACCTCACCTTCGTGATCAACTGCAACCTCCAGCGGCTGGACGGCCCGGTCCGGGGCAACGGCAAGGTCATGCAGGAGCTGGAGGCGTTCTTCCGGGGCGCCGGCTGGAACGTCATCAAGGTGGTCTGGGGCCGTGAGTGGGACCCGCTGCTCGCGGCGGACACCGACGGCGCGCTGGTCAACCTCATGAACACCACGACAGACGGCGACTACCAGACCTACAAGGCCGAGTCCGGCGCGTACGTGCGTGAGCACTTCTTCGGCCGCGACGCCCGGACCCGCAAGATGGTCGAGCCGCTGAGCGACGACGAGATCTGGAACCTCAAGCGGGGTGGGCACGACTACCGCAAGCTCTACGCGGCCTACAAGGCGGCCACCGAGCACACCGGTCAGCCGACGGTCATCCTGGCGAAGACGATCAAGGGCTGGACGCTCGGCTCGCACTTCGAGGGCCGCAACGCGACCCACCAGATGAAGAAGCTGACGCTGGAGGACCTGAAGACCTTCCGCGACCGGCTCTACCTGGACATCCCGGACAAGGCGCTGGAGGACAACCCCTACCTGCCGCCGTACTACCAGCCGGGTGAGAAGTCCGAGGAACTGGCCTACCTCAAGGAGCGCCGCGAGCAGCTCGGCGGCTACCTGCCGTCCCGGCGGACCAGCACCAAGCGGCTGACCATCCCCGGTCCGGAGCGGTTCGCCGACGTCAAGCGCGGCTCGGGCAAGCAGAAGGTTGCCACCACCATGGCCTTCGTCCGCCTGCTCAAGGACATCATGAAGGACAAGGAGTTCGGCAAGCGCTGGGTGCCGATCATCCCGGACGAGGCCCGCACCTTCGGCCTCGACTCGATCTTCCCGACCGCGAAGATCTACTCGCCGCACGGGCAGCGCTACACCTCTGTCGACCGGGAGCTGTTCCTGTCGTACAAGGAGTCGACGACCGGGCAGATCCTGCACGAGGGCATCAACGAGGCCGGTTCGGTCGCCTCGTTCACCGCCGCGGGCTCGGCGTACGCCACCCACGACGAGCCGATGATCCCGATGTACATCTTCTACTCGATGTTCGGGTTCCAGCGGACCGCCGACGGGCTGTGGGCGGCTGCCGACCAGATGGCGCGGGGCTTCCTGCTCGGTGCGACCGCCGGTCGGACGACGCTCAACGGTGAGGGCCTGCAGCACGAGGACGGCCACTCGATGTTGATCGCCGCCACCAACCCGGCGGTGGTCGCGTACGACCCGGCGTTCTCCTTCGAGATCGCGCACATCATGGAAGCCGGCCTGCACCGGATGTACGGGGACGCGCAGGAGAACGTCTTCTACTACCTGACGGTCTACAACGAGCCGATCCTGCAGCCGGCCGAGCCGGCCGGGGTGGACGTGGAGGGCCTGCTCAAGGGCATCTACCGCTACTCCCCGGCAACGCAGGTCGACGGCCCGAAGGCCAACGTCCTCGCCTCCGGCACGGGCATGCAGTGGGCGCTCAAGGCCCAGCAGCTGCTCGCCCAGGACTGGGGCGTGGCCGCCGACGTCTGGTCGGTGACCTCCTGGACCGAGCTGCGTCGCGACGCGGTGGAGACCGAGGAGTACAACCTGCTCAACCCGGGCGCCGAGGCCAAGGTGCCGTACGTCGCGCAGAAGCTGGCCGACGCGGACGGGCCGAAGGTCGCGGTCAGCGACTGGATGCGCGCCGTACCGGACCTGATCGCCCGCTGGGTACCCGGCGACTACACGTCGCTGGGCACCGACGGCTTCGGGATGTCGGACACCCGGCACGCGCTGCGCCGGCACTTCCACGTCGACGCCGAGTCGATCGTGGTCGCCACGCTGCGGCAGCTCGCCCGCAGCGGCGCGGTACCGGCCACCGTGCCGGCCGAGGCCGCCAAGAAGTACGCGATCGACGACGTCAACGCCGCCCCCGTCGGGGAGACCGGCGGCGACAGCTGATCCAGCACGACCAGAAGGGCCCGGCGCCAAAGCGCCGGGCCCTTCCGCGTCCCGCTCCCACCGTCCACCGCGTGGATCCCGACCCACCCTCCACCGCGTGGATCATGGAGTTGTGGTGGGGGACAAAGCGGTGAAGTCACCCCGTTCCGGGCACCACAACTCCATGATCGACGCGGGGCAGGGGCGGGGCAGGGGCGGGGCAGGGGGCGGGGCAGGGCGCGGGCAGGAGCGGGTGTGGGTTGGCGGTGGCCGACGTTCCTGGTGGGGACGCCGGGCCACCGCCGGGGCGGGTGACGCCAGGAGGATGGGCGCTCGTCAGCCGACGGCGGCCAGGTCGGTGAGCCGGGCCAGCGAGTCCTCCAGGTCGGCGCCGACCCGACGCAGTCCGAGACGCAACAGGGCCGCCTTGACGGGACCGGCCGGCCAGCGGACGACGATGAGTCGGACGATGGTCCCGCCCTCCTCCTCGTCCTCGGTCAGCTGGACGTAGATCTCGGTGCGCGCCTCCGCACGAGCACCGGCACCCTTGGCCCGTTCCCGCCAGCCGATCAGCGTCGGCTCCTGATAGGCGATCACCTCGGCCTCATGCGCCGAACCGCGCCCCGCCTGGACCAGTTGCCGCCGCCCGAAGCCCTCTCCGGAGAGCACTTCGGCCGCGCGGACCCCCGCCAGCCAGGCCGGTAACTGCTCAGCCCGCTGTACGACGTCCCAGACCACTTCCACCGGCGCCGCCACGTGCGCACTGCGTTCCACGAGGATCATTTCCGTCTTTCCTCCAGTGAGGACATCCCACGATATCGGCACTCTATGCGCTAAATCGGACTTACACGGACGGGTTAGGAAAAAGACACGCCGATCAACCATTGCGGATTGCGCCAACCCGGCCTATGGCGCATTCATCGACAGCGCCCTAGAGTCCCGAACACGTTTCACGTTGACCGGGAGGGCGCATGCCTACCGCACCGATTCCCGAGTTCCCCGCCGGCTTCCGGTGGGGCGTCTCCACGTCCGCCCACCAGATCGAGGGCGCCACCACGGCCGGCGGACGCGGACCGTCCATCTGGGACACCTTCGCGCGCTCCCCCGGCCGGATCAGTGACGGCAGCAGCGGGGAGATCGCCTGCGACCACTACCACCGGTACGCCGAGGACGTGGCGCTGCTGGCCGGTCTGGGCGTCTCCGCCTACCGGTTCTCGATCGCCTGGCCCCGGGTGCAGCCCAGCGGCAGCGGCCCGACCAACGCCGCCGGCCTGGACTTCTACGACCGCCTCGTCGACGAGCTGCTGGCCGTCGGCGTCGACCCGGTGGCCACCCTCTACCACTGGGACCTGCCCCAACCCCTGCAGGACGCCGGCGGCTGGCTCAACCGCGACACCGCCGCCCGCTTCGCCGACTACGCCGAGCGGACCGCCGCCCGCCTCGGCGACCGCGTCCGGCTCTGGATCACCCTGAACGAGCCGTTCATCCACATGAGCCTCGGCTACGGCATGGGCGTGCACGCCCCCGGCGAGATGCTGCTCTTCGACGCCTTCGCAGCCGCCCACCACCAACTGCTCGGGCACGGGCTCGCGGTCGCCGCGCTGCGCGGCAACAGCGCCAGCCCGGTGGCGATCGCCAACAACTACTCCCCCGTGCGGGTGCTCGGCGACAGCGACGCCGACCGGGCCGCCGGGGCCGCGTACGAGGCCCTGCACAACCGGCTCTTCACCGACCCGCTGCTCGGCCGCGGCTACCCGGACCTGCCCGGTCTCGACCCGAGCGTCATTCACCCCGGCGACCTGGACACCATCGCGGCGCCCATCGACGCGCTGGGGGTCAACTACTACAACCCCACCGGCGTACGGGCCGCCGAGGAGGGCTCGCCGCTGCCGTTCGACCTGGTGCCGCTGGAGGGCTACCCGCGTACCGCCTTCGACTGGCCGGTCGCCCCCGACGGGCTGCGCGAACTGCTCGGCTGGCTGCGGGACACGTACGGCGACGCGCTGCCGCCCATCGAGATCACCGAGAGCGGCTGCGCGTACGACGACGTACCCGACGCGGACGGACAGGTCGCGGATCCGGAGCGCATCGCGTACCTCGACGGGCACCTGCGGGCGGTCCGGGCCGCCATCGACGACGGGGTGGACGTCCGCGGGTACTTCGTCTGGTCGCTGCTGGACAACTGGGAGTGGGCCGAGGGGTTCACCAAGCGCTTCGGGCTGGTGCACGTCGACTACGCCGACCAGAGGCGTACCCCGAAGTCGTCGTACACCTGGCTGCGGGACGTGATCGCGGCCGCGCGGGAGGGTTCGGCGCGGTGACCACCCTCGACCCCACACCGGCGTCGCTGCCGGCGGCGCTCGCCGAGCCGATCGTGCCGGTGCGACGCGGCTGGATCGGTCTGGTCTTCGCGGCCAACCTCGGCGTGTGGATGGCGTTCTTCACCCCGATCCAGGTGCTGCTGCCGCAGCAGATCGAGCGGATCGCGCCCGGCGACAAGGAGACCATGCTGGCCGTGGTCACCGGCCTGGGCGCGCTGGCGGCGGTGCTGGCCAATCCCCTGGCGGGCGCGCTGTCCGACCGGACGTGCCTGCGGATCTTCGGCCGGGAGTTCGGTCGTCGGCACGTCTGGACCGCCGGCGGCGCGGTGCTCGGGGCGGCGGCGCTGGTGCTGCTGGCCCAGCAGCGGACCATCCTCGGGGTCGCCGTCGGTTGGGTCGCCGCCCAGGTCTGCTTCAACGCGATGCTGGCCAGCCTCACGGCCGCCATCCCGGACCGGGTTCCGGTGGCGCAGCGCGGCGCGGTCTCCGGCTGGGTGGGTATGCCGCAGGCGCTCGGGCTGGTGCTCGGCGCGGTGCTGGTCACCGCAGTCGTCACCGGCAACGCCGCCGGCTACGTGGCCATCGCGGTGGCAATTCTGGTGCTGTCGCTGCCGTTCGCGCTGCTCACCCCCGACGACCGACTGCCCCGCGCGCACCGCCCGGCACTGCGGGCGCGGGCGCTGTTCGCCTCGATGTGGATCAGCCCGCGTCAACACCCGGACTTCGCCTGGGCCTGGATCACCCGGTTCCTGGTCCAGCTCGGCAACGCGCTGGGCACCCTCTACCTGCTGTACTTCCTCACCGACGGGGTGCACCACCCCGACCCCGAGGGCGGCCTGCTGGTGCTGATCCTGCTCTACACGCTCGGCATGATGCTGACCGCGGTGGTGGCCGGCCGGCTGTCGGACCGCTCCGGGCGGCGCAAGGTCTACGTGATCGTCTCCGGCCTGATCATGGCGGTCGCGGCGCTGCTGCTCGCCGTCGCGCCGGTCTGGCCGATGGCCATCGTCGCCGCCCTGCTACTCGGCGCCGGCTACGGCGTCTACCTCTCGGTGGACGCCGCCCTGATCACCCAGGTGCTGCCCCGGGCCACCGACCGCGCCAAGGACCTCGGCGTGATCAACATTGCCAACTCCGCGCCGCAGGTGCTCGGCCCGGCTCTCTCCGCCCCGCTCGTCGTCCACCTGGGCGGCTATCCGACCCTCTACGCGGTCACGGCCGCGGTCACCCTGGTCGGCAGCGCCCTGGTCGTCAAGATCCGCTCAGTGCCCTGAGTCAGGGGGCCGTGGCCGAATCCGGTGGCGGGTCGCCGTAGGCTGGGGGACGTGACGGTACGTGTGCGCTTCGCCCCCTCCCCGACCGGTATGTTCCACGTCGGCGGCGCCCGCTCGGCGCTGCAGAACTGGATCTACGCCAAGCAGCAGGGCGGGGTGTTCGTGCTGCGCATCGAGGACACCGACGCGGCCCGCAACAAGCCCGAGTGGACCGAGGGCATCCTCTCCGCGCTGGACTGGATCGGCATCTCCCGGGGCAGCTACGAGGGGCCCTACTTCCAGTCGGCGAACGCCGGCGAGCACCGGGCCGCCGCCACCCGGCTCTACGAGTCGGGCCGGGCCTACTACTGCGACTGCACCCGCGAGGACGTGCAGGCCCGTACCGGCTCGCAGTACCAGGGCTACGACGGCTACCACCGCGACCTCGGTCTCGGCCCGGGGCCGGGGCACGCGCTGCGCTTCCGTACGCCCGACGAGGGCACCACAGTGGTCGTCGACCTGATCCGTGGTGAGCCCACCTTCGAGAACAAGCTCATCGAGGACTTCGTCATCGCCCGCGGCGACGGCTCGCCGGTCTTCCTGCTGGCCAACGTCGTCGACGACATGACCATGGGCATCACCCACGTCATCCGGGCCGAGGAGCACCTGCCCAACACCCCCAAGCAGCAGCTGCTCTGGGACGCCCTCGGGGTCAAGCCGCCGGTCTGGGCGCACGTGCCAGTGGTGGTCAACGAGAAGCGGCAGAAGCTCTCCAAGCGCCGCGACAAGGTCGCCCTGGAGGCGTACCGCGACGAGGGCTACCTCGCCGGCGCGATGCGCAACTACCTGATGCTGCTCGGTTGGGCGCCCTCGGGCGACCGGGAGATCGTGCCCTGGTCGGTCATCGAGGACGAGTTCCGGCTGGAGGAGGTCAACCCCTCCCCCGCGTTCTTCGACGAGAAGAAGCTGCGCGCCTTCAACGGGGAGTACATTCGGGCGCTGCCGGTGCCCGAGTTCATCGACGCCTGCCAGCCGTGGCTGACCGGCACCGGGACCCTCGCGCCGCCGCCGTGGCAGCCGGAGGAGTTCGACGCCGACGCCTTCGCCGCCGTCGCGCCACTGGCACAGACCCGGATCGCCGTGCTCAGCGAGATCGTGCCGAACGTCGACTTCCTCTTCCTGGCGTCGCCGCTGATCGACGAGGCGGCCTGGACCAAGACCATGAAGGACGGCTCGGCCGACCTGCTGGACGCCGCCGTCGCGGCCTTCGAGGCGCTGGAGTCCTGGGACGCCGAGTCGCTGAAGTCGACGCTGGAGGCGGTCGGCGCCGAGCGCGGCCTCAAGCTCGGCAAGACGCAGGCACCCGTCCGGGTCGCGGTCACCGGCCGCACCGTCGGGCTGCCGCTGTTCGAGTCGCTGGAGGTGCTCGGCCGCGAGCGCACCCTGACCCGGATGCGCGCCGCCCGGCTCCGCCTGCCCTGACAGTCCGACCGGCAGCGGGCCGGCGTAGTACCTGCGCGTCGCCCCCTTTGCTCTGCTTCAACCCACGCAACACCCGGTGTCCGAATATCGGACGCGAAGTGTTGCCTCCGCTGAAGCAGAGCAAAGGGGGACGCGGACACCCCGTTCACCGGGCCTGCGGCGATCGTTTGATCAGTGCGCCCGGTTCCGGCGACGGAACACCAGGCCGGCGGCGAGAGCAGCGAGCAGCACCAGGCCGCCGAGCGCCCAGAGCCACCAGCGGCCACCGGAGTCGGACCGCTCCGAGGCCGCTGGCACAGCGGACGCCGTTGAGCTGCCCGTCGGCGCCGATGGCGGCCCGACCGAGGACGGGTCGACTCCTGAGGGCCCGGCCGAGGGCGAGCCGGTCGGCGCTGCCGCCGGGCCGGTGCCGGCGGCCGAAGGGCTGGCGGACGGGTCGGCGGCGGTACCGGTGGTGAGGGTGAACCGCACCTCGCCCTTGATCGGGTGGCCGTCGCTGGACGCGAGCTGGTAACCGACGATGTAGAGCCCGGCCGCGCCCGGCTTGAACGGCACGCGTACGCGGCTGCCGTCGAAGGTCGGCTGCCCGCCGGCGACCACATTGTCCGGTCCGGTTATTGTGATCTTCGTCGTAGCGGGGGCCGGCTTGGCCAGGAACCGAAGCTCGACCCGGGCGGGCGCGGTGGCCACCCGGGCGCCGTCGCGCGGATCGCTGCCGGTCAGCGAGTTGTGCGCGGCGGCCGGTGTCACCGGGGCCAGCAACGACACACCGAACGCCACGCCGAGCACCACTGGCACGACCCGTGCCATTCGTGTAACCCTGCCCCCCATGAACCCCTCCGTAAGGGTACGATCCGCCCGCTGATCAAACAGCTCCTCATTAGTCGAGCAGAGATCGCAGATAGTTCCAAATACTGTTCCACACGCTGCATTTCATCGACGTTCTGCGGAGTCTGTAAGAGTGGGGCCGACCGCCCGGTCGGTGTCGTCACCGGCCGACCGACCCGGACGTCACAACGAAGCCATCCATCGAACGGGGCGAGGAGGCGGGATGGTCCGACAGATGAGGCGCTGGGTCGCCGTGCTGGCGGGCACGCTGGCGGCGGCACTGCTGGCGCTCGGCACCGCCGGCCCGGCCAGCGCGGCGCCCAAACCGGCGCCCGCCGGTGTGGACATCACCGGTGAGGGGCTCACCGAGCCGCTGCGGCTGCGGCCGGACACCCAGCCCACGCACGTGGTGGCGGTCATCGACCAGGTCAACTTCTTCGCCCGTACCGGCATGCCGACCGGGCCGAAGGCAGCCGACCTCGGTCCGAAGTACACGGTAGTGGTGCTCGCCGGCGAGACGCCGAAGCAGACGTACGACCTCTACCCCAAGGCGGCCGGCGGCCCGCGCGTCTACCGTCCGGCGAAGCAGCCGGACGGTCGCAAGACCAGCGCCGGCTGGTTCCTCGGGCGGCTCAGCATGTCCGAGACGTTGCGCACCGCCGGGGTGCCGCTGGAGCGGCAGTTCGACACGGTCAGTGGCGGCGTGGGTGGCGGCGAGCGGGTGCTCCCGGAGGACACGATGGACCCGGCGCGGGACATCGACGAGGCGCTCGGCGAGTTGCAGCGACTGCTGCTGCTCAACGTCGCGGTGATGCTGACCATCACGGTCGGTCTCGCCGGGATCGCCCTGCTGATCCGCCGCCGGACCCGCTGACGCCCGCCCTGCTGATCCGCCGCCGGACCCGCTGACCCACCGGCGGCGGGTCAGACCCGCCGTCGCGCGGTCAGCACCAGCGGCGCGGCGGGCGCTCCCGTCGGGTGGCCCGCTGACGCGGCCGGACCGGGCCGTGTCGGTGCGCCCCCGCCCACCCGGGCAGTTCGCTGCGGCAGCCGGTGACGTCGTCCGGCTCGGGCTGCGCCGGCTCGGTGGC
>NZ_MUZA01000078.1 GCF_021442385.1 Micromonospora sp. MH99
CGACACCCCGCCCGCGCCCGCCGACGCCGGCCCGCGGGCGGCCAACGGCGGTCAAGCGGCCACCCCCTCGGCCCCCGCGGCCGCGCCCGCCCCCCCCGCGCTGCCCACCCGCACCCCCGGGCGCTCCGGGGGGCCGGGGGCGCAGAGCGTGGGGAGCATGGACGGATTCGGTGGTGCGAGCACCGGTCGTGGCGGTGCGAGCACCGGCGGTCGTGGGGCCTCGGCGCCGAAACCGCCGCCGTCGTACACCCCGCCGCCGGCCGCCCGGACGGCGCCGGCAGCGGCCCCGGCCCCCGCTGCCACGCCGAACACGCCCCCGCCGGCCACGGACCCGGACGCCTGGCGGACGGCGGCCGACGAGGGCTGGTCGCTGGCCAGCCGGGCCGCCGAGCCGGCCGCCGCCGGCACCACCCGCTCGGGTCTGCCCAAGCGGGTGCCGCAGGCGCAGCTCGTGCCGGGTGGCATCGAACCGAAGGGTGGCCGGGACCGCAGCCGGCGGACCCCCGATGAAGTACGCGGCCTGTTGTCGGCCTACCACCGCGGAGTGCAGCGTGGTCGGACGGCCGGCACGGACCTGAACAGCACCTCGACCAAGGAGAGCCGATGAACAGGCCAGCTGCCATGCAGGACATGGGTTGGCTGCTCACCAACTTCGCCGACAGCGTGGCGGGTATCGCCCACGTGGTGGCGGTGTCCGCCGACGGGCTGCTGCTCGCGTCCTCCCGGGACCTGCCCGGGGACCGGGCGGACCAGCTCGCCGCGATCACCTCCGGTGTGGTGAGCCTGACCGAGGGCGCGGCCCGGATGTTCAGCGCGGGCGGGGTGTTGCAGACAGTCATCGAGATGGACAGCGGTTACCTCTTCCTCATGTCGATCAGCGACGGCTCGTCGATGGCCGTGCTGGCCGCGCGGAGCTGCGACGTGGGCCAGGTGGGCTACGAGATGGCACTGCTGGTGGAGCGGGTCGGCGCCGCGCTGGTGCCGCTGCCGAGGGACGCGGTGCGTTCGTAGCGCCGGAAGACCCGGCGCGGACCGCGCGCCGGAACAGGGATGGGAGGCGGTGTGGGCCGGCTCCGCTGGGGACGAGGAGGTGATCGTGGATGGACCAACGGCGCGCTGACCCGCGCGGCGCTCTGGTGCGTCCGTACGCGGTCACCCGTGGTCGTACCGAGCCCCGGCAGGACATCGCCCTGGAGGCGGTCCTCACTGCCTCTCCCACCCAGGTTGCCGAGTCCCGTTTCGCGGGGCACGACAAGCACCGCATCGCCACGGTCTGCGAGGGCCGTGCACAGTCGCTGGCGGAGATCGCCGCGTACACCCGGATGCCGCTGGGCGTCGCCCGGGTGCTGGTCGCCGACATGGTGGCCGAGAGCCTGCTGACGTTACACACTGCTGCTCCCGCCGAGGGGTTCGAGGAGCGGATGGAACTGCTTGGAAGGGTGCTAAGTGGACTTCGCAGGCTATGACCCCGCTGGGGGGCGGCCGAGCCGGGGAATCGTCTCCGCGAAGATCGTCGTCGCGGGCGGCTTCGGCGTCGGTAAGACGACCCTGGTCGGCTCGATCTCCGAGATCACGCCGCTGACGACCGAGGCGGTGATGACCGCCGCGGGTGTCGGTATCGACGATCCGTCCAAGGTGCCGGGCAAGGAGACCACCACGGTCGCCATGGACTTCGGCCGGATCACCATGGCCCAGGACCTGATCCTGTACCTGTTCGGTACACCGGGTCAGACCCGTTTCTGGTTCATGTGGGACGAGATCATCCGAGGTGCGGTGGGTGCCGCCGTCCTGGTGGACACCCGCCGGATCACCGACGCGTTCGCCCCGCTGGACTACTTCGAGAACCGCAACCTGCCGTACGTGGTGGCGCTCAACAACTTCGACGGCGCTCCCCAGTACGAGTTGGAGGAGATCCGCGAGGCGCTGGCCATCTCGCCGCAGGTGCCGCTGGTGATGACCGACGCCCGGCACCGGGATTCGGTCAAGCAGGTGCTGGTGACGGTGGTCGAGCACGCCATGCTCCGGCTCCAGGCCGAGCACGGTAGGGGCTTCCCCACGCCGGTCGGCTGAACCGCCGCGTCGTGGCCGGCACACCAGGGCCGGCCGCGACGCGTCAGTCGACCCGGAGCCGGTAGCCGCGCTTGACCACGGTCTGCACCACGCGCGGCGCGCGTAGGCCGGCCCGCAGGCGGGCCACCGCCATTTCCACCGCGTGCTCGTCGGCGCCCCGGGGGAGGGTCCGCAGCAGCGCCGTGCGCGACAGCACCCGGCCGGGGGCCTGGGCCAGCGCCCGCAGCACCGCCATCGGGGCGGGGGCGAGCGGGCGCAGCTCGCCGTCGATCACCGCCGCGTGTCCGCGCAGGGTGAGCAGGTGCCCGGCGGCCTTGAACGTCACGGTCCGGCGGGGCAGCTCGTCGACGATGGTCCGCACCAACGCGCCCAGCCGGGCCCGCCCGGGCGCGCTCACCGGCACCCCGTGCCGCAGCAGCGGCTCGGCGGTCACCGCTCCGACGCAGCTGGCCAGCACGTCGCTGCGGAACGCGGACACCACCGCGTCGGTACGGTCCCCGGCGGCCCGCAACAGCGCCTCGGCCGCCGGTGCCGAGGTGAACGTCACCGCGTCCACCAGCCTGCCGGCGATCAGGTCGATCAACCGGTGCAGCGGCGCCGGGTCGGTCGGCGGCGCCCAGCGGTAGACCGGCACCTCGATCACCGTGGCGCCGGCCGCCTCCAGCGCGAGCGTGCACTCGGGCTGCCGCTCACCGTGCAGCTGCATGGCGATCACCTGCCCGGCCACGCCACGGCGGCGCAGGTGATCGACCACCTCGTCGCAGCTCTCCGACGCCGGTGACCACTGGTCGTGCAGCCCGGCCGCACGGATCGCGCCGCGTGCCTTCGGGCCCCGGGCGACGACGTACGAGCTGGCGAGCACCGAACGCAGTGGTTCGGCCAGCCCCCAGCCCTCGGCCGCCTCCAGCCACCCGCGCATCCCGATGCCGGTGTTGGCCATCAGGATGTCGGGTGGCTGGTCCAGGCAGGCGCGGGTCGCCTCGCGCAGTTCCGTGTCGTCGGACAGCGGCACGATCCGCAGCGCCGGGGCGAGCACCACGCGGGCGCCCCGGCGTTCGAGCAGCGCGGCCAACTCGTCGCGCCGCCGGTCGGCGGTCACCCCGATGGTGAAGCCGGCCAGTTCTTCCCGCATCAGCCCTCCCGTCGCAACCGCACTTCGACGATCCCGTCGTGGCAGCGCGTGTCGTGCCGGGCCACGGCCATCCCGGGCAGGTCCAGGCACTCCCCGGTGCGCAGGTCGTACACCTGCTTGTGCAGTGGGGAGGCGACCGTCGGCACTCCGCCGCGGCTGCCCACGATGCCCCGCGACAGCACGTACGCCCCGGAGACCGGGTCGCGGTTGTCGATCGCGAACAGCCCGTCCACGGTGTGGAAGAGGGCGACCTGCACGCCGTCGACCAGGGCGGCGGCACCCCGGTTCGGTTCCAGCCGGTCGAGGGGGCAGACAGCGGTCCAGTCGAGCGTGATCGTGTGGCTCATCGCCGTACCTCCGGAAGGCCGAGTGAGACGGGCTGCCGGCGGGTGTCGGCCGGCTCGGGTCGGGTGGTCGTCAGGGCGCGTGCCGGCACCGGCTGGCCGCGTTCCACGGCAAAGGTGATCGACGGGTCGGGCACGTCGGGGGCGTTGACGAAGGAGGTGTAGCGGCGCAGCCGCTCCGGGTCGTCCAGCACGTCGCGCCACTCGTCGGAGTACGACGCCACGTGCCGGGCCATCGCCGCGTCCAGGTCGGCGCAGAGCCCCAGCGAGTCGTCCACGATCACCGCGCGCAGGTGGTCCAGGCCGCCGTCCATGGCCTCGATCCACCCGGCCGTGCGTTGCAGCCGGTCGGCGGTGCGGATGTAATACATCAAGAATCTGTCGATCAGTCGAATCAGTGCTTCGGTCGACAGATCAGTGGCGAACAGGTCGGCGTGGCGGGGCCGGAAGCCGCCGTTGCCGCCGACGTAGAGGTTCCAGCCGGTCTCGGTGGCGATGATGCCGAAGTCCTTGCTGCGGGCCTCGGCGCACTCCCGGGCACAGCCGGAGACCGCCGACTTGAGCTTGTGCGGCGCGCGCAGCCCGCGGTAGCGCAGCTCCAGCGCCACGGCCAGCCCCACCGAGTCCTGCACCCCGTACCGGCACCAGGTCTCGCCGACGCAGGACTTCACCGTGCGCAGCGCCTTGCCGTACGCGTGGCCGGACTCGAAGCCGGCGTCCACCAGGCGTCGCCAGATCTGCGGCAGCTGCTCCACCCGGGCCCCGAACAGGTCGATCCGCTGCCCGCCGGTGATCTTGGTGTAGAGCTGGAAGTCGCGGGCGACCTCGCCGATGACGATCAGCTTCTCCGGGGTGATCTCGCCACCGGGGATCCGGGGCACCACCGAGTAGCTGCCGTCGCGTTGCAGGTTGGCCAGGAAGTGGTCGTTGGTGTCCTGCAACGACGCCTGCTCACCGTCGAGCACGTGCCCGCTGCCCAGCGAGGCGAGGATCGACGCCACCACCGGCTTGCAGATGTCGCAGCCGCGCCCCCGCCCGTGCTCGGCGACCAGCCGGGAGAACGTGCGGATCCCGCGCACGCGGACGATCTCGAACAGCTCCCGCCGGCTGACGTCGAAGTGCTCGCAGAGCGCACTGGACTGCGCGACCCCGGCCGCGTCCAGGAGCTGCTTGAGCATCGGGACGCACGAGCCGCAGCTCGTGCCCGCCCGCGTGCACGCCTTCAACGCCGGCACGTCCGCGCAGCCGCCCGCGATGGCGTCGTCCACGTCGCCGCGGGTCACCGCGTTGCAGGAGCAGACCTGCGCGGTGGCCGGCAGTGCCCCGGCGTCCGCGCCGCCGCCGTCCGGCGCGAGCAGCGCCAGCGGCGCGGCCGGCAGCGGACCGCCCACACTGGCCCGCAATGTCGGGTACGCGCTGGCGTCGCCCACCAGCACCCCGCCGAGCAGGGTCTGCGCGTCGTCGGAGAGGACCAGCTTCGCGTAGACCCGGGTGGCCGGGTCGGTGAACGTGACATCCAGGCAGCCCTCGGTGGTGCCGTGCGCGTCGCCGAACGACGCCACGTCGACACCGAGCAGTTTCAGCTTGGTGGCGGTGTCCGCGCCCGGGAAGGTCGCCGCGCCGCCGACCAGCCGGTCGGCCACCACCTCGGCCGTCGCGTACCCGGGGGCGACCAGGCCGTGGCAGGTGCCGTCGACAGCCGCGCACTCGCCGACGGCCCAGACGTGCACGTCGGCGCTGCGGCAGGTCTCGTCGACCAGCACCCCGCCGCGCGGACCCAGCGGCAGGCCGGCGGCCCGCGCCAACTCGTCGCGGGGCCGGATGCCGGCGGCCACCACGACCAGCTCGGCGTCGACCACGCGGCCGTCGGACAGCTCCAGGGCGTCGACTGCGCCGTCGGCGCCGGCGCGGATCGCGGTGGTGGCCACCCCGAGGTGGGTACGCACACCCAGCTCCTCCACGTAGCGGCGCAGCATCGCGCCGCCGGCCTGGTCCACCTGCACCGGCATCAGCCGGGGCGCGAACTCGACCACGTCGGTGCTCAGGCCGAGCAGGCGCAGCGCGTTCGCCGCCTCCAGCCCGAGCAACCCGCCGCCGATCACCGCGCCGACCCGCCGTCCCCGCGCGTACGCCCGGATCGCCGCCAGGTCGTCCAGGGTCCGGTAGACGAACACGCCGGGCAGGTCGGCGCCGGGCACCGGCGGCACGAAGGGGTACGAACCGGTGGCCAGCACCAGCGCGTCGTAGCCGTACTCGCCGACGGCGGTGGTCACCACCCGCCGGGCGCGGTCGATGGCGGTGGCCGGCTCACCGAGGCGCAGCCGCACGCCGTCGTGCGGGGTGTGCACGTTGAGCTCGTCCTCGCTCACCCCGTCGAAGTACGCCGAGAGCCGCACCCGGTCGTACGCGGGACGCCCCTCCTCGGCCAGCACTGTCACCCGCCAGCGGCCCTGCGGGTCGCGGGCGCGCAGCGCGTCGACGAAGCGCTGCCCCACCATGCCGTTGCCGATGACGACCAGGTCCTGACCGCTCATCGCGTCACCTCCACCGATTCCGCTTCGGACAGCCAGTCGACGATGCCGCCGACCGCATCCCGGCATCCGCCGCATCCGGTGCCGGCCCGGGTCCCCGCCACCACCGCGTCGAGCGTTCGTGCACCGGAGCGCCAGCACCGCACCAGCGCTCCCTTGGTCACCGTGTTGCACTGGCAGACGACTGCCGCGTCCGGCATCAGCGCCGGTGACGCGCTCGGCGCCGCGCCGGCCCCGCCGAGCGCCCGGCCCAGGAGCAGGGCCCGCCGGTCGGCCGGCACCGGGTGACCCCGGTCGAAGAGCTGGATCACCGTGCCGATCGCCGGGTTGTCGCCGAGCAGGATCGCGCCGACCAGCCGTTCGTCGCGGATCCGCAGGCGGGCGTACGTGCCCCGGGCGGGGTCGGCGAAGGTCAGCTCCTCGCCCGGCCCGCCGCCGGCGGCGTCGCCCATCGCGGCCAGGTCGATCCCGGCCGCCTTGAGCCGGGTCACCACGGGTCGAGGTCGGTAGCGGGCCAGCGGGTCGGTGCCGGTCAGCACGTCGGCGAGCACCCGGGCCTGGGCCCAGGCGGGTGCGACGAGTCCGGTGAGCGCGCCGTCGTGCTCGGCGCAGTCGCCGATCGCCGAGATGTTCCGGTCGCTGGTGCGCAGCCGGTCGTCGACCACCACGCCGCGCCGCACGGTCAGCCCGGCGGCCGTCGCGAGGGCGGTGTCGGGGCGTACGCCGCAGGAGAGCACCAGCAGGTCGGCGTGCAGCGACCGCCCGTCGGCCAGGTCGAGGCGCACGCCGGTGTCGTCGGCGACGACTCCGGTCGCCGGGACCGCGAGCTGGATGGTGACGCCGAGCCCGGCGAGCGTGCCGGCGAGCACCGCGCCGGCCGCGGGGTCGAGCTGCCGCTCCATGAGGTGCCCGGTGTGGTGCACGACAGTGGTGGCGAGCCCGCGGGTGGCCAGGCCGCGGGCGGCCTCCAGGCCGAGCAGCCCACCGCCGAGCACTATCGCGCTGCGGGCCCCGTCGGCGACGGCGAGGATCCGGCGGCAGTCGTCAAGGGTCCGGAAGGGAACGACCCGCTGCGGCAGGTCGGTCGGGTCGAGGCCGGGCAGCGGCGGCACCACCGCCCGCGCGCCGGTGGCCAGCACCAGGTGGTCGTAGGAGATCCGTTCGCCGTCGCCGGTGCGGACCTCGCGGGCGGACCGGTCCACAGCGGTCACCGGTACGCCGGGGCGCAGATCGATGCCGTGCCCGGCGGCCTCGGTCAGCTCCACGTCCGGTTCGGCGATCCGGCCGGTCAGCAGCGTGGAGAGCATGATCCGGTTGTACGCGCGGTGCGGCTCCGCCCCGAGCACGGTGACCTTCCGGTCTCCCTCGCGGGCGTGCAGTTCGGCCGCGAGCCGGGCACCGGCCATCCCGTTGCCGACGATCACCACCCGGGCCGTCATGCCTTCTCCACCCGGACCGCGCAGATCTTGAACTCGGGCATCCCGGAGATCGGGTCCACCGCGTCGTTGGTCACCGAGTTGGCCCGGCCGGCGCCGGACCAGTGGAACGGTGCGAAGACCGTGTCCGGTCGGATGCCCGAGCTGAGGCGGGCCGGCGCGCGCAGCTCGCCCCGGCGGGAGGTGACCCGCACCGGGTCGCCGTCGTCGATGCCCAGCCGGGCCGCCAGGTCGGGGTGCAGCTCGACGAACGCCTCGGGCGCAGCGCGGCGCAGCGCGGCCACCCGGCGGGTCTGGGTGCCGGACTGGTACTGGGCGAGCACCCGGCCGGTGGTGAAGTGCAGGGGATAGGTGGCGCAGACCTCCTCGGCCGCCGGCCGGTGGTCCACGGCGTGGAACCGGGCCCGCCCGTCCGGGGTGCCGAACCGGTCGGCGAAGAGCCGTGGCGTGTCCGGTCCGTCCGCGCTGGGGCAGGGCCAGAAGACACCGTCGGCGTCGTCGATCCGGGCCCAGTCGATGCCCGCGTAGTCGGCGACCCCTCCGGCGGAGGCCCGGCGCAGCTCGGCGAACACGGTGGCCGGGTCGGTCGGGAACCGCGCCGCAGCCGTCTCGGCGTCGCCCAACCTCGCCGCCAGGTCGGCGAGGATGGCCAGGTCGGTCCGGACGCCCGGCGGAGGCGGGCGCAGGGCCCGTCGGCGCAGCACGCGACCCTCCAGATTGGTCATCGTGCCGTCCTCCTCGGCCCACTGCGCGGTGGGCAGCACCACGTCGGCCAGCGCCGCCGTCTCGGAGAGCAGCAGGTCGGCGACGACCAGCAGGTCGAGGTCGCGCAGCCGGCCCTCGATCCGGGCCGCCCGGGGAGCGGAGACCACCGGGTTCGAGCCGAACACCAGCAACGCGCGGGGGCCGTCAGGGGTGCCGAGCGAGTCGAGCAGTTGGTAGGCCGGCACGCCCGGGCCGGGCAGGTCGTCGGCCGGCACACCCCAGACACCGGCGACGTGTTCCCGGGCCGCCGGGTCGTCGATCCTGCGGTAGCCGGGGAGCTGGTCGGCCTTCTGCCCGTGCTCCCGCCCGCCCTGACCGTTGCCCTGGCCGGTGAGGCAGCCGTACCCCGAGCCCTCGCGGCCGGGCAGGCCCAGAGCGAGAGCGAGATTGACGTACGCGGTGACGGTGTCGACGCCCTTGGCGTGCTGCTCGGCGCCGCGCGCGGTCAGGATGATCACGCGGCCGCCGGTGCCCAGCGCTCGGGCGGTCGCCTCCAGGTCGGCCACCGGCACGCCGGAGAGCTGCTCGGCGCGGGCCGGCCACCACGCGGCGACGCTGCGGCGGACCGCGTCGAAGCCGCTGGTCCGCTCGGCCACGTACGCCTGGTCGACCCACCCTTCGGTGAGCGCGATGTGCAGCAACGCGTTGGCCACGGCGAGGTCGGTGCCGGGCAGCGGTTGCAGGTGCAGGTCGGCCTGGCGGGCGGTGGCGGTGACGCGGGGGTCGACGACGATGAGCTGGCCGCCACCCCGGCGCTGCTCGGTGAGCCAGCGCACCAGCGGCGGCATGGTCTCGGCAGGGTTGGCGCCGACCAGCAGCAGGGTGTCGGCCCGGCCGAGGTCGGCCAGCGGAAACGGCAGCCCTCGGTCGACACCGAAGGCGCGCAGGCCGGCGGCGGCCGCCGAGGACATGCAGAACCGTCCGTTGTAGTCGATGTTGCGGGTGCGTAGCGCGACCCGGGCGAACTTCCCCAGCGCGTACGCCTTCTCGTTGGTCAGCCCGCCGCCGCCGAAGACGGCGACCGCGTCCCGACCGGAGCTGCTCTGGATGGCGCGCAGGCTGGTGGCGATCCGGTCCAGTGCGGCGTCCCAGGTCGCCGGGCGCAGCTCGCCGCTGACCGGGTCGCGCAGCAGCGGGGTGGTCAGCCGGTCCGGGTGGTCGAGCAGCTCGGCGGACGTCCAGCCCTTCTGGCAGAGCCCGCCCCGGTTGGTGGGGAACTGGCGGGGGAGCACGCTCACGCCGGTGTCGTCCTCGCGCAGCGTCATCCCGCACTGGAGGGCGCAGTACGGGCAGTGCGTCGCCACCTCCCGGGGGGTTCGCCCCGGTCGAGTTGCCGGCCGTGCACCGTCTGTCATGTCCCGAAAGCGTGCCGGCGGGCGGTTTCCGGTCCGGGTCTCTTCTGTTTCGGTCCTGTCAAGTGGGGCTCACACCGCACAGGGGCAGCGGACGTGACGGGTGGGTCGGTCCGCGGACCTGCCGTCCGCCGCCCGTGGCGAGCGCCGCCCGCGTCCCATCCAGCGGTCGGTGCTGTGCCGACCTCATGCCCGTCGCTTAGTATGTGGGAAAGTTGTCTCACTAAATGGGAGTGGCGATGAGCGTGACGGACGTCTTCGACGCGGTGGCCGGCACCTACGACGAGGCGCGTCGGCGGCTGATTCCCTGCTTCGACACCTTCTACGGAACAGCGGTCGAGGTGGCGGCGCCACCACTGCGCGCCGCGCTGGCCGCCGGTCGTACGCCTGAGGTGTTGGATCTGGGGGCGGGCACCGGCCTGCTCTCGCTGCTGCTCGCCGCGGCGGTGCCCGGGGTCCGGCTGACCCTGGTGGACGGTGCGCCGGCCATGCTCGCCCGCGCCACCGAACAGTTGCGCGACCGGGGCGTGCCGCACCGGAGCGTGCGGGCCGACCTGTCCGACGAGCTGCCGCCCGGGCGGTACGACGCGGTGGTCAGCGCGCTGGCGATCCACCACCTGGACGACGACGGCAAGCGGGCGCTCTACCGGCGGGCCGCCGCCGCGCTGGCGCCGGGCGGGGTGTTCGTCAACGCCGAGCAGGTGGCCGGTCCGACGCCGGCTCTGGACCGGCGCTACGACGAGGTGTGGCTGGCGCGGATCACCGAGCTGGGCGCGTCCCCCGACGAGATCGCGGCCTCCCGGGAGCGGATGCGGCACGACCTGCCGGCGACAGTCGCCGACCAGTGCCGGTGGCTCGGCGAGGCCGGCCTGGTGGACGTCGACTGCTACGTCAAGGAGTGGCGCTTCGCCGTGTTCGGCGGCCGGGCCCGGTGACGGTATGTGCGTTTCGGCGGCCGGGGACGAGCCGGCCGGCGCGTGGATGACTGATGGTCATACCGCTGGGTAGTCTCAGCGGCATGACTGCCAAGGTGACGCTGTCGTTCACGGACGAGACGATCGAGGAGGCCCGACGCTTCGCCAAGCGCGAAGGGCTGTCCCTCTCGGCGTGGATGGACCAGGCCGCCCGCGAGAAGGCACTGCGGGAGGTCTTCACCGCGCACGCCGCCGCCGTGGGCCGTGCCGGCCTCGACCTGGAGTCCGCCGCCCTCGCCGACGCCCGCGAGGTCGGCATGGTCAACGACCTCTTCTCCGGCGGACGGCCAAGTGCTGCGTAGGGGTGAGGTCTGGCGCATCGAGGGCGCCCGGGAACGCCTCGGGCTCGTGATCAGCTCGGACGTCTACAACTCCACCGACGTGCCCATCGTGATCGTCGTCGAGGTGGTCGAGGAGTCGCTGCTGCGCGACTCGCCCCTCGCCGTGCCGATGGGCCGGTACGTGGTGATGCCCGACCGGATCTCCGCACCGATGAAGAAGTGGTTCACCGACTGCGTGGACGTCGCCGACACCGACACCATGCTCCGGGTCGGCCGCGCCCTGCGCATCCTCCAGCAGCTCTGAGCCACCGGACCTCACCACCGCCGCCGGCCCGTGGTGCGGTAGGCGTATCCGGGCCGACCCGGGACGGGCACTGCCAGGTAACCCCGCCTTCCTAGCGTTCCTCCTCGTCGCATCGACGAGGAGGAGCCGCCGTGAGCACGCTCACCAGCACCGCAGTCACCGCCGAGCCACCTGCCGTCGCCGGGCGTCGGCGCCCGCTGGACGACTGGCGACCCGAGGACCCCGACTTCTGGCGTACGACAGGCGCACCCATCGCCCGCCGCAACCTCTGGGTGTCGATCTTCGCCGAGCACGTGGGCTTCTCCGTGTGGAGCCTCTGGTCGGTGACCGTGCTCTTCCTCGGCCCCGCGTACGGCATCGACCCGGCCGGGAAGTTCCTGCTCACCGCCGTGCCGGCCGCGCTGGGGGCGGTACTGCGGCTGCCGTACACCCTGGCGGTGGCCCGCTTCGGCGGGCGACGCTGGACGACGATCAGCGCGCTGCTGCTGCTGGTCCCGACGGTGCCGATGACTGTGCTGCTGGAACCGGGGGTGTCCTACTCCACGCTGATGGTGCTCGCCTGCCTCACCGGCGTCGGCGGCGGCAACTTCGCCTCCTCGATGGCGAACATCAACCTGTTCTACCCGTCCCGGCTCAAGGGGCGGGCTCTCGGGCTCAACGCCGGTGGCGGCAATCTCGGGGTGCCCGCGGTGCAGCTGGTGGGGCTGGCGGTCCTGGCCACCGCCGGGGCCGCGTACCCCCGGCTGGTGCCCGCGGTCTACCTGCCGCTGATCGTGCTGGCCGCGCTGGCGGCGGCCCGCTGGCTGGACACCGTGCCCGGCGCGCGCAACGAGCCCGGGGCGCTGCGCGAGGCTGCCCGGGACCCGCACACCTGGGTCATGTCGCTGCTCTACATCGGCACCTTCGGCTCGTTCATCGGGTTCGGCTTCGCGTTCGGCCAGGTGCTCCAGCTCCAGTTCGCCGAGCGGTTCCCCACACCCGTCGACGCCGCCTGGCTGACCTTCCTGGGGCCGCTGGTGGGCTCGCTGATCCGGCCGCTGGGCGGCCATCTCGCCGACCGGCTCGGCGGGGCCCGGGTGACCTTCTGGAACTTCGTGGCGATGGCGATCGGCGCCGGCACGGTGCTGTACGCGGCCCGGGAGCGCTCGTTCGGGCTCTACCTGACCGGGTTCCTCGCCCTCTTCGTCTTCTCGGGCGTCGGCAACGGCTCCACGTACAAGATGATCCCGGCGATCTTCCGGGCCCGGGCGGCCGACGCCGTGGCCGCCGGCATGCGTGACCCGGAGGCCGCCGCGCGGTGGGCCCGGCGGATGACCGGCGCGTTGATCGGCATCGCCGGGGCGATCGGCGCCTCCGGCGGAGTGCTGGTCAACATCGCCTTCCGCCAGTCGTTCCTCGGCTCCGGCAACGCCGATGCCGCCTACCTGGCGTTCATCGGCTGGTACGCGCTGTGCTTCGCGGTGACCTGGTTCGTCTACCGGCGTCCGGTGTCTCACCGGCTCGCCGGAGTGTGATCCGGGTCATGGTCGGCGCGTCGCCGCGCGGCATCCCACCCCCGTTTTGACCTGCCGATGGGGCGCCGGGTATCGTTGCCTGCTGTTGTACGACATCCAGAGGCGTGCCCTATCAGGTACGCTTGGTCGTTCGTGCGCGCTGGTCCGGCCTGCTAGATCTGGTCACCTCGGCGCGCGACCCCAGACCGACGACGAGACAAGGTAGACCTGTGCGTACGTACAGCCCGAAGCCGGGTGAGATCGAGCGTCAGTGGCACGTCATCGACGCCTCTGATGTCGTGCTGGGCCGCCTGGCCACCCACGCCGCCACGTTGCTGCGTGGTAAGCACAAGCCGACTTTCGCGCCGCACGTCGACACGGGCGACTTCGTCGTCATCGTGAACGCGGGCAAGGTTGCGCTGACCGGCAACAAGCGCCAGACCAAGGTCGCTTACCGCCACTCGGGTTACCCGGGTGGTCTGAAGCAGGTCGGCTACGACGAGCTGCTGACCAAGCGTCCCGAGCGGGCCATCGAGCTGGCCGTGAAGGGGATGCTCCCGCACAACAAGCTCGGCCGTCAGCTGATCAAGAAGCTGAAGGTCTACGCCGGTGCCGAGCACCCGCACCTCGCGCAGCAGCCGGTGCCGTTCGAGATTAAGCAGATCGCGCAGTGAGCGCGGGCGAAGGAAGCAGCATGACCGACATCACCACCGAGACCGAGGTTGCCCCGGAAGCCCCTGAGGCCACCGAGGCGCCGGCGCCCGTCGCCCGCGCGCCTCGTGGTGACCGGCCGATCCAGACCGTGGGCCGCCGCAAGGAGGCCATCGTCCGGGTCCGTATCGTCCCGGGCACCGGCAAGATCACCTGCAACGGCCAGGACCTCGAGGCCTACTTCCCGAGCAAGGTGCACCAGCAGCTCATCAAGGACCCGCTGGTCACCGCCGAGAAGCTCGAGCAGTTCGACGTCATCGCCAACCTGCGTGGCGGCGGCACCACCGGCCAGGCCGGTGCTCTCCGGCTGGGCATCGCCCGCGCGCTGATCATCAACGAGCCGGACGACCGCCCGGCCCTCAAGAAGGCCGGCTTCCTCACCCGGGACGCCCGGGTCAAGGAGAGCAAGAAGTACGGCCTCAAGAAGGCCCGTAAGGCTCCCCAGTACTCGAAGCGCTGATCTTTCCCAGCGCGTTGTACTTCTGACGGACGGCCGGTCCGCCTCCCCTCGACCGGGGAGGCGGACCGGCCGTTCCGCTTTCTCCTTCTCGGTAGTGCTCATCGGAGGTTGGCGGGTATGGGTCGGTTGTTCGGCACGGACGGCGTACGCGGGCGGGCGAACGCGGATCTCACGCCCGAATTGGCGCTCGCACTCGCCGTGGCCGCCGCGCACACACTCGCCGAGACGGACCGCAGCCACCCGCCGCTCGCCGTGGTCGGCCGGGACACCCGGGCCAGCGGCGAGATGCTGGAGGCCGCCGTCGTGGCCGGGCTCACCAGCGCGGGGGCCAACGTAGTCCGCGTCGGCGTGCTCCCCACCCCCGCCGTGGCGTTCCTCACCGCCGAGTCGAAGGCCGACCTCGGGGTGATGCTCTCCGCGTCGCACAACCCCATGCCGGACAACGGCATCAAGCTCTTCGCCGCCGGCGGCCACAAGCTGCCCGACGAGATCGAGATGCGGATCGAGGCGGCCGTCGAGACGAACGCCACCACCGCCTGGGACCGGCCGGTCGGCGCCGGCGTCGGCCGGGTGCACGACCTGCTCGACGGGGCGGACCATTACGTCCAGCACCTCGTCGGCACCGTGCCGCACCGGCTCGAAGGGATCAAGGTCGTCGTCGACTGCGCCAACGGCGCCGCCGCCGAGGTCGCCCCCGTCGCGTACCGGGAGGCCGGGGCCGAGGTCATCGCGATCCACGCCGAGCCCGACGGGCTGAACATCAACGACGAGTGCGGCTCCAACCACATCGAGGCGCTGCGCGAGGCCGTCGTCGAGCACGGCGCCCACCTGGGCATCGCCCACGACGGTGACGCCGACCGCTGCCTGGCGGTCACCGCCGACGGCGACGAGGTCGACGGCGACCAGGTGATGGCGATCCTCGCGCTGGCCATGCGCGACGCCGGCACGCTCACCCAGGACACCCTGGTGGCCACCGTGATGAGCAACCTCGGCCTGCGGCTGGCGATGTCCGCGCAGGGCATCCGGCTGATCGAGACCAAGGTCGGTGACCGGTACGTGCTGGAGGAGCTGCGCGCCTCGGAGTTGGCGCTCGGCGGCGAGCAGAGCGGCCACATCGTCATGCCCGCGCACGCCACCACCGGCGACGGGGTCCTCACCGGCCTGCACCTGATGGCCCGGATGGCCGCGACCGGCAAGACCCTCGCCGAGCTGGCCTCGGTGGTCACCAAGCTGCCGCAGGTGCTGATCAACGTGCCGGTCGGCGACCGTACCGTCGGGGCGAACGCGCCGGCCGTCCGCGCCGAGGTCGAGCGGGCCGAGGCGGAGCTGGGCGAGACCGGCCGGGTGCTGCTGCGCCCGTCGGGCACCGAGCCCCTGGTCCGGGTGATGGTCGAGGCGGCCACCGAGGCGACCGCCCGGTCCGTCGCCGAGCGGATTGCCGAGCAGGTCCGCACCGCCAGCCCCGCCACGTCCTAGGTGTGCTGTCCAGGGACGTTGGTCAACCTGGGGTGACGGGTGGTGTTCGGCATCAGGCGCGGCGGGCGGCCCAGACGGTGCGCTCGGTTCGCATCGTCAGGTCGTCGCGGCGCAGGATGCTGTGCGGGCTGCTGGTGTCGAGGAGCTGATCGAGGGCGGTGAGATCCTCGGGGGCGAGCGTGTCGGCGACAGCGCCGCGGATGCCCTGCAGACCACCGAGGGCGTAGCGGCCGATCGCTTCGCTGCGGGAGCCCTCGATGTTCACGGCGATGGCGCGTTCGCCCTCGATCGTGAATCCGGCGGCGGTCAGCATCGGGCCCCAGTCGGCGCCACGGTGGGGCATGTGCTCGGCAGTGAGGCGGTCGGTCGCGGCGTGGCAACGCTCTTCCAGGCCGGGTCGGTTCTCGGGGGCGCTTTCCGGAAGGAACCGGGGGAAGCCGGCCAGTTCGACGACGGCGAACAGGCCGCCGGGAGTGAGCAGATCGTGCACGGCGCGCAGTACGCGAGCGGGGTGGGCCATGTGGTGCAACGATGCCGACGCCCACACCAGGTCCGGTAGGCCGAGATCGGGCCAGACAGCGTCATCGAGGTTGGCCTGCACCCTGCTCACGCGTTCCTCCACGCCGCGGGCGCACGCCTTTGTGCGCAGGCGCTGAAGGTGTTCGGCGGACGCGTCGACGGCGGTGACGTGCGAGTCGGGGAAGCGGTCGAGGAGGGCGACGGTGCCCGCGCCCGTGCCGCAGCCCAGATCCACAATCTGCCGTGGGTTTGTCTCCAGTGGCAGCCATGCGGTGATCGAGGATATGTGCTCGGCGAGGACCTCGGCGTCCAGGTCGAGGACCTCCGCCTGGCCGTCGGTTCCGTGTTTCTGCTGGTGTCGGTGCGGAGTGCCGTGATGGGAGGTGTGCCCGTGCGCGTGGGTCATGCCTTCACACTAGGGCGATTATGCGTCTGCGGCACGTCGCCTTCCTGTTTGCGCAAGAAGATCGTCAGGTCTGCTGCCTGACGCGCAAGAGGTGACCACTTCGGGAGCGTGGCGCGTCCCGCGTCATCAGTCGGGACTGCCCTGCCCGTCGCCGCTGTCGTCGCGCTGGTGGCTGCGGCGGGCGTCGCGGTCGAAGATGCCCAGGATGTCGCAGGGTCCACCCGCAGTGCCGATCGCGTGCGGCATCATCGTGGGGAACTCGGCGGCCTGGTTGGTCTCGAGGCGGAAGCGGCGGTTGCCGAGCATGAGGATGGCGGTGCCGGACAGGACGACAAGCCATTCGCGCCCCGAATGGGCACGCATGCGCGCCGGGTTCTCGGGCGGTGGTTCGGTCATGCGCTGGCGCACCACGCTCATGCCGGGGTCTCCCTTCACGAGCCAGCGCAACCCGCCGTGGGTGCCCTCGATCATCGGGCTGGTGACGACGTCGTCAGTGGCGGTCTCCACGAGCTGATCCAGCGTGGTGTCCAGGGCGCGGGCGAGAGTGACCAGCTGATCCAGTGCGAGGCGGCGCTGGCCGTTCTCGATGCGGCTCAACGAGGACTGGCTGAGATGGGCGCGGGTGGCCAGTTCCTCCAGAGACCAGCCCTGCGCCACCCGCAGGGCGCGGAGGCGTTTGCGTACGAGGCTGTCCAGCTCGCCATCTTCTTGCGTCATAGGCAACATGGTATGCCTCCGATGCAAGGTGGGGTTAGCGTCGGGGTAGATGGTCCGCACCGTCTGGGACCACGCACAGGCCAAGGACAGGAGGACATGGCTGTGACGACCTCTTCATACGCGAGTGACGCACTGCCTAGCGGGACCGTCGACGCGGTGGTGATCGGCGGTGGCGCCGCGGGGCTGAACGGCGCGCTGATGCTCGCCCGCTCCCGCCGCTCGGTCCTCGTGATCGACAGCGGCACTCCGCGCAACGTACCGGCCGAGGCCATGCACGGCTTCATCGTTCTGGACGGCATTCCGCCATCGGAGATCTATCGGCGAGGCCGGGAGCAGGTGCGCCAGTACGGCGGCCGTATCGTCCTCGGCGACGTGACCTCGACCGAGCCCGTCGCCCCGGCGGCTGACGGGGATCTGCGCTTCACCGTTACCCTGGCCGACGGTCGGAGCGTAACCGCGCGCCGCGTGCTGGTGGCAACCGGTCTGCGGGATGTGCTGCCCGAGGTTCCCGGGCTCGCCGAGCACTGGGGACACGGCGTGGTGCATTGCCCGTACTGCCATGGCTGGGAGGTGCGCGATGAGCCCATCGGCATCCTCGCCACCGGTCCCGCCTCGGTCCACCACGCACTTCTCTTCCGACAGCTGACCGAGGACCTGACCTACTTCCCCCAAGGCACTGACCTGGATGAGAACACCCGCGCGCGCTTCGCCGCCCGCGGCATCCGTATCGTCGACACCCCGGTCCGGGAAGTCACCAAAAATGAGGACGGCACCCTCGCCGGGGTGCGCCTGACCGACGGCCAGGTCGTGGCCCGCCGTGTGCTCGCGGTCGCCACGCAGATGCAGGCCCGTACCGAGGGCCTGGAGGGTCTCAAGCTCCCGACGGCGGACCTGCCCGACAACATGGGCCGACGCTTCGCCTCCGGCATGGCCGGCACCACTGAGGTGCCGGGTGTGTGGGTGGCCGGCAATGCCACCGACCCGAGCGCCCAGGTCGGCGCCTCCGCAGCGGCAGGCGCCCTGGCCGGCTCCCACATCAACGCCCTGCTGGCCACCGCGGACACCGACGCGGCCCTCACGGCAGCCCAGGAGCGGTCCCCCACACCCTGATATCACCGCGACCCTGGCCACCACGCGACCGCACTCGGCGATGCGGGCGGTGGTCGGACCCACCCCATGACTCGGCGACCGGGCCCCTGCTCCGGCGCTCATTCAGCATGTCCTTCTTGAGAGGCAACCATGAGTACGAACCAGCTCGCACCAGCCGCCGAAGCCGGCGGCGCAGGTGTGCCCGATGAACGTCAGCTGCGCATCATCCTGATCGCCGTTTCCATCGCGCTCATGGCCGTCATCGCGTCGGTGTCCGGGCTGAACGTCGCGCAGACCCACATGGCCGTGGAGTTCGGCGCCTCGCAGAGCACGATCCTGTGGATCATCAACATCTACACCCTCGCCCTGGCCGCGCTCCTGTTGCCGCTCGGTGCGATCGGTGACCGCCTGGGCCGTAAGTCCATGCTGATCGCCGGGCTCGGTGTCTTCGGTGCCGCGCACGTCGTGGCGGGCCTGGCCCCGACGGCGGAGGTCATGCTCGCCGCGCGTGTGGCCAGCGGTGTCGGCGCAGCAATGATCATGCCGATCACCCTCGCCGTCATCACCTCCACCTTCCCCGAGGACCAGCGTGGCAAGGCGATCGGCGTGTGGACCGGCGTCGCCGGGGGTGGTGGCATCCTGGGCATGTTCCTCTCCGCCCTCCTCGTCGACGTCGCCGACTGGCGCTGGCTGTTCGCCCTGCCGGTGGCTCTGGTCCTCGTGGCCCTGGTCATGACGCTGAAGTCGGTCCCCAACTCCCGCGAGAAGTCGGCCCATCGCTTCGACACCGTCGGCGCGCTGGTCTCCACCGTCGCCGTGGTCGGCCTCATCTTCGTTCTGCAGGAAGGCCCTGACCGCGGCTGGACCGCTCCCGCCACCCTGACCAGCCTCGCCGTCGGCCTCATCGCCACCGTCGGCTTCGTGGCCTGGGAGTTGCACCGCCGCGACGCCTCGCTGCTGGACGTGCGACTGTTCCGTGAGCGCGGCCTGGCCGGCGGCTCCGTCACGCTGCTGGTGGTCTTCGGTGTCCAGGCGGGCATCGGGGTGGTCCTCTTCCCGTTCTTCCAGGCCGTGCTCGGCTGGTCGGGCCTGCTCTCCACGGCCGCGCTGATGCCGATGGCCGTCATGATGATGATTGCCTCCGGCCTGGCCCCCAGGCTCACCGCACGAATCGGCGCTCGCCCGACGATGGCCACCGGCATTGCGCTGGCCGGCGTCGCCTTGGCGCTCATGGCCCTGTTCGTCTCCGTCGACGGCGGATACCTGTCCATCCTGCCCGGTCTGCTCGCCATGGGCCTCGGCATGGGCCTGTCGATGACCCCATCCACCGAGGTCATCACCGGCTCCCTGTCGCGGGAAAAACAGGGCGTTGCCTCCGCGCTCAACGACGTCACCCGCGAGTTCGGCACCGCGCTCGGCGTCGCCCTGCTCGGAGCGCTCGTGTCCGCCGGCTATCGCAGCACCATCGACGACAGGCTCCACGGCATCCCCCAGGGGGCCGCGGACACCGCCCGCGAGGGCATCGCCAACGCCGTTGCGGCGGCGGGCGGCACGGGCACCCACGCGCAGGAACTGCTTGACGCCGCCCAGGAGTCCTTCGTCGACGGCTGGCAGCAGGCCATGTGGGCAGGCGTCGCCGTCATGGGGGCACTCTTCCTCTACATCGCCCTCCGCGGCCCGAAGAACACGGTCCCCGCCGTCAGGGACGAGGCAGCAGCCACCGAGGCCGTCGCCGTCCCCTGACCACGCATGAGCCGGGCGTGCAACGGCTGTGCACCTTTGGAGACACGGCCTGGCGGGCTGCGTCACCGGTGGCGGGCGGTCACGACGGGTTCTGTGCAGCTGAACTGTTTACGACACCAGCTCAGCTCCACACCGCCCGTGCCGGGTCAGCGCGCCGGAGCCAGGGCGCGCAACCGGGTGACCGCCTCGGTCAGCACCTCCGGGCGCTTGCAGAACGCGAACCGGACCAGTCGTCGGCCGGCCTCGGCATCGTCGTAGAAGACCTGGGTCGGCACGGCCACCACGCCGCAGCGCTCCGGCAGCGACCGGCAGAACTCGACCCCGTCGGAGCCGCCGAGCGGCGTGATGTCGGCGGTGACGAAATACGTCGCCTCCGACGTCAGCACCTCGAACCCGGCGTCGGTGAGGCCGCCCACGAGCTGGTCGCGACGTTGCTGGAGCCCGTCGCGGAAACCCGTGTAGTAGTCGTCGGGCAGGGCCAGCGCCACGGCGACCGCAGGTTGCAGCGGGGCGGCGTTGACGTAGGTGAGGAACTGCTTCACGCGCAGCACCGCCGAGACCAGCGCCGCCGGGCCGCTCACCCAGCCGACCTTCCAGCCCGTGCAGGAGAACGTCTTGCCGGCCGACGAGATGCGCAGCGTCCGCTCCCACATCCCGGGCAACGCGGCCAGCGGCACGTGTGGACCGGACGCGTCCGTGAACACCAGGTGCTCGTAGACCTCGTCGGTGACCGCGTACGCGCCGTACTCCTGGCACAGCTCGGCCACCAGCGCCAGCTCGGCCGGCGTGAACACCTTGCCCGTCGGATTGTGCGGTGAGTTGAGCAGCACCAGCCGGGTGCGCGGCCCGAACGCCGCCCGCAGCGCCGCCGGGTCGAACGCGTACCGGCCGTCCGCGGCGGGACGCAGCGTGACCGGCCGCCGGACCGCGCCGGCAAGCGCGATCGAGGCGGCGTACGAGTCGTAGTACGGCTCGAAGCAGACCACCTCGTCGCCCGGCTCGCACAGCGCGAGGATGCTGGCCGCCACCGCCTCCGTCGCGCCCGCCGTGATCACGATCTCGCCGTCCGGGTCGTACGACAGGTCGTGGAACCGCCGCTGATGGGCCGCGACGGCCGCGCGCAGGGTAGGTATCCCCGGGCCGGGCGGGTACTGGTTGTGCCCGCCGCGCAGCGCCTCGGCGGCGGCGGCGAGCATCTCCGGCGGGCCGTCCGTGTCCGGGAAGCCCTGGCCCAGGTTGACCGCCCCGGTCCGGACGGCGAGGGCGGACATCTCGGCGAAGATCGTCGTGCCGAAGGGCCGCATCCGGGCCACCAGCGGGTCGACATCGGTGCTCGTCGTCACCTGCGCCAGCCTACGGGCACCCGGCGGCGCAACCCCAGCCTCACTCGGGCTCGCAGCGGGTCATCCAGTACCCCTGGCTCTTGTCGATCACCGGCTTTCCGACGCCGGTGATCGTGATCGTGCAGTCGAGGGGCTTCTCGGCCACGCCGTCGGGCCAGGTCGCCTCCACCATGATCCGGCTCTGGCCGTTGGTGCGGATTGTCGTACGCCAGGGCAGCTTCGCGCTGTCGACGTGGATGAGGTCACTCTCGGCGTCGTAGTAGGCGATGTCCGCCTCACCCGCGCCGGACACCTGGTAGACCACTGTCACCGGCGCGGGCCCCGACGTGGGGCGCGTGATCGGTTTCTTGGTGGGCGTCGCGGTGGTGGTCTCGGGATCGGTGAGCGCGGTGGGCTCCGGCGCGGCGCTCGGCGGCCAGCCGTCGTCGTCGAAGGGGCCGGTGTCGTACGGGTCCTCGGCCACCGTGTCCGGAAGCAGTTGGCCGAGCAGGGGCCCGCCCACGCAGAAGCAGCCGCAGGCGCCGAGGACGAGCGCCGCGACGACAGCGGCGACGATCCCGACCACCCGACCGTTGCCGCCGGAGGGCCGGCCGGGCGGCGGATAGCCCGGGTAGAGATAGCCCGGCGGTGGGTAGCCCGGCTGCGGATAGCCGGGGTAGAGATAGCCCGGCGGCGGGTAACCCGGCTGCGGATAGCCGGGCTGCGGATAGCCGGCCGGCGTGGCCTCCGGTGACGGGGGTGGTGGCCAGGGGGCCGCCGCGGTGGGCGTCCACGCGGTTCCGGCGGGATCGGGCGTCCACGGCGCCGAGGGCGATGCGGGTGTCCACGGCGCCGGCGGCGCCCAGGGCTGGCCCGGAGCCAGTGGATCGGGCATCGGGAAGGAGCCCGGCGCGGCCCATTCGGACGGCGGCGTCGGCGGCTGTCCCGCGGTCGGATCCGGCGGCGTAGGGGTTGGTTCCGGGGGTGGCGTCGGGGACGCCTCGGGCGGCGGCGCGTCGGACATGGCTGCTCCGGGCGGGAGTGGGTATGGGGCCAACGGGCCGGGGGAGCGCGCGCCGAGCCCGCCGGAAGACTGTCGTACCCGCTGGCCGTCCGCAACCCCGTCGGGTCGGTGGCACCGCGACCGGTCCCGTGACACTCGTCCCATTACTGTCCGCCAGCCGCCGATCGCTCAAATTCGGTGCTTGTTTAGCCGACTTTCGAGCACCCACACTGAGCGAAACTGGGTTAGGCTGCGGGCCATGTGTGGAATCGTGGGATACGCGGGCGCGCGCCCGGCACTGGGCATCGTGCTCGACGGGCTGCGGCGGCTGGAATACCGGGGCTACGACTCGGCGGGCGTGGCGATCGTCTGCGACGGCCAACTGCTGACCGAGAAGAAGGCCGGCAAGCTCTCCAACCTGGAGAAGGTGCTCTCCGAGCGCGCCGCCGACGACCCGACCTCCTGCGCGGCCAGCCCCATCGGCATCGGTGACGGCACCACCGGCATCGGGCACACCCGGTGGGCCACCCACGGCGGCCCGACCGACCGCAACGCGCACCCGCACCTGGCCCCCGACGGTCGCGTCGCGGTGATCCACAACGGCATCATCGAGAACTTCGCCAAGCTCCGCGCCGAGCTGGAGGCCGATGGCGTCCAGTTCACCAGCGACACCGACACCGAGTGCGCCGCGCACCTGCTCTCCGCCGCGCTCGCCGACCTGCGCGCCGCCGGCCAGCCGGACGGTCCGCAGCTGCTCGCCGCCGGCATGCGCGTCGTGTGCCAGCGGCTGGAGGGCGCGTTCACCCTGCTCGCGGTCGACGCCGGGGTGCCCGGCGCGGTCGTCGGCGCCCGGCGCAACTCGCCGCTGGTCGTCGGCCGTGGCGAGGGGGAGAACTACCTGGCCAGCGACGTGGCCGCGTTCATCGAGCACACCCGCGAGGCCGTGGAGCTGGGTCAGGACCAGATCGTCCTGATCACCGGCGACAGCATCGAGATCACCGACTTCGACGGTCAGCCCGCCAGCGGCAAGGACTTCCACATCGACTGGGACTCGTCGGCCGCCGAGAAGGGTGGCTACGACTGGTTCATGCTCAAGGAGATCGAGGAGCAGCCGCAGGCCATCGCCGACACGCTGCTCGGCCGGCTCACCGAGACCGGTGAGATCGCCCTCGACGAGGTCCGCCTCAGCGACCAGGATCTGCGCGACGTCGACAAGATCTTCATCGTGGCCTGCGGCACCGCGTACCACGCCGGCATGGTCGCCAAGTACGCCATCGAGCACTGGACGCGGATCCCCTGCGAGGTGGAGCTGGCCAGCGAGTTCCGCTACCGCGACCCGGTGCTCGACAGGTCCACGCTGATCGTGGTGATCTCGCAGTCCGGCGAGACGATGGACACGCTGATGGCGCTGCGCCACGCCAAGGAGCAGAAGGCCCGGGTGCTGGCGATCTGCAACACCAACGGCTCGACCATCCCCCGCGAGTCCGACGCCGTGCTCTACACCCACGGCGGGCCGGAGATCGCCGTCGCGTCCACCAAGGCGTTCCTCACCCAGGTCGTCGCCTGCTACCTGATCGGCCTGCACCTGGCGCAGGTACGCGGGATCAAGTTCGCCGACGAGGTCGGCGCGGTCGTGGCCCAGCTCCAGGAGATCCCGGGCAAGCTGCGTGAGCTGCTGGACCGCATCGAGGGAGTCCGCGAGCTGGCCCGGGACCTGAAGTCCGAGCCGACAGTGCTGTTCATCGGCCGGCACGTCGGCTACCCGGTGGCCCTGGAGGGCGCGCTGAAGCTGAAGGAACTGGCGTACATGCACGCCGAGGGCTTCGCCGCCGGTGAGCTGAAGCACGGCCCGATCGCCCTGATCGACAAGGGCACCCCGGTGATCTGCGTGGTGCCGTCGCCGGTGGGCCGCGGCATGCTGCACGACAAGGTCGTCTCCAACATCCAGGAGGTCCGGGCTCGTGGCGCGCGGACCATCGTGATCGCCGAGGAGGGCGACGAGGCAGTCGTCCGGTACGCCGACCACCTGATCTACGTGCCGCGTACGCCGACCCTGCTGGCCCCCCTGGTCACCACGGTGCCGCTGCAGGTGCTCGCCGCCGAGATCGCCGCCGCCCGGGGGCACGACGTGGACCAGCCCCGCAACCTGGCCAAGTCGGTAACCGTCGAGTAGTCGCCGCCCACGTCCGGGGCCCCGGCGCACCGCACCCGGTGCCCGGGGCCCCGTCGTGTGCGCGGTGCCGAGCCGGCGCGGCCGAGCGTCGACGGCGCGTCGTCAGCGGCCCAGCACCACACGGGCCATCCCGTCGAGCGCCGGGTTGCCCGGCTCCCAATAGCCGGTGTGCCCGCCACGACCGCTCGGGAACACCCGGCCGCCGAACCCGGAGTCCGCCGGGTCGTGACCGAACCACAGCTCGTGGCCCGTCCGATCCGGCCACCCCGGCACGGCCGCGAGCGGAGCGGCGCTCAGCAGGGCCCGGCGGCCCAGCTCGTCCACCGGCCGGGCCAGGCGGATCACGTCGTCCGGAGCGCTGCTGGCCCACACCTCGGCGGCCGGGACGCCAAGCTCGACCGCGTGCTCCGCACCGACCCCCGGTGAGCCGACGAACATCAACGCGTCGGCCGCCAACCCGTGCTCCCGGGCGGCGATGCCCACCACCAGCGACCCGTAGCTGTGCCCGAGCACTGTCTGCCGCGCCGGCGGCCCCTCGTGGGTGGCGCGCAACCCCTCCTGGAAGCGGTGCAGCGCCCCGCCGGCGTCCCGGGCCTGGTCGGCCGACGCCGCCTCGGTCAGGAAGTCCGGTGCGTCGTAGTCCAGCCACAGCACCGCCGCGCTGCGTTCACCCGGCGCGAGCGTCGCGCAGCGCTCCAGCACCCGGGCCGCTCGCCCCAGCTCGCCGGGGGCGTCGTCCAGGCCGGCGGTCATTCCCGGCACGTACGTCAGCACCCGGTGGGCATGGTCCGGGTCGCCGAGCGCCACCACCACCCGACCCTCACCGGCCGGGTCTAGCCCCAGCAGGTACGCCCGCGGCTCCCCGGTCGCCAGGCGCTCGGTCAGCGCGTCCAGGCCGGCCAGCCGCGCCGCCACCCCGCGCAGCCGCAGCGAGGCGAGCGGCCCCGGCGGCACCCGGGCCAGCAGCCGTCGACGTTCGGCCAGCAACTCCGCGCGTCGCGCGCCGAGGAGCA
>NZ_MUZA01000079.1 GCF_021442385.1 Micromonospora sp. MH99
TCCGGGGAGGTCACCGCGAGCAGGTCGGCGACGACGCCCGCCACCGCGTCGAGGACGTGCTCGCAGTTGTCCAGCACGGCCAGCCCGGCCGCCGCCGTGAGCGCGGCCGACCCCTCAGGGGTACGCAGTGCCGCCAGCTGTTCGAGATCCACCCGGCCATTGTCTCGGCCGAGGCGGAAATACCGGCTGGCGGGGCGCGACTCGCTGGCACTCTCCTTGACGGAGTGCTAGCCACGGAATAACCTGCGATTAGCACTCTCACCCTGAGGGTGCCAGCTTCCGGGTCTCGCGACCCGGGTGCGCACGCCAGGCGGACCGGCACCCGCGACGACGGCCCCGCCCGGTGGCATGAGGCAGATTGACGCTGGTCAGCCCCGCTGGCCGGCAACGAAACCAGTACCCCAGGAGGGTATGCCCGTGACTACCGCGACCAAGGTTGCGATCAAGCCGCTCGAGGACCGCATCGTGGTCCAGGCGAACGAGGCTGAGACCACCACGGCGTCGGGCATCGTGATCCCCGACACCGCCAAGGAGAAGCCGCAGGAGGGCACCGTCCTCGCTGTCGGCCCGGGGCGCGTCGACGACAACGGCAACCGGGTTCCGGTTGACGTGCAGGTCGGCGACACCGTCCTCTACTCGAAGTACGGCGGCACCGAGGTCAAGTACGCCGGCGAGGAGTACCTGGTGCTCTCCGCCCGCGACGTCCTCGCGGTCATCGAGAAGTAAGCAACCGATCAGTGTCGCTGCCCCGGTCCGGCTCGCCGGGCCGGGGCAGCGTCGCTTCGAAGGGACATTCATGGCGAAGATCCTGAGCTTCTCGGACGACGCCCGGCACCTGCTGGAGCACGGTGTCAACGCCCTCGCAGACGCGGTCAAGGTCACCCTCGGCCCGCGCGGGCGCAACGTCGTCCTGGACAAGAAATTCGGTGCGCCGACGATCACCAACGATGGTGTGACCATCGCCAAGGAGATCGAGCTCACCAACCCCTACGAGAACCTCGGCGCGCAGCTGGTCAAGGAGGTGGCGACCAAGACCAACGACGTCGCCGGCGACGGGACCACCACCGCGACCGTGCTGGCGCAGGCGATGGTCCGCGAGGGCCTGCGCAACGTGACCGCCGGGACCAACCCGGCCGGCCTCAAGCGGGGCATCGACGCGGCGGCCGCCAAGGTCTCCGAGGCGCTGCTCGGCCGGGCCGTCGAGGTCGCCGGCAAGGAGTCGATCGCGAACGTGGCGACGATCTCCGCGCAGGACGCCACCATCGGCGAGCTGATCGCCGAGGCGATGGAGCGGGTCGGCCGCGACGGTGTCATCACCGTCGAGGAGGGCTCGATGCTCACCACCGAGCTGGAAGTGACCGAGGGTCTCCAGTTCGACAAGGGCTTCATCTCGCCGAACTTCGTCACCGACCTGGAGGGTCAGGAGTCCGTCCTGGAGGACGCGTACATCCTGGTCACCACCCAGAAGATCTCGGCGATCGAGGAGCTGCTGCCGCTGCTGGAGAAGGTCCTGCAGAACAGCAAGCCCCTGCTGATCATCGCCGAGGACGTGGACGGTCAGGCGCTCTCCACCCTGGTGGTCAACTCGCTGCGCAAGACCCTCAAGGTCTGCGCGGTCAAGGCCCCGGGCTTCGGCGACCGGCGCAAGGCCATGCTCCAGGACATCGCGATCTCCACCGGCGCCGAGCTGGTCGCCCCGGAGCTGGGCTACAAGCTCGACCAGGTCGGCCTGGAGGTGCTCGGCAGCGCCCGGCGCGTCGTGGTCGACAAGGAGAACACCACGATCGTCGACGGCGGCGGCCAGAAGGCCGATGTCGACGACCGGGTCTCGCAGATCCGCAAGGAGATCGAGGCCTCCGACTCCGACTGGGACCGGGAGAAGCTGGCCGAGCGGCTGGCGAAGCTCTCCGGCGGCATCGCCGTGATCAAGGTGGGTGCGGCGACCGAGGTCGAGATGAAGGAGCGCAAGCACCGCATCGAGGACGCCATCGCGGCGACCAAGGCCGCGGTCGAGGAGGGCACCGTGCCCGGCGGCGGCGCCGCCCTGGTGCAGATCCTTCCGGTGCTCGACGACGACCTGGGCTTCACCGGTGACGAGAAGGTCGGCGTCTCGATCGTGCGCAAGTCGCTGGTCGAGCCGCTGCGCTGGATCGCGCAGAACGCCGGTCACGACGGTTACGTCGTGACGCAGAAGGTCGCCGGCATGGAGTGGGGCAACGGCCTCGACGCCGCCAAGGGCGAGTACGTCGACCTGGCCAAGTCCGGCATCATCGACCCGGTGAAGGTGACCCGCAACGCGGTCACCAACGCCGCCTCGATCGCCGGTCTGCTGCTCACCACCGAGAGCCTCGTGGTGGAGAAGCCGGAGCAGGCCGAGCCGGCCGCCGCCGGTGGCCACGGCCACGGCCACCAGCACGGCCCGGGCTTCTGATCCGGTAGCGACACCCGTTGCGGGGCACACCGTCGTACGGCGGTGTGCCCCGGTTCGTCTCCGCGATCATTACCAAGCGCTGACGTGGTTGGCGACCCGGCGAGACGAACGCGCACACTGGGCCGATGAGCACCACGTCGCGGCGGTACGCCGCGCTGGCCGGAGTGACCGCCGCCGCCGTCGCGATCGGGATCGCGGAGCCGGTGGCGGTGCTGACCGGCCCCCGGTCGGCGCCACTGGTCGCGGTCGGCGGGGTGGTGGTCGACGCCGTCCCCGAGCCGCTCAAGCAGTTCGCCATCGACGTCTTCGGCACCGCCGACAAGATCGCCCTGCTGACCGGAACGGCACTGCTGCTGGGTGCCTTCGCCGCGCTGCTCGGGATGCTGGCGGTCCGCCGGCTGGCCCTGGGCCTGGCCGGCATCGCGGCGTTCGGCGTCGTCGGTGTGGCCGCCGCGCTGACCCGCTCCGGCGCGGACGTCTTCGACGCCCTGCCGTCGTTGGTCGGTGGCGCTCTCGGCGCCCTGGTGCTCTGGCTGTTCATCGCCGGCCCGTTCGAGCTGGACCCCTGGCCCTGGGCCCCACCCACCGACCCCCGCTCGGCAACCCCGCCGCCGGTGTCGCCCGCCGGGCCGACTGAGGGCCCGCCGGTGCCGGTGACCCCCGCCGCGCCGCCGATCCCGGTGACCCCCGCCGCGCCGGCCGCGCCGGTCGATCCGGAGTCGCGCCGACGGTTCCTGACCGGCACCGGCGTGCTGCTCGGCACGGCCGCCGTGGCCGGTCTCGGCGGGCGCTGGCTGTCCGGGCGGCGCGGTGTGTCCGCCGCCCGGGACGCGATCCGGCTGCCCGCGCCGATCGCCCCCGCACCGGCGGTGCCGGCGGGCGCGGACCTGTCGCTGGCCCAGCTCGCGCCGTACGTCAGCCCGAATTCCGGGTTCTACCGGATCGACACCGCCCTGGTGGTGCCGCAGGTGAACCCGGACACCTGGCGGCTGCGCATCCACGGCCGGGTGGGCACCGAGCGCACCTACAGCTACGCCGATCTGCTGGCCCGGCCGTTGGTCGAGCGGTACGTCACGCTGGCCTGCGTCTCGAACGAGGTCGGTGGCGATCTGATCGGCAACGCCCGCTGGCTGGGCGTACCCCTGCGGGAACTGCTGGACGAGGTGCAGCCGGAGCAGGACGCCGACCAGGTCGTCGGCCGCTCGGTCGACGGTTGGACCTGTGGCACCCCCACCGCAGCGCTCCGCGACGGACGGGACGCGCTGCTGGCGATCGGCATGAACGGCGAGCCGTTGCCGGTCGAGCACGGGTTCCCGGTCCGGATGGTGGTGCCGGGCCTCTACGGCTACGTGTCGGCCTGCAAGTGGGTGACCGAGCTGGAGCTGACCCGGTTCGCCGACTTCGACGCGTACTGGGTGCCGCGCGGTTGGTCCGCCCAGGGCCCGATCAAGACCCAGTCGCGCATCGACGCCCCGCGTCGGCGCAACCGGTTGACCGCCGGTCCGGTGACGGTGGCCGGTGTGGCCTGGGCGCAGCACCGGGGCATCAGCCGGGTCGAGGTACGCGTCGACGACGGCCCCTGGCAGGAGGCGGAGCTGGCCCCGACTGTGTCGGTGGACACCTGGGTGCAGTGGTCCTGGCGCTGGGACGCCACGCCTGGCGACCACCGGCTCCAGGTCCGGGCAACCGACGCGACAGGCGAAACCCAGACCGAGCGTACGCAGAGCGTCGCCCCGGACGGCGCCACCGGCTGGCACACAGTCCCCGTCAACGTCCGCTGATCTGGCTCGCGCCGTGCACTGAGCCGGTCGGGGCCGCGCGCTGAGCCCGTCGGCGGCCGACGGAGGACCTGCACCCTCGTTCTTCCTTTGCTCTGCTTCAACCCAGGAAACACGCCGTGTCCGTTATTCGGACAGGGGGTGTTTCCTCCGCTGAAGCAGAGCAAAGGACCGCAGGCAGAGCACCGGCATACCGCCGGCAGAGCAAAGAACCACAGGCATACCGCCGGCATCGCACCGGCAGAGCAAAGGACCGCAGGCATACCGCCGGCATCGCACCGGCAGAGCAAGGACGGCAGGCCTACCGGTGGGTGGGCAGAGCGAAAACGTCCAGCGCACCTGCACGGCTGCGTGGGCCTGGCATGGCGGCGGAGCGAGCGGCGGCGCTGGTCCGCCGTCCGCCGTCCGCCAGAAGTTGCCTCGCGGTCGTGGTGTCGTGACGCGAAACCGCGCTCCCCATCGGGAGCGCGGTTTCGGAGAGTGCTGGTGTGTCGGGTCAGGCGACGTTGCGCTGGGCCGGGACCGTCGACTTGTGCGGGCGGCCCAGTCGCGCCTCCAGGCGGGCGACGTCGACCCGGATCTGCCGCCGGTCGGCCAGGTCCTCCCAGCCGACGGCGAGCAGGCGCAGCCGCTCCGACTCGCTGAAGCCGCCCCAGACGCCGTACGGCTCGCGGACCGACAGGGCGTGCGCGGCGCACTCGGCGCGGACCGGGCAGGCGCGGCAGACCGACTTGGCGGCGGACTCTCTGCGCAGCCGGGAGGAGCCCCGCTCCCCGTCCGGGTGGAAGAACTGGGCGCTGTCCCGACCCCGGCAGGCACCGAGCCGCTGCCAGTCCCAGAGATCGACGATGGGTCCGGGCAGTCTACGTACGTTCGACATCAGCACCCCTCCTCCCGCGCGGCACCGCGAGAATTCTTGTGGCCGGCTTCCGGGCGGCGGGCCGCGCAGGCGCACCGTTCCCGGCCTGGACCTCCCGGTACCCGGGCTGTCGTCGGCTCACACGTGTGTGATCCAAAACGTCTGACAACTTGCGGCTTTTGCCCCATCTGTCGGAAAAGTTCAGATGATTGCCGGGAACCCCCTCCCCAGCCGACGCCGTCATGGTCTGCTCGTGTGCGGAGAGGAGACCACCACAGTGCGTACCGTTCTTGTGTGCGTTCGGACACCGCTCGCGGCTCAGCACCTCACTTCTGCTGCCGCCCGGCTGGGGTTGTCCGCGATCGTCCGTACCGCCGTCTCCGATCCCGAGGTGATGCTGCGACTCGCCGAGCGGCCAGCCGACGTGGTCCTGGCCGACACGGCTCTCACCCGGCCGGACAGCGCGGGCTTCGTCCGTCGGGTGCTGGCCCGCGCGCCGCAGGCAGCGGTCCTGCTGCTCGGCGCCGAGGAGTCCGAGGCCGCCGCCGCCACCATCAGCGCCGGCGCCCGGGGTCTCATCCAGAACGCCGACCATGACCTGACCAGCGCGGTCGCCAAGGCCCTGCTGCTGCTCACCGCGCCCGGCCGGGCCTCCCGGCAGCGGGTCACCGACCCGGCGCGGGACACCGCGGCGGTCGGCGGCTCGGGCCGCTCCGCGCCATCGGTGCGCGGCTCCGCCGAACCCGGCTGGACGGCCGCGCCCGGCGACGGGTCGCCGGGCATGCCGTCGGTGCCGGTGCAGCGGGGTGACGACGAGGTCGAATCGGCGACCGACGGGTCGGCAGCCGGCCAGACCGACCCGAACCGGCCCGCCCCGAGCGCCCGCCCCAACCGGGCGGCGATCGGGCTCACCGAACGGGAACTCCAGGTGCTGCTCGGCATGGCCGAGGGCAAGAGCAACGCGGAGATCGGCCGGGAGCTGTTCGTGTCCGAGGACACCGTCAAGACACACGCGCGACGGCTGTTCCGCAAGCTCGGCGCCCGGGACCGTGCCCACGCGGTCGCCGCCGGTTTCCGCGCCGGCCTGGTCTCCTGACCCACGCACCGGGGTCAGCCAGCGATCAGTCGGCCGTGGTGGCGGTGCCCGGTTCGTCCTCGGTGCCCTCGGTCAGGGTGTCGTGCACCCCGTCGGCGTACCCACGGGCGTAGTCCCAGGTCACGTAGTGGTCCGGGTCCGGGTCGTAGGCCGGCTCGTGCACCCGGGGCCGCCCCGAGTTGAGCAGGTGCCGCAGGTTGCCCCGCAGCAGGTCCCAGTCGAAGTAGTGCGGTTCCCGGCAGTCCTCGCATTCGATGACCAGCCCGCGCACCCCGATAGGCGCCAGCAGGGCCTGGTAGATCTCCAGGTCGGCGAGGTCCTCCAGCACATCCTGCCGCTCGACGTCGGTCAGCGGATCCGGCGTCGCGTCGTCGCCCGGATCGTCCAGGCCCGCGGTCGGGTCGGCCGGGTCGCCGTTGAACGGGTCGATGGGCTCGTCGTGCACCCCCTCACCGTAGACCCAACGCGGCGCGAACGTCCGCCCCCCGGCACGGTGCCGACGCGGCCGCCGCCGACGGAGGTCGCCCAGGTCACTGGGTACGATAGGACGACGTGCCGGCACCGTGGCGTGTTCCGGTGCCCGCCCGCGCCACCTCGCTGAAGCCCATCCGAGCAGCTCAGGGGAGCAATCGTGGAAAATTCGCCCAGCACCGATCTTCCGGCCGGCGTCGAGCACGCCGACCTGGGCGGCCACCTGCCCGAGCTGCCCGCCGGCTCGGCCCGGGTCGTTCCGCTCGGGCTCACCTTCGATGACGTGCTGCTCCAGCCGGGCGAGTCGGACGTCGTCCCCAGCCGGGTCAACACCCGGACGAAGCTCACCCGCGGCATCGAACTGACCGTTCCGCTGCTCTCCAGCGCCATGGACACGGTCACCGAGGCGCGGATGGCGATCGCCATGGCCCGCCAGGGTGGCATCGGCGTGCTGCACCGCAACCTGAGCGTGGAGGACCAGGCCCTCCAGGTCGACCTGGTCAAGCGCTCCGAGTCCGGCATGATCACCAACCCGGTGACGGCCAGCCCGGACGACACCCTGCGCGAGGTCGACGAGCTGTGCGGGCGCTACCGCATCTCGGGTGTGCCGGTGGTGGACGGCGAGGGTCAGCTGGTCGGCATCGTCACCAACCGCGACATGCGTTTCGTCTCCGAACCGGAGACCCCGGTCCACGAGATCATGACCCGGACGCCGCTGGTCACCGCCACGGTCGGCGTGAGCAAGGACGACGCGCTGGCGCTGCTGCGTCGCCACAAGGTCGAGAAGCTGCCGATCGTGGACGACTCGGGTCGGCTGCGCGGGCTGATCACCGTGAAGGACTTCACCAAGAGCGAGCAGTACCCGAACGCCACCAAGGACGACGCGGGCCGGCTGCGCGTGGCCGCCGCCGTCGGTGTCGGCGAGGACTCGTACAAGCGGGCCCGCACGCTCGTCGACGCCGGCGTCGACGTGCTGATCGTGGACACGGCGCACGGGCACCAGCGGGCCGTGCTGGACATGGTCCGCCGGCTCAAGAAGGACGTCACGATCGACATCGTGGGCGGCAACGTGGCCACGTACGCAGGTGCGCGGGCGCTGGTCGAGGCCGGCGCCGACGGGATCAAGGTGGGTGTCGGCCCCGGCGCGATCTGCACGACCCGGATCGTCGCCGGAGTCGGCGTCCCGCAGATCACCGCGATCATGGAGGCGGCCCGTGCCGCCCGCCCGGCCGGCGTCCCGGTGATCGGCGACGGCGGCATCCAGTATTCGGGCGACATCGCCAAGGCCCTGGTTGCCGGCGCCGACACGGTGATGCTCGGCAGCCTGCTGGCCGGCTGCGAGGAGAGCCCCGGCGAGCTGATCTTCATCAACGGCAAGCAGTACAAGGCGTACCGCGGGATGGGCTCGCTCGGCGCGATGCAGTCCCGGGGGCAGGCCAAGTCGTACTCGAAGGACCGGTACTTCCAGCAGGACGTGCTCGCCGAGGACAAGCTGGTCCCCGAGGGTGTCGAGGGGCAGGTGCCCTACCGGGGCCCGCTGTCCGCGGTCGCCCACCAGCTCACCGGCGGGCTGCGGGCCGCGATGGGGTACGTCGGCGCGGAGAGCATCCCCGAGCTGCACCGGCGTGGCCAGCTGATCCGGATCACGGCGGCGGGGCTCAAGGAGAGCCACCCGCACGACATCCAGATGACCGTCGAGGCGCCCAACTACCACTCCCGCTGACCATCCCCCAACAACCTGGAGTCCCCCATGCGTGACGTGGTCGAGATCGGGCTGGGCAAGACCGCGCAGCGCGGTTACCACCTGGACGACATCGCCATCGTGCCGAGCCGCCGGACCCGGGACGTCGACGACGTCTCGACCGCGTGGCAGCTCGACGCGTACCCGTTCGGCATTCCCTGTGTCGGGCACCCCTCGGACGCCACGATGAGCCCGTCCTCGGCGGTCCGGCTCGGTCAGCTCGGCGGTCTCGGCGTGCTCAACGTCGAGGGGCTGTGGACCCGCTACGAGAACCCGACGAAGGTGCTGGAGGAGTTGGCCGGCCTCGACGAGGACGCCCGCGCCACCAAGCGGCTCCAGGAGGTGTACGCCGAGCCGATCCGCCCGGATCTGATCGCCGAGCGGGTCCGCGAGCTGCGCGCCGGCGGCGGCACGGTGGCGGTGCGGGTGTCCCCGCAGCACACCCTGGCGCTGGCCCCGGTCATCCTGGACGCCGGCGTGGACATCCTGGTCATCCAGGGCACCATCGTGTCGGCCGAGCACGTGTCGACTACCGACGAGCCGCTGAACCTCAAGGAGTTCATCGCCGACCTCGACCTGCCGGTCATCGTCGGCGGTTGCACCGACTACAAGACGGCGCTGCACCTGATGCGCACCGGCGCGGCCGGCGTGATCGTGGGCATCGGCGGCGACGACTGGTCGACGACCGAGTCGGTGCTGGGCATCCGGGTGCCGATGGCCACCGCGATCGCCGACGCCGCGGCGGCCCGTCGGGACTACCTCGACGAGACCGGCGGCCGGTACGTGCACCTGATCGCCGACGGCGACATCCAGACCTCCGGTGACATCGCCAAGGCCCTCGGCTGTGGCGCGGACGCGGTGATGCTCGGCGAGCCGTTGTCGCTCTGCGACGAGGCGCCCGCCGGCGGCGCCTGGTGGCACTCGGCGGCCAGCCACCCGTCGCTGCCCCGCGGCGCGTTCGAGGTCGCCGGTGAGCCGCTCGGGTCGATGGAGCAGCTGCTCTTCGGCCCGGCGGACGAGGCCGACGGTCAGCTCAACCTGTTCGGCGGGCTGCGCCGGGCGATGGCCAAGTGCGGCTACCGCGACCTCAAGGAGTTCCAGAAGGTCGGTCTGGTCCTCGACCGCTGACGATTCGACGCTGGAAGGCCGGCCCGCGATCGCGCGGAGCCGGCCTTCCGTCGTCTGCCGGTAGGGCTGTCGCCCTCGATACGGCCATCGGACGACATGTTGCTGGCTACGCTCGTTCCTGACCGGGGATGGCGGAGAAGGAGTCGTGCATGGTCCTGAGCGGACGCTCACCGTCCCGCCGCCGGCTGGCCGCCGCCCTCACGGCGCTGAGCTGCGCCGTCACGCTGACCGCCGCCTGCACGGGCGACGACGACGGCGGGTTCCGACCCGGGGCCGCGGACATCGGCGACCCGTACGTGCCGGGCCGTGGCAACGGCGGCTACGACGTCACGCACTACGGGCTGGACGTCCGCTACGACCCGAAGACCGACCGGCTCACCGGTCGGGCGACGATCACGGCGACTGCCACCCAGGATCTGTCCCGGTTCAACCTGGACCTGGTCGGCCTGAACGTCGGCGCGGTCACCGTCGCCGACGAGCGCGCCGAGCACCGCCGCGATGACGGCGAGCTGGTGGTGACCCCGCGCGACCGGCTTGCGCGCGGCCGGGCCTTCACCGTGGTGGTCGACTACGCGGGGGTGCCGACCGCCGTGACCGATGGTGAGCTGGGCAGCGGCGGCTTCCTGCACACCGACGACGGGGCGATAGCTCTCGGCCAGCCCGACTCCGCGGCCACCTGGTTCCCGGTCAACGACCACCCGTCGGACAAGGCCAGCTACGACATCGCGGTGACCGTCCCGGACGGCCTGTCCGCGTTGAGCAACGGGGTGCCCGGGCCCAGGAGCAGCGCCGACGGGTGGACCACCTGGCGCTGGTCGGAGCGCACCCCGATGGCGAGCTACCTGAGCACCCTCGTGATCGGAAACTATCGGGTGGTCACCGGCGAGCACGCGGGGCGTCCGCTGGTCACCGCCGTGGCGGCGAGCCTGCCGGCGAACGGTGGGGCTGCCGGTTCACTGGCCCGCACCGGCGAGATCGTCGACTTTCTGGCCAGCCGTTTCGGCCCGTACCCGTTCGACGCGTACGGCGGGATCGTGGTCGCCGACGACCGGGTCGGGTACGCGTTGGAGACCCAGTCGCGGCCGGTCTACGGGCCCGCCTTCTTCACCGACGACCGTCCCAACCCCGGCGTGGTGGCGCACGAGCTGGCCCACCAGTGGTTCGGCGACAGCGTGTCCCTGCACCGGTGGAGCGACATCTGGCTCAACGAGGGCTTCGCCAGCTACGCCGAGTGGCTGTGGGAGGAGCGCGACGGCGGCCGGACCGCGCAGCGCAACTTCGAGATGCAGTACGCGTCGACCGACTGGTCCCAGCCGTCGGTCGAGCCGGGACGGGAGCGGATGTTCGGCACCGCCGTCTACAAGCGTGGCGCGCTCGCCGTGCACGCGCTGCGCCGGACGGTCGGTGACGACATCTTCTTCCGCATCCTGCGCACCTGGACCACGGAGCGGGCGTCCGGCACCGCCACCACCTCGGACTTCGTGGCGCTGGCCGAGCGGGTGGCCGGCCGGCAGCTTCGGCCGCTCTTCGACGCGTGGCTGGTGGGCGGAGCGGCGCCGACCCTGCCGTGACGGCCCCGTGATCATCTGTCGATAGGCTGCCGCCTGCGATCGGGCAGGAGCGCCGGTCGCGCGGGGTGGCGAGGCCCCCCGCACCGGGCGTACGGGGAGGGTTCGTGATGCGGGGAACGCGGCGCAGGCTGCGGGTGGGTGCCGGTCTGCTGGTGACCGGGGCGCTCGTGCTGTCCGGATGCGACTCGTCCACCAAGGAGGCCGCGGCCCCGACGCCGAGCGCGTCCCCGACGCCGTCGCGGACCTTCACCGCCGGGGCGGCCGGGGTCGGCGACGCGTACTTCCCGACCTACGGCAACGGCGGGTACGACGTCGGGAAGTACACCGTGAAGGTGCGCTACGACCCGGCGAAGGACCAGCTGACCGGTACGACGACGGTGCAGGCCACGGCGACGGCGGACCTGTCGACGTTCAACCTCGACCTGGCCGGTCTGACAGTCAAGACGGTCACCGTGGACGGCACGCCGGCCACCCACAGCCGGGAGAAGAACGAGCTGGTCATCAAGCCGGCGGCCGGCCTGATCACGGGCAACGGGTTCGTCGCGGAGATCGTGTACGAGGGCGTGCCGAAGCCGCTGAAGAACGAGGTGCTCGGCGAGGGCGGGTTCCTGCACACCGCCGACGGCGCGATCGCGCTGGGCCAGCCGGAGTCGGCGAGCACCTGGTTCCCGGTCAACGACCACCCGTCCGACAAGGCCGCGTACGACTTCGAGATCACCGTCCCGCAGGGCGTCACCGCCGTCAGCAACGGCGTGCCGGGCGGCAACACCACCAAGGACGGCTGGACCACCTGGAAGTGGTCGGAGAAGTCGCCCATGGCCAGCTACCTGAGCACCGTGGTGATCGGCAAGTTCCGGATCACCACGGGCCAGCACAAGGGCAAGCCGGTCTACAGCGCCGTCACCACGAAGGTGGCCAAGGGCGCGTCGGACGCGTCGATCGCGCAGACCGTCAAGGTGGCCGACTACCTGGAGAGCGTCTTCGGGCCGTATCCGTTCGACGCGTACGGCGGCGTGGTCGTCTCGGACAGCCGCATCTCGTACGCGCTGGAGACGCAGAGCCGCCCGGTCTACTCCGCCGGCTTCTTCAAGCGTGGCGAGAACACCGAGGTGGTCGCCCACGAGCTGGCCCACCAGTGGTTCGGCGACAGCGTGGCGCTGGCCAAGTGGGAGGACATCTGGCTCAACGAGGGCTTCGCGACGTACGCGGAGTGGCTGTGGGCCGAGCACACCAAGCAGTACACCGCCAAGCAGGCGTTCGACATCCGCTACGAGCGGGTCCCGGCTGCGGTGTGGAAGACCCCGCCGGGCAAGCCGGGGATGAAGGACCTGTTCAGCGAGTCGGTCTACCAGCGTGGCGGGATGACCCTGCACGCGCTGCGGGTGGCCGTCGGTGACAAGGCGTTCTTCCAGATCGTCAAGACCTGGGCGGCGGAGAAGCGCAACGGGACCGCGACCACCGCCGAGTTCGTGGCCCTCGCCGAGCGCATCTCCGGCAAGCAGCTCGACGCCCTGTTCGAGGCGTGGCTCAACGGCACCAAGAAGCCCGCCCAGCCCAAGAAGCTCTGACCCCCACCCCCCACTCCCCGCGATCTTGCACTTTCTGCCCCGGAGAAAGGGGCGAGTGCGGCGCAATCGGCGACCGAAAGTGCAAGATCGCGGGGTTGGGGCGGGCGGGGTCAGGTCTTGACGACCAGCTTGGGGTGGGCCGCGAGGTACGCGTCCGCGCGGCCGGCCCGGAGTTCGGTGATGAACGTCCGGCCCTCGCTGGTGAGTTGTTCGCCCCGGTAGGCGCTGCCCTTGCCGACACCCGCGCCGGGCAGGCCGACCAGCACGAACTTGTTCTCCGGCACCCCGCTGAGCGCGTACGCCAGGTCGACGATCCGGTTGCCGCCCACGTAGATCAGGGTGTCGCCCAGCGCGGCGACCACCTGGTCGACGCGCTCCGGCTGCCGGGCCAGGCCCTCATCGAGGATCTTGCGGGTCAGTGCGCGGACGAGCTGCTGCTGGTGGCGCTGGCGGGCGTAGTCGCCGCCGGTGATGTAGCGCTGCCGCGCGTAGTCCAGCGCCTGCCACCCGTTGAGGTGCCGCTCGCCCTTTTCGTAGACCTGCTGCGGCCCGGTGTACCCGCCGGGGGCGCTGTCCCGGTACTTGCCGTCGGGCTTGCGGTGCAGCGAGGCGACCCGCTGGTCGACGTAGATGTCCACCCCGCCGAGGGCGTTCACCAGCCGGTCGAACCCGGTGAAGGTGAGCACCGCCCCGGCGTCGATCCGCAGGCCGGTGTAGCCGCTGACCGTGCTGCGCAGCAGCTCGTACCCCTGGGCGGTGCTCGGCTGCTTGGGTTTGCCCGGCACCCGGCTGCCGAAGCTCATCGAGTGGGTGAGCTTGGTCTTGCCACCCTTGTAGCCGGCCTTCGGAAACGCCGGGATGTCCACCAGCAGGTCGCGGGGGAGCGAGAAGAGGTACGCCCGGCCCAGCCCCTTCGGCACGTGCAGCACCAGCACGGCGTCGGAGTGCGGTTCCCAGCCGGGCACGCTGACCCGGGTGTCCACCCCGACGAGCAAGAGCGTCAGCGGGCCGGTGATGTTCGCGCCCGGAGGCGGGCCGGTCGGGCTGGGCGTGGCCGTGGGCGTGCCGACCGGCGACGGGCTCGGCGAGCCGGCCACCGGAGTGCCGGCGGGCGAGTCGCCCCCGGTCAGCCGGGTGATCACCACCGTGCCGCCAGCGATCAGCGCGACGACGGCGAGGGCGGCCAGCCCGAGCACCAGCCACCGTCGCCGCGGCTCCATCGACCCCAGGTTCATCGTGTTTTCCTTCCACCCGTATCCGGCACAACGCTCCGACAGGTGCTCCGGGTTGCGGCCGGAAGGCGCCGGGTCGGTCGGCCGGTGCATGATCGCGCGAAAACGGGCGCTGGCGCGAGCGCTACTGACGAGTAATGATGCCTTCATGCGGTACGACGTGGTCGTCATCGGGTCCGGCTTCGGCGGCAGCGTCACGGCGCTGCGCCTGGCCGAAAAGGGTTACTCGGTAGGCGTCCTGGAGGCCGGCCGCCGCTTCGCCGACGACGAGTTCCCGCAGACGTCCTGGCGGGCCCGCCGGTTCCTCTGGGCGCCGAAGCTGGGCTGCTACGGCATCCAGCGGCTCACCCTGCTCCGCCCCGCCGAGCGGCGATCCGGCGGCGGCGTGCTCGTGCTCTCCGGCGCGGGAGTGGGCGGCGGCTCGCTGGTCTACGCCAACACCCTCTACGAGCCGCTGCCGGCGTTCTACACCGACCCGCAGTGGCGGGACATCACCGACTGGCGCGACGAACTGGCCCGCCACTTCGACCAGGCGAAGCGGATGCTCGGCGTCACCACGTACCCGATGGACACCGGCGCGGACCGCGCCATGCGGGCGGTGGCCGACCGGATGGGGGTGGGCCACACCTTCCACGCCACCCCCGTCGGCGTGCACATCGGCCGCCCCGGCGAGCGTGTCGCCGACCCGTACTTCGGTGGCGTCGGTCCGGAGCGCACCGGCTGCCTGCACTGCGGCTCGTGCATGACCGGCTGCCGGCACGGGGCCAAGAACACGCTGGTCAAGAACTACCTGTGGCTCGCCGAGCGGCTGGGCGTCACAGTCCACCCGCTGACCACTGTGACCGCCGTCCGTCCGGCCGCCGACGGCGGGTACGAGGTGCACACCGAGCGCACCGGCGCCTGGCTGCGCCGACGGCGGCAGGTGATCCACGCCGACCAGGTGGTCTTCGCCGCCGGGGCGCTGGGCACCCAACGGCTGCTGCACGGCATGAAGACCGATGGCGCCCTGCCCCGGCTCTCACCCCGCCTGGGTGAGCTGACCCGGACCAACTCGGAGGCGATCCTGGGCGCGTCGATCTCAAGACAGGAGGCCCGGCAGCGGCGGACCGACTTCACCGAGGGGGTGGCGATCACCAGCTCGTTCCACCCCGACCCGCAGACCCACATCGAGCCGGTCCGCTACGGGCGCGGCTCCAACGCGATGGGGCTGCTCCAGTCGCTGCTTGTCGACGGCGGCCCGCACCGCGTTCGGCGCTGGCTGGGCAGCATCGTCCGGCAGCCGGGGCTGGCCGCCCGGATGCTCTCCGTGCGCGGCTGGTCGGAGCGGACGGTGATCGCCCTGGTGATGCAGTCGGTGGACAACTCGCTGTCCACCCGCTGGCGGCGCGGCGTGTTCGGTCGCCGGCTGGTCACCGGGCCCGGTCACGGCACCCCGAGCCCGACCTGGATCCCCGCCGGCAACGCCGCCACCCGGCTGCTCGCCGAGGAGATCGGCGGCACGCCCGGCGGCTCGCTCACCGAGCCGTTCGACATTCCGATCACCGCGCACATCCTGGGCGGGGCGGTGATCGGTGCCACCGAGGCAGACGGGGTGATCGACCCCTGGCACCGGGTGTACGGCCATCCGGGGCTGCACGTCGTGGACGGCGCGGCGGTGTCGGCGAACCTGGGCGTCAACCCGTCTCTGACGATCACCGCGCAGGCGGAACGGGCGATGTCCTTCTGGCCGAACCGGGGCGAGGAGGACCCCCGCCCAGCGCTCGGGGATCCGTACCGGCGACTCGACGCGGTGGCGCCCCGGCAGCCGGCGGTGCCGGCCGACGCCCCGGCCGCGCTACGCCCCTGACAGCGGTCGGCGCAGGATGTGGTTGATGCCGAACACGGTGTCGCTGACCCGTACGTCGGTGTAGCCGATCCGCCGGTAGAAGCCGTGCCCGGTGAGGCTGGCGCCGGTCTCCATGAACTTGTGCCCCTCGGCGCGCGCCAGCTCCTCGACGTGTCGCATCAACCGGCGGCCGACGCCGCGACCGTGCGCGTCCGCGTCGACGAACATGGTGTAGACCTTGTTGCCGTCGCGGGACACCGTGCCGACCGGCCGCCCGTCCTCTTCGGCGACGTAGATCCGACGCTCGACGCCGAGCTCGCGGAACCGGTCGGCGGTGAAGTGGGCGCACATCTCATCGATCAGCTCGGCCGGGTAGTCGCGGCTGTTCACCTCGCGAAGACAGCGGACGACCAGGGCCGACAGCGCCTCGCCGTCCTCGGGACGGAACTGTCGTACGGTCACCTCGGTCATCGGCGTGCCTCCGTCCGGTCCGCGCGCGGGTCGCCGAGCACGGTATCGCCGCGCGTGGTGCCGGTGCGGTCCCGCGGGACGTTGTGGGTCGTACCGGATGAGGTCGGCGACGCGCCGCGCCGAGTGCGTGGGGCGCGGCTCAGGGCGGCGGTGACTGTCGGTAGGCTTTGTGCACATGAGCCTGCCTCGCCCTGTCCTCGTGGTGGACTTCGGAGCCCAGTACGCCCAGCTCATCGCGCGCCGGGTCCGCGAGGCGAAGGTCTACTCCGAGATCGTGCCGCACTCGATGCCGGTCGCCGAGATGCTGGCGAAGAACCCGGCCGCGATCATCCTCTCCGGTGGCCCGGCCAGCGTGTACGCGCCGGACGCCCCGCAGATCGACGCCGGCGTGTTCAGCACCGACGTGCCGCTCTTCGGCATCTGCTACGGCTTCCAGGCGATGGCCCAGGCGCTGGGCGGCACCGTCGCGCACACGGGCAACCGCGAGTACGGCGGCACGCCGCTGCGCCCCCGCCTCCTCGAGCCGGGCGTGCTGCTGCGCGACCTGCCGGCGGACCTGCCGGTCTGGATGAGCCACGGCGACTGCGTCACCGAGGCCCCCGAGGGCTTCACGGTCACCGCCGAGTCGGCGGGCGCCCCGGTGGCGGCCTTCGAGGACGTGGCCGGGCGTCGGGCCGGCGTGCAGTTCCACCCGGAGGTCGGGCACACGGCGCACGGCCAGGAGATGCTCCAGCGCTTCCTGTACGACATCGCCGGCATCGAGCCGACCTGGACGCCCGAGAACATCATCGACGAGCAGGTAGCCCGGATCCGCGCCCAGGTCGGTGACAAGGAGGTCATCTGCGGCCTCTCCGGCGGGGTGGACTCCGCGGTCGCCGCAGCGCTCGTGCACAGGGCGGTCGGTGACCAGCTCACCTGCGTGTTCGTCGACCACGGCCTGCTGCGTGCGGGTGAGGCCGAGCAGGTCGAGAAGGACTACGTGGCGGCCACCGGCATCAAGCTGAAGGTCGTCGACGCCGCCGACCGGTTCCTCGGCGCGCTGGCCGGGGTGACCGATCCGGAGCAGAAGCGCAAGATCATTGGCCGGGAGTTCATCCGGGTCTTCGAGGCCGCCGCCCGCGAGATCGCCTCGCACGGCGACGTGGAGTTCCTCGTCCAGGGCACCCTCTACCCGGACGTGGTGGAGTCCGGCGGCGGCTCCGGCACCGCCAACATCAAGAGTCACCACAACGTCGGCGGCCTGCCCGAGGACCTGAAGTTCGCCCTGGTCGAGCCGCTGCGCACTCTGTTCAAGGACGAGGTCCGGGCGCTCGGCCTCCAGCTCGGTCTGCCCGAGGCGATGGTCTGGCGGCACCCGTTCCCCGGCCCCGGCCTGGCCATCCGGATCATCGGCGCGGTCGATCAGGAGCGCCTCGACCTGCTGCGCCGCGCCGATCTGATCGCCCGCGAGGAGTTGACCGCGGCAGGTCTGGACCGGGGTGTCTGGCAGTTCCCGGTGGTGCTCCTCGCCGACGTGCGCAGCGTCGGCGTGCAGGGAGACGGGCGCAGCTACGGGCATCCCGTGGTGCTGCGCCCGGTCTCCAGCGAGGACGCGATGACCGCCGACTGGTCCCGGCTGCCCTACGAGGTGGTGGCCCGGATCTCCACCCGGATCACCAACGAGGTCGCCGAGGTCAACCGGGTGGTCCTGGACGTGACCAGCAAGCCGCCGGGCACCATCGAGTGGGAGTGACAGCGGCTCACGCGGCGGGCGGCGTGTGGGGCGGGGTCGTCGGCGGGTAGGGCGGCGTCGGCGCGTACCCCTGCTGCGGTCCGCCGGGCGCGGGCCCGGCGGTGGGCTGCGGCGCGGCGCCCGCCGGGTGCGGCCAGGCGGGCGCGCTGGTGGGCTCCTCGGGCATCAGGAACCACATGATGGGGTACGCGAACAGCGCGAGCCCGCCGGTGAGCAGGCCGGTGACCGCGAAGGCCACGCGGACCAGTGTGGGGTCGACGTTGAAGTAGCGGCCGAGGCCGCTGGCGACCCCCGCCACCATGCGGTCGGTGGTGGGTCGCCGGAGCTGCTTGTACGGGGCCTGGGGAGCGGCGGTGGATGTCATGTCTCCACGGTCCGCGCCGGTGCCCGGCCCGCCCTCGGTGACCGCCCGGATCCTTACCCTGACCGATCCCTGAGCGGGTAGCAAAGAGTCAGGAATCCGACTCTTTTCCGTCCCGGTAACGCCATCCGGGGAGAATTTGGTCCCGTGACCACCTTGCTGGAGCCGCTTCGCAGGATCGCGGCATACGCAGTTTGTGCTGATTCAGACGGCCGAGTGTTGCTGGTCCGCGCATCGGAGCGCTCCGGCACCCCCGGCACCTGGTCGCTGCCTGGCGGGGCGGTCGACCACGGTGAGGACCCGAACCACACAGTCGTCCGCGAGACCGCCGCCGAGACGGGCCTCTCGGTCGCCGTCTCGGGCCTGGCCGACGTGCTCGCCGACATGCGGGCGCTGCCCGAGCGGGGCATCACCATCCACACCGACCGGTTGATCTACCGGGTGGCGGTGCGTGGCGGCACCCTCGCCGACCGGGTCGGCGAACGCCCCACCGACCTGGCCCGGTGGTACACGCTCGACGAGGCCCGCGAGTTGCCGCTGCGCTCGTTCACCGCCCGTGCCCTCGGTCTGCCCGCCTCCTCGGCCGACGTGGTGCCCGACGAGGTGCCCGAGTTCCCCTCCTTCTACGCGGTGCCCGGCCCGGACGGGCTGCACCGGGCGCAGCGCTTCGCCGCGTACGCCGTGTGCACCGACCCGGCCGGCCGGGTGCTGCTCACGCGGATCTCCGACGGCTACCCGGGCGCCGGCTGCTGGCACCTGCCCGGGGGCGGCACCGACTACGGCGAGCAGCCCGGCGCGGCGCTCATCCGGGAGTTGGTGGAGGAGACCGGCCAGGCCGGCCGCCTCGTCGAGCTGCTGGGTGTGGCGAGCCACCGGGACGCCGCCTCGCTCGGCCCGGAGGGTTACCCGATCGACTGGCACGGCGTCCGCGCCTTCTACCGGGTCGTGGTCGACGAGCCCAACCCGCCGACGATCACCGACGTCGGTGGCTCCACCTGCGAGGCCCGGTGGTTCGCCCGCGAGGAGCTGGGTGCCCTCGGAACCGACCGCCTGACCGAGGTGACGGCAGAAGCAGTCCAGGCAGCCCAACTCACCTGACCCCCACCCCCACCCCCCGGGCTGCGCCCGGGTTCCCTCCTTGCGGCGATCATGAAGTTATTGTCGGGACACGCCGAGATGGACGGCGATAACTTCATGATCACCGGCCGGAGGGCGGGTGCGGGGGAGCGGGGGCTGGTTGTGGAGCTGGTGCGGCGGGTTGCGGTTTATGGTCTGTTGTCGGCTTCCGGGCGGGTTCTGGTTGTTCGGGAGCCGGTGGGGGCCCTCTGGTCGCTGCCCGGGGGGTCGGTCGCGCACGCCGAGCACCCTGAGCGTGCGGTCGTGCGCACGCTGGGTGAGCAGACCGGGCTGACCGTGTCGGTGGGGCGGTTGCGGGCCGTGGTCGCGGACGTCAGCCCTCCCACGCAGGACGGTGTCTCGCTGCACACCGACCGCTTGCTGTTCGAGATGACAGTCGACGGCGACGTGTCGGGCGACACCGGAGACGGCACGATCGAGGCCCGCTGGGTCAGCCCGGAGGACGCGGCCCGGCTGCCGTTGACGCCGTTCAGCGCCGAACTGCTCGGACTGCCGGTCACCCCGCTCCCCGCCGACGCGCCCCCGTCCGCCGAGCCGCTCCCGCCGCTGCACCCGGATCGGCGGCTGCGCTTCGGGGCGTACGGGCTGGTCACCGACCCGGCCGGGCGGATCCTGCTCACCCAGATCGCGGACGGCTATCCCGGTGCCGGCAAGTGGCACCTGCCCGGCGGTGGCACCGATCACGGCGAGCAGCCGACCACCGGGCTGCTCCGTGAGCTGGTGGAGGAGGGCGGTCAGGTGGGCCGGGTGGTCGAACTGCTCGGCGTGGACAACCTGCACAACCCGGCCGCGCTCGGCCCGGAGGGGCGTCCGCTGGACTGGCACGGCGTCCGGGTGATCTATCGGGTCCTGGTGGACGTACCCACCGACGCGGTGGTGACCGAGTCGGCCGGTGGCTCGACCGCCCGGGCGGGCTGGTTCACCATCGCCGAGACCGCTGACCTGCCGCTGACCGGTATCGCTGCCTCGGCAATCGGACAGCTGGGTCGATAGCACCCGGCTCAGCGAGCCGAGATGGTGGCCCTCCGGTACAGTCGGAGGCGGGAATGGTGGAGGAAACGGGCGATCAAGCCCCGGATGGGAATAACAAGGCGGTTCGCGCGGTTTGCACCAGATATAAGTACCGCCGGCAGCTATCGCCAAGCCACGTTCCCCTATGCGATGGTGTACTCCGCAAAACGGCTGCCGGGCCACGCAAGGTCCGGCACGAGACAGCCGGACACCCGCCCCAAACGGCGGCAAGCCGATCCGGTGATGGAGGAAACGTGCCGAGAGCCCCATGGCGCCGGCGTCGTACGACTGACAGTCCGCGCCCCGCAGGGCGTCGCTGGGCGGGCCCGTTGCGCCGCAGCAGCACGTTCGCCCGCCAGGTGCTGCTGGTCCGGGTGGGTCGCCGTGACGGCGACCTGCGGACCACCGACGTGACACTGCCCGAGCACCGGTACGCCGACCGCCAGCGCCGCCGTTACGGCCTGGACCGGCTCAGCCGCCCGTCGCTCGGCGTCAACCGGGCCGAGATCGAGGCGGTCATGCCGGTCAGCCCGGCGCTGCCGCCGATGGCGCACGCCGACGAGGCGTCGTCCCGGTCGATCCCACTGCTGCCCGGCGAGCGCACCGTCGCCCGCCGGATGAAGTTCGGTCTGGTCAACGCCTGCACCCTGGCCAGCCTCATGCTCGGCATGCTGGCCATCTTCCTCGCCATGCAGGGTGAGGTGCGCATCGCCGCCCTCTGCCTGATCGCCTGCGTCGGCTTCGACGGCCTCGACGGCGCGTTGGCCCGCCGGCTCGGCGTGGCCAGCCCGTTCGGCGCTCAGATGGACTCGCTGGCCGACATGTGCTCGTTCGGCCTCGCCGCGCCGGTGGTGGTCTACGCCTCGCTCGCCGGCTCGGTGTCGACGGCTGCGGCCGCGGTGGCCTGCGCCCTGGTCGCGGCGTGTGCGGCGATCCGGCTGGCCCGCTTCAACGTCTCGCCGAAGGACGGCCGCTTCTTCTGCGGTGTCCCCACCACCATGGCCGCGGCCGTGCTCGCCGTGACCGTGGCGATCGGCCTGCCGGTGCCCGGCCTGGTGCTCGTCGCCGGAGTGGCGCTGCTCGCCTTCGCGATGGTGTCCAGCTTCCCGTACGCCAAGCTCGCGCGCCTGGTGAAGCTGCCGCCGTGGCTCTGGCTGGCCCCGGTGGTCGGCGCGCTCGTCGACATCCGGCTCACGTTCGCCCTGATCGTGGTGGGCTACCTGGTCAGCGGCCCGGTGCTCTGGCTGCGCCAGCGTCGTACCGCCTGATCCGACACACGAAAAGGGGCGCCGCGGACAGCGGCGCCCCTTTTTCGTGTCGCGACGTCAGCGCCAGCGGGCGATGACCGTGGAGCCGCCGATCACCTTGTCGCCCGGCCCCACCAGCGGGTCCGCGGCCTCGGCCGGCAGGTAGACGTCGGTCCGCGACCCGAACCGGATGAGCCCGAAGCGCTCCCCCTTGGCCAGCAGCGCGCCGATCGGCGCCCGCTGCACGATGCGGCGGGCGATCAGGCCGGTCCGCTGCGCGACCACCACAGTGCCACGGCTGGTGTCCAGAACGGTGTACGCGGCGACGTTGTGCTCGGCGTCCGGCTTCATCGCGTTGACGAAGCCGCCGTCGGCGACGAAGTAGTCCACCACCTTGCCGGCGACCGGAGCCCGGTTGACGTGCACGTCCAGCACGGAGAGGAACACCGCGACCCGCAGCCACTCGCCGTCGCCGAAGCGCTCGTCGTGCAGGCGCTGCACCGACAGGACCTTGCCGTCCGCGCTGGCCACCACGGCGTTCGGGTCCTCCGGGACGTCCCGCTGGGGATCGCGGAAGAACGCGGCGACCGGTCCGGCGGCCAGCGCCGGCAGCAGCCACAACCTGCTCGACGGCCGCGCCACCCGGGCCAGCGCCGCCAGACCCAGCGTGATGCCCGCCGCGGCCACCCCGTTGGAGTCGATGTGCATTCCCCGGGTCAGCGGCACGCTCGACGGCCGGTACGCCGGGGCCAACCGGTCGGCCGCGGCCGGGCTGGCCGGGGTGAACCGGAGTCGGTAGACGCGTACCGGCGGCGTGTTTCGCAGCACCAGGTCCCCGCCGACGCCGTAGAGGGCGTCGTGGCGGGCCAGCTCGGTGGCCGCGCCGGTCGTCCGGCCCGGCGTCGCGGTCGTCGCCACGCTCAGCACGCCGCCGTCGGTCAGGTACTTGGACAACCCGTCGATGCCGCTCCGAGTCTCCTCGGCGGTGCCGATGAACGCCTCGCCGGCGATGACCACGGCGGCGGCCTCGGCGTCGGCGAGCGAGTCGACCACCCGGACACGGTCGGCGACCCATCGGCCCTGAGCGGTGACGTGCTCGCGGAGCACGGAGGTGCCGGACGAGTCGGCGGGCACCACGGTGAGCTGGTCACCGGGGAGCAACACCTCGATGGCCGCGGCCAGCACCGCGGACTCCGGGCTCGCGCCGACCAGCAGGGCGGCCTTCGGGTCGTTCATCCGGGCCAGCTCGGCGACGAGGGTACGGGCGGCTCGCTCGCCGATGCGGACCGGACCGGACCGGCCGGTGGTACGCACGGCGGGGGACTGCGTCATGTCGGGCGGGCTCCTGACGGGGTAGAGACGGGAATCGCGGCGGGGCGCCATGGCGGGGACGGGCCGGCCGGCGGAGGCGAGATCTCCACCGGTCAGCATATGCGCCCGCCCGCGCCGGCCGCACCGCCGTGGAGGTGGTGCGGGCCGCCGCGGGCGGGCAGCAGGGTCAGGATTCCCGCCGTCGGCCCTCCCGCTCGTCGGCCGGATCGTCGCCGGTCGTCGTGCTGAGGTGATCGGGCCGGGTCGGCTGGTCACTCCCGTCACCCGGCTGGCCGGAGACCGGCGACGTCGGTGGCTCCGACGCGCCGTGGGCCAGCCAGGCCGGGTGGATGGCGTCCGCCGACGCCTCCGGTGCCCGCATCTCGGCGGTCGGGGCCTCCGGCAGACGCATCTCGGCGGTCGGCGCCTCCGGTGCCCGCGTCGCCACGGTCGGGGCCTCGGGCGGCAGGGGAGTGTCCCAGGTGGAGTGTTCGGCGGTCCACGCCGGAACACCCGCTCCGGAGGTCGGGGTGGGTGCCCCGGAGGTCGGCATGCCGGGCTCGACGGCGGTGACCGGCCCGAACGCCGAGGTCGACGTGCCGGCTTGCGGGGCCGCGATCGTGGCCGGGTCGGCGACGTCGTTCGACTCCGGGCGGCCGGATCGGCCGGAGCGCAACGCGCCGACCAGGCCGAAGATCCCGATCAGGATCAGCGCGCCGGCCAGGAACCAGCCGACCGGCGGGAGCGCGAGCCCGAGCAGCTGGGCGAGCAGCCACCAGGCCGACAACGCCAGGAACACCAGCCCGAAGGCGAACGAGAGCAGGTCCGTACGGTGAGCCTTCACCGGGTCACCTCCAGGTTGCCGGCATTGACGTGGATGTACAGGCGCAGCTTTCCGCCGCCGGGGCCGTCCGCGCCCAGGTCGGTGGACTCCCGCTGGCGGCCGTCGATTCCGCCGGAACGGTTGCCGAAGATGGTGGCGTCGCCGGCATTGACGTCGGCCACGGTGGTGACGTCCACGTTCGGCGGTACGACAACTGTCGCCTTACCGAAATTGATCGCGACGGTCACCTGGCTGTCCTGCTTCGAGAAGTCGAGGCCCCGCAGGTCGAGCACGGCGTCACCGAAGCTGTTCTCGTACCGGTCGGCGAGGTCGCGGTAGTCGGTGGGCGCCCAGGTGACCGCGCCGTCCACGCCGCGGATGCGGTCGTAGGACTCGGCGACCGTGGCGGTTCCCAGAGCCGCGGCGGTCACCAGGCCGAGCGCGATCAGCCAGCGGGCCCGACCGAACCAGGTGCCGACCAGCAGCCCCAGCCCGATCGTCGCCAACGCGGCCGCGAAGTACGCCGAAGCGCTGACGGCGAAGACGTCCAGCAGGTCGAGCAGGGCGACGACGCCGAGGGCCAGGAAGATCAGCGAGAAGGTCACCGCGCCGAGCGGCGAACGCTCCCGGGGCCGCTTCGGCGGCTTCGGTGGTTTGGGCGGCGGGTACGCGGCCGGTGCCGGCGCGGCGTACGGGCCGTGCGGCGCGAACGGTGGACGGTAACCGCCCGGCGTCGCCGAGACCGGGTAACCCGACGGACCGGCGGGCACTGCGGTCACCGGCGCCGACGGCCAGCCGGCGGTGGAGGTGACCTCGGTGGCCGTGCCGCTGCCCGGCCAGCTCTGCCCGGGTGCCGGCCAGGCGCTCTCCTGCGGCCCCGTCGTGGCGCCGGCCGGCTGCCCGGACACCGGCCCGGTCCCGGACGACAGCGCCGCCCCGGACACCTGCTGCGCGCCGGCGAACGGCTGCGTGG
>NZ_MUZA01000008.1 GCF_021442385.1 Micromonospora sp. MH99
GGACCTGGTCACCGCGCCGTGCCCGGACGGCGCCGTGGCCCGTACCGCACGGTCCGCCGCCGGGCCGGGCCCGGCCACCGCCGGCGCGCTCGCCCCGCTGGCCGGGGACGCCCCACTGCTGGACAACCCCCCGGTGTACGTGTACCGCGCCGGGGACGTCACAGTGCTGGCCGAACTCGGCCCGGACACCGCCCGGGTCGCCGCCACCGTCGGCTGCCCCGCCTGAGCCGGATGTCCGGCCCGGATCAGCGGCCCGTCTGCTGGTCCTGCGGGCCTCGGCTTCGACCCAACGCGTCCACGCGGCCCCAGCGGCCGGGAATGTCCAGCAGCTCCACCCGGCCCATGCCCGGCGGCACGGCCGGATCGATGATCAGGTGTTCGCCCTGCGGTTCCAGCCCCAGCATGACCCGCAGCAACAGCAGCGGCGTGCCGCTCGACCAGGCCTGCGGGCTGCACGCGGTCGGGTACTCCACCGGGTAGCCGGTGCGGCTGCGGGGGTAGCCGGCGAACGCCTCCGGCAGCCGCCCGTCGAAGTAGCGGGACGCCGCGAGCATCGCCTCGCAGATCAGCCCGGCCTCCTCCCGGTAGCCGTACCGGCCCAGGCCCCAGGCGATGATCGAGTTGTCGAACGGCCACACGGTGCCCACGTGGTAGCCGATCGGGTTGTACCTACCCTCGCCCTCGGCCAGGGTCCGCACGCCCCAGCCGGAGAAGAGCCGAGGCCCGAGCAGGTGGCCGACCACCTTGCCGGCTCGGGGCTCGTCCACGATCCCGCTCCACAACAGGTGCCCGATGTTCGACGTGAGCGCGTCCACCTGCCGACCGTCGGCGTCCAGGGCGAGCGCGTAGTACTCCCGGTCGGCGATCCAGAAGTCGTGGTTGAACCGCTGCTTGAGCGCCGCCGCCTCCCGCTCCAGGCGGTCGGCGTACGCCGGGTCGTTCCAGATCTTCCGGGCCAGCCGCGCGGCCCGGATCTTCGCGTCGTACGCGTAGCCCTGCAGCTCGCAGGTGGCCCGGGGGAAGCCGGGCAGCCGGCCGTCGGCGTACGAGATGGCGTCCCAGGAGTCCTTCCAGCACTGGTTCTGCAGCCCGGTCTCGGGGTTGCGGGTGCGGTACCAGAGGTAGCCGGTGCCGAGCAGGTCGCCGTACGTGTCGATCCACTCAAGGGCCGCCCGGACGTGTGGCTCCAGCCGCTTGACCAGCGCGGTGTCGCCGGTCCAGCGCTCGTACTCGTCGATCAGGATGACGAACAGCGGCGTCGAGTCGGCCGACCCGTAGTACGGCGAGTGCGGCTGTTCCTCGAAACCGGCGGTCTCGCCGTACCGCAGCTCGTGCAGGATCTTGCCGGGTTCCTCGTCGCGGAAGTCGTCCACCCGGTGCCCCTGGAGACCGGCGAGCATGAGGATGGTCGCCGGGATCAGCTCCGGCAGGAACGGCAGCACCTGCAACGAGGTGATGATGCTGTCCCGACCGAACAGGGTCATGAACCACGGCAGCCCGGCGGCGATCAGCCGCGCGCCCAGGGCGATCGACTCATAGCGGAGCGCCGCCAGGTCGTTGAGGCTGCGCCGGTACGCCCCGGCCAGCGGCTCGCAGTCACAGCCGAGCGTGGGCGCCCGGTCGATCAGCTCCTGCTGCTCGGCGCGGATGGCATCCGCGCCGCGGTTGCCCGCGTACGGCAGGGTGGCCCGGATGTCCTCGCCCCGCGCCCCGTAGACGACAGTGGAGACGTGCAGCCGGGTCGTCCACTCGCTGTTGCGGCCGATCCGGACCCGGAAGGTCATCCCGGCGGCGTCGACCTGCGCCGGCACCGTCGAGCGGACCACTGTCTCGCGGTGGAAGGCCTCCCGCCGGTACGTCAACCGCAGCTCGTCGTTGGTCACCCCGATCGTCGTCCGGCCGACCTTCTGCTGGGCGTGCTTGATCTCGAACAGGTCGGCGAAGTCGCTGCCCATCTCGACCCGGACGGTGAACTCGGCCTCCGCGCCGGAGTAGTTGAGGACGGTCAGCTCCTCCTCGAAGCCACCTCCGATCTCCCGCCGACGGATCATCGACACCTTGGCGTCGAGGTAGTGGGTGGGTTCGCCGGGCGCGAGAAAGAACGTGGTCCGGTACGACTCGCTGTCGTCCACGGAGAGTGCGTGCAGCCGCTCGCCGTCGAGGGTGAGCACCCAGCTCGACAGGAATCGCGTGTCGAAGGAGAACAGGCCGGTCGGGAAGTCGAAGGACGGTTCGATGTCTCCGCGGTGGTCGGTGACCAGGAAGGTGTTGCCGTCCAGGATGCTGACGAGATCCTTCACGACCGTCGTCCGGCTGCCTGTCGGGCCACCTCGCGCGGGTCACGGGTGCCCGGCGGGTTCGGGAAGAAGCGGCGGAAGGCCAGGAAGAGCACCACGTCACCGCTGAAGGTGCTCTCGTTGCGCAGGACCGCGGCGAGTCCCTGTGCCTCGCCGGTGATCAGCCTGTCGAACAGGGCCGCGCTGCTGTACCAGATGGCGTCGGCCGGGCCCCGCTCCCGGCTGGCCTGGACCGCTCCCGGCCGCATCCGGACCAGCCAGTGTTCGGTCCGGTGGTCGATGCCGAGATCGATCTGCAGGGTCCCCGTGGCCAGGCCGCCCAGGATCGTGGGCGCACGCGTCGGCAGCGATTCGAAGAACCTCTCCGTCGCCTCGGTCACAGTCGAATCGTAGGCAGCTGTCCGAGATGTCGGGTCGGTATCCGGAGTCCGCCCATGCCCTTGCCCCGAGGCGTGCCGGTGGTCAGTAGACGAGCGCCTGCGCGCCCTCGGCCAACGCCTCCTCGACGAAGACCGCGGCGCCCGCGATCCGCACACCGGGCAGTACGTCGTCCGGGCCGATCTCCCGCCGGGCCGCGCACTGGGTGCAGGCGGTCACCCGACCACTGGTCAGGATGACGTGCAGCAGCTCGGCCAGCGGCGCGGAGTGCGGCAGCTCGAACTCCTGGGCGCGGCCGGGCAGCGCGAACCAGGTCGACTCCCCGGTCAGCCAGAGCGACACGTCCACGCCGGCCGCGACCGCCGTGGCGGCGACCGTGAACGCCTGCGCGCACCGTTCCGGGGCGTCCGTCCCAGCGGTGACCTTGACGACGAGAGAGCGGGCCATGGGGCCCAGCATAGGATGGTCACGATGGTTACCGAGATCGGGTTCGTCAGCCTGCTGGTTGCCGGCCTGGGCGGGCTCGCTGGCGGCCTGGTCTACCTGGCAGTGAAGATTTCGAGGGGACGTTGGTGAGCGCGAGGAGTGAGCCGGGCCTGCGAGCCCCGCAGTCGCGAACGAAGGTGGAACGGTGAGCGACGAGAACCCGCTGCAGCCGCCGTGGCTGAACGCGCCGCCGGTCGAGGAGTACCCGTTCGAGGAGAGTCACGACCTGCGGGTCGGCCCGAAGCTGCACCCGGCGCTGGACGGCCTGTTGCCGTACATCGGTCTGTGGCGCGGCCGGGGCAAGGGTGGTTTCCCCACGATCGAGGACTTCGACTACGCGCAGGAGATCCGGATCAGCCACGACGGCCGGCCGTTCCTGCACTACGAGTCGCGCGCCTGGATCCTCGACGAGCAGAGCCGGCCCGTCCGCCCCGCCGGGCGTGAGGTCGGCTGGTGGCGGCCGGTCATGGTGGACGGCCGGGCCACCGACGAGCTGGAGGCGCTGCTGAGCACGCCGACCGGGGTGATGGAGCTGCACCTCGGCAAGCGCACCGGCACCCAGGTCGAGTTCGCCACCGACGCGGTGATTCGGACGGCGACCGCCAAGGAGGTCACCGGCGGGCACCGCCTCTTCGGCATCGTCGAGGGCGCGCTGCTGTACGCCCAGGAGATGGCGGCGATGGGTCACCCCCTCAGCCCGCACCTCTCCGCCCGGCTCGTCCGGGTGGGCGGCTGACGCTTCAGTCGACGGGGAAACCCAGCAGTTCGTGCAGGGCGGGGGTACGCGGGCAGCGGTCCCGGCGTACCCCGTCCAGCATCCGGACCTCGGCGAGTCCGCGTACCGACGAGCTGAACCAGACGCCGTCGGCGGCGTGCAGCTCCGCCGGGGTCACCATCCGTTCGACGCCGTTGAGGCCCAGCTCGTGCGCGTGGGCGAGCAGCCAGGCGACGGTCGTGCCGGGCAGGATGCCGGTGGTGGCGGGCACCGTGCAGATCGTGTCCCCGGTGAGCCACACCACGTTGGCGATGGGCCCCTCCAGGGCGTACCCGTCGGACGAGACCCAGAGCACGTCGTCCACCCCGTTGGCGCGCGCCCAGCGGCGGGCGGCGCTGTTGACCGCGTACGACGTGGATTTGATCCCGGCCGGCAGCCAGTCCAGGCCGGTACGCGCGTCGGCGGGCACCCCCAGCGGCAGGAGTGCCACGGCGATCCCGTTCCGTCGGGCCGCCAGCGACGACGCCGGCACCGCGGTCAGCGTGGCGTAGACGGTCGGCGGGCCACCGGCCTCCGAGCCGCGGGTGCAGACCAGCCGCAGCGCGCCTTCCACCTGCGCCGGCCAGCCCGCGAGCGCCGAGTCGAGCAGATCGGTAAGTGCGTCGGTGGGGGGCAGGTCCAGGTCGACGGCCGCCGCCGCCCTGGCCATCCGGGCCAGGTGCTCGTCGCGCAGCCACGGCCGTCCCTGCCGCAGGTGCATCGACTCGAAGAGCCCGTCGCCGTGCAGGACGCCCAGGTCGTCGCCGCGCAGCAGGGGTTCGTCCGCCGGGATCAGGCCGCGCCCCAGCACCGCGATCCGCGCGCTCGGCCTGGCCGGGACACTGCCGGCGGACGACGTCACCATGACCGCCGAGCGTAGCGGCGGTCGGGCGCGCGCAGGAGGTCGGCGCGATCGCCGAACTATGATCGGACGGTGTCCGAATCCTCCCTCGCGGAAATGCTCCGGGCCCGTGGGCTGCGGCTGACGGCCCAGCGGCAGCTCGTCCTCCAGGCGGTGCTCGATCTGGGCCACGCCACACCGGAGCAGGTGCACACCGCGGTCCGGGAGGTCGCCGCCGGCGTCAACATCACCACCATCTACCGCACGCTGGAGCTGCTGGAACGGCTCGGCCTGGTGACCCACACCCACCTCTCGCACGGTTCGCCGACCTACCACGCGGCGGGCGAGCACCAACACGTCCACCTCGTCTGCCGGGAGTGCGGCGCGATCGACGAGATCGATCCGGAGCTGCTCCGACCGCTGGCCGAGCAGTTGGCCGAGCAGCGGGGTTTCCGGGTGGACATCGGGCACGTGTCACTCTTCGGCGTCTGCGACCGCTGCGAGAACGGGGATCAAACATGATCGACATCGCGGGCGCGGTGGCCGTCGAGAGCATCGACGAGGCCAGCCGTGACCAGCCGGACCCGGCGCACGTCGCGGCCGGGGTGCGGGGGGTGGCCGCGCACTACGGCGACCCGCTGCGCGAGCAGCGCGTCCTGGACACCGAGGTCGGCCTGGTCGACAGGTCGCACCGGGGGATCATCGCGGTGCCCGGCGAGGAGCGGGCCGGCTGGCTGCACACGATCACCTCGCAGCACCTGAGCACGCTGGCCGCCGGCGAGGGCACGGAGCTGCTGGTGCTCTCCCCGCACGGGCACGTCGAGCAGCACGCCCTGGTCGCCGAGGACGGCGAGACCACCTGGCTGGACACCGAGCCGGGGGCGACCGAGGGCCTGCTCGCGTACCTGGAGAAGATGCGGTTCTTCAGCAAGGTCGACCCCCGCGACGCCACCGCCGAGCGGGCACTGCTGTCGCTGGTCGGGCCGGCGGCGTCCGAGGCCCTGGGCACGCTCGGCGTGACCGGGCTGGCCGCGCCGGACCTGGTGCCGGTGCCGGGTCCGAAGTTCGCCGCCGGGGCCGTGCCGCCCCGAGCGGGCATCCGGTACGACGTCCGACCGCTGCCGATGGGCGGCTGGGCCCGACGTGGCGTCCTCGGGGTGGACCTGCTGGTTCCCCGTTCGGCAATGGAGCAGGTGGTCGCCGAACTGCGTGGGGCCGGCGTGCCGGTCGCCGGCCTCTGGGCGTACGAGGCGATCCGGGTCGCCGCCCGGCAGCCGCGGGTCGGGGTGGACACCGACCACAGGACCATCCCGGCAGAGGTGGACCTCATCGGCCCGGCGGTGCACCTGGACAAGGGCTGCTACCGGGGCCAGGAGACGGTGGCCCGCGTACACAACATGGGCCGGCCCCCGCGCCGCCTGGTGCTGCTGCACCTGGACGGGGTGACCACCGACCAGCCGCCGACAGCCGGTACGCCGGTGACCCTCGACGGGCGGGCGGTGGGCTTCGTGGGGACCGCCGTGCTGCACCACGAACTGGGTCAGGTCGCTCTCGCGGTGCTGAAGCGGAACGTTCCGGACGACGCCCCGCTGATGATCGGCGAGACCGCGGCGGCCATCGACCCGTCCTGAGCGGGGCGTCTAGGATCGCCGGCATGACGACAGGGACGTTGATCACGGTGGCCCCGACCGGCGCGGAGTCGGCCAAGGCGGAGGTGCCGGCGCTGCCGGTGACCCTGGACGAGCTGCTGCTCACCGCCAAGGAGTGCGAGGCGCTCGGCGCCGCCGTGATCCACGTCCACATCCGTGACGACGAGGCCCGGCCGACCCTCGACCCGGCCCGGCTGGCCGAGACGGTGGCGGCGCTGCGGGAGAGCACCGACCTGATCGTGCAGCTCTCCTCGGGCGGCGCGGTGACCGACCCGGAGGCGTCCCGGCTCGCCGTGCTCGACGCGCGTCCGGACATGGCCTCCTGCACCATGGGCACCGTCAACTTCGGCGACGACGTCTTCCTCAACCGCTGGGAGTTCATCGTCGACCTGCACACCCGGATGCAGGAGCGCGGCATCGTGCCGGAGTACGAGATCTTCGACCTCGGCCACCTGTCCGCGTTGCAGCGGCTGCTTGCCAAGTACGGCCTGCCGGCGGGCGGGCACGTGCACGTCGACTTCGTGATGGGGGTGCCGGGCGGCATGCCGGGCACCACCGAGACGCTTGTCGCCGCCCACCGGATGCTGGCGGACCTGCCGGCGGGCACCACCTTCTCGGCCACCGGCATCGGTCGGAGCACGATCCCGGTGCTGCTGGCCTCGCTGTCGACCGGCGGGCACCTGCGGGTCGGCATGGAGGACACGGTGACGTACGCCAAGGGTCGGCCGGTCGAGTCCAACATGCAGTTGGTCGCCCGCGCGGTCGGCTTCGCGCAACTCGCCCAGCGTCCGCCGCTGACCACCACCGAGGCCCGCGCGCTGCTCGGGCTGTAAGGCCGGCAACCTCCCGCGCCCCTGTCACCCGGGCGGTGGACGACCTGGTCACCCCGCCGACGGGCGGTCCAGCCTCCTGGGTACCGTCCAGCACGTGGGAAAGACGTACGAGGGCGGCGTGCCGCTCGCCGAGGTGGTTCGGTCCGGGTTCGTGGAGGGCGCGCACCGCGGCTCGGTGGTGGTGCTGGACGCCGCCGGGGTGCCGTTGGCGACCGCCGGGGACGTGACCGCGCCGATCTTTCCGCGCTCGGCCAGCAAGCCGATGCAGACGATCGGGATGCTCCGCGCCGGCCTGCCGCTGACCGATCCGGCCGACCTGGCGTTGGTCTCGGCCAGCCACGCGGGGGAGGATTTCCACCTGGCCCGGGTCGGCGCGCTCCTTGAGCGGGCCGGGTTGGACGCTTCGGCGCTGCACTGCCCGCCCGACCTGCCGGTGGGTGCGGCGGCCCGGGAGGCGGTGCTGCGGGCCGGGGGCGGGCCGAGCCGGGTGCAGATGAACTGCTCCGGCAAGCACAGTGGAATGCTGCTGACCTGCGAGGCCGCCGGGTGGCCGCGGGACGGCTACTGGCGGCCGGAGCACCCGTTGCAGCAGGGGTTGCGGGCCGCCATCGAGGAGTTCACCGGTGAGCAGGCGGCGGCGGTGGGGGTCGACGGCTGTGGTGCCCCGGTGCTGGCGGTGTCGCTGACCGGCCTGGCCGGGGCGTTCCTCCGGCTGGTCGATGCCGAGCCGGGATCGGTGCCGCGCACGGTGGCCGACGCGATGCGGGCGCACCCGGAGATCGTCGGTGGCACGCAGGCCGATGACACCCGGCTGATGCGCGGTGTCCCGGGCCTGCTGGCCAAGGTCGGCGCCGAGGGCGTGTTCGCGGTGGGGCTGCCGGGCGTCGGCGCGGTGGCTCTGAAGATCGACGATGGGGCCGACCGGGCCCGGATGCCGGTGCTGGTCTCCGCGCTGCGCCGGCTCGGCGTGGACGCCCCGGTGCTGACCGAGTACGCCGAGGTCCCGCTCTTCGGCGGCGGCCTCCCGGTAGGCGCGGTCCGCCCGCTCTGGTAAGCCGGCCCCACCCCGTTGATCATGAAGTTATCGCCATGACACGCCGACGTGGGTGGCAATAACTTCATGATCAACCGGCTGGGTGGCGCCAGGCGCGGTCGGGGTTGTGTGTTCAGGTCAGGAACGCGAGCAGGGCGGCGCTGACCGGCTCCGGACGTTCCAGCGGCAACAGGTGTGCGGCGTCCGGCACGTCCGGCAGCCGTACCGCGCCGGGGACCTCGGCGGCGATCCGGTCGGCGAGGCGGCTGATGTCCGGCACGTCGGCGGCGCCGGCGGTGACCAGGACGGGCACCCGCAGCTCGCCGAGGCGGCCGATCGCCGGAGGCGTCAGCTCGCCCACCTCCACAGCGCCGAGCGCGAGTTCGGCGGCCAGGGCGCGCTCGTCCATCTCCTGCGCGAACGCCAGCAGTCCGGGGTCGACGTCGGCCGGCTGGCGGCCCGGCCCGACCACCCAGAACCGCACCTCGCCGGCCGCCCCGGCGACGAAGTCGTCCGGGTCGACCTCGCCGACCAGGTCGTCCCAGAGGTCGTTGGCCTCATCGGACCACTCGTTGCCGGAGACCGCCGTGTCGAACAGGGCCAGCGCGCTCACCCGGTCCGGATGCGCGAGCGCGGTGTCGACGGCGACCGACCCACCGAAGGAGCAGCCGACCAGCGCGGCGCGGGGCAGGTCGAGGGCGTCCAGCAGGCCGGCCACGTCGTCGTGGTGCGCGAACGGCGTCGGGGGCAGCTCGGAGTCTCCGTACCCGCGCAGGTCCGGGACGATCACCCGGTGCCGGGCGGCGAGCGCGGGCACGACGCCCCGCCACATCCGCCGGTCGGCGATGCCGGCGTGCAGCAGTACGACTGGCGAACCGGTGCCGACCTCGTCGTACGCGAGAAGTGCTCCGTTGACTGTGATCTTGTCCACCAACGGACCGTACGGATCCGGCGAGCGGCGCGCAAACGTGATGCTGAGACCTTGCTAACTTTGGCAAGCGTTTCGCTTGCAGGAGCTAGCACGCGGCACTAGCGTCGGGTCCATGGCCACACCCAAGGACCTTCCCGACGTCGGCGGGTTCATCCGCGATCTGCGGCGCAACGCCAAGATCTCGCTGCGTCAGCTCGCCGAGCAGGCGGGGGTCAGCAACCCGTACCTCAGTCAGATCGAGCGCGGGCTGCGCAAGCCCAGCGCCGAGGTGCTCCAGCAACTGGCCAGCGCGCTGCGGGTCTCGACCCCGGCGATGTACCTGCGGGCCGGGCTGCTCGACGACAAGGAGGGCCACGGTGTGCTCGCCGCCATCGCGGTGGACACCGACCTCACGATGGCCCAGAAGCAGTCGCTCAGCCAGATCTACGAGACGTTCCGCCGGGAGAACGCCCGGCTCTCCGAGGCCCAGGCCGAGGCCCAGGCCGCCGCCGCGACCACCCCGACCGACGTCGCCGACGAGCCGGCCGACGTGGCCAACCTGGCAGCCACCGGCCCCACCACCGCGGGCGGCACCCCGACCGAGGCCGTGCTCGAGTCGGTCGCCGTCACCGAGGCGGGCACCGCACCCGCCCCGGGCAGCAGCACCAGCACCCCCGAGAAGCGCAGCACCCCCGAAGAGAAGGCCGCCGGACCGGCGGTCCGCAAGGCCGCCGAGGCGGCCGAGGAGGAGACGTCATGACCGAGCCGAAGACCAACCGCATCCCCGCCCCGATCTACGCCGCCGCCGGTGCCGCCGAACTGGCCATCGAGCAGCTGCGCAAGCTGCCCGCGACCGTCGGCCTCCACGGCACCCGGGTCGTCGCCGACCTCGGCGGCCGGGCGGTGCTGACCGGCTTCGAGCTGCGCCAGAAGGCCACCGAGACGCTGCGTACCGCCAACGAGACCGCCGAGACCCTGCGCGGTCGCGCGCAGGCCGAGCTGGACCTCGCCAAGCTGCGCGAGTCGGCCGACCTGGCCAAGCTCCGCGAGGTCGCCGACATCGACAAGTTGCGGGCCGCCGCGACCCGCAACGCCGCCGTGGTGATCGCCGGTGCCCAGGCCGCGCAGGAGCGGGCGTTCGCCGCGTACGGCGCGCTGGTCGCCCGTGGCGAGCGGGTCGTCGGCGCCGGCGTGCTGGAGGCCGCCGAGACGGTCAACGCCGACATCGAGGCCACCCAGGCCGCGCCGGCCGCGGCCGAGGCGACGGCCCCGACGGCTGCGACCGCCCCGACGGCTCCGGCCGCGACGCCGGCCCCGGCCGAGGTGCCGAGCCCGGCCGAGGTCGCCGAGATCGCCGAGGCCAAGCCGGCCGCCGTCAAGAAGGCCGCCCGGGCGAAGGCCGCCAAGCCGGCAGCCGAGACCCCGTCGGCCAAGCTGCCCCGGGCCACCAAGCGGACCCGCCCGGCGGCCGAGTAGTTCGTCCTGTCGGCGATCCCGACGGCGTCCTTGACGGACGTAGTCGGGGTCGCCGACATAAACTTGCCGGCATGGCCACCGCCGCGCCGATCTTCGCGTTCGAAGTCCGTTACGTGATCGAGCTGATCCTGCTCGTCTTCGCGTTGATCATCCAGGGTGTCGCGTTGGTGCATGCCATCACGCAGCGCTCCGACGCATTCTCCGCCATCGGGACGCTGCCCAAGGGCGGCTGGATCGCCATCCTGGCGGTCTGCCTCGTGCTGATCCTGCTCAGTCGCGGTCCGATCAGCCTCTTCGGACTGATCGGCATCGCCGCCGCGCTCATCTACCTGCTCGACGTGCGGGTCGGTCTCCGCGACCTCAGCGACGGCAAAGGGTTCTGGTGAGAGGTTTCCGCTGGCCCCCTCCACCGGACAGCGGCCCCCGCACCTGGGGGCCGGGCCCGGGCGGGCCGCGTACCGGCCGGCCCGCTCTGCCGGAGCCGGAGACGGAGCTGGTCGCCACCCCGCACGGCGTGCAGTTGGAGCGCCTGGTCACCGGCGTCGGTGATCCGGTCACCGTCTTCGCGCACGGGCTGGGCAACGGGATCGCCACCACGCGGCCGTTCGGCAGCGGGGTGGCCGGTCGTCGGCTGTTCTTCCAGTTCCGGGGGCACGGCCGCTCCGAGGCGCCGCCCGGCCCGTGGACCTACCTCGACCTGGCCCGCGACCTGCGGGCCATCGCCGATCTCGGTGGCGCCAGCCGCGCGTTCGGGGCGAGCCTCGGCGCGGGCGCGCTCTGCGCCCTGCTGGCCGAGAGCCCGGAGCGCTTCGAGAAACTGGTGTTCTTCCTGCCGGCGGTGCTCGATCAGCCCCGTGGTCCGGTCGCCTGGGAACGTGTCAGCGCCCTGCTGGAGGCCGTCGAGAGCGGTGACGCCTCGGCCGTCGCCGACGTCGTCTCGCTGGAACTACCGGTGGCGGTCCGCAACACGCCGGCCGGCTGGGCGTACCTGCGGCAGCGGCTCGACCAGCTGCTCCGCGACGGTCTGGCCGACGGCCTGGCCACCCTGGCGGATCAGGTGCCACTGAGCGACGCCACCGCCCTGGCGGCGGTCACCGCGCCGGCCCTGGTGATCGGCTGCGCCGGCGACGACCTGCACCCGGTCGAGGTCGCCGAGCAGCTCGCCGCCGCGCTGCCCCAGGCCACCCTGCACGTGTACGACCGGCCGGGCGTTCTCTGGTCGGAACGCGCCGATCTGCGCGGGCGCATCTCCGGCTTCCTCAACGAGTAACGTGCCCTGTCATGGGCGTCACACAACATGGCCGGACGCACCGGCTGGATCTCGCCGACCCGACCCTGCGGGAGTGGACCTGCACGGTCCTGCACGCCGACCCGGAGCAGGGCATCGTCCTGGACCGCTCGGCGTTCTACCCGGGCGGCGGCGGTCAACCGCCGGATCACGGCGTACTGCTCTGGCAGGGCGTGCAGACCCGGATCGTCGGCACCCGCAAGGGCGACGACCCGTACCTGATCCCCGCCGAGGGTGACCCGCTGCCGCCGGTCGGCACCGAGGTCGTCGGCGCGCTGGAGGACGAGCGCCGCACCCGTCTGATGCGTACGCACTCGGGGTTGCACGTGCTCTGCGGCGTGGTGTTCCGCGACTTCGGCGCGCTGGTCACCGGCAACTCGATGGAGCCGGGCGAGGCCCGGATGGACTTCAACCTCCCCGAGGTCCCCCCGGATTTCAAGAGCCGCATCGAGGAGCTGGTCAACGCCGAGGTGGCGGCCGACCGCTCGGTCGCCACGCGGGTGCTGCCGCGTACCGAGGCGTTGGCCCTTCCGGACATCATCCGTACCCAGTCCAACCTCATTCCGCCGGACGAGCAGGAGGTCCGGATCGTCGACATCGTCGGCCTGGACGTCCAGGCCGACGGCGGCACCCATGTCGCGTCCACCGCCCAGATCGGCAAGGTGCAGGTGGTCAAGGTGGAGAGCAAGGGGCGGGCCAACCGTCGGGTCCGCGTCCGGCTGGTGGACTGACAAATTCGGACGGCGGCTGTCAGGTATCACTGGCAGCCTCGGAGGCATGACACAACCGCTCGCAGGAAAGATCGCGCTCGTCGCCGGTGCCACGCGGGGCGCCGGTCGACAGATCGCGGTCCAGTTGGGTGCCGCCGGCGCCACCGTGTACGCCACCGGCCGCAGCAGCCGCGCCGGCCGTTCGGAGATGGACCGGTCGGAGACCATCGAGGAGACCGCCGAGCTGGTCACCGCGGCCGGTGGCACCGGCATCGCCGTGCGGGTCGACCACCTGGTGCCCGAACAGGTCCGCGACCTGGTCGCCCGGATCGACGCCGAGCAGGGTCGACTCGACGTGCTGGTCAACGACATCTGGGGCGGCGACCCCCTGGTGACCTGGGACAAGCCGGTCTGGGAGCAGCCGCTGGAGGCGGGTTTCCGCACCCTGCGGCTGGCCGTCGACACGCACATCATCACGAGCCACTTCGCCCTGCCGCTGCTGATCCGCAAGCCCGGTGGCCTGGTCGTGGAGATCGGCGACGGCACCAAGGCGTACAACGACGAGAACTACCGCCTCTCGGTCTTCTACGACCTGGCCAAGGTCTCGGTCAACCGGCTCGCCTTCACCCAGGCGCACGAGCTGAAGCCGCACGGCGGCACGGCTGTCGCGCTCACCCCCGGCTGGCTGCGCTCCGAGGCGATGCTGGAGCACTTCGGCGTCACCGAGGAGAACTGGCGCGACGGTGCCGCCACCGACCCGCACTTCCTCATCTCGGAGACCCCGGCCTTCGTCGGCCGCGCGGTGGCCGCGCTCGCCGCCGACGAGGAGAAGGCCCGGTGGAACGGTCAGTCAGTCGACGCGGGGACGCTGTCGAAGGTGTACGGCTTCACCGACGTCGACGGCAGCCAGCCGGAGGCCATCCGGTACATCACCGAGGTGGTCGACGCGGGCAAGCCGGCCGACGTCACCGGCTACCGCTGACCCGCTGACCCGCTGACCGGTGTCACGGCACGGCCGGGCCGTCGTAGCGTGCGGCGGCCCGGCGTGCCGCGTCCGCCATCCGTGCGCGCAGCTCCGGCGGGTCGAGCGCCTCCACCTCCGGGCCCAGCGCCAGCAACTGGGCGTACGCGACATCTACCGACTCGACGGGCAGCCGGGTCACCACGCGGCCCTCCTCGTCGGGCTCGCTGGCGGCGGCGACCACCTCGTCGTACACGTGCGGGGCATCGACAAGGTGCCGGAGCTGGCGCAGGCCGGCGGGGGTGAGCCGGACGGTCACCTCGGCCCGCAGCATGGTCCGCAGGAATTCCCCGGCCTGCTCCCGCCAGTGCCCGGCCAGATCGAAGCCCTCGTTCCGCTCGAAGTGCTCCTCGCCCACCTCGACACCGGTCACCCGGTCCACCCGGTAGGTGCGCGTGTCGTCGCCGACCCGGCCGACCAGGTACCAGACCCCGTTCTTGAGGACCAGCCCGTACGGCTGCACCAGGCGGGTCACCTCCTGCGCGCCGCGCCGGTACCGCAGCTGCGCCACCCGGTCTCCCCAGACCGCCCGCGCCAGCTCGGCCAACCACTGCGGTGGCGGTGTTTCCCGGAACCAGCCCGGCACGTCCAGGTGGAACCGCTGCCCCGCGCGGACCGGCGCGTCGCGCAGCGCCGGCGGCAGCGCGGCGAGCACTTTCAGCTCGGCGGCGGCCACCGCGTCGGCCAGGCCCATGTCGCCGGCCGGGCCGGGCAGCCCGGCGAGGAAGAGGGCCTCCGCCTCGTCGCGGGTCAGCCCGGTCAGCCGCGTCCGGTATCCGCCGAGCAGCCGGTAGCCGCCGGCACGGCCCCGGTCGGCGTACACCGGCACCCCGGCGGCGGACAGCGCCAACACGTCCCGGTAGACGGTCCGTTCGGAGACCTCCAGCTCCCGCGCCAGCTCACCCGCCGTCATCGATCCGCGCGCCTGCAACAGCAGCAGCAGCGAGATCAGTCGGGACGCGCGCACCAGCCCATCCTGCCCGGCCCCCGCTCACCGCCCGCCGGGGGTCAGCAGCCCCCGGTCGTACGCGGTGGCCACCGCGGCGGCCCGGTCGTTGACCCCGAGCTTGGCGTACAGGTGCAGCAGGTGTGTCTTGACGGTGGCCTCGCTGATGAACAGCCGGGCCGCGGCCTCCCGATTGGAGGCACCCCGGGCCACCAGGGTGAGCACCTCCAGCTCACGCTGGCTGAGCGGCTCCTCGACCGGCGTACGGAGACGGCCCATCAGTCGCCCGGCGACGCTCGGCGCGAGCACCGACTCACCCCGGGCGGCGGCCCGTACCGCGCGGACCAACTCCTCGCGGGGCGTGTCCTTGAGCAGGTAGCCGGTGGCGCCGGCCTCGATCGCCGGCAGCACGTCGGCCTCCGTGTCGTACGTGGTGAGCACCAGCACCCGGGCGGTGCTGCCGGAACGGGCCAACGTGCCGATGGCGGTCACCCCGTCCATGCCGGGCATCCGCAGGTCCATCAGCACCACGTCCGGCCGCACCGTCGCGACCAGGGTCAACGCCTCCGAGCCGTCCGCCGCCTCACCGACGACCTCGAATCCCGGGTCGCCGGTGAACATGCCCCGCAACCCGTCGCGCACCACCGGATGGTCGTCGACGATCAGCAGCCGGATCGGGGCGGTCAACCGGCACCTCCCGGCAGCGCGGGGACGGACGCCGAAATGGCGGTGCCGCTGCCCGGCTCGGACTCGACCGCCAACTCGCCACCGACCCGGGTCACGCGCTGCCGCATCGCGGTCAGCCCGTACCCGCCGCCCGGCTCGCGGGACGCCGGTTGGCCGGTGGCGTCGAAGCCCGTCCCGTCGTCACGGACGTCGAGGGTGACCACGTCCGTCATGTACGACAGGGTCAGCCCGACCCGTGACGCGGCGGCGTGCCGGGCCACGTTGGCCAGCGCCTCCTGGGCGGCCCGCAGCAGGGTCACCTCGACCTCCGGGTGCAGGGGGCGGGGCGTACCGGTGGTGGCGACGTCGGCCCGTACCCCGTGCAGGGCCGCCCAGCGCCCACCCAGCTCGACGAGCGCGTCCGGCAGTCGGGCCGTCTCCAACGGCTCCGGGCGGACCGCCCGCACCGAGCGGCGGGCCTCGGTGAGGCTCTCCCGGGCCAGCGCGAGCGCGTTGTCGACGTGCCGGCGCCAGTCGGCGGAGCGGTCCCGGGTCTGCTCGGCCGCCTCCAGTTGCGTGATGATCCCGGTCAACCCCTGGGCCAGGGTGTCGTGGATCTCCCGCGCCATCCGTTGGCGCTCGTCCAGCACGCCGGCCTCGCGTGCCTGGGTGAGCAGTTGGGCGTGCAGCCCGGCGTTCTCCCGGACCGTCTCGGTGAGTTGACGGTTGGCCTCGCCGAGTTCCGCCATCAGCCGTCGGCGATTGGCGTCCTCCTTCTCGGCCATCGTCGCGAACCAGCTCACCGAGCCGGCCACCAGCAGGTTGAAGAGCACCAGCACCAGCCAGAGTGGCCAGTGCGACGTCACCACCGCCAGACCGCCGCCCTGCGAGGTGGCGACGAGGGTGGCAGTGGTGACCATTCCGGCGACCCGCCAACGTCCGGGCAGCACCGGGAAGGCGTGGATGTAACCGATCCAGGCGAAGAAGCCGTACCACGGGCTGGCCGCCACCAGCACAGCCGCGAACGTGAGCAGCCCGGCGTAGTAGACAGCCATCAGCTTGCGCCGACTCTGCCAGTCGGGGTGCACTGTGACGAACCAGGCGACCCAGCAGCCGGCAGCCACGGCGACGGCGAGGGTGGGCGCCGCCCCGGGGCTGGCGGGTGCCGGTGCGACGAGGGCCAGCAGGGTGCCCAGCGCCAGCCCGCCGTACGGGAACACGCGATAGACGTTCGCCTCGCGCTTTCGCCAGCTGGTCAGCCGGTCGTACCCACCGCTGCTGGTCATCGGATCCCCGCTCACTCCCAGCGGAACAGTTTCGCTGCGCCAGCCCCGGCCGTCACGGCGATCACCGCCATTATCGCCAGGTGCAGCGGCTGCGGCGAGGGGCCGGTCCAGGCGTCGAGGAGCGCCTGCACCCCGGGCGGCGTGTAGTCGCCGATCCGCGCCACGGCGTCCGGGAGCAGGAACCGGGGCAGGTAGACCCCGCCGAAGAACATGGTGAGCAGGAACAGTGGCACGGCCAGGGCCTGGGCCGCTTTCGTCGTCCGAGCCACGGCGGCGACCAGCAGCCCGAGCGCCAGCAGCGCCGCCGTGCCGAGGACGAAGGCCAGGGCGAAGCCGAGCGGGTGCTCCGGGAGCGGCACCCCGAACGCCAACCGGCCGACGATGATGAGCAGCAGCGCGCTGGCCAGGATCGCGGCCAGGGCCACCACCAGCTGGGCGGCGAGCAGAGCGCCTGGGTGCGCAGGAGTGGTCGCCAGCCGACGCAGCACGCCGCGTTCCCGGTAGGTCGCCAGCGCCATGGGCATCGTGTTCACCCCGACCATGGCCAGGGTGACCACGAGCAGCGACGGGGCGAAGTAGTTGACGAAGTTCTGCCCGTCGAAGTTCGGATCCGGCTCGCGGAGCGAGGGGATCAACCCGAGCACCACCAGGATCATCGTGGGTAGCCCGACTATGGTGAGCAGCGTCGGCAGGTCCCGCAGGTAGAGCCGCGCCTCGATCCTCAGGATCTGACGGAAGGCGTGCATGCTTGCCCCTTTTCAGTCGACGGGCCGGTGCCCGGTCAGCTCGACGAAGGCGTCGTCGAGGGTGGACTGCTCCAGCCGCAGGTCCGCGGCGACGATCTGGTGGCGGGCGAGCACCGAGGTGACGGCGTGCAGCAGGTCACCGGTGCCGGTCACCACCACCTGACCGCCGGTGCGCCGCACGTCGGACACCTCGGGCAGGTCGGTGAGGAGCCGGTCGTCGACAGGCGCCGAGGGCCGGAACCGGACCCGCTGCTCCGGAGCCACCGCCGACACCAGGCCCGTCGGGGTGTCCAGGGCGACGACCCGGCCCCGGTCGATCACCGCGATCCGGTCGCAGAGCCGCTCGGCCTCCTCCATGAAGTGGGTGACCAGCACGATCGTCACTCCGCTGTCGCGGACCTGCTCGATGAGACCCCAGGTGTCCCGGCGGGCCTGCGGGTCCAGCCCGGTGGTCAGCTCGTCGAGGATCGCGATCTCCGGGTTGCCGACCAGGGCCAGCGCGATGGAGAGCCGCTGCTTCTGACCGCCGGAGAGCTTCTTGTACGCGGTGTTCCGCTTCTCGCCCAGGCCCAGCTTGTCGATCAGGGCGGCCGGGTCGGCGGGGTTGCGGTAGAACGAGGCGTACAGCTCCAGGGCCTCGGCGACCCGGAGCCGGTCGGGCAGCTGGCTCTCCTGGAGCTGCACCCCGACCCGCTGCCGGAGCTGGGCCGCGTCCCGGCGCGGGTCGAGCCCGAGGACCGACACCCCGCCCCCGTCCGGGACGCGCAGCCCGGCGACACATTCCACTGTGGTGGTCTTGCCGGCGCCGTTGGGACCGAGAACGCCGAAGATCTCACCGGCCTCCACGGTGAGTGACACGTCGTCCACCGCCACCAGATCGCCGTACCGCTTCTTCAGGTGGGTCACCTCGATGACCGGCATCGTGCCGCCTTCCGCCGCCGCTGACTTCGTACCCCTCAAGGGTCGTCGGGCTGGCCCGGCGGCGAATCGACCGGTCGGCGACGGACCCCGGCGATCCCGGTGGATCGCCGCCGTCCGTCAATCGGTTGATGTGGACGCGCGGCATCGCTGCTAGCGCTCCGCCCGGCGGTTTCGGACACGGCTGGTTAGGCTGCTCGATCGTGGACGCCAGCAGAATCGCCAGCCCGGTGACCGGGGCCGTCGGACGCTTCTTCCTCGGGGTGCGGCTGCTCCTGCGCGGCCTGGGCCTGTACGTCCGCAGCCCCGGGCTGATGCTGCTCGGCATCGTGCCGGCGCTGATCTCCGGTGCGCTCTTCGTGGCCCTGCTCGCCACCCTGGTGTACTTCGTGGACGACCTGGCCGCGCTTGTCACGCCGTTCGCCGACGACTGGTCGAGCACCGGCCGCAGCCTGGTCCGGGTGATCGCCGGCCTGGCCTTCCTGGGGCTCGGTGGCCTGCTCGGTGTCCTCGCCTTCACGGCGGTCACCCTGGTCATCGGCGATCCGTTCTACGAGAAGATCTCCGAGCGGGTCGAGGAACGGCTCGGCGGCACCCCGGACGCGGTGGACGTGCCGTTCTGGTCGTCGCTGCGCCGCAGCCTCGCCGACTCGGTACGCCTGGTGGCCCTCACGGCGTTGGTCGGCATCCCGCTCTTCTTCGCCGGTTTCATCCCGGTGGTCGGCCAGACTGTCGTGCCGGTGATCGGGGCGGCGGTGGGTGGCTGGTTCCTCGCCGTCGAGCTGGTCGGAGCGCCGTTCTACCGACGTGGCATGCGGCTGCCGCAACGCCGGACGATCCTCAAGGCGGACCGGCCCATGGCCCTCGGCTTCGGGGTGGCGGTGTTCCTCTGCTTCCTCATTCCGCTCGGCGCAGTGCTGGTCATGCCGGCTGCGGTCGCCGGTGCCACCCTGCTGGCCCGCCGGTCACTCGGCCAGTCGATCGAGGAGAGCTGACGTGGAGATCACCCTGGTCGAGGGGGACATCACCGCCCAACGGGTCGACGCCGTCGTGAACGCCGCGAACTCGTCCCTGTTCGGCGGCGGCGGTGTCGACGGCGCCATCCACCGGCGCGGCGGGCCAACCATCCTGGCCGAGTGCCGGGCGCTGCGGGCGTCCCGGTACGGCAGGGGCCTGCCGACCGGTCAGGCGGTGGCCACCACCGCCGGGGAGCTGCCCGCCCGTTGGGTGATCCACACCGTCGGGCCGGTCTGGTCCGGCACCGAGGACCGCTCGCCGCTGCTGCGCGACTGCTACGCCAACAGCCTGCGGGTGGCCGACGAGTTGGGCGCGGCGACCGTGGCGTTCCCGCTGATCTCCGCCGGCATCTACGGGTGGCCTGTCGACGACGCCGTCCGTCAGGCGCTGTCGGTGCTGCGGTCGGCCGCGCCGGCCACCGTCACCGAGGCCCGCCTGGTGCTCTTCGGCGCCGACACCCACGCCACCGCCCGCCGCGTCCTCGACACCGCCTGATCACTACGCCGGGCCGGCCCTGTCCGCCTCGTCACAGCGGAGCACGCCGACTTTGCCAACATCCTGTTGATAACATATCGACATGATGTCGATAACCCCTGCGGGCGGGCGCTGATGTTCCTCGCCATTCGTGAGCTGAGCTTTGCCCGCCTGCGCTTCGCGCTGATGGGCGCGGTGATCGCCCTGATCGCCGTGCTGATGGTGATGCTGTCGGGCCTGTCGGTCGGGCTGGTCCGCGACGGGGTGTCCGGGCTGCAGAACCTGCCGGTCACCTCATTCGCCTTCGCGCACGACGTCCAGCGTGACTCGGCGTTCTCCCGCAGCGTGGTGGACCTGTCGGCGGTGGACGAGTGGTCTGCCCAGCCGGGCGTCGCGGAGGCGGCACCCTTCGGCAACACGCTGGTGAACACGCGTACGGACCGGGGAACGGAGATCGACCTGGCGCTGTTCGGAGTCCAGCCCGACTCGTTCCTGTCGCCGTCGGTCAGTCAGGGTGAGCGACTGGGAACCGAGGACGGGATCGTGGTCAGCCCCACGGCGCTGGACGCGGGCCTGCGGATGGGCGACACGGTCACCATCGATCGGCTCGGCACGCGGCTGCGGGTCGTCGGCGTCACCGAGCAGCAGGACACCTTCGGGCACGTGGACGTGGCGTACGTGCCGCTGGCCGCGTGGCAGGCCATCAAGTCCGGCACCGCACCCGGCACGGCGCTGCCGCAGCGCGCCGCAACGGAGATCACTGCGGTGGCGGTCCGCGCGGACGACGGTAAGTCCGTCGACCTTTCCGCCGGGGACACCGCGGCGGGCACCGAGAGCCTGACCCTGAAGGAGTCCTACGGCGCCTCGCCGGGATACACCGCCGAGACGACCACGCTGCAACTGATCCAGGGATTCCTGTACGCGATCTCGGCGCTGGTCGCCGGAGCGTTCTTCGCGGTGTGGGCGATCCAGCGCAAGCCCGAGGTGGCCGTCCTGCGGGCGCTGGGCGCCTCGACCGGCTGGGTGTTGCGCGACGCGCTGACGCAGGCCCTCGTGCTGCTGGCGGCCGCTGTCGCCGTCGGCGTGGGGATCGGGCTCGCGCTCGGCGCCCTCATCACCGGCAGCGGTATCCCGTTCGCGCTGAGCATGCCGAGCATCTCCGCGGCCGGGGTCGGCCTCGTCGTCCTCGGCCTGATCGGAGCCGGCGCGGCGGTCATCCGCATCACCTCTGTCGACCCGGCCACCGCTCTGGGAGGAAACCGATGAGCAGCCGTCCCGCTCCGACCGCTTCGACCGCATCCGCCGACGACGCACCCGAGCGGCTGGGGTTGGTGATGCGTGCGGTGTCCCTGCGGCACGGCAACGCCGCTGAGACCGTGCAGGCGCTCGACGACGTCGACCTGACGGTGCGACCGGGTGAACTCGCCGCGGTCGTGGGTCCGTCCGGTGCGGGCAAGTCCAGCCTGCTCGCCGTCGCTGGCGGCCTGGCCCGGCCCGACCACGGAACCGTCACCGTGGCCGGTCAGGACATGACAGTTCCGAGTCGCCGTACGCGTACGGAGCTGCGCCGCCGGCATGTGGGGTTCGTGTTCCAGTCGGGCAACCTGCTGCCCGCGTTGACCGCCGCCGACCAGTTGCGGCTGCCCCTGCGGCTGGGGCCGCGGTCGCAGCGGTCCGGCCGTGACCCGCTGGAACTGCTCGCGGACGTCGGTATGGCGGACAAGGCCGGCCGGCGCCCCCACCAGCTGTCGGGCGGCGAACGCCAGCGCGTCGGAATCGCGCGGGCACTGGTCACCGAGCCCAGCGTGCTGCTGGTCGACGAACCGACGGCGGCGCTGGACCGGGCACGCAGTCACGAGATCGTGCAGCTGCTGGCCCACGAGGCCCGGCAGCGGTCGGTGGCGGTGGTCATGGTCACTCACGACCACGACGTCCTGCAATACTGTGACACCGTCTACGAGATGGTCGACGGCAAGCTCGCGGCCAGCAGCTGACCACGACGACGGGTGGGGCACGGCCGCAGAGGCCGGCCGGCCACGCCCGTCCGGAACGAGGGGGGCGGCGTGCCGAAGATCCAGGCCGCGACCGTCGCCGAGCACCGGGCGTCCCAACGCGCCGCGCTGCTCGACGCGGCACGCACCCTGCTGTCGAGACACCCCGAGCAGATCCCTGGTCTGGCCGAGGTGGCCCAGCACGCCGGTCTGGCCCGGTCCAGCGTCTACTCGTACTTCAAGTCCCGGGCCGACATGTTCGACGCCCTCGTCACCGAGACGTTCCCCCGCTGGTCGGCCTACGTCGAGAAGCAGATGGACGCGGCCGGCACCCCCGGCCAGAAGATCCAGGCGTACGTGGACAGCAACCTGCAACTGGTTGCCCGCGGCGACCACGCGCTGGCCCGCGCGCTGGCGTCGGCCGGCAGCAGCGAGACACTCGCCAGCTCCAGCCGACTCATGCACGACCGCCTGGAAGCCCCGCTGCGCGCCGCCCTCACCGACCACGGCTCCTCGGACCCGGTCCGGGTGGCCGAACTGGTGCAGTCGATCGTCTACGCCCTGAGTCGCATGATCGAGGGAGGGCTCGCCCTGGACGAGGCGACCAACCTCGCCCGCGAGCTACTCAGCCCGTACCTCGACCGCGACAGCGGCTGAGGCTGCCGGCGGAGCTGGTCAGGTCAGCTCCGCCAGGCAGGACCACTGGGATCCCACGGGCCGGTAGCCCAGTCGGGCGTTGATCGCCAGCATCGGCGCGTTGGCCTCGTCGTTCGAGGTGTACGCGATCCGCACGCCGTTGGCGGCGGCCCGGTGCAGCGCCGCCGCCTTGGCCAGCCGGGCCAGCCCACGCCCCCGGTACGCGGGGACGGAGCCGGTGTAGTCCGACCACATCCGGTCGCCATCGCGCTTCACGAGGCTGAAGGCGACCACCACACCGTCGACCTCGGCGGCGGTGCTGGACGTCTTGTCCAGCCCGAGGTTGTCCCACACGTCGTACTGCCAGCTCTCGTAGCTCTTCGCGTCGACAGGCACGTCGCCCGGTTCGTCCGCCGCCGAGGCCACGTCCGCCACGTACAGCAGGTGTGGGTCCAGGCCGGCGATCGGATGCAGCCGTACGCCCGGGGGCGGCTCGGGCAGCGCTGGCGCCGGATTCAGGTCGAGCGCCGAGTAGCGCACCTCCCGACTGGGCTCGTACCCGTGGTGACGGGCGAACGGCAGCGCGTCCGGCTGTGCCATGGCACGTACCCGGCGGATTCCCAACGGTCGCAGGTAGTCGGTCGCGGCGGTCAGCAACGCCGTCCCGACGCCGCGCCGCCGGTGCTCCGGGTGCACGTGCAGCAGGTTGATGCCACCGACGTTCGCCGCCGAGGTCGTCCCGATGCGTTCGGCGGACACCCACCCCACCACGCGGCCGTCCACCTCGGCGACGAACGCCGTCCAGTCCTCCCCGGGCGGCGGTTCGGCGATCATCTTGCGGGTCGACTCGACCCCACGCACCAGGTACGGGTGGACGGTCGCCCGCAGGGCCACCACGTCCGGGGCGTCGTCCGGCTGCGCCACACGGATACGCATGTCAGGCCCCCGTCCGTACGGCGGCGACGGCCTCGACCTCGACGAGCTGGTCGGTGTAGCCGAGCACGGCCACCCCGAGCAGGGTGCTGGGCGGGTCGTGGTCGCCGAAGAAGTCCCGGACCACCTCCCAGACGGTCACCAGGTCCTTCTGCTGCGACGACGCCACGTACACGGTGGTCTTGACGACGTCGGTCAGCCGCGCGCCGGCCGCGTCCAGGGCGGTGGAGAGGTTCGTCAGCACCTGCCGGGCCTGCGCGGCGTGGTCACCTGGCGCGACGGTACGGCCCTCGGCGTCCAGGGGGCACGCGCCAGCGGTGAACACCAGCCGGGCGGGCGGATCGACGGTGGCGGCGTACGCGTACTCGGCGACGTCGGAGAGTGCGGGCACGTGCAGCAACGCGACAGGATCCGGCATGCCGGCGAGGCTAACGACGATCGCCCGCCACAGCGACGCATTAAGCGCCCCGGCGTCCGGGGAGATTGTGCGGATCTTGAAGCGGGGCAGCAGCCCCGTCAGGCCGAGGCGCGGACGATCAGCTCGGTCGGCAGCATCAGCGACTGCTCGATCTCCTCGCCGGCGGCGAGGCGGAGCAGTTGCTGGGTCATCCGCCGGCCGAGTTCCACGATCGGTTGCCGGACGGTGGTCAGCGGCGGTTCCGTGTAGGCGGCGGTTTCGATGTCGTCGAAGCCGATCACCGCCACGTCCTCCGGCACCCGTCGGCCGGCCGCACGCAGCGTGCGCAGGGCCGCGTGTGCCATCAGGTCCGAGGCGGCGAACACCCCGTCCAGGTCGGGATGATCGGTGAGCAGGCGGTCCATCGCCGCCGCACCGGACTCGCGGGTGAAGTCGCCGACGGCGATCAGCTCGGGCAGCCCGGCGGCGGCCACCGTCTCCCGGTAGCCGATCAGCCGTTCGATCCCGGCGACCATGTCCTGCGGGCCAGCGATGGTGGCGATCCGCCGGCGACCGCCGTCGATCATGTGTCGCACGGCGGTGGTGACCCCACCGACGTGGTCCACGTCGACGTACGGCACTGGTACGTCGCCGAGCGGCCGGCCGCTGACCACCACGGGGATGCCGAGGCGGGCCAGCGTGCCCGGCAGCGGATCGGCGCCGTGCAGCGAGGCGAAGAGCACCCCGTCGACGTGGCGACCTGTGGTGTACCGCTCGACCCGCTGGTGCCCGGCCGGTGAGCCGGCCAGCATCAGCACCAGTTGCTTGTCGGCGGCCTCCAACTCCTGACTGACGCCCCGGATGATGCCGGGAAAGACCTGGTCGTCGGAGAAGACCCGGGTGGCCGCCTCCGGCATGACCAGGGCGATCGAGTCGGTCCGCTGGGTGACCAGGCTGCGGGCGGCCAGGTTGGGCACGTACCCCAGCTCGGCGACCGCCCGGTTGACGGCCTCCCGGATGGGTTCGGCGACTGTGGTGGAGCCGTTGACGACCCGCGAGACGGTGGCCCGGGACACCCCGGCCCGTGCCGCCACCGCCTCGAGCGTCGGCCGCTGAGCCGTGGTCATCGCGACTTTCCCCCGCTCGTCACAGCCCGTTCCGGGAGATCACCTCCTGGTACCACCGGGCGCTGGCCTTCGGTGTGCGCCGCTGGGTCAGGTAGTCGACGTGCACGATCCCGAACCGCTTGCGGTAACCCTCCGCCCACTCGAAGTTGTCCAGGAATGACCATACGAGATACCCGCGCAGATCAACGCCCCGGGAGATCGCCTCGTGCGCCGCCCGCAGGTGCCCGTCGAGGTAGGCGATCCGGTCGTTGTCGATCACCTGGCCCGGCCCGGCCGGCGAGTCGCTGCCCGCCTTGTCGGGGAACGCCGCGCCGTTCTCGGTGATCAACAGCGGCACACCGGGATAGTCGGTGGCGATCCGCTCCAACAACCGGGTCAGCCCGGACGGCTCGATCATCCAGCCCATGTCGGTGAGCGGCCCGGCCGGCGGCAGGAAGTGCACCGCGCCCTCGGTGCCCGGGTAGGCGCCGTCGCCGTCGCCGTCGGGGCGGCCGGCGACGTAGGTGGGCGCGTAGTAGTTGATGCCGAGCAGGTCGATCGGGGCGGCGATCAGCTTCTCGTCGCCGTCGCGGATGAACGTCGGCTCGACGATGCGGGCCATGTGCTCGCGTACGTCGTCGGGATAGCCGCCGGCCAGCAGCGGGTCCAGGAAGATCCGGTTGTGCAGGCCGTCGACCAGGCGGACGGCTGCGGCGTCGGCCGCGCTCTGCGGGTCCGCCGGGCGTACATCGGCCGGGTTGACGGTGATGCCGACGCTGCGCGCGCCGGCCGCCCGCAGCGCCCGCGCCGCCAGGCCGTGCCCGAGCAGCAGATGGTGTACGGCGGTGAAGGCCGCCGCCCCGTCCTGCTCGCCCGGCGCGTGCACCCCGTTGCCGTAACCGAGGTAGGCCGAGCACCACGGCTCGTTGAGCGTGGTCCAGACGTCGATCCGGTCGCCGAGGCGGGCGTACACGGCAGTGGCGTACGTGGCGAAGTGCTCGGCGGTCTCCCGGTTGGTCCAGCCGCCCCGGTCGCCCAGGCTCTGCGGCAGGTCCCAGTGGTAGAGGGTGACGATCGGGTCGATGCCCCGGTCGAGCAGTGTGTCGGTGAGCCGGTCGTAGAAGTCCAGCCCGCGCGGGTTGACCGGGCCGCTGCCGTCGGGCTGGATCCGGGGCCAGGCGACCGAGAACCGGTACGCCCTTAGGCCCAGCTCGGCCATCAGCGCGACGTCGTCCGCATACCGATGGTAGTGGTCGCAGGCGACGTCACCGGTGTGGCCCTGGTACACCTTGCCTGGCGTACGGCAGAAGGTGTCCCAGATGGACGGGCCGCGACCGTCGTCGCGGGCCGCGCCCTCGATCTGGTACGCGGCGGTGGCCGCACCCCAGAGGAAGTGCTCGGGAAACCGGAGTTCACTCATGCCTTGACCGCACCTTCCATGATCCCGCCAATGATCTGGCGGCCAAACAGCACGAAGACCAGCAACAGGGGCAGCGTCGCGATGGCCGTCCCGGTGAACACCTGCGACATGTCCTGGTAATACCCGTCGGACAGCGCTCGCAGGGAGAGCTGAACGGTCGGGTTCGCCGGGTCGTTCAGCACAGCGTACGGCCACAGGAAGTCGTTCCAGGTGGTCATGAACGTGAGCAGGCCGAGCACGGCGGCCGCCGGGCGCAGCGCCGGCAGCACCACGTGCCACCAGATCCGCGGGGTGCCGCAGCCGTCCATCCGGGCGGCCTCGATCAGCTCGTCGCTGATGGCCTGGCCGGCGTACTGCCGCATCATGAACACCCCGAAGCCGGTGACCAGCACCGGGACGATCACCGCGGGCAGCCGGTCGTTCCACTGCAACTTGGTCATGAGGAGATAGAGCGGGATCACGCCGAGCTGCGTCGGCACCATCATCGTCGCGATGATCACCAACAGCAGCGCGTTGCGTCCCCGGAAGCGCAGCTTCGCGAAGGCGAACCCGGCCAGGCTGGAGAAGAACACGACCGAGACGGTGACCGTGGTGGCCACGATCGTCGAGTTGATCAGCCCGGTCAGGAAGTACGCGTCGGTGTTGTCGAACAGGCGGGCGATGTTGGCGCCCAGGTTGCCGCCGGGTGTGACCGGGGGTGGCAGTTGGCCCATCGCGTCGTTGCTGCGACTGGCGATGACGAACATCCACCAGATTGGGAAGATCGACAGGACGGCGGCGAATATCAGGGCCAGGTAGGTGAGCGGGCTCGCCCGCCAGAGCCGGCTCATCGGGTTGCTCCTTTTCGAGGGCCGGCCCCGCCGCCGAGTCGGCGCAGGATCAGCACGTTGACCGCCGCGACGATCGCGATGAGCGCGAAGAGCAGCCAGGCCACGGCCGAGCCGTACCCGAAGTTGTAGTGCGGGGCGAAGGCGTTCTCGAACATGTACATGGTCAGGGTCTGCGACTCGCGCAGCGGTCCGCCGCGGATCGGGTTGGTGCCGGAGTTGAACATCCGGGGTTCGGTGAAGAGTTGCAGTCCGCCGATGGTGGCGATGATCGTGCAGAAGATGATCGTCGGTTTGAGCAGTGGCACGGTGACCGACCAGAACTGCCGGGCGCGGCTCGCGCCGTCGATCGCCGCCGCCTCGTACAGGTCGCGGGGGATGGCCTGCATCGCGGCCAGGAGGATCAGCGCGTTGTAGCCGGTCCACCGCCAGTCGACCATGGCGGAGATGGCCACCCAGGAGGCGATCCGATTGGACTTCCAGTCGATCGCGTCCATCCCGACCAGGTCGAGCAGCCAGTTGATCATGCCGAACTCGCGGCCGAAGAGCACCCCGAAGACGATCGCCACGGCGGCGGTGGAGGTGACGTTGGGAACGAGCACCGCCATCCGCCAGCCCGTACGCGCCCGCAGCCCCCGATTCAGGAGGTTGGCCAGCCAGAGCGCGGCGAGCAGCTGCGGCACCGTGGAGATGACGAAGATGCCCATCGTGTTGACCAGCGCGTGCCAGAAGTCGGCGTCAGCCAGCAGCCGGGTGTAGTTCTCCGCGCCGACGAACGGGTGGTCGGTGCCGAGCAGGTCCCAGTCGTGCAGCGAGACCCAGAAGGTGTACGCCAGCGGGTACGCCCCGAAGACTCCGAAGATCAAAAAGAACGGGGCGATGAAGAGGTACGGCGAGAAGCGGGTGTCGAGCCGGCTGAGCCGACCCGAGGATCGGCGGGGTTGCCCGGCCGTCGGTGCGACCGGGGGGCGGGCGTCGAGCTGGACGGTCATGCCCTCAGGACTCCTTTCCGTCGCGCGGGCGGGATCCCGGTTTCCCAGGAGCCCGCCCGCACGCTGGCTCGGGCTACTTGGCGGCGGCCTTCTTCGCGTTGGTCACCGCGTCCGTCCAGCCCTGCGTCGGGCTGCGCTGGCCCAGCTCCACGGTCCGTACGGCGTTCTCCACCTCGGTGCGGACGGCCTGGTTCTTGGGGCCCATGTAGACCGGCTTGAGGCTCTTCGCGCCGGTGCCGAAGATCGCTCCGACGGGCGCTCCGGAGAAGTACGCGTTTGTCGAGCCGGCGATCGCCGGGTCGTCGAGCGCCTGCGGCGAGGACGGCAGCGGACCCTTGGCCTTGAACGCGCCGATCTGGCCCTTGGCGCTGGTCAGGAACTTGGCCAGCTCGATGGCCTCGGCCTGGTGCTTGCTCTGCTTGGGCACGGCGAGGTGCGACCCGCCCCAGTTGCCGCCGTTGCCGGGCACCCGGGCGATGTCCCACTTGCCCTTGGCGGCCGGGCCGGAGTTCTGCTCGATGACACCGGTCATCCAGGCGGGGCAGGCGATGGTGGCGAACTTCGTCTGCTTGAAGGCGGACACCCACTCCTCGGACCACGAGCCGTACTTGCCGGAGAGTCCCGAGTCGATGATGTCCATGGTGGTGTCCCAGGACTGCCGTACGGCCGGGTTGCTGTCGACGACGACGTTGCCGTTGGTGTCGTAGTAGCTGTAGCCGGTGGTGTTGCCGGCGGTCTGCAGCAGGATCGTGTTGAACGTGTTGGTGGCCGCGTCGAGGAAGGACGCGCCGGTCTTGGCCGCGACGAACTTCTCGCCGGTGGCGATGTAGTCCTGCCAGGTCGGCCAGAGCTTCGAGACCGCGTCCCGTTCGGTGGGCAGACCGGCCTTCTCGAAGAGGTCCTTGCGGTAGCACATGGCGATGCCGCCGACGTCGGTGCCGAGGCCGATGAGCTGCTTGCCGTCGGGGGTCAGGCCGGCGTTCCACTTCCATTCGAGGAAGTTGCCCTTGAGGTCGGCTGCGCCGTGGTCCAGCAGGTTGACGAAGTTGCCGGGGTTGGCCTTGTACTCGACGAGCAGGCCCTCCTCGATGGCCACGATGTCACCGGCGCCCCGGCCGGCGGCGAGCCACTGGGTCAACTTCGGCGAGTACTCGTCGAGGTTGCTGCCGGTGCCCCGTTCGACGATCTTCACGTCGGGGTGCGCGGCCATGTACTCCTGGTAGAGCTGGTCGTAGCCGAACTGGCCGAAGACGTCGACGGTCAGCGTGATCGGCCCGTCCGCCTCGGCGTCGTCGCCGCCGCCGCAGCCGGCGGTGACGAGCAGGGCGGTCGTGGCGGCGAGGGCCACCGCGGCGAGGCGGCGGCGCGGAAAGACAGCCATCGGATATGGACCTCTCTCAAGGTGGTCAGGTGGTGGCAGAAGGCCAAGAGAGCGCTCTCACGTCAGGGTGGAGGGTTCTCCGGGCACTGTCAAGAGAGCGCTCTCTCGAATCTGTCGGCGACCCCGACGCACGACGAGGGCGCCACCCCCGTCGGGGTGACGCCCTCGTCAACGTCGACCGGGCCGCGCCCGGTGTCGAATCAGCCGGTACGCAGGCCGTCGAGCAGCACACGGTCACCCGTGACGTCGAGGGTCTCGAAGCTCACCCGCCCCCAGAGCGCCAGCAGCAGATCGCTCGCGGTGCCGCTGACCTGTGCGCGGGCGTGGTGATCGTCGTGGTCGAAGATGGTCGCCGTGTCGAGCAGCGCCACCCCCTCGCCGCGCAACCGCAGATACCACTCCTGATCCGCGTCCGTCGCCGCGAGCTGCACCACCCCGTGCCAGTCGCCCTTCACCTGCCGCCGGCCGGCCGGCAACCAGGTGTCCAGCACCTCGCTCACTCCGTCGGCGGCGAGCTTGGCCTCGACCGGTTCACCGGCGGCGATGGCGAGCTGGGCGTCCCAGCGGTGCACCGCCGTCTCGTGCGCCATCCGGCGCGGCCAGAAGCCGGCCTTCTTCGGCTGCGGCGCCCAGTTCCACGCCGGCGCCTCCGGGTCGAGCCCGTCGAAGAGGGTCATCAGCTGGTCGTACCCCTGCTGCCAGAGCTGGAGCGCGCTCAGCCCGGAGGGCGGCGCCACGGACGTGTCCCGGCGGGCCGGCACCTCGTTCTTCCCGGAGCCGGCGAAGGAATAAACCCAGTGGTAGATGCCCGCGAGGTGCAGGGTGAGATCATTGACTGTCCAGCCCGGACAGGACAGCACGGGTGTCTCGGGCGGCGCCTCGGCGACCGCCGCGGCGAACGCTGGGCCCTCGGCCCGCAGTGCCCCGATCCAGAAGTCCTTGCTGCCCTGCAATCTGCTCATCGCCATCCTCCCGGGGGTGCCGGACCACCAGTGGGTGCCACGGCTGCCCATCAGCCTAAGGTGAAAGACGTGTCAGACGCCTCCGCCCAGCCGACAACCGAAGTCGATCGTGCCATTCCGGGTCCACTGGCCGGCTACACCACGCTACGGATGGGCGGGCCGGCCGGGCGGATCGTGGCCGCGACCAGCGCCGACGAGATCATCCAGGCGGTCCAGGTCGCGGACGAGCCGATCCTCGTCCTGGCCGGCGGCAGCAACGTGGTGATCGGCGACGCCGGCTTCCCCGGCACTGTCGTGCTGGTGCGCTCGGGTGGCCTGCGGATCCTCACCGAGGACGCCGGGTCGGTCACCGTACGCGTCGAGGCCGGCGAGCCGTGGGACGACCTGGTCGCCGCGACCATCGGAAACGGCTGGGCCGGCCTGGAGTGCCTCTCTGGCATCCCCGGCTCCACCGGCGCCACCCCGATCCAGAACGTCGGCGCGTACGGCCAGGAGGTCGCCGAGACGATCACCGGCGTCGAGGTGTACGACCGGCTCGACGGCACCCGTCGGGTCGTCCCCGCGGCCGAATGCGGGTTCGCCTACCGGGGCAGCATCTTCAAGTACCAGGACCGCTGGGTGGTGCTCTCGGTCGACTTCCGGCTCACCCGCTCGCCCCTGTCCGGCCCGGTGCGCTACGCCGAGCTGGCCCGGGCGCTCGGAGTCGAGGTGGGCGAGCGGGTGCCGCTGGCCGACGCGCGGGCTGCGGTGCTGCGGCTGCGCGCGGGCAAGGGCATGGTGCTCGACGCCGCCGATCCCGACACCCGCTCGGTCGGCTCCTTCTTCACCAACCCGGTGCTCGACCGGGCGACGTACGACCAGCTCCTGGAACGCTCCGCCGACCTGGGCGAGCCCCCGTCCTGGCCCGGGGCGGACGGCCTGGTCAAGGTGAGCGCGGCCTGGCTGATCGACAAGGCCGGCTTCACCAAGGGCCACCCCGGCGAGGGCGGGGTGGCCATCTCCAGCAAGCACACCCTGGCCCTGACCAACCGCAGCGGCACCGCCAGCACCAGCGACCTGCTGGCCCTCGCCAGCACCATCCGCGACACGGTGCACAACCGCCTCGGTGTAACCCTGCACCCCGAACCAGTCCTGATCAACTGCGCCCTGTAACCCCCCCCACACCGCTCCGCGATCTTGCAGTTTCTGTCGCGTCATAACGGGCGTAATCGGGCAAAGCGCCGACCGAAAGTGCAAGATCGCGGGGTCAGGGGTGCGTGCGCGGGAGGGGCCAGGAGAGGGTCAGCTCGCCGTGCCGCCAGCGGTGCGGGCCGTCGCGCACGGGCCAGCCGTCGTCCCGCAGCCTGCCCACGGCCCGCAACCAGCGCTGGCGGGGGCCGAAGGTGGCGTACGGGGCCGCGGCCTGCCAGGCGTCGTCCAGAGCCCGGATCAGGTCGTGCACCGCCTCACCCGGGACGTTGCGGTGGATCAGCGCCTTGGGCAGCCGCTCGGCCAACTCGGCGGGACTCCCCAGCGTGGTGAGCTTCGCGGCCAGGGTCAACGTCCGCGGCCCGTCCGCGTCGACCAGCAGCCAGCTCGCCAGCCGGCCCAGCTCGTCGCAGGTGCCCTCGACGAGCGCCCCACCCGGAGCGAGCGCGGCGGTCATCGTGCGCCAGGCGTCGGCCACCTCGCTCTCGTCGTACTGGCGCAGGACGTTGAACGCGCGGACCAGCACCGGCCGGAGCCCGGCCAACTCGAAGCCACCCCGGGCGAAGGTCAGGCCCGGCGGGTCGGCGGCCGGCGTCGCGGCGGCCACCCGCGCCGGATCGATCTCCAGCCCGACCAGGCGTACGTCCCGACGGACCCCGGCGGCCAGCCGGGCCCGCAACTCCACGGCGGTCACCGGCGTGGCGCCGTACCCGAGGTCCACCACCAGCGGATCGACCGCCGCCCGCAGCCGGTCGGCGCAGGTAGCGACGATCCAGTTGTCCACCCGGCGCAGCCGGTTCGGGTTGGTCGTGCCCCGGGTGACCACGCCGAGCGGCCGGCGTCGTGGAGCCCCGCTCATGGGTCCGGTCCCCGACTCAGGAGACCCGGTGCACCTTGTGCTGCGCCGCCTGCGCCCGTGGCCGGACCACCAGCCGGTCGATGTTGACGTGCTCGGGGCGGGTGGCGCACCAGGCGATGCAGTCGGCGACGTCCTCGGCGACCAGCGGCCCCGGCACCCCGGCGTAGACGGCGGCCGCCCGCTCGGCGTCGCCCTCGAAGCGGACCAGCCCGAACTCCTCGGTCTTCACCATTCCGGGGTCGATCTCGATGACCCGCAGCGGCCTGCCGCACAGCTCCAGGCGGAGCGTGCCGGCGATGGCGGTCTGCGCGTGCTTCGCCGCGGTGTAGCCGCCGCCGCCCTCGTACACGGTCAGGCCGGCGGTGGAGGAGACCACCACGATGGTGCCGGAACCGGACGCCTCCAGCGCCGGCAGCAGCGCCTGGGTGACCCGCAGGGTGCCGAGCACGTTCACGTCGTACATCCACTGCCAGTCGGCGACCGAGCCGGACTCCACCGGGTCCAGCCCGCGCGCTCCGCCTGCGTTGTTCACCAGGAGAGTGACCGGCCCGGGCGCCCCGGCGGCGGCCTCGGCCAACCCGGCCACCGACTCGTCCGAGGTGACGTCGCAGGTCACCGCGGTGGCCTGCCCGCCGGCGGCGGTGATGTCGGCGACCAGGCCGGCGAGCCGTTCGGCGCGGCGGGCGGCGGCGAGCACGTGGAAACCCTCGGCGGCGAGCCGGCGGGCGGTGGCTGCTCCGATCCCGCTGGACGCTCCGGTGACGATGGCGACAGAGGTCATCTCGTCATTGTCGCCCCGGTCGTCCGAAGCCCTGCGGTCGGGCGGGGCTCCGTCGCGCGGGCCGCCGGTTGATGAGGTCCGTCACCCCGGCCGGCCGCGCCGACGCATTTCCGTAGCCCGATGGGGAAGATGACATCCGGCGTACAGGTTGACCGAGAAGCGCCGGTCGTGCGAGACGGCATTAACCGTGACTGAAGGAGCGGACGTGGCGGAACTGCACACCGGTGTCGGTCGTCAGCGAGGTGCCCGACCGTGGCCCCGGCCCCGCCGCATCGCCACCCTGTCCGTGCACACCTCTCCGCTGCACCAGCCCGGCACGGGCGACGCCGGCGGGATGAACGTCTACATCCTGGAGGTCGCCCGGCGGCTCGCCGAGGCCGACGTCGAGGTGGAGATCTTCACCCGGGCCACCTCGGGTGATCTTCCCCCGGTGGTCGAGATGGCCCCCGGCGTGCAGGTCCGGCACATCACCTCCGGTCCGCTGGAAGGGCTGACCAAGGAGGAGCTGCCCGGCCAGCTCTGCGCCTTCACCGCCGGGGTGCTGCGCGCCGAGGCGTCCCGCCCACCCGGTCACTACGACCTGATCCACTCCCACTACTGGTTGTCGGGGCAGGTCGGTTGGCTGGCCAAGGAGCGCTGGGGAGTGCCGCTGGTGCACACCGCGCACACCCTGGCGAAGGTCAAGAACGCCCAGCTCGCCGCCGACGACCGACCGGAACCGAAGGCTCGGGTGATCGGCGAGGAGCAGGTCGTCGCCGAGGCCGACCGGCTGGTCGCCAACACCAGGGTGGAGGCCCGCGACCTCGTCGAGCGGTACGACGCCGCCCCCGACCAGGTTTCCGTCGTACAGCCGGGCGTCGACCTGGCCCGGTTCCGGCCCGCGTCGGGCGACCGGTTCGTGGCCGCCCGCGCCGCCCGCCGCCGGCTGGGTCTGCCGGTCGACGGGTACGTGGTGGCCTTCGTCGGTCGGATCCAACCACTCAAGGCGCCGGACGTGCTCATCCGCGCGATCGCCGCCCTGCGCCAGCGTGATCCGGTCCTGGCCGACGAGGTGACAGTGGTGATCTGCGGCGGGCCCAGCGGCAGTGGGCTGGACCGGCCGACCGCCCTGATCGAGCTGGCCGCGACGCTCGGAGTCGCCGACCGGGTCCGTTTCCTGCCGCCGCGCACCGGCGACGACCTGCCGGCCCTGTACCGGGCCGCCGATCTGGTCGCGGTGCCGTCGCACAACGAATCCTTCGGGCTCGTCGCCCTGGAGGCGCAGGCCTGCGGTACGCCGGTGCTGGCCGCCGCCGTCGGCGGGTTGGTCACGGCCGTGCGCGACCACGCCAGTGGGGTGCTCATCGACGGGCACGACCCGGTGGACTGGGCCCGCGCCCTGGGCCGCCTCCTGCCGGACCGTGCCCTGCGGGCCAGGTTGTCCCGCGGCGCCGCGCAGCACGCCCGGCACTTCTCCTGGGACCGCACGGTCTCGGGCCTGCTCGACGTCTACGGCGAGGCGATCGCCGCCCGCCGGGCCCGCCTCGCCGCCGACCTGGCCGCGGATCCCGCCCTCTCCTGCTCCTGGTGACCAGGGGTCCGGCCGCCCGGCCGGTGGTGACCGCACGCCGGTCGGGGTGTCCGCCGGCTCGTCGTCATCCGGCACGTGGGCCGGGGCGGTCGTAGAGTGGGTCCGGTGAGCCCGAAGAGCGATCTTGCGACTCTGATCGAGTCGGTCTGTGCCGAACGTGACCTGGCCTGGGAGTCGACCGGGCCCGGCGCGTACGCGGTCACCCTGCCGGGCACCCACAAGCTCAAGACGATCTGCAACCTGATCGTCGGTGAGCACGCCCTGCGGATCGAGGCGTTCGTCATGCGCCAGCCCGACGAGCGGCGCGAGGAGCTGTGGGCCTGGCTGTTGCAGCGCAACGCCCGGATGTACGGGGTCTCCTTCTCCACCGACGCGGTCGGCGACGTGTACCTGACCGGGCGGGTCAACCCGGCCGGCGTGGACGCCGACGAGCTGGACCGGTTGCTCGGTTCGGTGCTCACCTACTCCGACGAGTCCTTCGACACGATGCTGGAGATCGGCTTCGGCAGCTCGATCCGGCGCGAGTACGAGTGGCGGGTCAAGCGCGGTGAGTCGACCGCGAACCTGGCCGCCTTCGCCCACCTCTTCGAGCCGTCCGGCGCGGGTCCCGACACCGACCCCGCCTGACGGCCGACCCCGCGTCGCTCCATCCCGCTCCACGGAGGCCGACGGGCGCTGCGTCCCCCGGTGACCGGCTTGCGGCGGGGTCCGACCGCTTCGGATCGAGCCGGTTCGTCGCTGGAGGTTCGGACTGCTCCTGACGGGTATGCCGCACCGCGCGGTGCGGCAGAGGGACCCCCGCGCGCCGATGACGGAGTGTCGAGGAGCGGAGCGTTTCATGGCTCAGCGGAACAGCTCAGGTCGCGGCGGGACTGCGACCAGGACCAAACGGCAGGCCGGCAACCAGAGCCCGGCTACTCCCGGGGTCTCCGAGTCGGAGATCTCCCGGATGCGGGTGGACGACATCCGCGGGCAGTTGCGCAAACGCGGGGTCTCTGGGATCTCCGCGTTGCGCAAGCCTGACCTGGTGAAACAGTTGGTGCGCTCGATGCGTTCCGACGCCGGTGGGGCGGGACGACGCAGCACCGGACCGGCAGGTCGGGCCGCCGGCACCAGGGCGTCGGCCGGTCGGGCCGCCGCGACGAAGAAGTCGGCGTCGAGGGCGGCACCGAGTCGCGCGAAGGCGGCGCCCGCGAACAAGAGCGCTCCCGCGAAGCGGGCCGCGGCGAAGAAGACGAGCCCCGCGAAGAAGACGACAGCTGCGAAGCGGACCAGCGCCGCGAGCAGGTCGACCGCGGCGAAGCGGACGACCAGCGCACGGACGTCGACGGCGGCCCGTAAGACGGCCGCGGCGAAGAAGACGACAGCGGCCAGGTCGACCGCCGCACGCAGGACGTCGACGACCGCGCGTACCGCGCCAGCGCGCAAGGCGCCCGCGAAGAAGGCGCCGTCGCGACCGGCCGCCAAGCGGGCCACTGCGAAGGCCGCGCCGGCGAAGCGGGCGGCGCCCGCCAAGCGGGCCACGGCGAAGCGGGCGACGCCGGCCAAGCGGGCCACGGCCAGCCGACCGTCGGCCGGTGGCACGACGGCCGGCGGGATCCGGACCGGACGGGGCAGCGGACGGTCGGTCCGCAGCTCGCAGGTGATCTCGTCGACGGCCGACCGGCCGGAGCGGCCGGGACGGAGCCTGATCACCGCGAATCACGAGGTGATCCGACGTTGGGCGATGGAGCGCGGCGCGAAGCCGGCGACCATCGCGGGCACCGAGCGGGACGGTCGGGCCGGAGTGTTGACCTTCAACATCCCCGGATACCGGGAAAGTAGCCGGATTCGCGAGATCACCTGGGATGACTGGTTCTACACGTTCGATCTGCGCCGGCTCAACCTGATCTATCAGGAGCAGATGCGTGACGGCCGGCAGAGCAACTTCTTCCGGACGGAGTCACCCGATCGTGAGGACGGCTGAGGTGTTTGCGGGAATGCCCGACGGGTACGCGGCTGTTGCCAGAGACCGAGGCGCGAGCTGGGGATACTCGTCAGTTGTGACCGGCGAGACAGCCCATCTGGGTTGAATCCAGAATCCGGCCGAACTAGCTTTATTGCACCGCGCCACGCTTGGAAACGTTCGGGGGAGCGGCGGATCAATCAGATCCGCGCACCAGGCGAGGTGCGAGGGGACGGGTGGATCAACCGTTGGGGGACGGTGCCCACCTGTTTGGACCGGCGGCGCGAGCGGGCGATGCTTACGGGGGTGAGTGTTGCCCGCCGCCGCCGGCCCCACCGGCGAGCGCCCACCGTGACCTTCGGGTCATGGTGGGCGCTTTGCCGTCGGATGGGTCAGCCGGTCTGGACGCGGTCCCCGCGCGGCGCCGGCTCCCGGTCGGCGGCCCGGCGCAACGCGTCGACGTGCCGGTCGCGGGGCGGCCCGGCCAGCAGGTGCCCGAGCGCGGCCAGCAGGCCCAGCCCGCCCACGATCAGCCAGTGCCGGTCGCCGAGGTGCTGCAGGCTCACCCCGCCCAGTGTGGGTGCGACGAACGCCGCGGCCGGGAACGTCAGGTAGAAGACCGACTGGTACCGCGCGCGCAGCTGGGGCGGTGCCAGGTCCGCGTTGATCTGCGCGTTGGGCGGCGCGGCGAGCATCGAACCGACCGTCCAGACCACCGCCGCGCCGAGGTAGACGCCCAGGCCGTCGGCGACGGTGAGCACGCCGAAGCCGACCGCCAGCAGGGCCGTGGAGACGGCCAGTACGACGTCCTTGCGGTGCCTGTCGATCAGTCGGGGCACGAACAGTTGCCCCAGCACGATCAGCGCGCCCCCGAGTGCCACCACCACCCCGTACGCGGACGGTCCCAGACCGTCGGCGCGCATCGCCAGCGGCATGATCGTCGAGGTCTGCAGGGTGAGGACGGCCAGCACGAAGGTGAGCCCGACGAAGATCAGGAAGTTCCGGTCGGTGAGCGCGGTGTGCAGCCCCTGTCGACGGGAGCGGCCGACCCCCTGCTGGTCAGCGGGCGGGAGGGGCGCGGCCGGGCCGGCCCGGCGCAGGGTCTCCGGCACCTTCCAGGCGATGACGGCCGCAGCGGTCAGCGTGGCGGCGGCGTCGACCAGGAACAGCGCGGTGAAGCTCGCCTCGGCAAGCACCCCGGCGAGCAGCGACGCGACGGCCATGCCCAGGTTGAACGCCCAGAACTGGAGGTTGAACGCGCGTGAGCGGCGTTGCGCGGGCACCACGTCGACGATCGCCGCCACGAAGGCGGGGCTGGGCATCGAGTGCACCACGCCGACCAGCGCGGAGAGCGCCGCGATCAGCAGCAGGGGCCGGCTGAAGGCCAGTGCCACCATCAGGGCGGCGGTGGCCAGGTGGGCGGCGAGCAGGGTGGCCCGGCGACCCCACCGGTCAGCCAGTACCCCGCCGAGCAGCGCGCCGGCCGCCCCGCCGGCCCCGTACGCCCCGACCACGGTGCCGGCCACCGATTCGCTGGCTCCCCGGGCGTCGGTGAGGTAGAGCGACAGGAAGAGCATGGCGAACGCGCCGGCGCGGTTGATCAGCAATCCCGCCCAGAGGTACCAGAAGGTGGCGGGTAGGCCGCCCGCGGTGTCGTGCCACCAGCGCCGCAGGGCGTGCATCCGACCTCCCGACAGTTCAGTTTCTTAACCGTTTCTCCTGGACGGTAGGAAGTCGGGCCGGGTTGCGCCAGTCGGTTTCCTGATCATGAGCCGTTCGTTTCAGCGGTCACACCGGGCTGAGGCTGTCGCCTCAGCGTTCGCGCAGGGGCTCAGGCTGTCGCCTCGGCGGGCTGCGCCGTTGCGGCGCGGGTGCCGACCGGCGTGGACGCTTCGGCGGCGTGGCGTAGCGCGACGGCACGCCGCTCCCGGGCGGGACCGGACGCGAGGTGGGCCACCGCCGTCAGCACGCCGATCACGGCGCAGCCGAACCAGAGCGCGGCGTTGCCGACGTGCTCGCGCACCAGGCCGCCGAGGATCGGCGCGCTCGCCCCGGCGATCTGCCAGGAGAGCCCGAACACGCCCTGGTAGCGACCGCGCAGTTCGGCCGGGGAGAGCTCGGCGATCAGCGTGGAGTTGGAGGGCGAGTTCAACATCTCGCCGACCGTCCAGATCAGCACCGTCAGTCCGTAGAACCAGGCGCTGCTGGCGAACGCGGTCAGTCCGAACCCGACACCCATCACCACGGCGGCGAGGGCGAGCACCTGCGAACGGTTCCGACCCCGGATCAGTCGGGGCACGAAGAGTTGGCCGACGACGATGAGCAGGCCGTTGAGCGCGATCACCGAGCCGTAGGTGGCCGGGCTCAGGCCGGAGTCCCCCATGGCGATCGGCAGCATCGAGATGTGCTGGAGGAAGACCATCGCGGCGAACAGGTTCAGAGCCACGAAGCCGAGGTAGACCCGGTCGCTGAGGATGGTGCGCAGCGCGCCGCGCGGGGCCGTGGTCGCCGCGACGGTGAATCCGCCGTGGCGCGTCTCCGGCACCCGGACGAAGATGATCAGCGCAGTGATCAGCATCGTGCCCGCGTCGACCACGAACAGCAGCAGGTAGTCGGCCTGCGCGGCGAGACCGGCGAGGATGGCGGCGCAGGCGAAGCCCAGGTTGATGGCCCAGTAGTTGAGCGAGAAGGCGCGCAGGCGGTCCTTGGCCGGCACCACGTCGATCATCATGGCGCCGAACGCCGGCCGGGCCGCCTCGGCGAACATGCCCAGCAGCAGCGCACCCAGCGCCACCGCCCAGAGGTCACGGGCCAGCCCGAGGGCGAGCATCATGGCCGCCGCGCCGACATGCGCGGTGAGCAGCGTCGGTCGGCGACCCCACCGGTCGGCCAGGGTGCCGCCGGCGGTGGTGCCGACCGCGCCGCCGACACCCCACAGGCCGAGCACCAGGCCGGCCTGGGAGGGGGAGAAGCCGCGTTCCTGGGTCAGGTAGATGGCGAGGAAGACGAGGACGAACGAGCCGAGCCGGTTGATCAGGGTGCCCGACCACAGGTACCAGAAGGTGGCCGGCAGGCCGCCGGTGGTGTCCCGGAACCAGCTCCGCATCGTCCGCACGTGGTGCCCCCGCTTGCAAGTAATGACCGATGTGACTACAGCGCCTTACAACCCTAGTGGCGGCCGGATTCGCAGGTCATCCGCTTTTTCACGTGGTGGTCGTCACGACGGGTGCCCGCGTGTCCGGTACGGGGTTGAGGCAGGATGATCGGCATGACTGCGAGCGAGGGGCCCACCGTCGGGACGCTGGTCCTGCTGCGGCACGGCGAAAGTGACTGGAACGCCAAGAACCTCTTCACCGGCTGGGTGGACGTCGACCTGACCGAGAAGGGCGAGGGCGAGGCGCGGCGCGGCGGCGAGCTGCTGCGCGAGCACAGCCTGCTGCCGGACGTCGTGCACACCAGCGTGATGCGCCGGGCGATCCGCACCGCCGAGTTGGCGCTGAACGCCGCCGACCGGCACTGGATCGCGGTGCGCCGGTCGTGGCGGCTCAACGAGCGGCACTACGGCGCCCTACAGGGCAAGAACAAGAAGCAGACCCTTGACGAGTACGGCGAGGAGCAGTTCATGCTCTGGCGCCGCTCGTACGACACGCCGCCGCCGCCGATCGCGGACGACGACGAGTGGTCGCAGGTGGGCGACCCGCGCTACGCGCTGCTGCCGACCGAGCTGATGCCGCGTACCGAGTGCCTCAAGGACGTCGTCGAGCGGATGCTGCCCTACTGGTACGACTCGATCGTGCCGGACATCCTGGCCGGCCGGACGGTGCTGGTGGCGGCGCACGGCAACTCGCTGCGCGCCCTGGTCAAGCACCTCGACCAGATCTCCGACGAGGCGATCGCCAAGCTGAACATCCCGACCGGCATCCCGCTGCGCTACGACCTCGACCCGCAACTGCGCCCGCTCACCCTGGGCGGCACCTACCTCGACCCGACGGCAGCGAAGGAAGCCGCCGCCGCGGTCGCCAACCAGGGCCGCTGAGCACAGGAAAAGGGGCCCCCGCGCGGTGCGGGGGCCCCTTTTCGTGTACGTCAGCTGGCGGCCGGGCTGTTCTCCCCCGTGATCAGGTAGATCACGTGCTCGCCGGCGTTCACCGCGTGGTCGGCGAAACGCTCGTAGAAGCGGCCCAGCAGGGTGGCGTCGATGGCGGTCTCCACCCCGTACGGCCAGTCGTCGCCGAGCAGCACCGAGAACAGGCTCTTGTGCAGCTCGTCCATGGCGTCGTCGTCCCGGTCCAACTCGCCGGCCAGGTCGACGTCGGGCTTGGCCAGCACCGAACCGATCTTCACCGCCATCCGGTCGGCGATGTCGGCCATCTCGGTGAAGATCGACCGCAGCTCGGCAGGTACGGCGGGCGAGGGGTGCCGCCGCAGCGCCGTCTTCGCCACGTGGTCGGCCAGGTCGCCCATCCGCTCCAGGTCGGCCGCCACGTGCAGCGCGGTGATCATGGCACGCAGGTCGGAGGCGACCGGCGCCTGCCGGGCGAGCAGGTCACACACCCGCTCCTCGACGTGCCGGTAGAGGTCGTCGATCTCGGCGTCCCGCTCGATGACCGTCTCGGCGGCCTGCCGGTCGGCGGTGAGCAGGGCCCGGGTGGCCTGGCGCATGGCAGCGCGGACGCCCTCCGCCATGTCCACCAGCAGTTGGCTGACGATCTGGAGGTCGGCCCGGAACTCGTCGCGCATCATCACGTCCTGTGGTCGGTCGCCGCCGGCGGGTGCCGGCGCAGGGGTTGAGCAGGTGCGACGCCAACGGTAGGGCGGCTGAACGGATCCCGGATGAACGACGGTGAACGACGCCAGACGTGGGGGTGAACACTTTCCGAAGTGCGGGTGGTTCGTCCCGTTCTGTGTGGTAGCCAGGTTAACAATGACCCTACGATCGCCGGGTGGAGTGGGCGGTGGCGGTCGTGGTGGCCGTGGCGTTGGCGACCGGACTGGTCGTCGGCCTCCTGCTGCCCCGGTTCCTGCCGGCGCGCGGTCGCTCCACGTCGACGGGCAGCGCGAGCTCCCGCTGGAGCAGGGGGAGGCCCGCTATAGCCGACGAGCAGCAGGCCGGGCTCGGCCGCCGGACGATCGATTCGCTCCGGGCCGGTGTCGTGGTACTGGACGACGACGACGTCCCCGTGCTGATCAACCCGGCCGCCCGTGCGATGGGTCTGCTGCGTACCGGCAGCACCCCGGGCTCGATCGCCGCGCACCCGTTGATCCGTACGCTCGCCGGCCAGGTGCGGCGCACCGGCGTGCGGCGCGAGATCGAGCTGGACCTGCCGCGGGGTCGCGACAGCGCGGGGGAGAACCCGCTGGGCGTGCACCTGCGGGCCATGGGCCTCGGGAACGGCTTCATCGCCGTGGAGGCGGTCGACGTGACCGAGTCGCACCGGCTGACCCGGGTCCGGCGTGACTTCGTGGCGAACGTGAGCCACGAGCTCAAGACCCCGATCGGCGCGCTCCAACTGCTCGCCGAGGCGCTGCTGGACGCCACCGAGCCGGCCGACGCCGCGGTGCCCGACCTCTCCGAGGACCTGGTCGCCGCCCGCCGGTTCGCCGAACGGATCCAGCACGAGTCGACCCGGCTGGGCCGGCTGGTGCAGGAGTTGCTGGAGCTGACCCGGCTCCAGGGCGCCGAACCGCAGCCGCCACCGGAGCCCGTCGCGCTCGACTGGGTGATCGCCGAGGTGGTCGACCGCACCCGCACCACGGCTTCCGCCCGGGGGGTCGAGGTCACTGTCGACGGCGAACGCGGTCTCACCGCGTACGGCAGCGACAGTCAGCTCGCCACGGCGGTGGCGAACCTGGTGGAGAACGCCATCAACTACTCGGGCGAGGACACCACGGTGCGGGTCACCCTCCGCGGTGACGGCGAACATGTCGAGGTCGCGGTCGCTGACCAGGGCATCGGCATCGCCCCGACGGACGTGGACCGGATCTTCGAGCGGTTCTACCGGGCCGACCAGGCCCGCTCGCGTTCGACAGGTGGCACCGGGCTCGGCCTGGCCATCGTGAAACACATCGCGAGCAACCATGGCGGTCGGGTGGAGGTGTCGAGCACTCTTGGGGGTGGATCGACGTTCACCCTACGGTTGCCCGCCAGTCCACCTGACGACCTGCTGGCGACACTGCCGCCGGTTGGGATCGAGGCCGGTCCGGCCGAGCTACGGCAGGTCTGACAGCAATGGAAAGGAAATCCCCGTTGAGCCGCGTTCTGGTGGTCGAGGACGAGGAGTCGTTCTCCGACGCCCTGTCGTACATGCTCCGTAAGGAGGGCTTCGAGGTTTCGGTCGCCGCGACCGGTACCGATGCCCTCACCGAGTTCGACCGAACCGGCGCCGACATCGTGCTGCTCGACCTGATGTTGCCCGAGATGTCCGGGACCGAGGTGTGCCGGCAGCTCCGGCAGCGCTCGGCCGTGCCGATCATCATGGTCACCGCGCGGGACAGCGAGATCGACAAGGTGGTCGGCTTGGAGATCGGCGCCGACGACTACGTCACCAAGCCGTACTCTCCCCGGGAGCTGGTCGCGCGGATCCGCGCGGTGCTGCGCCGGCAGAGCCCGGAGGTGGCCGAGGCGGGCGCCCCGACGCTGGCCGCCGGCCCGGTCCGGATGGACATCGAGCGGCACGTGGTGACCGTCGAGGGCGGGGCCGTGCAGCTGCCGCTCAAGGAGTTCGAGTTGCTGGAGCTGCTGCTGCGCAACGCGGGCCGGGTGCTGACCCGCGGTCAGCTCATCGACCGGGTCTGGGGCGCCGACTACGTGGGCGACACCAAGACGCTTGACGTGCACGTCAAGCGGCTGCGCTCCAAGATCGAGCCGGAGCCGTCGGCGCCGCGCTTCATCGTCACGGTGCGGGGCCTGGGGTACAAGTTCGAGCCGTGATCGGCCGACCCGAAGGGGGTCCACGCTCGGCGTGGGCCCCCTTCGGCCGGTCCGGGTCCGCTCAGCGAACGATCTTGATGTTGAAGTTGGCGGTGTCGAGCCGGCCGTAGAGCCGCAACCACAGCGGCATGAGCATCTCGGTGCCCCGGGCGGTGGAGAGGTCGCCGAGGTCGATCACGTCGGTGTGGCCGAAGCTGACGAGCAGCCCGGTGACGATCCGCTTGGCCTCCGCGTCGTCGCCGGAGACGAAGACCGTGTGCGCGCCGTCGGCGAGCTGGCGCGGGCGCACCATCAGCTCGGCGGTCAGCGTGTTGAGCGATTTGACCACCTTGGCCTGCGGAAACTCCCGCTGGATCTGCTCGGCGAGGGAGTCGGTGTCCTGCACGGTCAGGGTTGGTGGGAAGCCCGCCCTGAAGTCGAGCGGGTTGGCGATGTCGAGCAGGGCCTTGCCGGCCAGGTTGGCCGCGCCGGCCGCGGTGAGCGCCGGCAGGGAGCCGCTGCCACTGGTGGCGTTGACCACCAGTTCGGCGTCCGCGGCCGCATCCGCGTGGGTCGCCAGGCCCACCTCGGGGTGCTCGGCGGTCCAGGTGGCGTACTCGCCGGCCAGGGTGGTCGCGACGTCGCGGGTGCCGATGGTGACCTGGTGGCCCAGCTCCGCCGCGCGGGCGCTGATGGTCCTGCCGACCGAGCCGGTGCCGAGAACTGCGATGCGCATGTCGATCGATCCTCCACTCGGGCGCGGTGGCCTCGCGCCGCCTGTCGGTAGGCTAACAGACAGGTCTGTCTACTGCTGCCTCTCGGGAGGCGACAGGGCAGGTGTCTCTCATTGCCTGTAGAGCTGCCCCAGAAATGGGGCGGCCGGGCGCGGCCGAACGTGGGCTGGGCGGGGGGCCGGGCCCGGCCGGGCGCGGGCCGAACGTGGGCTGGGCGGGGGCCGGACGCGGGCTGGGCGAGGGCCGGACGCGGGCTGGGCGAGGGCCGGCGCGAGGCCGAACGCGGCGCGGCACCGGTGGCTCACTCCGACGGCTCCTCCCCATTGGCGCCGCCCCGCACATGGGGCAGCTCGACAGGAGTCGAAGGCGCCATCGGCACCCGCCGCGGGACGACGTGCGGCAGCAGACGGAACTGTCTGTAGAATTGGCCCGCCACCAGCACGTCGAGGGAGTACCGATGCCTGCCCACCGCACGCCGGCCGGCTCGGCCCGGGACCGGATCCTGGAGACCGCGTTCCGGCTCTTCTACGCCCACGGCCCGCGCGGCGTGGGGGTGGACACGGTCATCGCCGAGTCGGGCGTGGCCAAGGCGACGCTCTACAAGCACTTTCCGCGCAAGGACGACCTGGTGCTGGCGTACCTCGACCGGGTCGACCAGGCGTGGTTCGGTGCGCTGCGCGCCGCCGCCCGGGATGCCGGCGACGAGCCGCGCGACCAGTTGGTCGGGATGTTCGACGCGCTCGCCAGCGCCTGCCGGCGGGACGGCTACCACGGTTGCGCGTTCATCAACACGGCCGCGGAGTCGCCGGCCGGCGGCCCGGTGCACGCCCGGACGGTCGAGCACAAGACCGTCGTCCGGGCCTGGGTGACCGAGCTGGCCCGGCAGGCCGGCGCGGCCGACCCCGAGCTGCTGGCCCGGCAGCTCACCCTGCTGCTCGACGGCGGGCTCGCCGGCGGTGTGCTGGACGGCGACCCGGTGATCGCCGACGCGGCCCGGCGCAGCGCCCGCACGCTCGTCGACGCGGCGTTGCGCTGACGCGCGCTCAACTCAGAACAGTTTGCGCAGCGCCGCCGCGATCTCGGCGACCTCCGTCAGGCGGCCCTCCGCCACGCTGATGACCATGTCGTACGCGACGTTCTGGTCGGTCTCATCGAGCTGGTCGATGCTGACGGCGCGGTTCTGCAGCAGGAAGGCGATCGTCACGATCCAGCTGATCCGTTTGTTGCCGTCCACGAACGGATGGTTGTTGGCCAGTGAGTGCAGCAGTGCCGCCGCCTTGGTCCACAGGTCGGGGTAGGCGTCCTCGCCGAAGACGCTTGTCCGCGGTCGAGCGACTGCCGACTCCACGAGGCCGGCGTCCCTGATGCCGACGCCGAGTTTGCGGGCGATGCCCGCGACGTCGACGAGCGTGGGATATCGGACCTCTGTCATCACTCGGCCAGGCGTGCGAGCAGCGTGGCGTGCCGTTCGATGATCTCGTCGGCGAGGTCGCCGAACTCCTTGGCGTTCCGTCGCGCCAGGTAGTCGTCGATGGCGGTTACCACGACGGCGTGCATGGATCGGCCCTCCTCGTCCGCGACGAGACGGAGTCGCCGTTCGCGTTCGTCATCCAGCCGGAGGGTCATTGCCATACGCATATGGTAGCAATGCTGCTACCAAGATCGGCTAGAGATTGTCGGCGGGGTGCGGGGCGACCAGGCCCTGCCGCACCCGGGCGGCGCACAGCTCGGCCAGCCGCTCGTACGCGGCGGCGCCGATCAGCGCGGTCAGCTCCGGCCCGTACGACAGGTACATCGGCTCGGCGCCCACGTGGGCGTCCGTCGAGGAGGTGCACCACCAGTCCAGATCGTGCCCGCCGGCGCCCCAGCCGCGCCTGTCGAACTCGGACAGGGTGGAGACCAGCACTTTGGAGTTGTCGGGTCGCTTGACCCAGTCCTGGTCCCGCCGGATCGGCAGCTGCCAGCAGACGTCCGGCTTGTATTCCAGCGGGTGCACCCCGTCGCGCAGCGCCTGGGCGTGCAGCGCGCATCCGCCCCCGCCGGCGAAGTCGGCGTCGTTGAGGAAGACGCACGGCCCGTCGGCGCCCTGGGTGGCGGTGCGGCGTGCCGGGTTCTTGCCGTCGATCGTGTCCTCGTCGGTCCAGTTCTTGAAACCGCGCCGGTAGTGCTGCCAGGTCGACGGGGTGAGCTGTTTGACGGCGTTGCGGACACGCTTCTCGTCGTCCGAGTCGGTGAAGAACGCCCCGTGCGAGCAGCAGCCGTCGGCGGACCGGCCGGCGATGATGCCGTGGCAACCGCGACCGAAGATGCAGGTCCAGCGGGAGAGCAGCCAGGTCAGGTCGGCACGGATCAGGTGGGTCTCGTCGGCCGGGTCGGCGAACTCGATCCACTCCCGGGGAAAGTCCAGCGGCACCTCGCGGCTGCGCGGGTCGCCCGGGTCGTCCACCAGCACGCGGAGCTCCATCGTCACTCGGACCAGCGTACGCGCGGTGACGTCCGTGGGCCGACGAGCCGCACGAACGTGTTGCACCTAGGGTCTTCACCATGCGACTGGGTGTCCTCGACGTCGGATCCAACACGGTGCACCTGCTGGTGGTCGACGCGCACCACGGCGCGCACCCCTGGCCGGCGCACTCGGAGAAGGTCGTCCTGCGTCTCGCCGAGCAGATCGGCCCGGACGGCGCGTTGACCGAGGCCGGCTCGGACAGCCTGGTCAAGGCGGTCGGCATGGCCAAGGCAGCGGCCACCGGTTTGGAGGCGGACGACCTGATCGCGTTCGCCACGTCCGCCGTCCGCGACGCCACCAACGCGGCCGACGTGCTCGCCCGGGTCCGCGACGAGACAGGCGTACGCCTGGAGGTGCTCTCCGGCGCGGACGAGGCGCGGATGACGTTCCTGGCGGTGCGGCGCTGGTTCGGCTGGTCGGCGGGGCGTCTGCTGGTGCTCGACATCGGTGGCGGCTCCCTGGAGATCGCCGCCGGGATCGACGAGGACCCGGACGTCGCGATCTCGCTGCCGCTCGGCGCCGGCCGGCTGACCCGGGAGCGGCTGCGCGTCGACCCGGACAGCGCGACGCCGCCGTCCGCCGAGACCGTCGACAAGCTGCGGGAGTACGTGGACGGCCGGCTGGACAAGGTCGTCGACCAGTTGACCGAGGTGGGCTGGGGTCGGGCTGTGGCCACCTCGAAGACGTTCCGCACCCTGGCCCGACTGGCCGGCGCGGCGCCGTCCGGGGCCGGGCTCTGGACGCGGCGCAGCCTGACCCGTGGCGGTCTGCGGCAGGTCATCGGCTTCATCCGGCACATTCCACCGACCCAGTTGATGGAGCTGGAGGGGGTCAGCGCCGGTCGGGCCCACCAGTTGCTGGCGGGCGCGGTGGTCGCCGAGGCGGTGATGCGCCGGCTCGACCTGGACACGCTGGACATCTGCCCGTGGGCCCTGCGGGAGGGGGTCATCCTCCGTCGACTCGATCAACTGGAGCCGATCTGACCAGGGTGCCGGGTTACGAGTGGTTTGCCAGTGCTCGTCCTGATGGCCCCGCGACAGCCGGGCTACGCTGGCTGATGTGACTTCCCGCGTTCCGGTGCTCCTGTCCAGCTCGTCGGTCTTCCCCGAGCCGACCGCGGCGGCGTTCCAACTGGCCGCGGCGCTCGGCTACGACGGCGTCGAGGTGATGGTCTGGACCGACGTCGTCAGCCAGGACGCGGGCGCGCTGCGCGGCCTGTCGGCGCACTACGACGTGCCGGTGCTGTCGGTGCACGCGCCCTGCCTGCTGGTCACCCAGCGGGTGTGGAGCCCCGACCCGTGGCAGCGGCTGCGCCGGGCCGCCGAGCTGGCCGAGACGCTGGGAGCGCCGACGGTGGTGGTGCACCCGCCGTTCTCCTGGCAGCGGGACTACGCGCGCAACTTCGCCGAGGGGCTGGCCACTGTCGCGGACCGGTTCAACGGCCTGCGTTTCGCGGTGGAGAACATGTACCCGGTGCGGATGGCGGGCCGGCAGTTCGTCCCATACGTCCCCGGGTGGGATCCCACCGACACCGGCTACCCGTCGTACACGCTGGATCTGTCGCACTGCGCGGCCTCGCACAGCGACCCGCTGGAGATGGCCGACCGGATGGGCGCGGGCCTGGCCCACGTGCACCTCGGCGACGGCACCGGCGAGGGCCGCGACGAGCATCTGGTGCCCGGGCGCGGCACCCAGCCCTGCGGAGAGCTGCTCTCCTCGCTGGCGGCGCGGGGCTTCACCGGCTCGGTGGCCGTCGAGGTGGCGACCCGGGGCGCGAAGAGCCGCGCGGTGCGCGAGGCGGACCTGCGCGCCGCGCTGGAGTTCGCCCGCCAGCACCTGCCCGCCCAGTCACCTGTCGACGTCTGACCCCGGCGGGGCCCGGCGTCAGCTGACCGGGGTGAGCGACTCGGTGGTCGAGGTCGGCTGCGGGGCGACCGGCAGCTGCTCACCGATGGCGGCCCGCTTGCGGGCCCGGTGTGCCGCCACGTGCGAGCGGGTGGCGCAGCGCTCCGAGCAGAACCGCCGGCAGCAGTTGGACGACGTGTCCAGGTAGACGTTGCCGCACCGCTCGTCGGCGCACACCCCGAAGCGGGCGCTGCCGTACTCGCAGAGCCAGACCGACAGCCCCCAGACCGCGCCGGCCAGGTATTCGGCGCTGACCGACGCGCCCCGGCTGGTCACGTGCATGTGCCAGTCGCTGGAGTCGTGCCCGGAGATGCGCGGCTGGACCGGGAACGCCTCGAGCAGCGCGTTCAGCTCGGTCACCGCCTGGGCGTCGCGCCCCGAGGTGCCGTACTCGAAGACGTCGCGGAGCCGCTTCTGCGCCCGCCGGAAGATCGCGACGTCACGATCGGCGACCTCGTCGCGCATCCAGGCGTTGTCGTCGGGGAAGAGGGCCCGCAGGTCGTCGAGGTCGTCCAGGCGGGCGTTGACCAGGTCAACGCCGGTCCGGGCGTACGCGTCGAAGTTCACGCCCCCAACGGTAGACGACTCACGGGGTGCGCGCCGCGTCGATGTAGTGCGGCAGGAACCGCGCGTAACCGTCGGTGATCAGACTTGCGCTCTCCCGGACGCCCACCCCGGCCGACTCGCCGTCGACGATCCAGCTGCCCAGCACCACCCGGTTGCCGGCGAACTGCGGCAGCGCCCGGAACTCCTGGTAGCACCAGCCCTCGTCGCCGTAGATCCCCGGATTGGTGATCTCCTCGGCGGCGGTCACGATGCGTACCGAGCCGCCCTCCCGGCCGAGCAGCGGCTTGGCCACGTACTCGGGCATGCCCCGCGGCGAGTCGAGGTACGCCGGGAGCAGGTACTCGTGGTCGGGGTACAGCTCCCAGAGGATCGCGAGCAGCGCCTTGTTGGACAGCAGTAGCTTCCACGCCGGCTCGATCCAGGTGGTCGGGGTGCCCGGTGCCAGGGCGGGCGGCCCGTACGGCTCGGCCAGCATCCACTCCCAGGGGTAGAGCTTGAAGCAGGTGGTCACCGGGCGGTCGGCGGCGTCGACGAAGCGCCGGCCGTCCCAGCCGATCTCCTGGATGGGCTGCAGCTCGACGCTCAGGCCGGCCTGCCGGGCGGTCTCGGCGAGGTAGCCGGCCGTCATGTGGTCCTCGCCCGACTCCTCCTCGTTCGACCAGAGCACGTGCACCAGTGGGTCGTGCAGCCCGGCGCCGATCTTGGCCCAGGCGCCGACCAGCCGCTCGTGCAGGCTGTTCCACTGGTCCAGCTCGGGGCGGGTCTGCTCCAGCCAGTACCACTGGATGATGCTCGCCTCGACAAGCGCCGTAGGTGTGTCGGCGTTGTACTCCAGCATCTTCGGCGGCCAGGTGCCGTCGTACGCCAGGTCGAAGCGCCCGTAGAGGGTGGGTGGCGCCTCGCGCAGTGACCGGGCCACCGCGTCGGCCGCCCAGGCGGGAATGCCGAACTCGGCGTACCGGCGCTGCGCCACCACGTGCTCGGCGGCGGCCACCGACATCCGGTGCAGCTCCTCCGTGGCCTCCTCCAGCCGCAGCACCTCGTCGAGGTCGAAGGCGTACGCGGCGGTCTCGTCCCAGTACGACATGATCCCGCCGTCGGGCAGTTCGGTGTCGACGTAGACCAGCCCCTGCGCGCGGATGGTGGCGTCCCAGTCGGGCCGGGGTGGCACGGACTCGCGGCGCACGTCAGCCGCCGCAGGAGGCGAGGTGGGTGCCGAATCCGCCGCGCTCGGGCAGGGCGGCCGTCGTCGGCTCCCCGGCGGTCCGCCCCGCGGCGGGCGCGGTGACCCGCATCGCCAGCGCGACCGTGTCGCCGCCGCCGACCGGCCCGAGGGCACAGTCGTCATCGTCGTCGTCCGAGGTCATGTTGCAGCCGGAGAGGGCGAGCGCGAGAGCGGTGAGCGCGCCGAGCTGCACGGAGGCCGACCGGAGTCGGCGGCGGGGGCGTTGGTCCACGGCATCGTTGTAGTCGATCGACGCCAGTACCGCAGCCCCGGCCGCCCCTCGGCGGGGGTCCTGGCAGGGGCGATACGCTCGGCTCATGCTCCGTTCCGTCATCCTCGCCGCCTCCCGGTCATCCCAGGTCGAGCGGCTCGTCGCGACCGCCCCGTACACTCGGGACGTCGTTCGCCGGTTCGTCGCCGGCGCCGCCACCGACGACGCGTTGCGCGCGACCCGCGGGCTCGTCGACGACGGTCTGGCCGTCACCCTCGACCATCTGGGCGAGGACACCGTCACCCCCGAGCAGGCCACGGCCACCCGGGACGAGTACCTGAAGCTGCTGAAGATGCTCTCCGGGGCCGGGCTGACGCCGGCCGCCGAGGTGAGCGTGAAGCTCTCCGCGCTCGGCCAGATGTTCGACGAGCAGTTGGCGTACGACAACGTGCGGGCGATCTGCGCGGCCGCCGACGCGGCGGGCACCACCGTCACCCTGGACATGGAGGACCACACCACCACCGACTCGACGCTGGAGGTGCTGGCCAAGCTGCGCAAGGACTTCCCGTCGACAGGCGCGGTGCTCCAGGCGTACCTGCGGCGGACCGAGTCGGACTGCCGGGAGTTGTCCTCCGCCGGGTCGCGGGTGCGTCTGTGCAAGGGCGCGTACCGGGAGCCGGAGTCGGTGGCGTACCAGTCGGCCCGCGAGGTGGACAAGTCCTACGTCCGCTGCCTCAACATCCTGATGTCCGGCGACGGCTACCCGATGCTGGCGACCCACGATCCGCGGATGATCGCGATCGGCGAGGACCGGGCGCGCTGGTTCGACCGGGGGCCCGATCGCTTCGAGTTCCAGATGCTCTACGGCATCCGGCCCGAGGAGCAGGCCCGGCTGGCCGGCGAGGGCTACACGGTGCGCACCTACGTGCCGTACGGCGACGAGTGGTACGGCTACCTGATGCGTCGGCTCGCCGAGCGTCCGGCGAACCTGGTCTTCTTCGGCCGGGCCCTGATCTCCAAGAAGTAGGAGCCGCTTGACGCGCCTGGCTAATTGCCTTAGCTTCAAGCTATGACAGTTAGCCAGGTGCGGTGCGACGGCGGACACATCGCGTACGAGGTGCACGGCGACGGCCCACTCGTCGTCCTCGCCCACGGCATGGGCGAGAACAGGGCGAGCTTCCGACACCTCGTGCCGCTGCTCGTGGCCGCCGGTCACCGGGTCGCCTCGGTCGACGTACGCGGGCACGGGGAGTCCAGCGTCGGCTGGCCCACGTACGCCCCGGCGGAGGTCGGCGCCGACCTGCTGGCCGTCGTCAGTGACCTCGACGCCGGGCCGGCCGTGCTGGTCGGCAGCTCGTCCGCCGCCGCGGCGGTGGTCTTCGCCGCGACCGACGCGCCCGAGCTGGTCTCCGGCATCGTGCAGATCGGCGCGTTCGTCGGTCAGCCCAAACTCAACCCGCTGCTGCGGCTGGCGATGGGAGCTGTGCTGCGCAGTCCACGACTGTTCGGGATGTTCCACAACACACTCTTCCCCGTGCACCGGCCGGCCGACGACGCGTCGTACCGCCGGTCGATGGTGGCCAACCTGCGCGAGCCCGGCCGGATGGCCGCGACCCGCGGTGTGATCGCGCCGGTCGAGCCGCACTGGACCGCCCGCGCGCCGCAGGTACGCCAACCGGTGCTGGTGCTGATGGGCGCGAAGGACCCGGACTTCCCCGACCCGGGCGCCGAGGCGCGGGCGGCCCGCCGGCTGTTCCGCGTCGCCGAGGCCCGGATGATCGAGGAGGCCGGGCACTACCCGCACGCCGACCGGCCGCGGGCCACCGCCGACGAGCTGGTGGCTTTCCTGGCGGTGTGTGCCGGTGCCTAGGGCCGGGCTCAACCAGCAGACCGTGGTGCGCGAGGCCGCCCGGCTGGCCGACGAGGTCGGCTACCACCAGCTCACCCTCGCCGCGCTCGCCAGCCGGCTCGGAGTCGCGCTGCCCAGCCTCTACAAGCACATCAAAGGGGCGGACGCGCTGAGCCAGAAGCTCGCCGCGCTGGCCAGCGCCGAGCTGGCCACCGAGCTGACCACGGCGGCCGCCGGCCGCTCCGGTGGGGACGCGCTGCGGGCGATGGCGGACGCCTACCGCGCGTACGCCCACCGGCACCCCGGGCGCTACCCCGCCACCCAGCGGGTGCCCGACCCGTCCGACCCGGAACACGTCGAGGCGGGCGAACGCGCGGTAGGCGCCATCTTCGCGGTGCTGCGCGGCTACGGACTCACCGGCGACGACGCGGTGGACGCGACCCGGGCGCTGCGCAGCGCCCTGCACGGTTTCGTCGCCCTGGAGGCCGCCGGTGGCTTCGGCCTGCCGCGCGAGGTCGACAGGTCGTACCACCAGTTGGTCGCCGGCTTGGACGTGGCATTCCGCTCCTGGCCGGCTCGGGGAGCCTGACCCGGTCCGATCGGCCCGGGTCGGCCTCGCCCGATCCGCCCTTTGGTCGTACCCTTCGGCGGGTGACTGACGGGGTGCAGCAGCCAGCACCGCGGCGGCTCTGGCCGCTGTGGACCGTGCTCGTCGTGATGGTCCTGCTGCTGGGCTGCGGCCTTCCGGCGGCGTTGATCGTCGGTGCGGTCCGCGAGGCCGGCGGCCGGGCCACGATCAGCCGGGCCGGCGCCGCCGCGACCGACGACCCGGCCACCGCCGTCGCCCGTGCTCTGTCCGACCGGATGACAGCGCAACTCCAGCGGCAGTCCACGGCGCTGCTCGGCGGCGACCGGGCCGGCTTCCTCGCCGTCGCCGACCCCGCCGCGCATTCCGACCTGCGCCGTCGCTTCGCCGCGCTGCGCGCCCTGAAGGTGACGGTGTGGCGGGCCGAGCCGAGCGGCCTGCCCGTACCTGTCGTCGGCAAGCCCGGCGAGTGGCGGCTGCTGGTGCGCTTCCAATACTGCTTCGTGGCGCCCGGCTGCCGACCGAGCCCCGTGCTGATCGGCACCCGCTGGCGGGAGAACGGCGACCAGCCGCGACTGATCGCGCTGGAGGAGTCGAAGTCCGCCGAGACCGGCACCCGACCATGGGAGATCAGCGAGCTGGCCGTGGCGGTCGGCGCCCGGACCATCGTCGCCACCACACCGGCGCTGCGCGGGAAACTGGCCGGCCTGCTGACCCAGGCGGAGGCGGCCGCCGCGGTCGCCGACACCTACGCGGTGACCGGCTCGCCGCCGGACCGCTACCGGATCTTCTACGCCGGTCGGGCGGAGTGGCAGCGCTGGTACGGCGGCGGACGCCCACAGTGGACCGGCGGCTACGCGGTGACCGTGGGCGGCGGCCATCACGAGGTGGTGCTCAACGCCGACGGGTTGACCAGCAGCGGCACCGACGACCTGCTCCGGCACGAGCTGACCCACGCCGCCTCGCTGCCGGAACGCGGCTACCCGGGCAAGACGACCTGGTGGCTCGTCGAGGGGCTGGCCGAGTTCGCCGGCTCGGGCGGCCAGCCGGTCGACAGGTACGAGGGGCTCGCCGAGGTGCGCAAGCTGGTCCGGGCCGGTTGGGACGGCCGGCTGGAGGGCGTCACGCCCGCCGACGACGCGCCCGCCGAGCGGGTCGGCGGCAGCTACGGGGTCGGCTACCTCGCCGTCCGCCACCTCGTCGACAGGTTCGGACCGGAGCGGCTGCTCGCCTTCTTCAAGGCCATGGTGCACGAGCGCAAGACCGCCGACGTCGCCGCCGAGCAGGCGTTCGGCGAGCAGTGGTCGACACTGCACGACGAGTGCGTGGCGTACGTCCGCGCCACCAGCGCCTGAAAGGCTGCCGGTGGCCTGGGACCCGGTCACCAGCACGTGGCGCGGCGTGCCCGGCTGACCTGTTCCCGGGGACTGGCGGGCGGCTGGGCGCCCGGACGGCGGCGGGCGGGCCCCGGAGGAGCCGCCCGCCGCCGTGCTCAGCTCACCAGGCGGAGGAGATCTGGCTACGGGCGCCGAGCATGCCACCCGCGATTCCCGGATACATCCACAGGATCCCGGTCGAGTTCTCCCGGGCGATCACGTCCGGCTTGCCGTCCCGGTTGAAGTCGGTCAGACCGAAGGAGGTGTAGCCGGCCCAGCCGATACCGACCTGGGTGATCGTGTCCGGTCCCATGTCGTAGAGCTTCAGCAGGCCCGTGCTCGCCTGCCGAGCGTAGACGTCCGGCGTGGCGTCCCCGACGACGTTGGCGACGCCGAACCCGGTGAAGTCGGTGCTCCAGCCGTTGCCGATGTCCGCTCGCGTGCCACCGCCGCCCTTGAGGTCACCCGGGTAGACCCACAGGTCGTTCGTCGATCCAGCGGTGAAGACGTCCTGGTAGCCGTCCCGGTTGAAGTCGCCCACGCCGAACGGGCGGTAGTTGCACCACTGGATCCCCAGGAAGGTGGGGGTGGGACTCAGGTCGTCCGCCGTGCCCAGGAAGACCTTGAGCTCGCAACTGACGTTGTCCCTGGCCACGATGTCCTGGTACCCGTCATGGTCCCAGTCGGCGATGCCGAAGGCGGTGAACTGGTTCCACCCGTTCGAGATTAGGCGCGGCTTGGACAGCTGCTCGGAGCGCGGCGGGGAGCCATCGTTCGGCGGGGTCAGCTTCCGGTACTTCCACAGGTTGCCGTCCACGTCGCTGGCGTAGATCTCGGTTTCCAGCTGACCGGTGCCGGGAGGGGTCCACGTGGTCGCCCCGACTGGCGTGAGGGAGCCGCTCTTGGCGCTGTTGCTCGCCCCGATCTGGGTGGGGGTGAGCGCCCGCTTCCACACCTGGAGGTTGCTGAGCATCCCGGCGTAGTGCGCGGTCGCCACGCCCTGGTACTTGTAGCGGCCGACCACGAACTTGCCGGTGCTCGGCCACGTGGGCGTCGCGGTGTACTGGGCGTTGCCCTTCAGGACCCCGTTGACATAGAGCGAGATGATCCTCGTGTCGGCGTTGTAGCTGGCCACCAGGTGCGTCCACACACCCAACGCCGTCCCGGCCGGCGTCACCACCTGGGTGTACGACCAACCGCTGTCCGCGTTGCCCAGGCCGAACCGCCAGGTGTTGTCGCTCGCGTTGTTCCAGAGCAGGAAGCGCGACGCGTTCGCGCCGTCCTCGCTGGCGATGACGCCACCGGCCGCCGTCGGCTTGGCCCAGACCGAGAGGGTGAACGACTTGCTCGTGTCGATCAGCCGCTCGGGACTGGTCAGTGCCGTCTTGTTGGTGTAATCGACCTGGGTCGCGGTGGAGTCGGTGTTCAGCACGACGACCTGCGGGAAGAGCTCACCCTGACGCCACTTCGCGCTCACGCCGGGCTTGGTCGGCGAAGGTTCGGTCACCTCGACCCCGAGCGACTTGCCGCCGGAGATGTCGGTGGCCGTGCTGAGCACCCCGTCTCCCGCTTCGTCGAACTTGTCGTCGAACTGCCAGGTGTGATCGGAGGTGATCAGCGTCTGCTTGGGCTGGGCGGTGATGGTGGCGCTGCCGGCCTGGAGGTTGGTGACCAGCCAGGCCGTGGTGGCCGCACCGGCACCGACGGTCCACAGGTCGGGGGTGCCGTCACGGTTGATGTCCCCGGCGCGCAGGCTGAGCGCGACACCGGTGTTCCAGCCGCCGGCCGCGAGGGTACGCGCGGTGTAGGTGAGCTGGCCGGTGTCCTCGTTGTAGGCCAGGTCGGACCACAGGTAGAGCGCGCCGGTGGTCCGGTTCCGGAGGAACATCGCCGTGCCGGTACCGGTCTGGGCGGTGGCGATGGTCCAGTTGTTCCAGTCCGCGCCGCCGGTCGGGGTCGCCGCACCGGTCGAGGTCGCTCCGAAGAACAGGCTGGTCCCCGGGAAGCTGGGGTAGTAGGTGAGCTGGTAGCCGTTGGTGGCGTCCCCGCTGGTACCGATCAGGTCCGGGAAGCCCGACCCGGTGCCCCGAGCCTCCCCGGCGTTGGCCAGCTGGATCGGCGACCGGCCGTACTCGTCGAGGAGGTACTCGCTCATCAGGCTGGTCTGAACGCCGCCGCGCTCCGGCATGAGCACGGAACCGTCGCCATTGCCGGCGAAGATGCCACCGCCGCCGGCGTTGGTCCCCGTGGGGTAGTAGACGAGCACGTCCTGGAGGCCGCCGCCGGTGAATCGACCGGTGATGACCTGGCCTCCGTTGAAGTCGGCGGGTGAGTTGTTGCCGGTGACGCCGTTACCTCGCGCGCCCATGTTGCTGATGCTCGGGTTGAGCCCGGCTGAACCGCTGTTCTCCGCCAGCCACAGGCCGGCCGTGAGGTTGTTGACTGAGCCGACGGTGAGCAGGTCGGCCCAGCCGTCACCGGTCAGGTCGCCGTCCGGTGCGGTGATGGTCGGCGGGTCGGCGTTGAACGGCAGCGTCGCGGTCTCGCCGAAGTTCCTGCCTGCCGCGGTCACGCTCGTCACGGAGATCGTGTTGGTGAAGCGGGTGGGCGTGACCTGGATGTTGGCGTTGCCACTCGCGTCGGGGGTGACGGCCTGCGGGGGTGCCGCATTGAGCTGGTAGACGTAGCTGGTGGGGGCGGTGCCGCTGGACGGTGCCTTGACCGGGATGGTGATCGGCTGCCCGATGGTCGCCGGTTGGGTCAGTTCGGGGATGTTGGGCGGCCCGGCCCGGGTGGCGTCGAAGGCGAACCGGCAGGTGGTCGACCAGTTGCTGGCGGTGCGGAAGTCGGTCGTCTGCACTTTCCAGGCGAAGGTCGCGAACTTGCTCGTACCCGCGACGGCCGCCAGTGTGGCTCGGGGCACGATGAACACCGCCGTGGTGCCGGAGGAGTACGTGAGCAGGCTCGGGTTGGTGCTGGCGATGGCCGTCTGAGCGGGATCGCCGTCCTTCCACACCTTGAAGGTGACCCCGAGGGTGCCCTTGTCGACATCCGAGACCGGCGCGTACAGCGACACCGCCGTGTCACCGACCACCGTGGGGTTGGCGGCGGTGCACGCGGTGGTCGGGGAGGTGCTGAGGCCGGTCGGCGCGGCGGGCGCGTGGTTGTACCGGATAGTCAGGGTGGGACTGGTCTCGAGGAATTCCTTCCAGCTCTGGGCGTCGCTGGCCTCGTTGGCGGCGACCATCCACAGGGTGCGCGTCGACTTCTTGGCGCTGACGTCGGCCCTGATCTGGTTGGTGATGTCGAAGGAGACGCCGGCGGCGTCGCAGCCGCTGTAGCCGTACGCGAAGCTCTTGCTCGCGATGGCGCTGCCCTTGCTCACCCCCTCCCAGTAGTTCCAGGTGGCGTTGCCAGAGGTCAGTGTGGTGCTGGGACCGTAGATGTTGACCGTCTTGTCGGTGCAGCTCCACGAGCGGGTGTTCGTAATCTTGAAGACGGCGTCCGCGATCTCGGCACCGGCCAGGGTGCTGTAGGGCACCGGGAAGTTGATCAGGGTGTTCGACCGCTGGCTGCCCGAGTTGCCGACCTGCATCCGGCCGATGGGGTCCGGGGTGTTCTTCCAGTAGTTGGTCGACTGGTGCTGGTAGGAGATCGAGGCCCAGCCGCTCATCTTGGGGCCGACGGGCGTCCAGTTGAACGTGGGGTCGATGTAGAGCGGATAGACCGCGGCCGGGTCGGTCAGCAACGCCCGGTCGGGGGTAAGCCGCAGGTTCCCGGCGGCGATCCGCACACCGATCGGGGCCGTCCGCGCACCACGGCCCGGTCCGCCGGGGGTCGACGCGGCAGCCCGCTCGTTCGTACCCGCCTTGGCGTTCGCGCCCGGGGCGGAGTCCCACATGGCCGGGGCGGAAGCGGTGAGCACCGTGCGGCCACCCCGGTCCCGGCCGGTGATGTTGCCGACTGGGTCGGCCGCCAGGGTGACGCCCTTCGTCACGGTGGCGAGGTCGAGTGCGGCGAGCCGAGGGTCAGCGGCCGCCTGTCGGTTCTTGACCACGAAGACGTGCGAGAAGGAGCCCTCACCGCTGACCCGGACGGTCAGGTCGACCCCGGGCAGCACCTCGGCGTAGGTGGCGGTGGGCCCGGACAGGGTCGGCGCCGGCAGGGTCAGCGGGGCGGTCACCGACAGTGCGCGGTCGCCGCTGGTCATCTCCGCGAGCGGGCCAGTGCCGCCAGCGGAGACACGGATCGGATTGGTGGTGACGGCCGCGCTGATGCTGCCGTCGGCGTTGCGGACCAGCGTCGGATCGAGGTCCTTCCAGGCGCCGTTCACCCTGGTCCGGGTGGGTACGGCGGACTGGGTCAGCTCCATCGTCCCGTCCGGGCGGGCGGTGAAGGTGGCGGTCGACGTGCCGGCGCCGGTGGCCTCGACCGGCTTGCCGGTCCGCCTCGCCTCGACCAGCGCCCGATCGACGCTGAGTGATCCGCTGGCAGGCGCAGGTGCGGGTTTGCCGGGCGCGGCGGCTGCCGGTGCGGCGGGCAGGATGGCGGCCGTGGTGGCCAGGACCATGCTGGCCGCGACGCCTGTCGTGAGCCTGCGTCTGGCGGTAGGTGTCCTCGGTGGAGGACCGATTTTGAGCATGATGCGCTTACTCCCCCGTGAGTCTGGCCGGCGGACGCGGAACACGTCCGTTGGGCGGCAACAGTGAAGCAGCACTTCCGGCCTTCGTGGAACGCCGGTTGTCACATGGGGTTGTCCTTTTCGAACTCACTGCGATGGATTTGCCGGCTGCCATCAAAGGTCATCGTTATCGTCTCGTTACCTTCGGGTCGGTCCAACGTGAAACATTGATCGCGCCACGGGGGTGTGCGACCGAACACCCTGCGTGGCTTTTCTGGCAACGCGCAGAGGTGAGGGTCGAATGGTCGGGTACGGGGGATTACGACTGCACACACGTCCCAGACGTCTGGTGGCACTGGCCACTGCGGCGTCCCTGGTGGCGAGCCTGTTGGCCGGGGCGCCGGCGGCGGCGAAACCGGAAGACGGCGGGGTGTCCAAGCTGCCGCCCATGTCGCCCGGGCGATCGGTGACCGGCGTCAAGCCACTGCCCACGAGCTTCGTGACACCACCCGACCAGGCGAAGTCGACCTACCGGCCGTCGCGCACGGCGTGGCCGAAGGCCGCGTCGGCAACGGTCGAGCTGACCGCGACGACCTCCGCGGCCCGCGCTGCCGCGCCGGCGAAGGCACGCGCCGCGGGTACCCCGATCTGGGTGACACCGGTCGCCAAGGGCGGCCGCTACGCCGGTCCGCAGCAGATGCGGGTGGGGATCGCGGACCGCGCTGCCACCGAGGCGGCCGGCGTGGACGGCGTACTGCTCTCGGTGACGCCGTCGTCGACCGGACGCGCCACCGGCGCGGTACGGGTCGGCGTCGACTACGCCGAGTTCGCGGAGGCGTACGGCGGCAACTACGGTTCTCGCCTGCGGCTCGTGCAGCTGCCGGCGTGCGCGCTCACCACACCGGCGCTCGCCGCCTGCCGGACGCCCATCCCGCTGGCCTCAACCAACGACGCGGCGGCCAACTCGGTGTCGGCGGAGGTTCCGCTGACGACCGCCGCCGCCGACAGCCGGTCGGCCGGGTCGGCGATGGTGCTCGCCACCGTCGCCGGTGTCGGCGATGAGGGCGGCAAGGGTGGCACCTACGCCGCGACCGACCTGAAGCCGTCCGGCTCCTGGACCGCGGGCGGTAGCACCGGCTCGTTCAGCTACTCGTACCCCCTTGCCGTGCCGCCGACCCGGTCGAAGCTCGTGCCGCAGCTCGCCCTCTCCTACGACTCCGCAGGGGTCGACGGTCAGACCTCGGCGACCAACGCGCAGGCGTCCTGGGTGGGCGACGGCTGGACCACGCCGAAGTCGTACGTCGAGCAGACCTTCGTCTCCTGCTCCGACGACCCGGGCGGTAGTCCATCCCCGGTCAAGACGAACGACCGTTGCTACGCCGGTCCGATCCTCACCATCGCCATGAACGGATCGTCGAGTTCGCTGATCTGGGACTCCGGCAAGGACACCTGGAAGGTGCAGAACGACACCGGCGCCGTGGTCACCCGGGTGATGAACTCGGGTAACGGCAGTGGCACCAGGGACACCGACTACTGGCGGGTGACCGAGCGGGACGGCACGGTCTACGAGTTCGGCCGCAACCGTCTGCCGGGGTGGACGACCAACAAGCCGGAGACCAAGTCGGTCGACTACGTTCCGGTCTACTCGGCGCACTCCGGGGACCCCTGCTACAACTCGGCGGGCTTCAGCTCCTCGGTCTGCACCATGGCGTACCGGTGGAACCTCGACTACGTCAAGGACGTCCACGGCAACGCGATGGCCTACTACTACAACCAGGCCACCAACTACTACGGCCGCAACGAGGGCGCCACGGACGTGGCGTACATCCGGGACAGCAACCTCGCCCGGATCGACTACGGCTTCCGCGACAACGGCGCGTACGGGATCATCCCCAACCGGGTGGTCTTCAACAGCGACGACCGCTGCCTGTCCGGCACCTGCAAGCCGCTGAACGACTCGACCAAGGCCAACTGGCCGGACGTGCCGTTCGACCTCGTCTGCAACTCCGGTACGGACTGCAAGGCCTGGAGCCCGTCCTTCTTCTCCACCGTGCGGCTGACCTCCATCGAGACCCAGCAGTACGACACCAGCAGCACCCCGTACAAGAAGGTCGACTCCTACGCCCTGACCCACACCATGCCGGCGACCGGGGACGGCACCGCGCCGACGCTGTGGCTGACCTCGATCACCCGCACCGGGCACGACACCACCTCGGGCGGCTCCACCAGCGCCATCGCCCTGCCCTCGGTGTCGTTCACCGGCATCAAGCTGCCCAACCGCGTCGACGTCACCGGCGGCTACCCCTCGTTCTACCGGCAGCGCATCGCGACGATCACCACCGAGACCGGCTCGGTGATCTCGCCCAGCTACGAGCTGCCGCAGCCCTGCAGCGCGCCGGTGACGGTCAGCCCCGCGTCCAACGGCAAGTCCTGCTATCCCGTCTACTGGACGCCGGAGGGGGTGCCGAACCAGATCCTGGACTGGTTCCACAAGTACGCGGTCACCCGGGTCACCGCCACCGACCCCACCGGGGGCGCGCCGGCCACCTCGACCAGTTACGAGTACGTCGGCAACGCCGCATGGCACTACGACGACAACGAGGTGGTCAAGGCCAAGTACCGAACCTACGGACAGTTCCGTGGCTACGGCAAGGTCCGGGTCCGCAACGGTGACGGCGTCAACGACCCGCGCACGCTGGCGGACACGACCTACTACCGCGGCATGAGCAGGAACAACAACACCACCGTCGTCAACGTCACCGACAGCGCCGGTGGCACGCACGAGGATGTCGACCAGCTCGCCGGCCGCCCGCTGGAGGCCACCACCTACCTGGGCGACGGCGGCCCGGTCGACAGCTCGACCGTCACGTCCTACTGGGTGTCGGGCGCGACCGCGACCCGCTCCCGCACCGGGCTGCCGGCTCTGACCGCGACGTTCGCCGCGCCGGTGCAGACCTGGCGGCGTCAGGCGGTCACCACCGGCGCCACCACCACCTGGCGGTACAGCCAGACCGACATGTCGTACGACGCGTCGACGAGCTCCCCGACGTTCGGGCTGTTGCAGCACTCGTACGACCACACCGTTCCGGCGGACCCGAAGTACGACCGCTGCACCAGCACCAGCTACGCCCCGGTGAACACCGGTCTCAACCTGGTCGGCCTGACCAGCCAGGTGGAGACCGTGTCGGTGGCCTGCGGTGGCTTCACCGCCGGCTCGCCGACCTCGGTGCCGGGCAGCACCAACACGCTGAGTGCCCCGGCCACGGTCAACCGGCCCGCGCAGGTGGTGTCACACGTCCGCACCTTCTACGACGACACGACCTTCGCGACCACGTTTCCGCAGGCCGCCCCGACCAGGGGCAACGTGACAATGGTCCGCAAGGCGTCCGACTGGGTCTCCGGCGGCTACACCTACCAGACGACGGACCGGGCCGAGTTCGACGCGTACGGCCGCGCCACCGGCAGCTGGGACGGTAACGGCAACAAGGCCACCACCACCTACACGGACAACGCCACCGGCCTGACTACCGGCATGACCCTGCAGAACGCCGAGGGCCACGCCACCACCACGACCATGACCACGCTACGGAATCTGCCCACGAGCAGCACCGACGCCAACGGCGTGGTCACCAGCACCCAGTACGACGCGCTCGGCCGCCTGACGGCGGCGTGGGTGGCGTCCCGGCCCACCAGCGCTCCGGCGAACGTGAAGCACAGCTACACGGTGTCCAAGACCGGGCCGACCGCCACGACGACCGAGACGCTCAACAAGAACAACGGGTACCGCACCTCGACCACCATCTACGACGCCCAGTACCGGGTGCGGCAGACCCAGTCGGTCACGAACACGGGTGGCCGGATGGTCACCGACTCGTTCTACGACAGCCGGGGATGGGTGCGCGCGACCTACAACGGCTGGTGGGATGCCGGCACGACGCCGAACACCACTCCGGTCTACACCGACAGCCTTGTGAAGAAGGCCCTGAACCAGACCTTCAACACCTACGACGGGCTCGGCAGGGTCATCCTGGCCGAGAACGCCCGCGACGGGGTGGTCAAGTCGTCGACCAGGACGGTGTACAACGGCGACCGCACGACGGTCATCCCGCCGACCGGCGGCACCGTCACCGCGACGGTCAGCGACCCGATGGGCCGGTTGGAGGAGCAGCTCCAGTACACCGCGGCCCCGACGCTGGTCTCGCCGAGCAACCCGTTCACCGGCGTCTACCGCCTGACCGGCGGCACCACGGTGGCCACCAGGTACGGCTACGACAGTCACGACAACCAGTCCACCCTGACCGACACCGCGGGCAACGTCTGGGCCAGCGGGTTCAACCTGCTGGGACAGGTGGTCAGCAAGGATGACCCGGACGCCGGGACCAGCACCACCCGCTACGACGGCGCGGGCAACGTCGTCGAGTCGACGGACGGCCGGGGCAAGACCGTGTCGTACACCTTCGACAAGATCAATCGTCGTACCGGCAGCTTCGCCGCCGCGGTCACGGCGCAGTCGGCCAGCAACCAGTTGGGCGCCTGGGTGTACGACAACGACAACACCGCCGTGGCGATGACGAACCCGGTCGGCAAGCTGACCACGGCGACCGCCTTCCGCAACGGCGCCGCGTACAGCACCCAGTGGACCGGCTTCGACGCCTTCGGCAACTCCAAGGGCGAGACGATCACCATTCCCGCCGCAGAGGGGGCGCTCGGCAACACGTACGGCTTCGGGCACACCTACTCGGCCACCATCGGAATCCCGCTCGCCGACACCTACCCGGCGCGCGGCAACCTGCCTGCCGAAACCGTGTTGCGTAGCTACACCGGAGTGCTGGACCTGCCGACCACCGTCGGCGGCCTCGCCGGCTACAGCCAGTCCGCCGACTACGACGCCTGGGGCCGGATCACCCGCAACGTCGTCGGCTCCTCGACGAGCCTGGCCTCGATCGTCAACGTCTACGACGACCACGACGGGCGACGCAAGCAGCAACTGGTGACCAAGACGACGACCACCACGACGAACGTCGACAAGCAGGACTACGAGTACGACCTGTACGGCAACATCACCAAGACGGTCAACACCCGCTACGAGCCGTCGACGGTGTCCGAGACGGAGTGCTACCGGTACGACGCGCTGCGGCGGCTGACCAAGGCATGGACGGCGAAGGACGCCTGCGCGGTCACTCCGACCGTCGGTAACCGGGCCATGGTCGGCAGCGGCATCGGCGCCACCAGCGCCTACTGGACCGAGTGGGACGTCGACTCGCTCGGCAACCGGAAGAGCCAGACGCAGTACTCGCCGACCGGTGGGACCGACACCACCACCACCTACGCCTACGACGGCAACGGCAAGGGCCAGCCGCACACGTTGACGGGTACGACCACCTCCGGTGGCCTCACCGGCACCACGTCGTACGCCTACGACGACGCGGGCAACATGACCACCCGCAAGGCCGGGCAGGGCACCCAGACCCTGAACTGGGACGACACCGGCGAGTTGACGTCGGTGACCGGTGGCACGGATGGAAACAGCTCGTTCCTGTACGACGCCGACGGCAACCTGCTGATCCAGAAGGACCCGGGGGTCACCACCCTCTACCTGCCCGGTCAGCAGATCACCCTCAACACCGCCACCCAGGCGTTGAGCGGCACCCGCTACTACGAGCTGCCCGGTGCGGTGGCCTACCGCACCGGCAGTGGCACCGAGTACGGGTTCACCGTCCCGGACCACCAGGGCACGCCCAGCCTGTACCTGAACAACACCGCCCAGGTGCCCACCTGGCGGCAGTACACCCCGTACGGCGCGCCCCGCGGCGCCACCGTGACGGCACCGGACAACCGTGGCTTCCTCAACCAGCCACTCAACCCCAGCACCGGCCTGACCCAGGTCGGCGCCCGCAACTACGACCCGACCATCGGCCGGTTCGTATCGGTCGACCCGTTGCAGGACCTGACCGATCCGCAGCAGTGGAACGGCTACTCGTACGCCAACAACTCCCCGGTCACGATGAGCGACCCGGACGGCCTGATCCCGGCCGACTGCATGGAGTACGACTGCTACGGCTATGATTCGCGGCCCCTCAAGGATGGCGATGGCCGCGGTGCCGGCGGCTGCCCGGGCGGCTGTGGCACCGAGGCGAACAAGGACTGGGGCAAGAAGAACGGCAAGACGACCACCAGGAACGGGAAGCGGACCCACCCCCGAGTCCTCGGACACGTGATCGTGGTGCCCGAAACGGTGCCGCTGGAGGAGTTCACCCGACTCTGGAACGAGCAGCGTGCAGCGAAGTTCAGCGCGTCGGGGATCTCCAACGACGAGCTGCTGAGGAACGACGAGCGCGAACTCGCCATGAACATCTGTCATGAGATGGGACGACCGGGCGGCTGCAACGAGTGGATCGAACAGCTCTGGGGCGGGCACTTCGACTTCATGGCGGCGAACATGCCGCCGGACGAGATGGTCCAGGGCGGTGCGCTCGGCGCCTTGGGCGGCGCGGGACGTGGGGCGGCGCCGGGCAGCCGCCCCGCGGGCGGCGGTGGCTGCAAGAGCTTCAGCGGCGACACCGAGGTCTTGATGGCCGACGGGAGCATGAAGCGATTCGACGAGATCAAGGCCGGGGACGAGGTCATGGCCGCGGACCCGGAGACTGGCGAGCAGGGCCCTCGAGTCATCACCCACGTATGGGTCCACCAGGACGACCTCGTCGAACTCCAGCTCGTTGGCGCGGTAATCACCACGACAGAGGATCATCCATTTTGGAATCAGACGGACCGGGAGTGGCAGCGGGCTGACGAGTTCGACACGGGCGATCTCGTTTTGTCGGCGGACGGAAGGACCCGATCTGTCGTAGGCATTCGACCGAACACAGTGCGCGAGGACCTCGCCTACAACTTGACTGTCAGCGGGATTCATACGTACTACGTGCTCGCCGGGAAAACGTCGTTGCTCGTGCACAACACGACTGGAGGATGCACGAGCCCGGGGACGGTAAACGTAGCGCCCAGAGGGCGTGCCCCGGAGTTCGACGGCGGAACTCTTCGTGAAGACGAAGCAATGACTGCAGCGGCAAAGTGGCTCCGTCCCGGCTATAAGTATGACAACAAGGGCCGCTATGTTTCCGAAGATGGCCAGCGGGTGGTCCGGTACGGAAATCACGAAGTCACTTCGAGGACGCATCACATGCACTTCGAGGCGGTAGAGAATGGTAGGGTTGTCGAGAATACGAGCGTTAGGATTGTTCCATGAGTGCGGTGCCCCCGATGCTCATAGATGGCGCTCGGGTCAGATTGTTCGCGAACCTAGGGCCGATGCAGCGGCCGACGGGGGCGACGGTCCACTCCGTCAGCAACTTCAACGATGTGGTCGACAACCTTGCAATAGCTCAGTACGGTGATGATGAGGAGTTCTACCTCTTTTACTGTACAAATGATTGGGACGTTGTTTCGGACACTAGCCACCCAACGGAGTCGGCGGCAGTCGAGCAGGCGGAATTCGAGTTTGTGAATCTCGCATTTGTGCGTGTGGAGAATAGTGGCAGTGGGTCGGTTGGCTAGGCAAGCTGATTCAGCGTCGCGTTGATCAGGTTTTGGTGCTGATCTAGATCCGAAAAGCCACTTTCGCGTGGCAGGCGTTGACGTTTGTGCGGTGCACCCCTCGTAGGATTGGGGGGTGCACCGCACTCTCTCGCCGCGGCTGCGCCCAGCCACGCGGCCCCGCCTGCTCATCGCCCTGACCGCCGTCGCCGTCCTCACCGCCACCACCGCCGCGTCCTGCGGCGACAAAGACCCTGACTTCGCGCTGGCATCTGCCGCCCGCAACCCGGTGAGCGAGGTGATCGACGCGCCGGCGACGGTGACCGCCCGGGCCGCCGCCACCCTGACCGCACCCGCCGACGGCACCGTGGCCAGCCTTCGTGTCCAGCCTGGACAGCGGGTGAAGCGTGGCCAGGTGCTCGCCGTGGTCGCGTCCCCGTCCGCGCAGGAGCGGCTGCGCCAGGCCAAGGAGGCGCTGGCCGCTGCCAAGCGCGCCGGGCGAGGTGTCTCCACCGGTAACCTGACCGGCAGCCGGCGCGCCACCGACAAGGCTGCCGACAAGGCTTTCGACGAAGCCCGCGAGGCCGCCGACAAGATCGCCGACCAACAACTGCGGGACGCGCTGCTGGCCCAGGTGACCTCCGCTCAGGAGCAGTACGCGGCCGCCGCGCGCAGCGCCGACCAGGCCGTGCGCGCGGTGCAGCGGGGGATCAGCGGGCTCAACTCCGCCGTCGGCTCGCTGTCCGCGGCCCAACGGCTCCAGGCCCAGCAGGCGTACGACCTGGCGAAGGCGACAGTCGACGCGTTGACCCTGCGCGCCCCGGTCGCCGGGGTGGTGCAGCCCGGTGGCACCCGGGCCGGCGGCGGTGCCAACAGCGGCCTGGCGGGGCTGCTGGAGCAGGCCGGTGTGGCCGGTCTCGACCCGTCCGCGCTGGCCCCCGCGCAGGCCGCCCCGCCGGCCGGAGTGGACGACGCGGTGGCGGTCGGCGGTCAGGTCACGGCCGGCACTCCGGTGCTGACCGTCGTGGACACCGGGCAGCTGGGGCTGCTCGCCGAGGTGGACGAGACCGACGTGCTGCTGGTCAAGGCCGGGGTGACCGCCACCGTCGAGCTGGACGCCGTCGCCGGCGCCAACTACGACGCCACGGTCCGCTCGGTCGACGTGCTCCCCACCAGCTCCGCGCAGGGCGGCGTCACCTATCGGGTACGCCTCACGCTGGGTCCCGGGAAGCTGGCCGAGGACGCGCCGGCCCCGACGCCCCGCCCCGGCATGAACGCGATAGTGCACCTGCGCGTACGCGAGGCCGCCGACGCGGTGACCGTCCCCGCTTCGGCGGTCTTCTCCGCCGACGGGCGGGACACGGTCTGGGTGGTCCGCGACGGCAAGGCCGACCGGGCGCCGGTGACCGTGGGCGTCCAGGGGGCCGACCTGGTGCAGATCCTCAACGGCGTCCAGGCCGGCGACCGGATCGTGGTGCGCGGCACCGACCAGGTGCGCGACGGCCAGGAGGTGCGGTGAGCGACACCCCGCCGGCCATCGAGGCGGTGGACGTGTCGCGCACGTACCAGCTGGACGGGGTGTCGGTGGAGGCGCTGCGCGGGGTGTCGCTGACCGTGCAGCCGGGGGACTACGTGGCGCTGGTCGGGCCGTCCGGCTCCGGCAAGTCGACGCTCATGCACCTGTTGGGCGGGCTCGACCGACCGACCGGCGGCCGGTTGGTGATCGGCGGGCGGGACGTCAACGCCCTCACCCCGCCGGAGATGGCCGCCCTGCGCAACGAGACGATCGGGTTCGTCTTCCAGGCGTTCCATTTGCTGCCGCGTACCTCGGCGGTGGAGAACGTGGCGTTGCCCCTGGTCTACCGGGGCGTGTCGGCCCGGCAGCGCCGGGAGCGGGCGGCGGCGATGCTGGGCCGGGTCGGTCTCGGGCACCGGCTGGACCACCGGCCCAACCAGATGTCCGGTGGCGAGCAGCAGCGTGTGGCCATCGCCCGCGCCCTGGTCACCGAGCCGACGGTGCTGCTGGCCGACGAGCCGACCGGCAATCTGGACAGTGTGACCGGCGCTGCGGTCCTGGAGCTGCTGGAGCGGTTGAACGCGGAATCCGGGGTGGCGCTGGTGATGGTCACCCACGACCAGGAGGTGGCGGCTCGGGCCGCCCGCCGGATCACCATGCGCGACGGTGCGGTGGTGGCGGACAGCGCCACCGCACCTCATGATCGACCGCTGTCCGTCGATCACGGTCGACCTGAGACACTGGTCCCCGCTCCCAGCGCGGAGCCCCGGTCCGTGTCCGGAAGCGGCCCGGGGCACCCGTCCGGTGGCTCTGGTGGCGCCGCCGGAGCCACCGGGCGCCTTCCGCGCGAGCCCGGCCCGCGCGGCGGGGGGACCGACATGCGCGAGCCCGGCCCGCGCCGCGCCGAAGCCGGAACGCGTGAGGTCGGCCCGGGCGAGCCCGGGGACGGTGCGGCGTGAGGGTCGCCGAGGCGTGGCGGGTCGCGCTGGACGCGCTCCGGGCCAACCGGCTGCGCAGCGCGCTCACCATGCTCGGCGTGATCATCGGGGTGGCCTCGGTGGTGCTGCTGGTCGCCATCGGCACCGGCACCAAGCAGAAGGTCGAGCAGCAGGTCGAAGGGCTCGGTTCCAATCTGCTGCTTGTCGTCCCCGGCAAGATCGAGGTGGGCACCGCGCCTGTGGTGTCGCCGTTGACGCTCAAGGACGTGGACGCGGTCTCCCGGGTCGTCGGCGATCCCGAGCGGGTCGCGGTCACCGTCGCCTCCGGGGCGACCGCACGGGCCGGCGCCCGCTCCGACTTCACTACCGTCCAGGGCGTGCTGGAGACCACCCCTGCGGTGTTCACCCGGTCGCTGGCCCGAGGTCGCTACCTGACCGGCACGGACGTGGACACCAGCCGGCGGGTCGCGGTCCTCGGTGACTCGGTGGCCCGCGCGTTGTTCCCCGACCGGGATCCCCTGGGTCAGCAGGTGACCCTCGCCGGGGTGCGGTTCCGGGTCATCGGCGTCTTCGCGCCCCTCGGGCAGAGCCTCGGCGTCGACCGGGACGACGAGGTGCACGTACCGGTCACCGCGGCGCAGCGCCTGTGGGGCACCCAGCGGGTGGACGGCATCGCGGTGAAGGCGCCCGACCGGGAGCGCATCGACGAGTTGGGTGAGCGCATCGTCGCCGAGCTGAACCGCCGCCACCCGGACACCGAGTTCAGCGCGGTCACACAGCAGCAGATCCTCGGTGTGCTCGGCGACATCCTCGGCGTCCTCACCGGCGTACTCGCCGCCATCGCCGGCATCTCGCTGCTCGTCGGCGGCGTCGGCGTCTCCAACATCATGCTGGTGAGCGTCCGGGAGCGGACCCGGGAGATCGGGCTGCGCAAGGCCGTCGGCGCCCGACCCCGTGACATCGGCGTGCAGTTCCTGCTGGAGGCGGTGCTGCTCACCACCATCGGCGGGCTGACCGGGATGGCGCTGGGCGTGGGTACGGCCCTGCTGGTGGACGCGTTGTCGCCGATCCCGGCGGCGATCACCTGGTGGTCGTTGGCGCTCGCCTTCGGGGTGTCGGCGGCGGTGGGGATCGTCTTCGGGGTGGTTCCCGCGCAACGCGCCGGCCGACTCGACCCGGTGGTGGCGCTGCGCGCCGAGTGACCAACCGGACGGTGGACGCAGCCGGGGAGATAACGGCGGGCCGGATCGGGTGAACCGACGATCCAGGCATGATCAGTTGTACGAAGGGATCGCGCCGGTCACAGCCGCCCCGCTACCGTACTGGTAACACGCGCGTCGCCGCCCGGCCCGGAGCATCCGTCGGGTTGGCACGCGCCGGGCATGGGATGGGTCGGTGAGCCATGGCCGGGTCGCAGTCCGATGGACGGCTGTCGGAGGTCAAGTTCCTGACCGTCGCGGAGGTGGCGACGGTCATGCGGGTGTCGAAGATGACTGTCTATCGCCTCGTGCACAGCGGTGAGCTCACCGCCGTCCGGGTGGGGCGGTCGTTCCGGGTGCCCGAGCACGCGGTGCACGAATATCTGCGGGGCGCGTTTCAGGAGACCGCCTGAGCCACCGGTCCGCCGATCGAGTGCCACGTAGGCGGCTTGGACGGGGGCGCGTTGGTCCTGCTGACGCTCTCCGGCTACCCTGGAGCCCGACCGAGACCCCACCGGTGCGCCCCGCCGCCCAGACTGGTCCGGTCCGTTGTCCGCATGCGGTCGCCGTCGCCACCTGCGTGGTGTCATCCGGTCCGCCCCGCACGTTGTATCGAAAGGCTGTCGTATGGGCTCGGTGGTCAAGAAGCGCCGTAAGCGCATGGCTAAGAAGAAGCACCGCAAGCTGCTGCGCAAGACCCGCGTCCAGCGTCGCCGTCTCGGCAAGTGATCGTCGCCGGGCGCTGAGCCCGGCGTTCGGCCTCACTTGCCAAACTGTCGACCCCCGGAGGCTCAGGTGATCAGGCCGTGGTCGTCCCGGCTCGGTCCCTCCTGTCGGCGTAGGTGCGTCAGATGACCCCCGGAAGCACTTCAGGTGCTCCGGGGGTCGTCGTCGTCACCGGGGTCGGTAGGTACCTGGGCGCGCACGTGGCGGCCCGGCTGGCCGCCGACCCCCGCATCGAGCGGGTCATCGGCGTGGACGCCCCGGAGCCGGGCGCCGAGTTCACCGATCTGCTGGACCGGGTCGAGCGGATCCGCGTCGACCCGGGGTCGCTCGGCGGGCTCCTCGCCGACCTGGACGTCGACGCGGTGGTCCACCTCGCGTTGGTCAGCGCCCCCGACCAGCAGCACGGCGGCCGGTCGGCCATGAAGGACCAGAACGTCATCGGCACCATGCAACTGCTCGCCGCCTGCCAACGGGCGCCCCGTCTGCGCAAGCTCGTGGTCCGGTCGTCGACCGCCGCGTACGGGGTGTCGTTCCGCGATCCGGCGGTGTTCACCGAGGAGACCGAGCCGCGCGAGGTGCCACGCGGCGGTTTCGGCCGCGACATCCTCGACGTCGAGGGGTACGTTCGCGGCTTCCGCCGCCGCCGGGCCGACGTGACCGCCACGGTGCTGCGCTTCGCTCCGTTCATCGGTTCGACAGCCGACACGACGTTGACGCGCTACTTCGCGCAGCCGTTCGTGCCGACCGTCTTCGGCCGCGATCCCCGACTGCAGTTCCTGCACTTCGACGACGCGTTGGAGGTGCTGCACCGGTCGATCGTGGAGGATCACCCGGGCACCTACAACGTCGCCGGTCCGGGGGTGCTGTCGCTGTCCCAGGCGATCCGGCGGGCCGGTCGGGTGGCCGTGCCGGTGCTGGAGCCGGGTCTCTCGGGCGCCGCGGCGCTGGCCCGCACCATGGGGTTCGGCCGCTACGGCCTGGACCAGGTCGATCTTTTCGTGCACGGGCGGGTCGTCGACACCACGCGCCTTGAGCAGGAGTACGGCTTCACACCCCGCTCCACCGCGGCCGCGTTCGACGACTTCATCCGCGCCCACCACGGTGGGGCGGTGCTCAGCCGGGGTCAGTTGGCCGCCGCCGAGCAGTTGGTCCTGGACGGCATCCGGCAGGTCCGTGCCGCGGTGCGGGAGCGGTCATGACCGGGCCGACCCAGGGACGTGAGCCGGCGGGCATGGGGCCGTTCGACGTACCGGCCGGGCCGCCCGTGCCGGACGCGGAGCCGGCGCGACGCAACGGTCACCGACCGGCGAGCCGGCTCGCGCCGGCCGGGACGCCCGGCGACGAGGTCGACACCGCGACCGACGACCCGGCGACGCCGAGCGACAACCCTGCCGGCGACGAGGTCGACACCGCGACCGACGAGCCGGCGAGCGGGGGCGTCGCGCCCACCGGAGGCGGGGCGGGCGACACCGGTCCGACGGTGCCGGATCGGCCGGGCGACCAGTGGGACCGCAGGGTCGCGAACGGGCTGGCGTTCCTGCGGCGGCGGCTGGCCGGCGACTACGAGGTCGACGAGTTCGGGTTCGACCCGGAGCTGACCGACGCGGTCTTCCACCCGCTGCTGCGGCTGCTCTACCGGGACTGGTTCCGAACCGAGGTCAGCGGGGTCGAGCACGTCCCCGTCGACGGGCCCGCCCTGGTGGTCGGCAACCACTCCGGCACCGTGGCCCTGGACGCGCTGATCCTCTCGGCGGCGTTGCACGACAAGCACCCCGCCCACCGCTACCTGCGCCTGCTCGGCGCCGACCTGGTCTTCCGCATGCCTGTGGTGTCGGAGATCGCCCGCAAGACCGGCGGCACGGTGGCCTGCAACCCGGACGCCGAGCGGCTGCTCGGCGGCGGAGACCTGGTCGGTGTGTTCCCCGAGGGGTTCAAGGGCATCGGCAAGCTCTACGCCGACCGCTACAAGCTGCAACGGTTCGGCCGGGGCGGCTTCGTCTCGGCGGCGCTGCGCACCGGCACGCCTATCGTTCCGGTCGCCATCGTCGGCGGCGAGGAGATCTACCCGATGCTCGCCGACATCAAGCCCCTCGCGCGGCTGCTGAAGCTGCCGTATTTCCCGGTCACGCCGACCTTCCCCTGGCTCGGGCCGCTCGGCATGGTGCCGTTGCCCAGCAAGTGGCTGATCCAGTTCTGCCCGCCGATCCCCACCGCGCACCTGACCGACTCGGCGGACGATCCGCTGGTGGTCTTCAACCTCGCCGACCAGGTGCGCGAGACCATCCAGCAGACCCTGCACTCGCTGCTGGAACGGCGACCCGACCCCTTCGGCCCCTGAGTCAGCCGGCGCGACGGCGGCGCTGCAACGCCAGGCCGGCGGTGACCGCGCCGGCGACCAGGCCGGCTGCCGCCGTCGACGGTACGGCGATCTTGACGGCTCGGCGGCCGGTGCGGAAGTCCCGCACCTCCCAGCCGTGCTGCCGGGCCTGCCGCAGCAGGGTGCCGTCGGGGTTTACCGCGACAGCCCGGCCCACCGAGCTGAGCAGCGGCAGGTCGTTGGCCGAGTCGCTGTAGGCCGCGCAGCGGCTCAGGTCGAGCCCTTCCACGGCGGCGAGCTGGGTGACCGCCTCGGCCTTCGCCGGCCCGTGCATGAGATCGCCCACCAACCGCCCGGTGTACGCCCCGGCCCGCACCTCGGCCACCGTGCCGATCGCACCCGTCAGGCCAAGCCGGGTGGCGATCACCCGGCCGATCTCCACCGGGGCGGCGCTGACCAGCCACACCCGCTGACCGGCGTCCAGGTGGCGTTGGGCGAGCTGCCGGGTGCCGGCCCAGATCCGGGGTGCCATCAGCTCGTCGAAGATCTCCTCCGAGAGGCGCTCCACGTCGTCCACCCGCCACCCCTCGACGAAGGCGAGCGCGGCGTCCTTCGCCTGGGACATGTCCCCGGCGTGCTCGCGGGCGAGCAGCCGGAACCGGAGCTGCTGCCAGGCGAAGCGGGCCAGGTCGGCGGTCGTGAAGTAGTTCCGGGCGGCGAGCCCGCGGGCGAACCAGTAGATCGACGCGCCCTGCATCATCGTGTTGTCGACGTCGAAGAACGCGGCGGCACCCGGGTCCGGTGCGGGTGGGGTCACCGGCGCCAGCGCGGTCTCCGCCCACCCGGCGGTGTGACCGTCGGCGTCGGTGCTGACCGTCACCTTGCGGCTGCGCGCCACGGGACTCCCTCCTGACCAGGTACGACTGATGCCTCCAGCGAGGGTAGCCGGAGCGCACGGTCGACCGGCCGGACCACAGGGAACTGTGGCCCGGCCGGTCGGACGTGCGGTATGGCGGTGCCGGGGCTGGCGGGTCAGCGCTCGCCGGGGCAGGTGGTCGGGGTGGGCCCGAGCGCGTCGCTGCCGGTCGGTGCCGGCAGGCCGCAGGCGATCGCCGCGCGTACCGAGTCCGAGCGCTCACGGATGCTGTCCAGCAGGGCCAGCGACCTCCGGGTCCGTTCGCGGTCGGCCCGGCTGGCGCCGTCGAGCAGGTTGGTCACCGCCCGGCGCTGGCTGGCGACGAACGTGTTGACGGTGTCCAGGCTGGCCGGCTCGGCCCGCTGCACTGCGGCGGCGGTGAGCAGGCGAATGCCCTGCCGGGTGTCGGCGTCCATGTCGTCGAGGACGGCGCTGTAGCCGATGCGGTCGCCGCGCAGCTCGGCTGCCTCGCCGAGTCTGGTTCGGGCGAAGTCCAGGAACAGTTGGCCGCGGCTGATGTCCGAGCTGGCCAGGGCGAGCTGGGCCCGCTCGGTGGAGCGCTTCATGCCGTACAGCGCGTCGCCGGGAACGGCGTTCTCGCTGGCGGCGGAGATCCCGGAGACGGCGATGGCACCGGCGGCGATGCCGACCAGGATCGCGCCCCGGGCTCGGGCCCGCCGGGCGGTGACGGCGGGCAGCAGCGAGCCGCGGCTCGTCGCCGCGGCCCGTGGGGCAGCCGGCTCGGTGGTCGCCGGTGGGGTGCCCATCCCTTCGCGCTCGGCGGTGGCGAGCAGCATCGCTCGCAGGCCGGTGCGGAAGTCGGGGTTCACCTCGGCGGTGGGGGGATCGACGCTGAGTCGCTGGCCCACTGCGACGAGCGGAGCCAGTTGGCTGTCCACTCGGGACCGCACGTGGTGCCGCCGGCCGCCGTTGGCCTCGTCGAGAAGCTGCGCGAAGCGCTCGGCACGCCGGCGGGAGAAGAGGATGTCGTCCACCGCAGGCACCTCCTCTCGCTGGTCACGGCCGGTCGGCCGCCATCGTTGCCAGCGACCGGGCGGCAAAGTGACACCACGGAGGTGAGGTGCCGTCCGGCGTGCCGGTCGGACCTCGGTGCCCCGGGCCTGCCGGGACAACCACCGGTCGCACCCGGAGAAACGCGGCGGACCGGGCACGGGTTACGGGCCTGGCGGGGCCGAAATCACAGAAAGTGATCGCCATCACCGGGTCTCGGCAGGCCTGAGCTGCCGAGACATTGATCGACGCCCGTCGGCCCCGCCGCCGAGAATCACGGCTGGAAGCCGTCGGGCAGCAGCCGTGCCAGCGCGCGAACGGCCCGGTACTGCAGGGCCTTGATGGCACCCTCGTTCTTGCCCATCGCGCGGGCGGTCTCGGCGACCGAGAAGCCCTGGAGGAACCGGAGCACGATGCACTCCTGCTGCTCCGGGTTGAGCTGCTTGACGGCGGTGAGCAGGGCGACGTTGGTGATGTGTTCGACCACCGCGGCTTCCGGGCTGCCCTCCGGGCCCCGGTCCTCGCGGTCGGCGTCGAGCACGTCGCCGGTGGTGACCTCCAGCCGGTACCGGCCGGACTTGAAGTGGTCCGCGACCAGGTTGCGGGCGATCGTCACCAGCCAGGCGCCGAGATCGCGGCCCTGCCAGGTGAAGCTGCCGATCCGCTTGAGGGCGCGCAGGAACGTGTCCGAGGTGAGGTCCTCGGCGAGCTGGCGGTTGCCGACCCGGAAGTAGACGAACCGGAAGACGGTGTCGACGTACCTGTCGTAGATCAGGCCGAACGCCTCGGACTCGCCAGCCTGCGCGCGCTCGACCAGGGTCCAGACCTCGGTGGCCGGGTCGGACGGGTCCGGGCGGCTGGGGAAACCGGTCGGGGTGGTCGGGGTGGCGGCGGCCGGGACCGCCGGGATCACCGCCGTCTCGCCAGCCGTCGGATCGGTGGCCGCCGCAGGCGCGTCGCCAACCCGACGGCCCTGCGAGGGCATTGTCGGTCGGGCCGGTGCGGCGACACGGCCACCGGTCGGCATCGCGTTGGCACCCGGGGCCGCTGGTCTCGGTGGTGGCTCGTTGGTGTGCGGGCGGTTGCGGGTCCGCTGGGCCGCGTTGTCGCCGCGCATCGCGGCGTGCGGGTCGCCCAGCGGGGCGCGGGCCGCCTGTCGTTCGTTGAGCGGGGAGCGGGGCGTCTGGCCAGTCAGGCCGACCGGGCGTTCCGCGTATCCGAAGGTGGTCACCGCGCCGCCCCCGTCCCGTTGGTAGCCGGCCGGGCCGGTTTACGGGTCGTTGGTGCGGACCGACCGGGCAACCGGTCGGGCAGGACGGTTCCGGGGTGTGCCGACGGGCGGCAGTTCCCCTTGAGGTGCTGGTCCAATGCGCTCACAGGCACGGGGGCCTCCTCGGGCTGAGGGGTGTCGACTCACGGCAAATGGGGTGAGCCGACCCGAGTGATAATAGGGCCAACGTCACCCGCGCGTGGCAAGTCCGTTACACAGGGCGGAAGTATTTCCCGCTGTGTCGCACCGATGGCGGACCGGTTGTCCGTCGTGTGCGTTTGACTTTGGCCCGGGCCGGTGGTCCTGGGTGGATCCCCAGGTCGGGGGCAATGTGGCCGGTCGGCCGCGCCGCCCCGGCCGGTCGCCGCGTGGGCCGGGTCGAAGCATCCGTCCGACCCGTCGCCCGTCCCATCGGCCGGACTCGACCGGAGCATCGACGGCACGGTGAGTGTCCCGTTGACGGGACGCTCGGCGATCCTGGCGGCCCGACCGTCGGGCGTGGCCTGTCGATCGCCGCTGTGCCAGACTCGACCACCGTGCAGGACTTCTCGGCAGACCCCGCGCCGAACCTCGCCGACCGGGTCCAGCGGGCGGCTCTGGACCACGGTGACCGGCCCGCGCTGTACTGGCGGGACGGGCGCGTCACCTGGTCCGAACTGGACGCCGCCGTGACCGCCGCCGCGCACGGCCTGGCCGCCGCCGCGCCGGCCACCGACCCGGGTGGCACGCCGCCGCGCGTCGCGATCGCGCTGCACAACACCCCCGACTTCGTGATCGGTTGGCTCGGGGCGCTGCGGGCCGGTCTGGTCGCCGTCCCGGTCAACCCCGGCTTCACCGCCCCGGAGCTGCGGCACGTACTGGCCGACTCGGGCGCGTCGCTGCTCATCGGCACCGAGCGGGTCCGCCGCCTGGTCGCCGAGGTGGCCGCCGACCTGCCCGCGCTCACCGCCGTGCACGACACGCCGCCGACCGCCGAGGCGCCCGATTCACGCCCCCGCCCGCGCCGAGGCGGCGACGACCTGGCCGTACTGCTCTACACGTCCGGCACCGAGGGCCGTCCGAAGGGCGCGATGCTCTCCCACCGTGCGCTGCTGGCCAACCACGAACAGGTCGCGGAGATCGAGCCGCCGGTCGTCGGGCCGACGGACACTGTTCTGCTCGGGTTGCCGCTGTTCCACGCGTACGGGCTCAACTCGGGGCTCGGCGCCGTCGTCTACCACGGCGCCACCGGCGTGCTGCTCGACGAGCCCGGGCCCACGGCGGGGCTCGCCGAGATCGCCCGGCACCGGGTCAGCGTGCTGGTCGGCGTACCGTCGATGTTCCTGGCCTGGGCCGGCGCCGACGCGGTCCGCGCGGCGACCGCGTCGGTGCGGGTGGCGGTGTGCGGCGCGGCGCCGCTGGAGCCAACTGTCGCGGCGCGCTTCACCGAGGCCACCGGCCAGCAGGTGCATGTCGGGTACGGCCTCACCGAGACCGCGCCGGTGCTCACCTCCACCCTGGTCGGTCCGGTGGTCAAACCCGGCTCGATCGGCCGGCCGCTGCCCGGCGTGCAGCTGCGCCTGGTCGGCCCGGTCGGGGAGGACCTGTGGCGCGACGGCCAGGCGGTCCCCGACGACGACCCGGACGAGCTGGACATCTCCGACGTCGCCCCGGGCACCGACCCGGGGCAGATCGTCGTTCGCGGGCCCAACCTCTTCGGCGGTTACTGGCCCGACGGGCGCGACGGCCCGGACGACGACGGCTGGTGGGGCACCGGCGACATCGCGTACGCCGACGAGGACGGTGACCTCTTCCTGGTCGACCGGCTCGGGGAGTTGATCCTGGTCAACGGGTTCAACGTGTATCCCCACGAGGTCGAGCTGGTGCTCGCCGGGCATCCCGGGGTGGTCGAGTCGGCGGTACTGGGTGTGCCGCACCCGAGGACCGGCGAGACTGTGCGGGCGTACGTGGTGCCGGCGCAGGGCCGACCGGTGACCAGCGAGGAGTTGCTCGCCCACTGCGCGCGCAACCTGGCCCGGTTCAAGTGCCCGACCGCTGTCGAGTTCGTCGACGCCCTGCCGCACTCGGCGATCGGTAAGGTCCGCAAGACCCAGCTCCGGTCGGCGACGCCGACCGACCGCACGGAGGTAACCGATGGCCAGTGACGCCCGACTCGCCCTGATCACCCGACCCGGCTGCCACCTGTGCGACGACGCCAAGGCGGCGCTCGACCGGGTGGTCGCGGTGACCGGCGACAAGTGGGTCGAGTGGGACGTCACAGGCGACGAGGGGCTGGAACGGGAGTACGGCGACCGCCTGCCTGTGGTGCTGCTCGACGGCAAGGAGCACGGCTACTGGCGGGTGGAGGAGGACCGGCTGCTGCGGGACCTGACCACCCCGCAGCTCTGAGTGGCACCCTATGGTGCTGTGATGACCCCTGCGCGCTCCCACCTGGTCTGGGACTGGAACGGCACCCTGCTCAACGACCTCAGCCTGGTGGTGGCCGCCACCAACGCCGCGTTCGCCAGCGTGGGCGGGCCGACTGTCACCCTCGACGAGCACCGGACGCGGTTCCGCCGGCCGATCGCCGACTACTACGCCGAGGTGCTCGGTCAGGCCGTCGACGACGACGCGTTCGGCCGCCTCGACCGGATCTTCCACGACGCGTACCGCAGCGGCCTGACGACCTGTGAGCTGGCGGCCGACGCGCAGTCCGCGATGGCCGCCTGGGAGGGCAGTCAGAGTCTGCTGTCCATGTGGTTCCACGAGGAGCTGGTGCCCACCGTGCACACGTACGGGCTGACCGGCCACTTCACCCGCGTCGACGGCCTGCGGGCCACTGTCGGCGGCGACCGCAAGGCCGAGTCGCTTCAGCGGCACCTGGCCGAGCTGGGCGTGGACGGCAGCGCGGTGGTGCTGATCGGCGACTCCATCGACGACGCGGACGCGGCCCTCGCGGTGGGCGGCCGGGCGGTGCTCTACACCGGTGGCTTCACCGACCCGGTCCGGCTGCGCGCCTCCGGCCACCCGGTCGCCGACACCCTCACCGACGCGGTGGCCCTGGCCGCCCGGGAGGTCAGTTCCGCAGGTAGGTGAGGACGGCCAGCACCCGCCGGTGCTGCTCGGTGTCCGGCGGGAGCGTGAGCTTGGTGAAGATGTTGCGCACGTGCTTCTCCACCGCGCCGTCGCTGACCACCAGGGCGCGGGCGATGGCCGTGTTCGAGCGGCCCTCGGCCATCAGGGCGAGCACCTCGCGCTCGCGGGGGGTCAGCTCACTCAGCGGGTCGTCGCGGCGGCGTCGGGCGAAGAGCTGGCCGACCACGTCCGGGTCGAGCACCGTGCCGCCGGCCGCCACCCTGCGCAGCGCGTCCAGGAACTCGTCGATCGCGGCCACCCGGTCCTTGAGCAGGTAGCCGATGCCACCGCCGGCACCCCCGGTGGTGGCCAGCAGATCATCGGCGTACGAGACCTCGACGTACTGGGAGAGCACCAGGATCGGCGTACGCGGCACCAGCCGTCGTGCCTCCACCGCTGCCCGCAGACCCTCGTCGGTGTGTGACGGCGGCATCCGGACGTCGACGATCGACACGTCCGGCCGGTGCTGGACCACCGCCTCGACCAGCGCGTCGCCGTCCCCGACGGCGGCCACCACTTGGTGTCCGCTCTCGGTCAGCAGCCGCACCAGCCCTTCCCGGAGCAGGACGGCGTCGTCCGCGATCACGATGCGCATGGCTGTGGTGTCTACCACGTCCGGCCCGGTTCGCGGTGGTTCACAGCGGAAGCTCCGCACGGATCTCGGTGGGCCCGCCGCTCGGGCTCACCACCGCCAGCTCCCCGCCTGCCGCTCGGACCCGGTCGGCGATGCCGGCCAGCCCGTGACCCTTGGCGATGTGCGCGCCGCCCTGCCCGTCGTCGCCCACCCGCACCTGGAGCTGGTCGCCCTGGCGGGCCACGGCGACCATGGCCTCGGTGGCCCGACTGTGCTTGGCGATGTTGGTCAACGCCTCGGCCACCACGAAGTACGCGGTGTTCTCCACCGCCGGATCGAGCCGTCCGCCCGGCGTGCCGAGCTGCCGGTCCACCTGAAGCTCGATCGGGATGAGCCCTCGGCCGGCGAGCGCGGCCAGGGCGCTGGGCAGACCCCTGTCGACAAGGATCGGCGGGGCGATGCCCCGGGACAGCGCCCGCAACTCGGCCAGCGTCTCCCGGGTCTGGGTCACCGCCTCGTCGATGGTCCGACCGGCGGCCTCCGGGTCGGAGGCCAGCTGCATCCGGGCGCGGCTGAGGTCCATCGCGAGCCGGACGAGGCGCTGCTGGGGGCCGTCGTGGATGTCGCGTTCGAGCCGGCGCAGCGCGGACGCCTCGGCGGACACGGCTGCCCGCTTCTGCTCCTCCAGCACGGTGATCCGGTCCCGCATCTCGGCCACCCCGGTCAGCAGGGCCTTGGCGAAGCTGCCCTGGAGCAGCGCGCAGCCCCGGACCACGATCGGCAGCGTGATCAGGAAGAACACCCCGATCGCGGTGGTCACCCCGATCCGGGCCGTGGTCGAGTCGCCCAGGCCGAGCAGTTGGGCCAGGTCGCTGTCGTCCGCGCCGTGCGGCAGCGTCCAGTCGTACACCCAGTAGAGGGAGCCGGCGGCTGCGGCGATCCACCAGGCCACCGCCACCACGAAGGTGACCAGCGCCACGATCATCCGCAGGATGCCGTGTGCCAGATCGAGCCAGGACTGGGCGTCGCGCATCGGCAGGAAGATCCGCCGCCAGGCGTTCGCGCCCGCCTCCGGCATCCGGTAGTGCGGCCGGATCCGGGGTTGTCCCAGCACGGCGGGCAGCCGCAGTCGTTCGATGTCGGCAAGCCCCCGGGCCACGTACAGGGTGCCGCTGAGGATCGGCAGGCCGATCACGGTGACCACCAGGCCGACACCGGCCACGAGGCCCGCGAGGAGGACGACGAAGCTGGCCACCGCGAGGGGGAGGCCGAGCAGCACGTACCCGGAGTCGACGAAGAGCTGGCGGGGGATGCTCGGTGCCAGCGTCGGATGGTCGCTGGCGGCAACGGCGGTCATAGCCCAAAGGCTAGGCATGGGGGCTCGGTGTCCCCATCCCGAAGCCCCGCCTCTCCCCCGTAGTGCTGTCCCTACCGCCGCCCCTGTGACCAGGCCCTACCACCGCCGGGACCGGCCGACGCGGGATTGGTCAGAGAAGTCGGGATTGAGCAATAATCGCCAGGGGTGGCGGGCGCGCAGGGCCGCTCAATCGATCTTGTGGAATGGAGGGGCTGGTGGGGTCGCGTCCCGGAGCGACAAGATCGCGATTTGTGCACGTCTTCACAAGCGCCTACTCTGTAGTTCCGACGCGCCCTGCTAGCACAGCCGGCAACCTCGGTCGCCAGCGGGAGTCCATAAGCGGCCGACCAGCGGAGTTGGCCGAGGATCGCACCGCACGGAGTCTCATGAGTCAGCACCGTCACCCAGGTGCGCCCGGCCGCGCCGGTGCCGTACCGGCGCTCCCGGATCTGCCCGAGGCGACCGTCGCTCGGCTCCCGGAATACCTGCGCGCGCTGCACAACCTCGCCGACGCCGGGCACGAGACGATCTCCAGCGAGGGTCTCTCGGCCGCCGCCGGGGTCAACTCCGCCAAGCTCCGCAAGGACCTCTCCCACCTCGGCTCGTACGGCACCCGTGGCGTCGGCTACGACGTCGCGTTGCTGATCGAGCAGATCGAGTACGTGCTCGGGCTCACTCAGCGTCGCGCTGTCGCCCTGGTCGGTGTGGGTAATCTCGGTCACGCTCTGGCCGGCTACGACGGCTTCGCCAGCCGCGGCTTCCGGATCGCCGCACTGCTGGACGCCGATCCCTCCCGGGTCGGCGAAGAGATCAACGGCCTGGTTGTCCGGCATGTCGACGAGCTGCCGGCGGTCGCCACGGAGGAATCCATCGCGATCGGCGTGATCGCCACGCCGGCCGCCGCGGCCCAGCGGGTCGCCGATCAGCTGGTCGCGGTCGGCGTGACGAGCATCCTCAACTTCGCGCCGTGCGTACTCTCTGTTCCGGAGGGGGTCGACGTGCGCAAGGTCGACCTCGCCATCGAGCTGCAGATTCTGTCCTTCCACGAGCACCGCAAGGCGTCGCTGACCGCGCTGCCCGCCACCGGCGGGTCCGCTCTCACGGCCCTGCCCGGCGGGCTCGCGGCCACCGACACCCAGGAGGCGATCGGCACGTGAAACTGCTCGTCGTCGGCGCGTCCTACCGGACCGCCCCGGTCGCCACGCTGGAGCAGCTGGCCGTGCCCCCCGCCGACCTCACCCGCACCCTGGACCGCCTGGTCGCCCAGCCGTACGTGAGCGAGGCGGTGCTCGTCTCCACCTGCAACCGGGTGGAGGTCTACGCCGCCGTGTCCGGATTCCACGGCGGGCTCGGCGACATCTGCGCCGTCCTGGCCGAGCAGGCCGACAGCTCCCCGGCGGCGCTCGCCAGCCACCTCTACGTGCACTACGACACCGCCGCCGTGGACCACGTCTTCCGGGTCGCCAGCGGGCTGGACTCGATGGTCGTCGGCGAGGCGCAGATCCTCGGCCAGCTGCGTGACGCGTACCACTGGGCCACCGGCGCCGACTCGGCCGGCCGCCTGCTGCACGAGCTGATGCAGCAGGCGCTGCGCGTCGGCAAGCGGGCCCACGCCGAGACCGGCATCGACCGGGCCGGCCAGAGCGTCGTCACCGCCGCGTTGGAGCTGGCCGCCGGGCACCTCGACGGCAACCTCGCCGGCCACCCGGCCCTGGTGATCGGGGCCGGCGCGATGGGGTCGCTCGGGGTGGCCACGCTGTCCCGGCAGGGCGCCGGGCCGCTCACGGTCACCAACCGGGGCATCGACCGGGCCGTCCGGCTCGCCGAGTCGTACGGGGCGGACGCCGCGCCGATGACCGAGCTGGCCGCCACGCTCTCCACAGTGGACATCGTAGTGGCCGCCACCGCGTCCACTGAACCGGTCCTCACCCGCGCGGTGGTAGGTGCCGCGCTCGCCGAGCGGAGCCCCGCGCGGGGCCCGCTGGTCCTGCTCGACCTGGCCGTCCCGCGCGACGTCGAGGAGGGCGTCGCCGACCTGCCCGGCGTCGAGGTGATCGACATCGACCGGATGGCGACGCTGCTCGCCGACGGTCCGGCCGCGGCGGACGCCGCAGCCGTCGAGCGGATCGTGCTCGGCGAGGTGGAGGGCTTCCTCACCTGGCTGCGCGGCGCCGACGTGGCGCCCACCGTGGCGGCGCTGCGCGGTCGTGCCGACGACGTCGTCACCGCTGAGCTGCGTCGGCTGGCCCAGCGCCGTCCCGACCTCGGCGACGACCTGCGGGCCGAGGTGGCCCGTACGGTGCACCGCGTGGTGCAGCGGCTGCTGCACCAGCCCACCGTCAAGGTCCGCCAGCTCGCGGCCGAGCCCGGTGGCGACCAGTACGCGGCTCTGCTGCGCGAGCTGTTCGACCTCCAGGTGCCGCAGACCTCGCCGGTGGACACCGTCCCCGACGTGCTGACCCCCACCAACGCCCCGGTGACCGGCACCGACGCCACCGAGCAGATCCCGCCCACCGGAGGTGCGCGATGACCGCCCCCCTGCGCCTCGGCACCCGGGGCAGCGCCCTGGCGATGGCCCAGTCCGGCCACGTCGCCGAGGCGTTGACCGCCGCCACCGGCCGCCCGGTCGAGCTCGTCGAGGTGGTCACCGCCGGCGACCGCTCCAGCGCTCCGGTGCACCGGCTCGGCGTCGGGGTGTTCGTCTCCGCGCTGCGGGACGCGCTGACCGCCCGGACGATCGACTTCGCCGTGCACTCCTACAAGGATCTGCCCACGGCCGGCGCCGCCGGGCTGCACATCGCCGCCGTGCCGGCCCGACAGGACCCGCGCGACGCGCTGATCGCCCAGGGCGGGCGGACGCTCGCCGAGCTGCCGCCCGGCGCCACAGTTGGCACCGGCGCGCTGCGCCGCATCGCCCAGCTGCACGCCCTCGGGCTGCAACTGGAGGTCACCCCGATCCGCGGCAACATCGACACCCGCCTGGCGCGGGTGCTCGGCCCCGAGGCCGACCTCGACGCGATCGTGCTGGCCCGGGCCGGACTGGCCCGGATCGGCCGGACCGACGCGATCACCGAGACGCTCGACCCGATGCTCATGCTGCCCGCGCCCGCCCAGGGCGCGCTGGCCGTGGAGTGCCGGGTCGACGACCAGGAACTGGTCGAGCTGCTCGGGACGCTCGACCACGCACCGTCGCGCGCCGCGGTCACCGCGGAGCGCGCGTTGCTGGCAACCCTGGAGGCCGGGTGCAGCGCACCCGTCGCCGCCTATGCGGAACTCGCCGAAGGTGACGCCGGCGATGAGATCTACCTGCGCGGGGCGGTGATCAGCCCGGACGGCACTCGTGACCTCCGGCTGTCCCGCACCGGAACGCCCGCCGACGCGGCGGAGATCGGTAAGGCACTCGCCGCCGAACTCCTCGAACTCGGCGCCGACTCGATCCTCGGCCACGAAGGACACACCGGCCCGGGGACCCAGCAATTTGGGAGCACAGAATGACCCGCACCCGTAAGCCCGTCGGCCGTATCGCGTTCGTCGGGGCTGGCCCCGGTGACCCGGGCCTGCTGACCCGTCGGGCGCACGACGCCCTGGTCGACGCCGACCAGGTGATCTACGACCGGGGAGTCCCCGAGTCGCTGCTCGCCGTCGTCCGCGCCGAGGCCAGAGAGGACGCCGAGTTCACCCCGGCCGAAGGCGTGCCGGGAGACGTGGCGAAGGTGCTGATCTCCGCCGCCCGGTCCGGGCTGAACGCGGTGCACCTGGTTGCCGGCGACCCGTTCGGCCACGACTCGGTGGTCAAGGAGGTGCAGGCGGTGGCCCGCACCGCCGCCCACTTCGAGGTGGTGCCGGGTGTCGGCCAGGCCGAGGGCGTCGCCACCTACGCGGGGGTCCCGCTGCCGGGTGTGCGTACCGCCGCCGACGTCGAGGACGTCAGCACGCTGGACTTCGAGGCGCTGGCCGCGGCCGTCGGCCGGGGTTCGCTCGCGCTCGCGGTGGACGCCGGTGACCTCGCCGCCGTCCGGGACGGCCTGCTGGCCGCCGGGGTCGACGGCACCACAGGCGTCGGGGTGACCGGCGACGGCACCGGCGAGACCCAGTACACGACCACGTCGACCGTGGACAGCTTCGTGGCCGCCGCGCTGGGCTTCACCGGCCGGGTGGTGCTCACCATCGGCGCGGGTGTGGGCCAGCGCGACAAGATGAGCTGGTGGGAGAACCGCCCGCTGTACGGCTGGAAGGTGCTGGTGCCCCGCACCAAGGAGCAGGCCGGCGCGATGAGCGCCCGACTGCGGGCGTACGGGGCGATCCCGTGCGAGGTGCCGACCATCGCGGTCGAGCCGCCGCGCACCCCGGCCCAGATGGAGCGGGCCGTCAAGGGCCTGGTCGACGGCCGGTACGCCTGGGTGATCTTCACGTCGGTGAACGCGGTCCGCGCGGTCTGGGAGAAGTTCGCCGAGCACGGCCTGGACGCCCGGCACTTCGGCGGCGTCAAGATCGCCTGCATCGGCGAGGCGACCGCTGACGCGGTCCGCGCGTTCGGCATCCAGCCGGAGCTGATCCCCGCCGGGGAGCAGTCCTCCGAGGGGCTGCTGGCCGAGTTCTCGCCGCACGACGAGATCCTCGACCCGGTCGGCCGGGTGCTGCTGCCGCGCGCCGACATCGCCACCGAGACGCTCGCCGCCGGGCTCACCGAGCGCGGCTGGGAGGTCGACGACGTGACCGCGTACCGGACGGTGCGGGCCGCGCCGCCGCCCGCCGAGATCCGCGACGCGATCAAGTCGGGCGGGTTCGACGCGGTCCTCTTCACGTCTTCTTCCACTGTGCGGAACCTGGTCGGTATCGCCGGGAAGCCGCACGCGCGGACGGTTGTTGCCGTGATTGGGCCCAAGACGGCGGAGACCGCGACGGAGTTCGGCCTTCGGGTCGACGTCCAGCCACCGCACGCCTCGGTGCCCGACCTGGTGGAGGCGCTCGCCGCCTACGCCGTCGAGTTGCGCGAGAAGCTGGCCGCCATGCCGGCCAAGCAGCGCCGTGGCTCGAAGGTGCAGGGGCCGACCGCCCTCCGCTTCCGGTAGTCGTCTCCAGGAGGGCCCTTTCATGTCGTACCCCGAGATCCGGCCCCGCCGCCTGCGCCGCACCCCGGCGATCCGCCGGCTGGTGTCCGAGACCAGGGTCGACCCGGCCGAGTTGGTCGTGCCGATGTTCGTCAAGGAAGGGCTGACCGAGCCTCGCGCAATCGGGTCGCTCCCGGGGGTGCTTCAGCACTCCCGGGACTCCCTGCGCAAGGCGGCCACCGAGGCGGTCCAGGCCGGCGTCGGCGGGATCATGCTCTTCGGGGTGCCGGAGCAGCGTGACCCGACCGGGTCCGGTGGCCTCGACCCGAACGGCATCCTGAACGTCGCCATCCGCGACGTGGTGTCCGAGGTGGGCGACAGCACTGTCGTGATGAGCGACCTGTGCCTGGACGAGTTCACCTCGCACGGGCACTGCGGCGTGCTCACCGCGGACGGTGAGGTGGACAACGACGCGACCCTGGCCGCGTACGCCGAGATGGCGGTTGCCCAGGCCGAAGCCGGGGTGCACATGGTCGGGCCGTCCGGGATGATGGACGGCCAGGTCGGCGTGGCCCGCCGGGCGCTCGACGCCGCCGGCCACCAGGATGTGGCGGTGCTGGCGTACGCCGCGAAGTACGCCTCGGCCTTCTACGGCCCGTTCCGGGAGGCGGTGGAGTCGGCGCTGGAGGGCGACCGGCGCACCTACCAGCAGGATCCGGCCAACCTGCGCGAGTCGCTGCGCGAGGTGGCGCTCGACGTCGCCGAGGGCGCCGACCTGGTGATGGTCAAGCCGGCGTTGCCCTACCTCGACGTGGTGTCGGCGGTGCGGGCCGCGGTGGACGTCCCGGTCGCCGCCTACCAGGTCTCCGGGGAGTACGCGATGGTCGAGGCAGCCGCCGCGAACGGCTGGATCGACCGGGAGCGGGTGATGTTGGAGACGCTCACCTCGATCAAGCGGGCCGGCGCGCAGATCATCCTCACCTACTGGGCGGTCGAAGCCGCCGGTCTGCTCCGCCAGCGCTACTGACCGGGTCCGCGGGTTCCGTCGGGGTGGCCACCTCGTCGGCGCCCGCGACGGCGGCCGGGAGCCTCCGGCTGGTCAGCCAGGCGAGCGCCAACAGCACGGCCGACACCGCAAGCGCGAGCCGGGTGGCCTGCGCCAGTTCCGGCGCGAGGCCGAGCCGGCTGGCCGGGTCGAGCCGGTTGGCTGCCGTGATGCCCCCGCCGCCCAGGGTCGGGGCGAGCCGGTCCGCCAGCCAGGACAGGGCGGCGGCGATCAGTGCCGTGCCGGCCGCGACCGAGGTGTGCGACACGGTGGTGAGCAGCGTGGAGCCGGACGGCAGGTCGTCGGGCGGAAGCGACCGGCTGGCCGCTGTCATCGTCGGCATCAGGGTCGCACCCATGCCCAGGCCGATGACCGCACCCAGCGTGGCCAGCAGCGGGTACGACGTGTCGGCGTCGAGCACCAGCACCCGGGCCACAGTGCCGGCCACTGCCGTGGCGATGCCGAGCCCGACGACCCGCCGCGCCGAGACGCGATCGACGAGCCGGGTCGCGACCTGGAGCATCAGACCGGTGGTCAGCGCCTGCGGGATGCCGATCACCCCGGCCAGGGTGGCCGAGTCACCGCGTACCACCTGCACGTAGGCCGGGATGATCAGGAACGAGCCGAAGTATCCGGCGGCGAAGAACGCCACAGTCGCCGCGCCGGGGGTCATCCCCGGGGCGCGCAGCACGGCCAGGCGCAGCAGCGGCTGCCGTACCCGGCCGGCCCGCCAGGCGAAGGTGACCACCAGCATCGCGCCGAGCACGAGCGGCAGCAGCACGGACGCGGTGACGACCCCGCCCCGCTCGCCGGTGACGCTGAGGCCGTAGACCGCCAGCGCCAGACCGGGGCAGAGCAGCAGCAGCCCGAGGACGTCCAGCCGGACCGGTGCTCGTCGCGGGTCGGCGACCGGCAGCACCGACCGGCCGAGCACCATCGCCAACAGTCCCACCGGCAGGTTGATCCAGAAGATCCACCGCCAGGACGCGTGATCGAGCAGCAGCCCACCCAGCACCGGCCCGATCAGGGGCCCGACCAGCACCGGAAGGCCGAGCAGGCTCATCATCCGTCCGCGCCGCCCCGGCGGCACCGCGGCGAGCGCGACGGCCATCCCGACCGGGTTGAGCAGTCCGCCGCCGAGCCCCTGGAGCACCCGGAACGCGATAAGCGACCCGACGCTCCAGGCGGCACCGGCCAGCACGGAGCCGACGGTGAACAGCAGCAGCGCGGTCAGGTAGGTGCGGCGGGCGCCGAAGCGGCCGATCGCCCAGGCGGCGGTGGGCATCACCGCGACCAGGGCGAGCGCATAGCCGCTGGTGACCCAGCCGATCGTGGTGAGGTCGGTGCCGAGGTCGTCGACCAGTCTCGGCAGGGCCACCACGGTGACCGTGGTGTCGATCACCGCGAGCAGACCACCCAGGGTCAGGTACCAGCCGAGCCGTCGCGCGGACGCGTCCATGTCGGCGGCTCAGGGCCGGACCTGGCGGGCGGCGCGCAACGCCTCGGCCCACCAGGCCAGCTCGCTCAGCGTGGCGTCGGCGGCCTGCCGCAGCGGCTCGTCGTCGACCAGCCGACCGGCGACGTCGAGTCGCTCCCAGGGAGCCCGGAGCACCACCCCGGAGCGGGTCGTGGCGGCCTGCACCTCGGCGAAGACCAGCCGGAGCTGCTCGACCGCGCGGATGCCGCCGGAGCCCGCGCCGTACGACACGAAGGCCACCGGCTTGCGGGCCCACTCCCGGTAGTGCCAGTCGATGGCGTTCTTCAGGGCGGCCGGGAAGCTGTGGTTGTACTCGGGCGTCACCACGACGAACGCGTCGGCGGCAGCCAACCGGGCACTGATCGGGCTGGCCGAATTGCCCCCGGGAGGGGTGTCGGCGAAGGGCAGCGCCACCTCGGCGAGGTCGACGAGGTCCAGGTCGAGGTCCGTACGGCGGCTCCCGTGGGCGACGAACCAGTCGGCGATCGAGCGGCCCACCCGAGGTTGCCGGACGCTCCCGACGAGCACGGCGACGGTCGGCGGTGCGGTGTCCTCTTGCGTAGTCATGCCTCGGACGCTAGGACTTGAACTAATGGTGAAGTCAATGGCGGCGGGGGAGTGGCGATGGGCACGTTGACGGTCGGCGAGGTGGCCCGCGACAGCGGGGTCAGCGGCTCCGCCGTGCGGTTCTACGAGCGGCAGGGCCTGATCACGGCTGCCCGCACCGGCGGCAACCAGCGGCGCTTCGACGCCGACGCGGCCTGTCGGATCAGGGTGGCGCGGGTGGCCCAGCGCGTCGGCCTGACCGTCAACGAGATCCGCGACCTGCTCGCGGCCCTGCCACCCGACCCCCAACTGGCCGATTGGCAGGGGCTGCACGATCGGCTGACCGCCGAGGCCGAGCGGCGCATCCGCGACCTGCACGCGGCACTGGACGACATCGGCTCCGGCCGCCGCCTCTGCGACCTCTGACCTCGACCGTCCGCAGTCCGCAGTCCGCTGATCGTCGCCCGCGCGCCCTGACGATCAGGGCAGATGCCCCGGCTGGTCAACCACGGCCATCCGGATGACGGCGGCGAGCAGCTCACCGGCCCAGGCCCAAGGCCCAAGGCCCACGGCCCACGGCAAGGCCCACGGCACGGCCCACGGCCCACGGCCCACGGCCCACCTTGACGTCCTTTGCTCTGCTTGAGCGGAGGCAACACTGAGAGCCTCCCACTGTCGCCTCCGTTGAAGCAGAGCAAAGGATGCGTGCGGGGTGCGGCGAGTCCCTGAGCCGGCCAGCTTTCCACAGGGTTATCCACAGGGGTTGAGAGGCAGGTCTCGGCCGAGAATGGTTGTCGGATGGCCTCCGCACTCGTTCCTCCTTCGCCACCCGGCCCGACCGTCGGGCGGTTTCCCATCACCGGCCTGGTCCGGCGAGCCCGTCGGATGAAGGGGTTGGGGCAACGCCAGATGGCCCGCTTCGCCAAGGTCTCACCGTCGACCGTGGGCAAGGTCGAGGCCGGCAGCCTGATACCGAGCCTGGCGGTGCTGGAGCGCCTACTCGGCGCGGCCGGGCTCTATCTGGTGGTGGTGGACCAGGAGGGCCGGGTGATTCAACCGATGGTCGACCGCGACGACGTTCACGACGGCGCCGGACGCCGCTACCCCGCCCACCTCGATACGATCCTCGATCCTGAGCCGGGGGAGTGGTGGGGGGACATCTACGGCCTGGCACGGCCACCGGAGACCTACCACCGCAGCTCGGCGGACCGCGAGGCGCGACGCCGACGCAGCCAGTGGGAGGTGCGGGTCGCGCAGCATCGGCACCTGCCACCGCCCCCGATCATCGACGAATACTACTGACACCGCGAACGGCCCACCCTCCGGGGAAACCGGAGGGTGGGCCGTCAGTGCCGTCGTTCAGTCGTCGTTGGTGATCGTGCCGGTCGCCAGGGGGTCGGCCAGCCGCAGGCCGGGCACCCCGGCCACCAGCAGGGTCAACTTCTCGTCCGACTCACGCCGCCGGTCACCCCGCACGGTGACCGGGAAAGCCACCGAGGTGTCACCGGCGGCCAACACCCGGCAACCGGCGTACGCGTCGAAGTCCGAGCCCGCCTGCGCCGTGAGGCCGACGGTCGCGGCGCAGAGCAGCACCGGCTGGGACAACGGACGGGACACGGTCGCCGTGAAGGTGAGCTGACGGGTGCCCTGGTCGCCCTCGACCACCGACGTGTCGGCGACGGTCAACGACGCCCGGGACCGGAAACGGGCCACCTGCGGGTCGTGGTCGCTGGAGCCCCGCGACCCGTCACCAGTGAACTCCGCCGGCCAGTCGGCATTGACGTGCGCCGCCCGCACCTGCACCAGGTCACCGTAGAGCGCGTCGTTGACGAACAGGTGGTCGAGAGTCTGCGCCTGCCCCTCGAAGCTGTACGAGTAGGCCGACGCGGGCACCTGTGCGACGAGGGTGTCCCACAGGTTGTGCAGGCCGGCCACGTAGAGCGGGGCGAGCTGGTCCGACGGCGTCGGCTGCGCCGCGGTGGCGATGGGATCGTCCGGGCGGGGGAAGACGTTCAGGTCCCCGCCGTAGACCACCCGGGCGCTCCGATCGGACGCCTCGATCGCGGTGACGATCGCCGCGCCGTACGTCGCCTGCTCCCGCCGCTGCCCGATCCGGCCGTCCGGGCCGGAGGAGTAGTGGTTGCTCAGCGCGTACAGGGTGAACCGCTCGGCCGCACCGGGCGCCGCGGCGACCGTGAACTTGCCCAGCTGGGGTGCCCGGGTGAAGACGTTGTTCCCGTCCTTGCCGGTGGAGGTGTCCACATCGGCCGGCAGCACCGCGTTGAGGGCCTTCGGGTTCTGCACGTCGGCGTTGCCCGGCAGCCCGGGGGCCCGGTACTGGACGGTCGGCGCCGAGCCGAGCAGCGGGTCGTTCGCCGTCGCGGCCGCCAACGACAGCCGGTCCGTGCGGTACAGGAACGCGGCGGTGATACCGCGGGCGTCCGCGCCGGTCCGGTCATAGGTCGCGGCGTACGCCGGCCCGCCGGCCGCCGCCACCGCGAGCGCCAACTCCTGGATGCTGTCCGGAGCACCGTCGGCGTTGTTGGTGTCGCCGCAGGCCAGCGCCGCACCGGAGACCGTGCAGATGTCCTGGTCCTCGGCCTCCTGCACCAGGATCAGATCCGGCGCGTGCAGATCGGAGACGATCTGGTCGGCGAGCGACGTCAGGTGCTCCCGGTAGTCCGCCTCGCTGCTCGGCACGTAGTCGAACGGCGGGCTGACGCCCGGGCAGCCGGAGTTGCCGGCGAAGTCGCAGCCGTCGAACGGGTCGTCGCGGTAGTCGTACAGGTTCTCCACGTTGTACGTGGCGACCGCTACCTCCTGGGAACGGTCCGCCGGCTTCGGCGGGTTGTTCTTCGACGGGTCGGCCCCGGCGTCGAACTCGGCCCGCTCGACCTGCACGCCGTACTTCTCGAACGAGTAGTAGACGCCGCCCACCGCATCCGCGCGCAGGGTGTCGAAGGTGTGCGCCGGCGGGAGCAGCGCGGTGCTGTCCCCGGCGGTGCCCTTCACGCCCATGCTGCCGAGCAGCACGCGCTGACCGTTACCATCGTCGAAGCGGCGGCTCGGGTCGTTGTCCAGCGGGTGGGAGTCCCGAAAGACCCGTCGGGCGTACGGGTCGGCGCGGTCGAGCAGCGGGTCGTCCCGGTCGACGACCCACAGCTCCGCGTCCGCCGTGGACGAGAAGACGTCGCGACCGCTCACCGCGCCGCTGCCCGCGCGGACGCGCAGCCGGGCGCCCTCGTGCCGCTCCCACCAGCGCTGCGCCTCGGTCAGCTCGACCGGTGGCACCGCGTCGGTCACCGCGACAGTCGTGTCCACGTCCAGGCCGGTGGCGATCTGGCGGACCAGCGACGCGCCGGAGAGCTGGGTGAGGTTGTAGTACTCCGACACCCGGGCCCGGAGCACCACCTCGTCGCCGACCGTCGGCACGTAGCCGCCGATCAGCGAGGTGAACGTGCCCATGAACACGAAGACGCCGTCGGAGCTGGTCGGGTCACCGTCGGTGTCGCCGCTGCGGCTCTGCAGGAAGAACCCGTTCTGCTCCGCCCCGGCCGCCGTCCGGGCGAGCGTCAACTGGGTGATCACGCCCCGGACGTCGTACATCGTGCTGCTGGTGCCGTTGCCGCTCGCCGGTGCGAGCGGTGACCGGTCGGCGGGGCCGGACTCGGCGTCGGTGGTCGGACCCTGCACCTCGCCGACGGTCAGCTCCCGGGTGACCTGCACGGCCAGCGCGCAGGTGGCGGTGCCACCGCCCGCGTCGGTAGTGGTCACGGTGACGGTGTACGCCCCGGCGGTGAGGTCGGCGCTCGCGCTGATCGTGGCGCGGGCGGTGCCGCCCACCTCGTCGGCCGGGGTGAACGCGGTACGGGTGATCGAGCCGGAGGCAGGGCTCGGGCTGATCGCGGTCACCGCCAGGTCGACGATCGTGTCGTCGGGGTCGACGGCGGTCACCTCGCGGCTCGCGGCCGTCCCGGCGGCGGTGACCAGCGGCCCACCACAGGTCAGTGTGGCCGGCGCATCGACCGGGCCGCCGCCGTCCACGGTGTGCGAGCCGAGCCCGTCGAAGGTGTCGACGGGCAGACCGGTCCACTGCGCGGCCGGGTCGAACGCGTCCGACGGATCGGTGTCGCCCGACGTCACCGTGGGCAGCCGGCGCAGCGTGTTGTCCGCCGTGCTCGTCGCGCCTGTGCCCCACTCGGCACCCGGGTCGACGCCCACCTGGCCGATCGAGTCGAGCACAGTGGTGCCCCGGCGCAGCACTATCGCGTCGTCGCCGTTGAACAGGCTCGCCCCGGTGGTCTGGTCGGCCTGGGCGAGGATGGCCGCCCCGGCCGAGGCGCTGGCGAACACGAACGCGTCACCGGCGGCCACGGTCCCGGCCAGCGCGATGCTTGTCGGTGTGGTGGAGCCGTTGAAGTAGAGCTGCAACTGGTAGCCGCCTGCGGTGAGGTCGACGGCGGCGCCGGTGCCGTTGAACAGCTCGATCGCCTTGTTGTTCGACGAGCCTTCGACGTACTCCGAGATGAACAGGTCGGTGGGCGCGGCGCTGGCCGCGGTGGGTGTGACGCCGAGGGCCGTGACGGTCACTGCGGCGGTGGCGATCGCGAGCGCTGCTGTCGTGCGGCGCGGGCGCATAGGGCCTCCACGATGGGTGGATGGGAGTCAACGCACGTTAAGGGGCGTAACCGTCCATCGTCCATCCCCCACCGGACAGTTTCGTGAATTCCTCAGCGCGGCGGGTCGAGGCGGTGCACCAGTTCGGCGACGTCGACGCTGTATTCGCACCAGTCCCGGTCGGGCCGGTAGCCCAGCTCCGCGTTGACCTTGAGCATCGCCTCGTTGGCCTGGGCGTTCCAGGTCTGCACCTCGGCCAGCTCCGGCTCGGCGGAGCGCAGCTCCAGCAGCATCCGCGCCTTGATCGCCCGGTCGATGCCGTAACCCCGGTGGTCCTGCGCGACGATCGTGTCGTACTGGTCGGCTCGGGTGGGGTGCTGCGCCGGCACCACGACCTCGGTCAGGCCGGCCACCTCGCCACTCTGCTCGTGCCGGGCCAGGACGATGTACGGCTTCATGCCCCGCCGGTGCAGGGTGTCCAGGCTGTCCCGCAGCCGCTCCGGGTCATACGAGCTGGGACGCAGCTCGCCGTCGTCGACGTCGCGCACCTCGGCCTTGGCCCGCGCGTACGACTCGATCAGGTCGTCCGGTGGCCCACCGGGATAGAACTCCAGGTGGTAGCCCGCGCCGATCCCGGTGGCCATCTCGGCCAGCTCGGCCCAGTCCACCGAGGTCAGGTCGAGCACGCTGCGCGTCTCCACGTACTCCCGGGTGAAGCCGAGCGACTCGTAGAAGCCCACCGCCGGCGTGTCGCCGACCACCTCGACCCCGATCGACTGGAAACCCTCCTGGTAGACGCGGCGGGCGGCGCGCAGCACCAGCTCGCGGCCGAGGCCGTTGCGTCGGACGGAGGGATGCACCAGCACCTCGAGCACCCCGATGTCACCGAGGAGCAGCACGTGGACCTGCCCGAGGACGGCGCCCGTCTCACCGGGAGCGGTCGGCTCGGCCTGAGCGAGCCAGGAGATCCGCCGCTCACCGGGCATCACCTCGCCGAGATACTCCCGCAGGGAGGTCTCCCGCCACGGCGGGTCCTGCGGCAGATCGGCCGCCAGCACCGCGTTCAGCGTTGTCAGCAGCGACGCGATCTCGGCGGACGACGCGGTCCTGGGGTCCCACTCGCGCACCATCACCCGTCTAGCTTGCCGCTAACGGCTGCTCGGGGGAAGTGTCCAGTTCTCCAATGTACGCGGACGATCACATCACGTGCGGCTGGCCCGTCCGTACCGGTCAGCGGTGTCGTAGACGGCCTTGGCGTACTGGCGCACGTCGTTGTACGACAGAATCGCGTTCCACCAGTCGCCCGGGATGCTGAGGTTGCGGCCGCCCTTGCACAGGTAGTTGCCGGCCGCCAGAGCGGCGTCATCCAGGTCGTGCGGGTCCTTGACGCCATCCTGGTCGGCGTCCGCGCCGATCTCCTGCCAGGTCGTCGGGATGAACTGCATCGGCCCGATCGCGCGGTCGAACGTGCTGTCCTTGTCCAGGGCGCCGCGGTCGGTGTCGATGATCCGCATCCGGCCGCCGTTCCCGTCCAACGGCAGCCCGATGATCTGGGGCAGCGCCTTGCCGTCCGCCCCCAAGCGCGCGCCGTTGGCCGAGCCGTGCCCGGACTCGACCTGGCCGATCGCTGCCAACGTCGTCCAGCTCAGCGCGCAACTGCGATTGGTCTGGGCGAGCATCACCTCGGCGTACCCGTACGCCTGCACGGCGGTCGCGGGAATGTTGACCTTGGCGGCGACCTGCTGCGCCCAGGCGGCCAGGGAGTCCGAGGGACGGCCGCCGGCCGTCGGACCGACGGTCGGCCCGGTCGGCATGCCGCCGCTGGGGAACGCTCCGGTGGGGAGCGGCGCGGTCGGCATCGGCCCGGTGGGCAGGGGCCCGGTGGGCAGCGGGTCGAGGGGCACCGCCGGCGGCAGGGCCACGGTCGGCGCGGCCGTGACGTCGGCCACCGGTCGGGATCCCCGGATGGTCGCCGGGACGAGCAACGCCCCCGCCGCGGCGGTCGCGGCCACCAGGACCAGCAGGAAGACTCCCGGGACCGTGAGTCGACCGCTGGGCCGGCGGGCCCAGGCGCGGGTCGCCCGGGCGGCGGTCACCGCGGCCTGACGTGGCGGTGGCACCCGTACGGCGTGCGCGAACGGCACCCGCCGCCGACGGCCACGTTCGGGCACCGGCACCACGGCGACACCGTCCACCTTGGTCGCCGTCAGGTCGGTGGCGGTCGCGCCCGCCGCTGTCGCGGTGTCGACCTTCGCGGTGTCGGTCTTCGCGTCGTCGACCTTCGCGTCGTCGACCTTCGCGTCGTCGACCTTCGCGTCGTCGACCTTCGCGACGTCGACCTTCGCGTCGTCGGTCTTCGCGTCGTCGGTCTTCGCGCTCTCGGCCTCCGCGGTGTCCGCTCGCGGGTTGTCGGTCTTCGGGGCTCCGATGCTGTCGGCCTTCGCGGTGTCGCCCTCGGCGTCGTCGCGCGTCGGGCTCTCGGCCTTCGCGTCGTCGGCCTCCGCGTCGGCGCTGCCGGCGTCGGCTGCGGTTGGGGCGTCGGGGTCGGTGGTGTCCGAAGAGGGCTTCGCCGGGGCGAGGTCGCCGGTGGCCCCCAACTGGTCACCGGTCGGGGCACCGACGTTCGGGGAAAGGGGTGCGTCGGTGGTCACGGACGTCGCGGGGGCCTTGGCCTTCGCGTCGGTCGTGCCGACGCGAAGCCAGGGCCGGCGGGGGCGGGGCACGGCCGCGGGCGCCGGATCCGGTGCGGCGCCCGACTCGGCCAGCGGCCCGTCCAGCGGCGCGGCCGGCCGAAGCGGTTGCACACGCGTTTTGTCCTCGCCGTCCACCACCCGTCGAGTATCACTCATGTCCCCGGCGAGCGTCAGGCCCACGTACCCTGATCGCCATGCCCCGGTACGAGTTCCGCTGCCGCGCCTGCGGCGACACTTTCGAGGTCAACCGTCCGATGGCGGAGGCCGGCGCCCCGGCCACCTGCCCGCAGGGTCATGCCGACACGGTCAAGCTGCTCTCGGCGGTGTCGGTCACCGGTCGGGGCGCTGGTGGCGCGCAAGCTCCCGCTGGTGGCGGTGGCTGTTGCGGTGGTGCCTGCGGCTGCTGAGCTGGCGTTCCGGTGGCCGGCCGGTGGGCTGGCCTTGCCGGGAGCGGGTTCGAGTGGCACCTTGAGGCGGCACGTGCCCGGCCGTTCTCACGATGCGTGACCGCTCGGAGTCAGGCAGCATGAACCCGACGTCACGGGCGGAGGTTCCACGCATGTCGCCACGGATCCAGCTCCCGAGCGGTTGGGTGACCTTCGTGTTCACCGACATCGAGGGCTCGACCCGGCTGGCTCAACTGCTCGGCGCGGACTACCGCCCGGTGCTCGCCGAGCACCGCCGGTTGCTGCGCCGCACCCTGGCCGCCACCGGTGGCGCGGAGCTGCTGACCGAGGGCGACTCGTTCTTCCTGGCCTTCGACGACGCGGCGGCGGCGCTGACCGCCTGCCTGACCGCCCAGCGGGCGTTGGCGAGCCACGACTGGCCCACCGAGGAGGCCGCGCCCCGGGTGCGGATGGGCTTGCACACTGGTTACGCCGAGCCCCGCGACGGCGAGTACGCGAGCCCCGAGGTGCACCGGGCCGCCCGGGTAGCCGCCGCCGCGCACGGCGGTCAGGTGCTCTGTTCGGCGTCCACTGCCCGTCGGGCCGATCCGCTGCCCCCGGGCGCCACCCTGCTGGACCTGGGCCTGCACCGGCTGCGTGGCTTCGACGACCGGGAGCGGCTGTTCCAACTGGTCGCGCCCGGCCTGGAACGGCAGTTCCCCCGCCCCCGCACCGCCGACGCGGTGGCGCACAACCTGCCGACCCAGGTGACCTCGTTCGTCGGGCGGGAGGTCGAGCGGGCCGAGCTGGGCCGGTTGGTCGAGCGGCACCGACTGGTCACCGTGCTGGGCGCGGGTGGCGCGGGAAAGACCCGGCTCGCCGTGGAGTTGGCCGGTAGCGTCGTCGAGGCGTACCCGGACGGGGTCTGGTTCGTCGACATCGCCGCGGTGACCGACCCGGGGTTGGTGGCGTTCGCCATCGCCGCGGTGCTCGGGCTGCGGCCCGAGCCGGGCCGCCCGATGCTGGACACCCTCGTCGAGTACGCGGCCGCCCGCCGGATGCTTGTCGTGCTGGACACCTGCGACACACAACCGGCCGCCTGCGGCGAGGTCATCTCTCGGCTGCTCTCGGGCGGGGGCGGGGTGCGGGTGGTGGCGACCAGTCGCGAGTCGTTCAGCCTGCCCGGCGAGGTGGTCTGGCGGATCCCGCCGCTCTCGGTCGATCCCCGTCCGGACGGCGTGGAGAGCGACGCTGTCGCGCTGCTGCTGGACCGTACGGCGGCGGCCCGTGGCGGTCGGCGGCCCGATCCGTCCGAGTCGGCCGACCTGCGGCGGGTGGTGCAGCGGCTGGACGGGCTGCCACTCGCCATCGAGTTGGCGGCCGCCCGGCTGCGGGTGCTCTCGGTGGGTCAGCTGGCCGAGCGGTTGGACGACGTCCTCGGCACGTTGGACGCCGGCCGGGAGGATCCGGATCCGCCGCCGGTGGAGCGGGGCTGGTCCGGCAACCAACAGGACACCGTGGACCTCGTGGCAGCGGCGATCGGGACACCGCCGCCCACCCCGGCGAGCAGGGCCGTGCAGCGTTCGGCCACCGAACGGCACCTGACCATGCAGGCGACCGTCACCTGGTCGTACCGCACGTTGGGGCCCCGGGCCGCGCGGCTGTTGCGTTGGCTGGCGGTCTTCGCGGGGCCGGTGGATCTGCCGACTGTGGAGTGGCTGCTGGGCGACGACCCGCTGGATCCACTGTCGGTGCTTGTCGACAAGTCGATGGTGTTGGCCGAGCCGCGCGCCGCCGGCAGTTCGTACCGGATGCTCGACCCGATTCGGGCGTACGCGGCGCGGCGGCTGGCCGAGGCGGGTGAGGAGCAGGCTGCCCGGGACCGGCACGTGGCCTGGTCGGCGCACGCGCTGGAGCGGGCCCACCTGGGGCCGGACGGCCGGCCGGTGACGTTGTCGCTCTACACCCTCGACCCGCTGGCCGACGAGCTGCGGTCCGCGTTGCGCTGGTGTGCCACCGGCGGCAGCGCCCGTGCCGGTCTCCGCCTGGCCGGTGGGCTGGACCAGTGGTGGCGTGAGCGCGGGCTGGCCCGGGAGGGCCGGCTCTGGCTGTTCCGGCTGTACGGACGGATCGCCGAGACCGGCGAGCGGATCCCGGACGCGGAGCTGGCGGCGGCGTACCACATGCATTCCCTGCACGCCGGCGCCGACGGCGAGTTCGCGGAGGAGCTGCGCTACTCGCAGCGGGCGGAGGCGGCCGCCCGGCAGGCCGGCGACGCCGGGCTGCTGGCCCGGGTGCTCGCCGGCCGGGCCGCGCCGTTGGTGGACATGGGCCAGTTCTTCGAGGCCGAGCGGGTCTGTCGGGAGGTCATCGACTGGGCCCACGGGCAGGACGTGGTCGGCGAGGCGCTGTTCGCCGTGTTCAGCCTGGCCGAGCTGCTGTGGCGGCGCGGCGCGCTGGAGGAGGCGGCGGAGCTGCTGGGAGCGGCGCGTCCGGTGGAGGCCGCCCGGCCGGTCGAGCGGGGCCGGCGTTCGGTGGACATGCTGCTCGGGATGGTCGCGCTGGCCAGGGGCGACGTGATCGCCGCGCACGAGCACCTGCTGGTGGCGTTGCGCTCACGGATGGGGCACGGCTACCACGGCCGGGCGTGCGACACGCTCAACGCGATCGCGGTGCGTTGCGCTCTCGGTGGCGACCGGTTGACCGCCGCCCGGCTGTTCGGGGCGGCCCAGGCCACCCGGGCGAGCATGCGAGCGACACCGGGCATCTACGGCGGCTACTGGGCCGACCAGCAGGCGGAGCTGCGGGCGATGGCGGGTGACGCGGCGTTCGACGACGCGTACGGGGAGGGCGCCGAGATGGGCCTGGACGAGGCCGTGGCCCTGGCGCTGGACGTGGAACACCCGGACCTGGCGGCGGATTCGACCCGCTTCAGCACCGACCTGTCCCAACACGCGCCGCCCCCGCACCCGGCGGACCCCAACCGCCACCACCCGGCAACCCGAACGGAACGCGCCTGACCTCCCACCGATGACCATGAAGTTGTTGCCGCGACACGCCGGGCGGACGGGCAACAACTTCATGATCAACGCGACGGGTGGGGTGGGGTGGGTTAGTGGGTTGCGGCCTTGGCCTCGGCTTGGGCCTTCATGCGGGCGGCTCGGTCGATGTCGGCCTGCTGGACGGCTGCCACCGAGCCGAAGATGTGCACCGCCTGGTAGTACGTCCAGGCCAGGCTGTAGCAGGCCGGGCGGACGACAGTGTTGTACGTGGCGCAGACCCGCTTCAGGTCCGCGTAGAAGGCGTTGTCCAGGCGGGACTTGTTGGCGGAGAACTGGCCGACCGCCTTGTAGTTGCGGTAGCCGAAGTCGTGCCGGTAGCAGCTCAGGTTGAAGGTGAACCCGAGCGGGTTGTCCGGGCTGGACGAGCAGTAGTCGGTGGACCAGTCGAAGTTGTACTCGGTCCAGGGAGCCCGGTTGACGCGGGCGCTGTTCCAGGAGTTGTAGCTGGACGCGCTGGTCTGGGTCCAGCTCGACAGCACGGACAGTCGCTCCGCGGGGGTGACGGCGGCGGCGGGGGAGGCGACGGCGAGGGTGGCGAGCAGCGCGAGCGCGCCCGAGGCGAACAGGGTGGCGAGACGTCGGGGCACGGTTTACCTCCGCGGGGTGAGCGGTGGGACGGAAGTTACCGGCGGGTTACCGGATGTCGATGAGTGTCGATCAGCTGATCAACTGGGCGGTATGTGCGCCGCCAACTATTGGTGACATACGTTCAAACAGACGAATGCCCCGGGTGCGCGAGGCACCCGGGGCATTTCGCGGAACGGGTCAGTGCAGCAGGAACGCCGGCGGGCTGGCCGGGCTCTCGTTGGCGGTACGGTCCAGCGCCGTCACCCGGTAGGTGTACCGGCGGCCGGGCTCGGCCGTCGTGTCCACCCAGGACTGGGCGCCGCCGGGGGTGGCCCGGACGGTGTCGACGAGGTGCGTGGCGTCCGCCGTGGCGCACCGCCCGGGCAGGGTGGTGCCGTCGAAGCGGTAGATCGCGTACGACGTGGCCGTGCCCAGCGGGCCCACGCCGTCGGCGGGCTGGCGCCAGGTCAGCCGCACCCCGTCGGCCTCCCGGGCGACCCTGGTGACCACCGGGAGGAGCAACGGCTTCGCCGGCAGGTGCGGCATGGCCGGCACGAGAGCCGGGCGGGAGTAGTGCTCGGCCGCGTAGATGTCGGTGGCGCCGAGCCGGTTGGCCCGCACCTGGACGGCCGAGAAGTGCACGTTGCCCTGCACCTCGGGGTACGACCGGTTGAGCGTGAGGTGGTCGGACAGCTCACGCGGGTTCTGCCAGTACGGCCCGTACGCCGGATCGCCGCTCTTGTAGTCGGCCTGGCCGATGTAGAGCTGGACCCGGGTGCCGCGCACGGTCTCGGCCCACCACGGGACCAGCCGCGCGTAGTCGGCCGCCGGGTACTGGCCGATGTACCAGTAGAGCTGCGGCACCACGTAGTCGATCCACTCCTGCTTGACCCACTTGCGGGTGTCGGCGGAGATGATGTCGTACGACTGGCTGCCGGTGGTGTCCGAGCCGAGCGGGTCGGCGCTGGCGTTGCGCCAGATGCCGAACGGGCTGACGCCGAACTTCACCCACGGCTTCGCCGCTTTGATCTTGCCGTTCATCTCCTGGATCAGCAGGTTGATGTTGTCCCGCCGCCAGTCCGCCCGATCCGTGAAGCCCCGGTTGTACGCCGCGAAGGTGGCGTCGTCGGGCACCTGCCAGGTGCCGCTGGGGTAGGGGTAGAAGTAGTCGTCGAAGTGCACGCCGTCGATGTCGTACCGCTTGACCGCGTCCATCATCGCGGTCTGGACGAACTCGCGGACCTCGGGGATGCCGGGGTTGTAGTAGAGCCGGCTGCCGGCCACGCCGGCCGGCGGGTAGGCGAAGGTCCAGTCCGGGTGCTGCCGGGCCGGGTGGCCGGGCGCGAGCTGGCTGACGTCGGCGCCGGCGCCGCCGGGGGCCGGCATGGAGACGCGGTACGGGTTGAACCAGGCGTGGAACTCCAGGTTGCGCTTGTGCGACTCGGCGACCAGGAAGGCCAGTGGGTCCCAGCCCGGGTCCTGGCCGCGTACGCCGGTCAGGTACTCCGACCACGGCTCGTACGGCGAGGGCCAGAGCGCGTCGGCGGTCGGTCGGACCTGCACCACTACGGCGTTGTGGTTCAACCGCTCGGCGAGGTCGAGCAGTTCCCGGTATTCGGCCTGCTGGGCGGCGACCCGGTCCGGGCTGGTCTGGGACTCCTTGCTGGGCCAGTCGATGTTGACCACCGACGAGATCCACATCGCCCGAAACTGTCGCTTGGGGGTGGCCGGGTTGGTGACGCAGGTCGGGGTGGTGGGGGTGGTGGTGGCGTTCGCGGGGGTGGCGGCGGCGAGTGAGCCGAGCAGAACCGCGGCCAGACCGGCGGCTGTGAGTCGGGTTGCTTTCATGCGGTATGTCCCTTCATTGGGGCTCCCGTGCACTGTGGGTGCGGCAAGATTCGCCGCTGCCTATCTGCGTACAGAAGGAAATTTTCACAATCGCGTCGCCACCGCAAGTATTCGTGGTTGACCATTCCTCCGGCTGGGTAGCACGGCGGTCACCGGCCGCTGCGGTGGTGGCCGCACGGTGGGGAGGGGTGAGCGCATGTCCGTGCTGCGAACCAAACCAATCAAGGACGTCATAGCCCAGGGCGACGCCGACGGCACCGACGGCGGACTCGGGCTCAAGCGGCGGCTCGGCGCGATCGACCTCACCGGCTTCGGCATCGGCATCGTGATCGGCACGGGCATCTTCACGCTCACCGGGATCGAGGCCCGCGACAGCGCTGGTCCGGGCGTGGTGATCTCCTTCGCCATCGCCGGCGTGGTCGCCCTGCTCGCCGCCCTCTGCTACGCCGAGCTGGCCTCCAGCGTGCCGACCGCCGGCAGCGCCTACACCTACGCGTACGCCACGATGGGCGAGATCGTCGCCTGGATCATCGGGTGGGACCTGCTGCTGGAGTTCGCGCTCGGTGCGGCGGTGGTGGCCCGCGGCTGGTCCGGCTACCTCGCCGAGCTGCTCGACCTGCCGACCCGGTGGTTCGGTGAGGAGGGCAGCACTGTCAACATCGGCGCGATCGCCATCGTGCTCATCCTCGGCATCGTGGCGATCGTCGGCATCCGGGAGTCCGCCCGGATCACCAACCTGCTGGTGCTGGTCAAGGTGTCGATCTGCGTCTTCGTGGTGGTCGCCGGCCTGTTCTTCGTGAAGGCGGCCAACCTCACCCCGTTCATCCCGCCGGCCGAGCCCGCCGGCAGTGGCGACGACGGCATCAAGCAGCCGGTGACGCAGGCGCTGTTCGGGTTGGAGCCGTCGGTCTTCGGCTTCGTCGGGGTGCTCAGCGCCGCTGCGGTGGTCTTCTTCGCGTACACCGGCTTCGAGGCCGTCGCCAACCTGGGCGAGGAGACGCGCAGGCCCAAGCGGGACCTCACCCTGGGTCTGCTCGGCACGCTGCTGATCTCCACAGTGCTCTACATCGGTGTCTCGCTTGTGGTCGTGGGGATGGTGCCGTACACCGAGATCGACCGGGGCGCCCCGATCGCCTCGGCGTTCGAGTCGGTGGGCGCCGGCTGGGCGGCGACGCTCGTCTCCATCGCCGCGGTCGCCGGCCTGACCAGCGTCATCCTGGTCGACCTGGTGGCGATGGGCCGGATCGGCTTCGCCATCGCCCGGGACGGCCTGATCCCGCCCTCGATCGCGGCAGTGCACCCGCGGTGGGGCACCCCGTACCGGATCTCGGCGATCATGACGGTGGCGGTCGCGCTGCTGGCCGGCTTCCTGCCGCTGTCCGCACTGGCCGACCTGGTCAGCATCGGCGCGCTCTGCGCGTTCGTGCTGGTCTCGATCGCGGTGCCGATCCTGCGCCGCAAGCGCCCCGACCTGGAGCGGCCGTTCCGGGTGCCGTTCTCCCCGGTGCTGCCGGTCGTCTCGGCGCTGGCCTGCTTCTACCTGATGCTCAACCTGTCGGTGGAGACCTGGCTGCGGTTCCTGGCCTGGATGCTGCTCGGCGGCATCATCTACTTCGGCTACGGCTACCGCCGCAACCGGCTGGCCCAGCACGAACCGGCGGTCGCCCCGGCGCCACGCGAACCGAGCGCCTGACCGATGTGCGGAGGGGCCGAGCGCCCCTCCGCACTCATCAGCTCAGGGCCGGGTCTGCGGCGTGGCCGTCGGACCCTTGACGACAGGCTTGCCGTCGACCCAGGTCACCTCGTCGAGCCACACCTGACGGCCGGGGTCGGTGCTGCCCTCCTGGCCCGGAGGCCAGGCGTGGTACAGCAGCCAGGTGCGCCCGTCCTTGACCACCATCGAGGCGTGCCCCGGGCCGGAGGCGGCCTCGTTGCTCTTCAGGATCGGGTTCTCGGCTCCCTTCACGCACGGGCCGGTCGGGCTCTCGCAGACCGCGTAGCCCTCGGCGTACTCGGCCCGGTCGTAGGCGTTGGCGGCGAAGAACAGGAGCAGCCGACCGTCCTGGCGGTGGAAGAACGGCCCCTCGATCAGGGTGCCCTCCCACGGCTCGGTCTGCTTGAGCAGCTTCGTCGGCTCACCGACGAGGGTCAGGCCGTCGTCGGCGAGGCGCTGCGACCAGATCCAGGTGTCCACCCCGATCGCGTTGCCGTCGTTCTTCCACAGCAGCCAGAGACTGCCGTCGGTGTCCCGGTACGGGCTGGCGTCTATCGCCCCGCCCAGGTCGGCCTGGCAGATCAGCGGGCCTGTCGCGTCGTCGGAGTACGGCCCCTGCGGCGCGCTGGCCACCGCCCGCCCGACGCACTGCCGGCCGGACTCCCGCCCGGCGACGGTGTAGTAGAGCAGGAACCGGTCCGGTGCCAGCTCGATCGCCTCGGGCGCCCAGGTCTTGCCGGGGTCCGCCCAGTCCGGCAGCGTCGGCAGGGCGTCCTCCGCCTCGGTCCAGTCGACCAGGTTCGACGAGGTGCGCACCGGGACGTTGTGGCCCTGCGAGTTGGTGTGGAACAGGTACCAGGTGTCGCCCACCTGGATCGCCTGCGGGTCCGGGGCGTCGGTGCTGACGACCGGGTTGGTGAACATCCTCGGGCCACTCCCGTTGCTCGTGTAGGTGGTCTCGTCACCGTCGGAACAGCCCGTGACGAGCAGCGCGGCGGCGAGAGTGATCGCCGCCGCGCCGCGTCGCCGGGCGGTCGAGCGCGTCATCCCTTGAGGCCGCTGCGGGAGACGCCCTGGATGATGTGCCGTTGCGCGAGCACGAAGAGGATCAGCACCGGCAGGCTGGCGAGCACCGCGCCCGCCATGATCACCGGGTAGTCGGTGACGTACGAGCCCTGGAGCAGGCCCAGGCCCGGCGGCAGCGTCAACTTCTCCGGGCTGAACAGCACGAAGATCGGCCAGAGGAAGTCGTTCCAGTTGGTCAGGAACGACAGCACGGCCAGGGTGGCCAACGCCGGCCTGGACAGCGGCAGCACCACCTTGACGAAGATCTGCCACTGGTTGGCGCCGTCGAGGGTGGCGGCCTCCTCCAGTTCGTTCGGCAGCGAGAGAAAGAACTGCCGCAGGAAGAACACCCCGAACGCGCTGGCCGCGCCGGGCACCACCACCACGGCGAGGGTGTCGATCCAGTTGAGCTGGTCGACGATCAGGAAGTTCGGGATGATCAGCGAGGTCGGCGGGATGAACAGCGTCCCGACGATCAGCGCGAAGGTCACCCCGCGTCCACGGAACCGCAGCCGGGCCAGGGAGTACGCGGCCATCGAGGCCGTCACCAGCACCAGCAGCGAGTGCAGCGTGGCCGCCACCATGCTGTTGAGGAACCAGCGCAGCACCGGGTTCGCCGAGTTGTTGAGGATCTGCTCGTAGCCGTACCCGGCGAGGGGGTTCGGCAGCCAGCTCGGCGGGATCTGCTGGGCGGCGGTGTAGGTCTTCAGCGAGGTGATGACCATCCACACCAGCGGGGTCAGGAAGATCAGGGTGAGCGCGACCAGAGTGGCGTAGAAGACGACCCGGCGCAGCCCGGAGGCGGAGCCGTTGGTGGTCGGCGTGGGCGTCGTCATGGCGGTCCCCTCAGTCTTCCCGGTAGCGGAAGAGGCGGAAGTTGGCGATGCTCACGACCGCCAGCAGCAGGGCGAACACGATGCTCATCGCGGCGGCGCGACCGGCGTCGTTGTCCCGCAGGCCCTCCTCGACGATGAACCACACCACTGTGCGGGTCTCCGTGCCCGGCGCTCCCTGGGTGATCAGGAACGACTGGCCGAACATGTTCGCCGAGGCGAGCACCGTCGTGGTGATCACGAAGAGCAGCACCGGCCGCAGCCCGGGCACTGTCACATTGCGGAACCGCTGCCACGCGTTGGCACCGTCCATCCGGGCCGCCTCGTACAGCTCCGGCGAGATGTCCTGCAGACCGGCCAGGTAGATCACCGCGTTGAAGCCGGAGGTCCACCAGACGGTCACCCCGACCAGCGAGATCCACGCCCACGGCATGTTGGTCACCCACGGGGTGTCCGACGGCAGGCCGACGACTCCGAGGAGCCGGTTGACCAGGCCCAGGTTGGCGTCGAGCAGGAACCGCCAGAGCAGGCCGATCACCGCCACGCCCAGCACGTACGGGGCAAAGTAGATCGCCCGGAAGAAGGTGCGGCCCGGGAAGGAGCGGTTCAACAGCAGAGCCAACCCCAGCGGTACGACCACCAGCAGCGGCACCGACAGCACCGTGAAGATCGCGGTGGCCCGGACGCTCTCCCACCAGTCGCCGTAGACGGCGGAGTCGCTGGAGAACAGCTCCGTGTAGTTGTCCAACCCGACGAAGGGTCGGTTGGGCAGCTGGAAGTCCCACTGGTGCACGCTCAGCCAGAGGCCGAGGATGATCGGCAGCAGGCCGAAGACCCCGAACAGGACCAGGTACGGGGCGAGGAACAGGTATGGCGTCGCCCGTCCGGTCCGGCCCGCCGAGGCGCCCCGGCGGGCTGCGTTGGCCGCCGGGGGCGGCGCGTCACCGCGCGCCGCCCCGACCTCGATCACGTCCGCCACGGGTTATCAGCTCCCGTACTTCTTGCGGTTGTCCTCGAGCTGCTTGTTGGCCTTGGACACGCCGTCGTCGAGCGCCTGCTTGGGCGACTTCTTGCCCAGCGCGGCCTCGTTGAACGAGTTGTAGAAGGTCGTCATGACCTCGCCCAGGCCCGGCGCCGCCGGCGGGAAAGCCGCGTACTCCAGCTCGGGGGCGAGCGACGAGATCTCCGGCAGCGCCTTGAACTCGGCGCCCTCACGGACCTCCTTGCGGGCCGGGATCTGCCCGCCCTTGGCCCAGTCCAGCGAGTGCTGGCTCAGCCAGTTGATGAAGACCTTCGCCCCGGAGACCTTGTTGGCGTCGTTGGCGCGCTGCTTCACGATCGTGAAGTTGTGCGAGTTGGCCCAGGCGGACGGCTTGCTGCCGATCTGCGGGAGCGGGGCGACACCCCACTGGACCTCGGGGCTCTTCTTGAGGTCGTTGATCTGCCAGATGCCGTTCCAGGTGAAGGCGTTCTTGCCGCTCTTGAACGCCAGGTAGTCGGCGTCCTGCCCGACGTTGGCCGGCGAGTAGCCCTGCTTGATCATGTCGACCAGCCAGGTGCACGCCTCGACCGCCGGGTCGGAGTTGAACGTCGCCTTGGCCACCTCGGCGTCGAAGAGGGTGGCGCCCCACTGGTTGAGCAGGGAGTAGAACGTCATGCCGCCGGTGAACTGGAACGGGCTGACCCAGAAGCCCTGCACACCGGCCTTCTTCAGCTCGGCCAGGGCCGCCGTGTAGTCGTCCTTCGTCGCCGGCGGCTTGTTCGGGTCGAGGCCGGCCTTCTGCATGACGGCCTTGTTGTAGTAGAAGCCCAGCGGGTGCATGTCCAGCGGGATGCCGTACCGCTTGTTGTTGTAGATCCCGCCCTTCCAGACGGTCGGGGCGAAGTCGCCCTCGGAGAGCTCCAGGTTCTTGGCCACGTCGTCCAGCTCGGTGATCACGCCACGAGCGGCGAAGGTGGCGAGCTGGTCCATGTGCATGACCGCGATGTCCGGGCCGTTGCCGCTGGAGGCCGCACCGGGAAGCTTGTTGTAGTAGTCCTCCCACTGGTACGTGGCCACCGACACCGCGATGTTCTTGTGCTCGGTGTTGAACTGGTTGACCAGCGCCTTGAAGATGTCGCCGTCGCCGCCGGTGAACCCGTTCCACAGCTTCAGGTCGACCTTCGGGCCGGTGTACTCCTTGCCGCCGTTACCGGCGGCCGGCCCGGAGGTGCTGTCGCCGCCGCCGCAGCCGGCGAGGGTCAGCGAGGCCGCGGCACCGATTCCGAGACCGAGGCCGAGCAGGCGTCGCCGGCTCATGTCGTTCTGGATCATGCTGTATCTCTCCTTGGAGGGGGACGGGATGAATTGTGCCTGCTCAGAACCGGTACGACATCAGACGCCGGTCGGGCCGAAGCGCAGCACGCTCCACGACACGGCGGGCAGACGCACAGTGCACCGGCCGCCGTCGGGGGTGGGGGTGGGCAGTTCCCGCGGCGTCACCCGGTCGGGCTCGGCCTCGGTGTTCGTCGCCGACGGGTCGGACCCGGCGGCGATGCTCTGGAAGGAGTAACCGGATAGTCCGGGCAGGCCGCGCAGGTCGATGTCCACTGCGAGGTCCGTCGTGTCACGGTTCGTCGCGAAGACGGTCAGCTCGCCGGTCTCCTCGTCGTGCACGGCGACCGTGTCGAGCACCGGCACGTCCCCGTACTTCTTCGTGTCGTAGCGCGGCGACACCGGCTCGGTGCGCAGCACGGTGCCCCGGGCGTACCGGGCGGTCAGCGCGAACGGGTGGAAGATGCTCTGCCGCCAGGCGGGGCCGCCGTTGCGGGTGCGGATCGGCGCGATCACGTTGGCCAACTGGGCCTGGGCGGCGACCCCGACCCGGTCGGCGTGCCGGAGCAGGGTGATCAGCAGGTCACCGACCACCACCGCGTCCACCGCCGTGAAGTCGTCCTCGATCAGCGCGGGCGCTTCGACCCAGCCACGCCGGTCCAGGTCGGCCTGGAGGCGGGACTCGTACCAGACGTTCCACTCGTCGAACGAGATCTTCAGCTTGCGCTTCTGCCGCTGCCTGGCGGCCACGTGGTCGGCGGTCGCCACGACCTCGGTGATGAAGTTGTCCATGTCGACGGCCGACGCCAGGATGCTGGCCTGGTCGCCGTCGGACGGGTCGTAGTAGGTGTGCGCCGAGATGTAGTCGACGTGCTCGTAGGTGTGCTCCAGCACTGTCGCCTCCCACGCCGCGAACGTGGGCATCCGCCGGTTGGAGCTGCCGCAGGCGACCAGGCTGATCGACGGGTCGATCATCTTCATCGCGCGGGCCGCCTCGGCGGCCAGCCGCCCGTACTCGTCGGCGGTCTTGTGGCCGACCTGCCACGGGCCGTCCATCTCGTTGCCCAGGCACCACAGCCGCACGCCGTACGGGTCCTCCGCGCCGTGCTTGCGGCGCCTGTCGGACAGCTCGGTGCCGCCCGGGTGGTTCGCGTACTCCAGCAGGTCGAGCGCCTCCTGGACGCCGCGGGTGCCCAGGTTGACCGCCATCATCGGCTCGACGCCGGCCTCGGCGGCCCAGGTCATGAACTCGTCCAGCCCGAACGCGTTGGTCTCGATCGTCTTCCACGCCAGGTCGAGCCGGCGCGGCCGGTCACCGACCGGGCCGACGCCGTCCTCCCAGCGGTAGCCGGAGACGAAGTTGCCGCCCGGGTAGCGGACCACCGAGACGCCCAGCTCACGGGTCAGGTCCAGCACGTCGCGGCGCAGGCCGCGGGAGTCGGCGTTGGGGTGGCCGGGCTCGTAGATGCCGCCGTAGACGCACCGCCCCATGTGCTCGACGAACGAGCCGAAGAGACGTCGGTCGGCCGGCCCGATCTTGAAGGCCGGGTCGATCGTCAGCTGCGCGGTCCGCAAGGGATGCCACCTTTCCTCAGTGCCGGAACCGGGTGACCGCAGTCACCGCCCACCCGGCGTCCCTCGTTTCTACAACGTTGTAGGCAACGTTGTAAAGAGCTGCTGACGAGGTATGGTGCGCTGGGTTACATCGGGGAGGTTGCGGCGTGCGACACAGGCTCAAGGACGTGGCCGAACGGGCGGGCGTCTCGGTGAAGACCGTCTCCAACGTGGTGAACGGCTACGTGCACGTACGTCCGGACACCCGGGCCCGGGTCGAGGAGGCCATCGCCGAACTGAACTACCGGCCCAACCTCTCGGCCCGTCACCTCCGCAAGGGGCGTACCGGGGTGATCGCCCTGGCGGTGCCGGAACTGGACATCCCGTACTTCGCGGAACTCGCCCGCTACGTGGTCACCGCCGCCGCCGACTACGGCTGGACGGTGCTCATCGACCAGACCGGCGGCCGGCGCGAGCAGGAGCGGGTGGTCGCCTCCGGCATCACCGACCACCTGATCGACGGGCTGATCTTCAGCCCGCTGGCGCTCACCGCCGAGGACCTGGCCGGCCTGGACGGCACCCCGATGGTGCTGCTCGGCGAGCGCGTCGACCACGGCCCCGCCGACCGCGTGGTGATCGACAACGTGACCGCCGCCCGCGAGATCACCGACCACCTGATCAAGCTCGGCCACCGTCGGATCGCGGCCATCGGCTCGCAGCGCACTGACGAGGGCGCCAGCGCCCGCCTGCGCCTGGCCGGCTACGCCGAGGCGCTGCGGGCCGCCGGTCTGCCCTACGACGAAACCCTCGTGGCGCCCGCGCCGGCCTGGCACCGCGCCGACGGCGCGGCCGCGATGCGCGGCCTGCTCACCGCCGGCGTACGCCCCGACGCCGTCTTCTGCTTCAACGACACGCTCGCCCTGGGCGCCCTGCGTGCCCTGCACGAGGCCGGCCTGCGGGTGCCCGAGGACGTGGCGGTGGTCGGCTTCGACGACATCGAGGACGGCAGGTTCTCGATCCCGACCCTGAGCACTGTCGCACCGGACAAGGAGCGGATCGCCCAACTGGCAGTCGAACTCCTTGCCCACCGCCTGGACGGCGACCGCGCCGCCCCGGCGAAGGAGCTCTCGGCCCCCTACCGCCTGGAGATCCGCGAGTCCACCCAGGCCCCGTAATCCCGGACCGGGTTCGGCCGTCTGCCGGTGCTCAGTCGAAGAAGCGGGCCAGGTGGGACGGGGGTGCCGGGTCGGCCTCCGGAGGCAGGGGGGTCAGGTCGGCGAAGATCGAGGCGCCGTCGCAGCCCGCGTGCAGCGGGTACCACCGGGGCGTGCCCGGCGGTCGGAGCTGGCAGATCCCCTTGAACGTCTGCACGTCCATCAGCCGGACGTGCGTCGGGTCGGCGACCGCGTTCACGTGCCCCCACCAGGGGCTCATAACGTGAAGGACGCCACCCGGCCGCAGTACCCGGTGGCACTCGTCCACCAGCGGCAGGAAGTCGATCAGGTGCTCCAGGATGTGCACCGCGAAGAGGACGTCCACCGACTTGTCCGCCAGCGGCAGCGAGCCGGACAGATCCGCGACCGCGTCCACCCCCGGCGCCGGGTAGATGTCCAACCCCAGGTTGCTCGACCACTGCTTGGTCGGCCCGCAACCGAGGTCCACCACCACCGGCTCCCGGTCACCGACGCCGACGCGGCACCAGACGCCGTAGACGCCGGCCAGCCGCCCCACCAGGTCGCGGACCAACCGCAGCTCGGCGGGCTCGGCCACCTCCCCGGTGAGGTGGGCGACCCCCCGGTCGAAGCGCACCTCGACCGCCAGAGCGCGCAGTCGGTCGTCGTGCCGGACCTGGTCCGCCCACGCCTGCGCGAGGGATTCGTCGATCAACCGCAGCCGGTCGGCCGAGGGCGGAGTCTGTGCCAAAGCGACCATTCGGGCCACCTCCCGCCGCGCGTTACCCGCCCACGCGCCCGGTATTCCCGTTTCCGCCGTTTCGTGATTGCCCGGCTGTCGGCTGGCGTGTCGGCCGTCCGAGGCACCTCCCGGTCGAGGGTGATGACTGGGCGGCATCAAGATGCCGCCCAGTCATCACGCTCATCGGGGGGTGGCCTCGCGGAGTGGGGCCGCGCCGATCCAGGCGTCCGCGACGGCGGTCAGCCGGACAGGGTGCGACGGCTGCCGCGCATCCGCTGGCGGGGCTGCGGGGCGGCGGGCTTCGGCCGCTTCAGGTGGTAGCGGTGCAACTCGTTGTTGCCGGGCAGGGACGGGTCCTCGCTCATCGCGACCAGTTCCCAGCCCTGGTCGCCGGCCCGGTTCAGGTGAGCCAGCGCGGTGTCGCCGTACGGCGTCACGTCGACCATCGAGCCGTCCGGACCGTACCAGACGAAGACGACCTCCCAGCCGAGGTCGTTGGTCGCCGCCTGGCGGCGGCGGACCAGCAGGGCGTACTCCCACTTGAGCATGGCGTCATTCTGACCCCGGCCCGGCCCTTCGGCACGGATCAATCCTCGGCGATCCGTCCGGCGTCGACCCGCAGCCGACGGTTCGTCTCGATGGCGGCCAGCATCCGCCGGTCGTGGGTGACCAGCAGCAGCGTGCCGGGGTAGCTGGCCAGCGCCGATTCGAGCTGTTCGATGGCGGGCAGGTCGAGGTGGTTGGTGGGCTCGTCGAGCACCAGGAGGTTGACCCCGCGCCCCTGGAGCAGGGCCAGCGCCGCGCGGGTCCGCTCGCCGGGGGAGAGGGTCGCCGCCGGCCGCGGCACGTGCGCCGCCCGCAGCCCGAACTTGGCCAGCAGGGTCCGCGCGTCCGCCGGCGTCAGGTGCGGTACGGCCGCGTGGAACGCGTCGATAAGCGGCACGTCGCCGAGGAACAGCCCCCGAGCCTGGTCCACCTCGCCGATGACCACTCCCGGCCCGAGCGAGGCGGTGCCCTCGTCCAGCGGCAGCCGCCCGAGCAGCGCGGCCAGCAGGGTGGACTTGCCCGAACCGTTCGCACCGGTCACCGCGACCCGGTCCGCCCAGTCGATCTGGAGGTCCACCGGCCCGAGGGTGAAACCTCCCCGGCGTACCACCGCATGTCGCAGCGTGGCCACGACGGCGCCGGCGCGGGGCGCGGCGGCGATCTCCATCCGCAGCTCCCACTCCTTGCGGGGCTCCTCGACCACGTCGAGTCGTTCGATCAGCCGTTCGGTCTGCTTGGCCTTGGCGGCCTGCTTCTCGCTCGACTCGCTGCGGAACTTACGGCCGATCTTGTCGTTGTCGGTGGCCTTGCGGCGGGCGTTCTTCACGCCCTTCTCCATCCAGCCACGCTGGGTGCGGGCCCGCGCCTCCAGGCCGGCCTTCGTGTCGGCGTACTCCTCGAAGTCGGCTCGGGCGTGCCGCCGCGCCACCTCGCGCTCCTCCAGGTAGGCCGCGTAGCCGCCGCCGAAGTGATTGATCTGCTGCTGCGGCAGGTCCAGCTCCAGCACCCGGGTCACCGTGCGGGTGAGGAACTCCCGGTCGTGGCTGACCAGCACCGTGCCGGCGCGCAACCCGGTGACGAACTCCTCCAGCCGCTCCAGGCCGGCCAGGTCCAGGTCGTTGGTCGGCTCGTCGAGCAGGAACACGTCGTACCGGCTCAGCAGCAGCGACGCCAGCCCGGCGCGGGCCGCCTGACCGCCGGACAGCCCGGTCGTCGGGTGGTCCAGGTCGACCGCGAGGCCCAGGTCGGCGCTCACCTGCTCGGCGCGCTCGTCCAGGTCCGCGCCGCCGAGGGCGAGCCAGCGCTCCAACGCGTCGGCGTACGCGTCGTCGGCGCCCGCCGCCCCGGCGGTCAGCGCCTCGGTGGCCGCGTCCAGCGCCGCCTGCGCGGCGGTCACCCCGGTCCGGCGGGCCAAAAAGTCGCGTACCGTCTCGCCCGGTCGCCGTTCCGGCTCCTGCGGCAGGTGCCCCACGCTCGCGGTGGGCGGGCTGAGTCGCACGCTGCCGGCCTCGACCGGCAACAATCCGGCGAGGGTACGCAGCAGCGTCGACTTGCCGGCCCCGTTCGGCCCGACCAGGCCGACCACGTCGCCCGGGGCGACGACCAGGTCCAGCCCGAAGAAGAGTGGGCGGTCCCCGTGCCCGGCGGCCAGGTCCTTGACGATCATCGTGGCGCTCATCAGGACGGCAGCCTATCCGGCTGCCCGCATAAGAGCCGACGGCAGCGGGCAGACTCAACGACGTGGTGACCACTCTGGCGATCGACTGCGGTGGCGGGGGCATCAAGGCGTCGGTCCTCGACGAGGCCGGCACGATGCGCGCCCGGCCGCTGCGGGTGCCGACCCCGTACCCGCTGCCGCCCGCGCTCTTCGTCCAGACCCTGCTGGAGCTGGGCGGGCGACTGCCCACGGCGGACCGGCTGACGGTCGGCGTACCCGGGATGATCCGGCACGGCGTGGTGGTGGCCACCCCGCACTACGTCACCCGCAGCGGCCCCCGCTCCCGCGTCGACCCGGACCTGCTGGCCGAGTGGTCCGGCTGGGACGCGCGGGGCGCGCTGGCCGACGCGTTCGGGGTACCCGCGCTGGTGCTCAACGACGCCGAGGTGCACGGTGCGGGTGTGGTCGCCGGTACCGGCTGCGAACTGGTGTTGACCCTGGGAACAGGGCTGGGCAGCGCCCTCTTCGACGGCGGCGTGCTCGCACCGCACCTGGAGCTGTCGCACGCGCCGGTGCGCTGGGGCACCACGTACGACACGTACGTGGGGGAGCCGGAGCGTCGGCGGCTCGGCGACGCCTTCTGGTCCCGGCGGATCCGCCAGGTGGTGGACGGGCTGCGCCCGGTGTTCCGGTGGGACCGGCTCTACCTGGGCGGGGGCAACTCCCGGCTGATCCGGCCCGAGCAGCTGACCCGGATGGGCGACGATGTGGTGGTGGTGCCGAACACAGCCGGGATCGTGGGCGGCGTCCGCGCCTGGGAGCTGGCCGCCGGCCGCCGGGACGCCCGCACCTGACCCGATTTCGACACGGGGAACAGTCGCCAAACGCCCAGTGTTGTGCCAGCGTCGGAACAGGTGACGGCGCGACCCGAGGAGGTGGGCAGATGGATCTTCTGGCGGACTACCGGCGGGCGACCATGTTCTTCGAGACCGGTGACCCGAGCGGAGCGGCCCGACTGCTGGAACCGATCGTCGACGCCGAACCCGGCAACGCGGCTGTCCGGCAGCTGCTGGCCCGGGCGTACTTCCAGTCGGCCCAGCTCAACCGGGCCGAGGAGCAGCTGCGCGAGCTGGTCGACCGGGACCCCAGCGACCACTACGCGCACCACGTGCTCGGTCGGACGCTGGAGCGGCTGAACCGGCACACCGACGCGCTGCGGCACCTGCGGATCGCCGCGGCGATGTACGCGGCCAACGACGACTACCGGATCGCGCTGCAGCGGGTGGAGACCCGGGTGGGCGGCACGCGCTGAGCGCAGAACTGGTGACGAGCAAGGGGCGGTCCTACGGGCCGCCCCTTCGTCGTCCGGCGGGCGGGCCGACGGGCGTGCCTAGGATGGCGGACATGGGACCTGACCGGCCGGGGGCTGCGGCATGAAGCTCAAGCTGGACCTGCACGACATCTTCAACAAGGGCCAGGACATCGACCGTGCGCTGCGCGGGATCATGGACGAGGCGGTGGCGAAGAAGGCCACCCTCGTGGAGATCATCCCGGGCAAGGGGTCGGGGCAGCTCAAGAAGCGGGTGCTGCGGTTCCTCGACCAGAAGGACGTCAAACAGCTCTACCACCGGGTGGAGAAGGACTCCAAGAACTTCGGCCGCCTCTTCGTCCACTTCCGCTGGAAGTAAGAGCGGCATGGCCTCTGACCTGCACCGCAAGCCGCTGCTAGGGCCGATAAACCATGATCATGCCGTGTCCAGGCCGTCAAGGGCCTCCGGAGCAACATCGCGGCCCTGGTCCTCACCAAGTGCCTTGTCAATGGCCCGGCGGGTGCGATCTTCGCTTGCCGGTAGCAGGTGGGTGTAGGTCCGGAGGGTGAAGCCGGGTCCGCGTGGCCCAGGTAGGCCGACAGCGCCTTGATGCTTTCCCCGGCGTCCAGGAGGACCGAGGCGTAGGTGTGTCGCAGGACGTGCGTCCCGTTGTGCCGGTCGTCGGGGATGCCGGTCGCCCGGATCGCGGGCTTCCAGACGCCAGAGTTGAACATCGAGCGGGACAGCGCCAGACCAGCGGGTGTCGTCAGGTACAGCTCTACGGTTCGCGGCTCGCCGGTCAGCGTCTCCCACGGCAGGGTCACTGCGAAGCTAGGGGCGAGAGGATGGCCGCCACGCAAGCTCCTGTCATGCCGAGGAGCGGATGCTGTCCCGGTCAGGTGCTCGAAGTAGTGCCTAGCCCGTTGGGGGCGTCGATCCGTTGAACGTCAGCGAGCAGCAGGCGGGCACCTTGGCGGACGACGTTCCAGTCGGTGTTCGGGGAGCGGTTGAGGTTCCTGGCAAGCCAATGCCGTCGGTCTTCGTGTTCCCGCCGCAGCTGGACGAGGTCAAGATTCACGCCAGGTAGCCCACCGAGGCGTTCCAGCTCTTCGACCCGTTGCCCCATGTTGTACATCAGCTCGCGGTTGAGGGTGTGCACGGCCTCAAGGTATGCGCTGGTCGGGACGCTGAGCCGGACTGTGGGGTCGGCGGTGAAAACGATCTCGCCGTCGTCCTCGTGCCGCCAATCCATGGTGATCTCGTCCCGATCGCCGCGGGCGGTGCGCCAGACCCGGAGCTTGGGAGGATTGCGCAGGTAACCGAAGTCCAGGTAGTGGTCGCCGTGCCAGATCGCGGCCGTGACGACTGGATGGTCGGGCAGGTCCGCGTTCCCGTCGTCGGTCCGTTCCTCATCCGGCTCGGCCACGAACTCGAGCGGGTCACACGTCCACTGCGTGGGGTCGGAGGCGATGAATGGCTGCAGATCGTCGGGGACCGGCTCCAGCACCTCGGGTGTAAGGACAATGACGTCTTCCCAGAGCCGCGCCAGGTAGTAGTCGATGTAGGGATGCGGGTGAACCTCCCGCGTGCGGCGCAGCAGCTCCTGCCCGCCTGCTTCGAGCCAGTACCAACCCTCAGTGAGGCCGAACCAGTGGAGCCTCGGCTGGTCACTGCCCCACGGCGACACCTTGTCCAGTGGGTACAGCTCGAAGCGGAACCTGATCATTGAGGCAGTATCCCGCAACATTCGGCGGCCGATCGAGAGCCCGGAAGTAGCCGCAATCAGCGTGCGGAGGTGTCGCAGATCAGTTGGCGCACGAGTGTTGCGCATCAGTCGACGGATGACAACCAGGGTGATCCCCATGTTGTGAGAACTTTCTGTACGAGATCAAGGCGGCCCGCAACGGGCCGCACGCGCCGCCGCCTGGGCGCGTGTCCGTCGCTTCGCTGACGCTCCGACTCCGGCCACGCATATGCCCGCCGGCTGGCGCGGAAGGCGGAAGTCCAAGGGGCCGCCGCAGAACGACAGGGCGTTTGACCGGGTGATGGTGGGCCGGCAGCCGGCCGGGCCGCGCGGCCACGAGCCCGCGCGGCGTAGGGGAGCGCACGCCGGCCGCGTCGGCGAAGCTGGCGGCGGTCGCCGGGTTGCGGTTACTGCGCCTCCGGCGGGGGCGCTCGGGCTCCGAGATGGCTGCAAACCCGTCGGCGCGTTGCGGTCCGCGGGTGGTTGCGCGGACCATCCCGTCTGCCGTCGACCCGGGCAAGCCGAGCAGACCACCGCCCGACCCGCCAGCGTCCGAACGTGCGTCAAGGCCGTCTTGACATGGCGGGCCGGGCGGCGGCCCGCTCCCCAGGAGGGCGGGTCGACGGCAGACGGGATGGCGCAGGGCGCGGGGTCTTCAAGCAGGACCGCTGCTCTTGTTGCCCTGGGCGAGTGCCCTAAGGACCTGGATCATGTCGGCGGAAAAGCCTTCGCCTGCATCCCCTTCCGCTGCAGCCGTAGGGGCAGTGGGAAATGGCGTGTCAGCGGAAGGGCCGAATATCTTGGTTCCAAATAACCGCAAAATCTCCTGTCGGGCTGAGGTGTCTAGAGCGTCGGAATAAGCGCGTATCGTCTTAAGTTGAACGGCAATACTGCGGGCATCGGACTCCGAATTCCTGTGGTAGTTCGCTTGGCGGCTTGAGTAGGCAGCGAGCAGGAGAACCGGAAGGGCGATCGTTGCCCTGGCTAACTCATGCACGGTCAAGCCAGAGTCGGCGGTGCGGAAAACAACGAACCAACCAAGCCATACTCCGGCAGCTGTCGACGCGAGCAGCAGGGCGTTCCAGGTAAAGTGCCGGCGGCGCTCCGTGTCGGCTCTTTCTTGGTAGAAAGTCGCTATGCCGCTGGTAGCAGCCTGGCCGGCGGCTTCCTGCGCATCGTCGGCTATCTGCCGTACTTCCGCCCCAACTTGCTTAACCTCCTCGTGCTCTTGAAGTAGCTTTACCGAGCTGAGGAGAGCCGACATTCGCTGAAATTGGAAGTCTAGGTGCCTTCGTTCGTGCGGTCGGGGACCTTCGGCTATCGCCCGGCGTATTACCTCACTGGCCAGTGCGGTGAAGTTGCCGACCAGCAGGATTGCTTCTTTTGGCTTGGCCTTCAAGAACTGGCCTTCGTCACGCTGCATTATTTGATCGAAGTCGCGCATCATGCGACGCAGAATCGAACCGTCTTCTCTCGAAAGCCTTCCAATTACATCCAATACGCTTTCGAATATATCGTCGCCTTGGGCGGCAATAGAAGTGAGCGAATTTCGCAACCCGTTTTCTAGCGTGGGGTTTGCTTGTAACGCTTGCTGAAGCCTTCTGACGCTTGATTTAATCGACTGAACCAGAAGTTGGAACGGTGGAAGCTCATCCGCGTGCTGCTCCGCTTGATCGGTCACACCCTATCTTCCCAGGTGGGCGCAAGTAGCGGCTATCGATGCAGTGGGGTAGCAGCGAGGGTTCAGGGCACCTCGGGCAGCCGCGCTCTGCACACGCTGTGCATGCTTGCGGGGCAGCACGGCTACCTGTGACGTCGGTCTACCCGGCTACAGCGCACGTTATCCGCCTTTGCAAGGCAGGCGTCCGGGGTCCAGACCACCTTCGTATGCTGCGCGGTATCGGGAGATCATCGGGCACAGATCCGGCACAGCCGACAGCGATAACGCATGCGAAACGTCGAGAGGCACCGAGGAACGCGATCCAGGCCAGGGGCCCCTGGGTCCACTTTCTGTGGATCTGCCACCACCCAGCGGTTTAGGGGTTCGAGTCCTTAGAGGCCCACGACATAACCTGCCTGTTCTTCGTGCGAAGGTCACCGGGCATCCACAGCCACGACCTAGGCCCGATCCTGGCCAGGGCGAGGTTCCTGCCGCTCGTCACTCACTGCCCGCTGCCCAGGAGGCCGGGTCGAGTGCAGGCGGGCGGAGGACTTGCGGTGTCCATCACGACGCTTCCGAATGTTTCGCATCTGAACATTGCGAGGAAAATTCTCTTCATGCCACGTATCCCAGACGGTCTCCCCATCCTCACTGTCGATGACGGCCTTGACGGTGGCCCGTACTGCCCGAATGCGCCTGCCCCTCGTGACCGAGCTGTAAGCAGGACGCCAGATCGAGTCCACAACTAGGTCTCGCGCAGCCTCCACCACAGTGGCCGTGTCGCCGTGCAACGACCCGCCTACGACCGGGCCATCAGCCCCGACGACATGATATTCACCGAAGGTCTCCTGAGTGGTGTAGAAGCTGACGCGAGCAAGTTGGACGTAAAGCTCGACGACCGAACGCGGTAGCCCGGAACTTATGGCCTCAGCCTCGAACCGCTCGGCGGCTCGCTCAAACTCCTTCTCGGCGGCGTCGTCCTTGCTGGCCGCCCAACGCTTCTGCTCAAGATCCGACAACTGCTGCCTCACGGCACTTCGCGCAGTGCGCTTCTCCCGTGCATGTGTCAGATAGGGCACGAGGGTGCCGCCGACGACAGCACCGATCAAGGTCTGAACCACGACGTCAAACTGCACGTAGCCTCCGTCGGTTCCGCTTGACCCAACCAGGGTGCCTCAACCTGTCAAGGACAGCGACGAGCTGGTGCATGGCAGGTGCGATGTGGTGCATGGCAGGTGCGATGTGCTGCATAGCAAACGTTCCGTGAGCGATGCACAGCAATGAGCAGGCGATGTGACCACGAGCCTCAGTGCAACGCCGCTTGTCCGTTCACCCGGCCCCGACGGCCTGGTCGACGTCCTCCTCGCCGAACCATGGCTTGTACCGGACCTTGCGTTCCCAGGTGTCCCGCCACGCCTTCGGATCGTCCACACCACAACCAAGCAGGAAGCAGTCCACGGTGAAGTAGAGCGGCATGCCCCGTCCCCGGAGAAGGTGGGACAGAGACGTGTGGGAAGTCAGGTAACCACTTCGCTCAGCGCCACGCCGCGCAATCTCCCGAAGAGACGGCGCGCCCGCCCGTTCCCGGACGGCAGCGAGATCTACGACGAACTGCCTGACCTGCGGCGCCAGCACTGGCTCAGGTCGCCGCGGCGCACTCAGCCGCTGATGGAACGAGCGGTGTGCCAAACGGTCTCTCTCAAGTTCCGCTTCCACAGCACTTCGTTCACTCATCCAGTGGGCGACGGCATCGACACCACCCCAGGATTTGACGATCGCTGCTAGGACATCGCGGCTGGGAAGTCGTTTGCCCTGCAATACCGAGTACACCGTCGACCTAGCGATGCGGGTCTGCACCGCGATCTGGTCAATCGTGAGCGCGTGCTCGCCGGCGGCATCACGAAGCGCGCGCAGCTTCAGCGCGAATCTGGCGAGCGGCCCTCCGTCGTGATCGAGCGGTGTCGGCCGCCGGGGCATCTCGCTCCTCCTACGACTTTGAAGTCTCACGATGTCCGCGCTTGTCTACGTATTGTCTCACGCTGTTCACCGACAGAGGAAGCCTGGATACCGTCGCCCTAGCGGCAGATCGCTGCCAGTTGTTCAAGGAAGGACGGTTCGCCATGAGCCACGTTCGGGCGCTTTGGATCGCCTGGTCGCTCCTGTTAAGCGCGGTAATCGGCATCGTCGGCGGTGGCCTCGCCTGGTTGAACGACGAGCACCCCGCTAAGTCGATCATCGCAGGCGCAACGGCGTTCGCGGCGACCGAGACGCTGTGCCTGATGATTCTGGGGTTCCTGCTGTTTGGCACGGACCGCCCGGCGGACAAACCGCGCCCGCATCCGTAGCACGACCTCGACCGCCAGGGGAGCCTGATCGGCAGCAGTCCGCACGAGCCGACGGGGCTCCCCCCGGCGGGGGCCGGAACCCTTGGAGACACCAAGATCATGCCGTTTCCAGGCCGTCGGAGGTGAACCAACGGCGACCAGGAATGACCGTCGATGACCTGTCCAAGACCAGGTCACAGGGGAGTCTCGTCCAGTTTGATGGGCTATACATTCGCACTAGATCAATACCGCTGGAAGTAGCTCAAGCCGCTGGAGGCAGCCACGGTCACGACCTGCTGGGCTGAGCCTGCTTCAGCGGGCCGCGCAGCCAGCTATCGGCGGCGGCGTGACTGCGGAGGCGCACCACGGGAAGGTCCGGACGCCGGGCCGCCAGGGCCGCGATGCGCGCGGCCGTCTGTGAATGTGTGTTCCACGCCCAGCGGACGATGTGCTCGGGGTCGGTGAACAGGGTCCAGAGCGGCGGTTCGACGTTACCGTTCCAGAGCCGCCGGCGTCGAAGACGGCGGACGACGGTCCGCCGGACGACCTGGCGCATAACGGTGATCTTCGGCAGATCCAGCCACACCAGCAGGTCCGCGAGATCGGCGAGGTGGGCGCGAACCGCCTCGTACTGCCACTCGGTCACCCAGGAGGGGCCTGCGCTGAAGCGCCGTACGTCTTCTTCGAAGGAGGGACGTCTGGTCCACGAGGGCCCGTGGAAGAGGCCGTCGATCTCCACGTGCGGCGCCTGCAACGAGATGGCGATGCGCGAGGCGAGGGTCGTCTTTCCGGCGCCCGAGGTCCCGGCGACCAGGACGCGGCGGGGACGGCGCGGCAGGGGATCCGTGGCGTCCAGGTGCGGCATGACGGTGAGGGTAGTTCGACCGGATCGGCGACCCGTATCGCTGGACGCCTTGGTGTTCCTCAAGGGCGGTCTTGAGGAACAAGAGCCCTCCGTCAACGTCATCGGCGGGTGTGGCTAACGAATCGCGTTCAGCGCGTCTCGGAAGTCGGCAGTGGCTTGCTCGTGGGGGTAGCGACGCTGAAGTTCGACGTCAACTTCGCCGGCGACGAGCAGCAGCGAGGGCAGGGACCGCCGAGTAGCGGCGAACGCCGCCACCCCCTCCTCGACGGCCCGATCCAGCTCGCCAGCGCGCAGGGCTGTGGCGGCGAGAGTGAGTCTGGCTTCGGCCATCCGCATAGGTGACCGCTCGATGCCGTCCGATCCGGTGCCGAGACGCAGAACCTCGTTGGCGTAGTGCTCGGCGAGAGCGTCGTGTTCGGCGAGGCGGTAGGCGTCCATCGCGTAGAACAGCCATTTGCCAGGATCGACCTCGAAGTGGTTGTCGGGCCGGTCTGGCGCACCGAGGTCGTCGAGGAGCCGCCGACCTCGATCGAGCGCCGCCCGCGCGCCCTGAAGGTCGCCGAGTCGTGCCAGCGCTTTGGCTTCCTGTGCGATCAGTTGCACCCCCACCCGCTGCCGGCCGGCCGCTTCCTGCCCAGCTCGGGCGGCAGTCAACACTGCCTCGTGCCGGGACTGGGTGAGTGCGAACCAGGCCGTCATCTCCCACGCCCAGCCGGTGATGCCGGCGTGACCGGCTTCCTCGCCGAGCTGACGGGCCGCAGTGCGGGTGGCCTCGGCGCTGGCGCGCTTGCCGAGGTCGTAATCGACACAGCCGATCAGCAGCGCCAGCCAGCCTGCGCACACCAGCAGTTCGCGATGCTGCCGTAGCCCAGTGGGGCGCTGTAGCAGTCGGGCGACCTCGCGCAGCCAACCCTGACCTTCGGCGCGGAGTTCCCCGGCGTCGCGCCACCCGTACTGGCAGCACAGCTCGGTCACGGTCGCCTGCAACGCCTCGATGGTCGCGGGGGCGGTGTCGCAGGCGTGCATTCGATGTAGCAGCTCGACGGTCTCCGACGGCCGGGTGTCGGAGGCGGCGGCGATATCCAGGGCGGCGCAGGCGATCAGCTCCCCACGAGCGGCCAGGACGTCGTCGATCCGGCGGGCGAGATCCTCACCCGGTCGACGACGGCCGTTCTCGAGGCGGGAGAGGTGCCCCTTGTCGGCGGGCAGCAGCTCCGAGAGAGCGGCCAGGCTGAGGCCGCGAGCTTCCCGCGCTGTCCGCATTCGGGCGCCGAATGTTGGCATGTCTCGCGCCTCCCGCCGGAGTTGCCGGGTTGCCGATGCGGGTTGGCAACGCGCAACCCGTCGACCGATGTGAGCGTACCGCCGCAGGGTGTATCGGACGAGCACGCGCAGTGAGCGGCGGGAGGCGTGGTGGCGGTTCGGGAGCGGTTCAAGCGCTGGTGGAGCAGACGGAATCAGGTCCAGTTGGACAAGACCGGCGCAGCGACCTGCTATCCACAGCGGTCCGGCGCGCTTGGAATCACGGCGCGCGACGGCAACCGCGACGGTGGGCGGGCGGTTCTCTGATGGCCGGAGAGTGGGAGACGGCACGGGCCAATCGGGCTGAACGGTCGGTGTCAGCGCTCGATCGCCGGATGGACGGGGAGCACCTGCCGCGCCGGCCGCAGTGGCACTGTCAGACGTGCGCGGCAGATACGCCCTGGCCGTGCCATCCGGCGCGGGTACGCCTGGCCGAGGCGTACGGGTGTGACCGCATCGGCCTTTCCATCTACGTCAGTGGGCTGCTCTTCGTCGTCGTCGTGGAGCTGCCCGAGGTGGCGCCGGCCGAGTTGTACGAGCGGTTCGTGGCCTGGACGCGCTGATAGGCGGCGTCCACCCAGGCGACGGGTCATGTCCTACTCCGACTGGGCGCACTGTCACAGGCTGGCGGTGAGGAGGCCGCACGCGGCCAGCGGTAGCACCGCGCTGAGGGTGCCCACCAGGGCCGACGAGCGATTCCGCGTACGGGGGACCAGCACTGCTAGCGTCACCAGGCTGACCAGCAGCGCGAGGAACATCGCCGGCAGGGCGACGTAAAGCCCGAACAGCAGCATCCGGGACCGTTCCGAGTCGCACACCTCCCCGCAGCCCGCCGGAACCGAGCCGGAGAGCGTGCCGAGGAACAGGCCGAACGCCACGACGATGGCCAGATACCAGCCGATCATCACCAGGAACGCGGCCCTGCTGCTGACGTCGGGGCGCGGCGGCGACAGGGCCATCAGCCGCCGGGCCGACCGGACGGCGGCGTTGGTGCCACGGTGACGAGCCGGGCCGTCGGCTTCAAGTTGGCGCAGAGTTCCCGGGGGAAGGTAATCGCTGCCTTGCGGACCGCGTCGCACCCACCCGACGTGGTCCGGGCGATGATCGACCATCCGGCCGGCTCGTTCCGCAGGAAGTAGCGCCGTAGGGCGGTGTTCACCTCGCACCCCGGGCGCGGCTCGACGCCGCACGATGCCGGGTCGTCCGGCACCGTCATGACCAGCCACTTCCCGTCGCAGGCTTCGACATGACCCTGGGAGTGGCGGGACACGTCCATCCCCCGTACGGCCGCACGCGTCCAGGTCGGGTCGCAGCGATCCTTGGGTGGGTTACAGCCCAGGTTCTCGTCGCAGCGGTTGTAGGCGCCGTTCTTCAGCGCCCATGTCTTCTGGTTGAGCGACAGCGCGCGGTCGCCGATCGGCTCCGCCGACGTAAGGGTCACCTCGGCCGGCGCGAAGGTCGGGCAGGCGCCAACGATGGCGGACCCGGCCGAATCCTGCACGATGTCGGCAAAGATGACGCCGTTCTCCTCGGTCTGGTTGTCGACCCGCACGTTGCGGGAGCAACCATCGCCACCAGCGAGCGCCTCGACCTGCACGGTCACCGCCCGGGCACCCGGACCGGGCGTCACGCCGCTCACCTCGGCCTGGTAGGTGCTCCACGCGGCGGACGCGCTGGGTGCGGCGTCTCCGGGCCGTGTCTGCGGCGCCGCGCAGGCAGCCACTCCCGGCAGCACGGCAGTCAACAGGCAGAGAACGGTCGCAAGCCGGCGCATGGGTGGCATTCTGCCCGGCCGTGCCACGTCCCGCGGCCCCGGTTGAGCGATCGACTCCAGGTCGGCGAGCTGGCGCCGATCACCTCCTGACGAGGAGGGCGCACGCGGCCAGCGTGCCCACGACGAGGGACGAACGGATCCGTGCTGGCATCGCCGGCTCGACCGGACCACGTCCGCGCGGAGTGGGTGGCTACTAGGTTTCGAAACATGTCATCTGGACCTTCGCGCCACCGCCCCGGAGTTGGTTGGCTGGTCCGCCGGCTGCCGACCCGGGCGGTCGAGGCGGCGTCCCACCTCCAGGCCTTCGTGCTCTCCGGTGTGGTCACCGTGCTGGCCCTGCGGGCGTACCTGGAGGCCACCGACTATCCGCAGCTCGGCGGTGGCGGCCTGCACATCGCGCATGTGCTCTGGGGCGGCCTGCTGCTCGCGGTCGGCCTGGGAATCCCGCTGATCTTCCTGGGCGAAGGGCCACGCACAGCTGGGGCGATCGTGGGCGGCGTCGGGTTCGGCCTGTTCATCGACGAGGTGGGCAAGTTCGTCACCACCGGCACCGACTACTTCTACGCCCCGGCTGCCGCCATCATCTACGTCGCGTTCGCGCTGCTCGTCCTGCTCACCCAGGCGGTACGTGGGCGTACCGGTCGATCCGAGTTGACCCCGGCCGAGCGTACGGCCAACGCGCTGGACGTGGTGCTCAGCGGTCAGCCCGGCGGGCTGACCGACCGGCGCCGGTCGGACGTGCGGCGTCTCGTGCGGGGCGCCGGGCCGGCCGCCGAGGCGGCCGTGGAGCAGTTGCTGGACACGATGCCCCGACGTGAGCCGCCGCCGGTCCGGTTCTGGCAGCGGGCTGCGGACCGGGCCCGGCGTCTCGCCACCTGGGCGACCCGGCAGCGCTGGCTGGTCTGGCTGGTGGTGGTCTACCTGGTGGTGGAGCCGGTGCTGGTCGTGGTGGCGGTGCTGCTGGACGGTGTGACCGGAGAACTGGACCAGGAGCGCGAGTGGGGCGCGGTGGTAGGTGTCACCGCCACCGCGCTGGTCACGGCGGTGCTCAGTCTGCGGGCGGCGTGGCTGCTGCGCTCGAACCGGATCGAGGCGTTCCGGTTCTTCAAGCTCGCGCTGCTGGTCAACCTGCTGTTCGGGCAGGTCTTCAACTTCACGGTCAACCAGTTCAACGCGGTAGCCGTGGTCGCGATCGACCTGGCCCTGCTGGGGGTGGTGACCGCCGAGCACCGCCGGTTGCGGCGCGCAGCCGACAGGGGTGACCCCGTTGACGCTCCATAGGATGGCTCACCGACCACGGTCCCAGTGAGAGGGCGTTTCCGATGGTGAACAGAAGCGACGTCGAGGCCGCTGCCGCGCTGGTCGCCGGGCGGGTCCGCGAAACTCCGGTCATCGCTGTCGACGGTGCTGACCTGGGCGTGCCCGGCCAGCTCAGCCTCAAGTTGGAGCTGCACCAGCACACCGGCTCGTTCAAGCCGCGTGGCGCGTTCAACCGGATGCTCCAGGGGCCGCTGCCGTCGGCCGGGGTGATCGCCGCCTCCGGTGGCAACCACGGGCTCGCGGTGGCGTACGCGGCCCGGTCGCTGGGCGTGACGGCGGAGGTTTTCGTGCCGGTGACCTCGTCGCCGGTGAAGGTGCAGCGGCTGGCCGGGCTGGGCGCGCAGGTGCGGCAGGTAGGCCAGCACTACGCCGAGGCCCTGGCGGCGAGCACCGAGCGGGCGCGGGAGACCGGCGCGCTGGTCGTGCACGCGTACGACCAGCCGGAGGTGGTGGCCGGTCAGGGCACCGTCGGGCGGGAGTTGGAGGCGCAGCTCGACGGGGTCGACACGGTGCTGGTGGCGGTCGGCGGTGGTGGACTGGTGTCCGGCATCGCGAGCTGGTTCGACGGGTCGGTGCGGGTCGTCGCCGTCGAACCCGAGCAGATCCCCACCCTGCACTCCGCGCTCAAGGCGGGCCGGCCGGTGGACATCGAGGTCGGCGGCGTCGCCACGGACTCGCTGGGCGCCCGCCGGATCGGCGACATCGCGTTCGACACCGCCCGCCGGACCGGTGTGGTCTCCGTGCTGGTCAGCGACGAGGACCTGGTGCGGGCGCGTCGACTGCTCTGGTCGGAGCTGCGGGTCGCCGCCGAGTTCGGTGGTGCCGCGGCGTTGGCCGCGCTGGTCGGTGGCGCGTACGTGCCGCAGGCGGGGGAGCGGGTGGCGGTGATCGTCTGCGGCGGCAACACCGACCCGAGTGACCTGGGTCCGGCCGCGCCGCACTGACCGGGCACCGTAGGTGGGTGGTGCGTCCGCGGGTGCAGAGCAAGGGCCGCGGGTCCGGCGGGGAGCACCCCCGCCGGACCATGACCCGTCTCGTCAGAGGGGATACGTGCGGGCGACCGCCAGCATCTCGGAGCTGTGCGATCCGACCACGCCGACGGCCGGCGGCCGGGGCCGGAAGCCGGGCAGCGCGTCCAGCCCGTCACTGGCGTCCATCGCCCGCAGCGCCACCTGCGCGGCGATCGGCCGCAGCGTCAACGTGACCTCGACGCCCTCCGCCGGTGGGGCGTGGAAGACCAGTCCGAAGCCCCACCTGCCCGCGCGGGGCTCCACCGGCACCTGACGGCCGGCCACCTCGGCGCGCAACACGGTGGCGGTCGCCGTGTCGACGTGCAGGGTGGCGAGCCGGACCGCCCGCTGCGGGGTGAGTCGCAGCCGCAGCGTGCGCTCACCGCCGGCGCTGGTGTCGGCAAGCACCTCGAGCTTCGGCGCCGGCAGGTTCGCCGCCTGCGCCGGGCCGGCCCGCAGCTCCGCGTCGCCCAGGCCGGGGAAGTCGTCCGCCACGCTGGCCACCTCGTCCACGTAGCCGTCCGTCCACGGCTGCGGGTCGCTCTCGCGGCTCAGCCAGCGGGCCTGGCCGGTGCCGGCGTCCAGGGCGTACATCAGGTGGGTGGGCGCGGGGTGGGCGGCGTCGAAGCGGTCCACGGCCAGCCCGACCCCGGCGAGCACCACCGCCGCCAGGGCGGCGGCCCCGGCCGGCAGCACCGCGAGTCGTCGGGCCCGCAGCGCCACCAGGCCGCGCTGCCCGCCGGCCTGCGGGTGCAGCAGGTCGACCACCGGCAGCGCGGTCAGGCCGAGCAGCACCGCGACCAGCGCGGCCACCCCACCCATCGCCATGCCCAACGCGGGGAAGAGCAGCACCACTGTCGGCAGCAGGATCACCACGCCGACCGCGGCGGCGGCCGTCACCGCCACCACCGGCCACGGCCCGGTCTGCCGGGTCCGCAGCGCGACCAGCCCGCCGAGGGCGCCGGCCAGGGCCGGCAGAGTGGTGAGGTACGCCCCGCCGGGCACCGCCACGGCGAGCAGCACCCCGAGCAGCGCCAGCCAGGCCAGCCCGCCGACGGCGAGCGCGGCCGGGCCGATCCGGCGGCGGACCAGCGCGTACCAGGTGAACAGGATGGCGGCGGCGAGCGCCAGCACGGCCAACCGGTACCAGATCGGCCGGTACGGGTCGAGCAGTTCCGCGTACCCCGGACGGATCGCGGTGATCGCCAGCCAGAGCAGTTGGGCGGCGACCGGCGCGGCCACGATCGGCACGAGAGCCAGGCCGAAGCCGGCGGCCAGCCGTCCCGTGCTGGCCCGACCGCTGCGGCGGGTCAGCCAGCCCAGCGCCGCGACGGCGAGCACCGCGAGCACTGCCAGCGGAAGGACGAGCCAGCCCGGGTAGCGGACCAGCCCACGCGGGACCGGGAAGTAGGTGGCGTCGTACCCGGAGCGCAGGTCGGTGAGGTCGGTGCGGCCGAACTCCCGGGCCAGGCCCAGCGCGTTGTCCCCGTGCTGCTGAAGGCTGCTCCGGTCCATCGCGGCCGGGGTGTCCAACGGCGTGTGGTAGATCGCGCCGCCGTCGATGTACGCCGAGTTCAGCCCGACGAACTTCTGGTCCAGAAAGGCGGTGAAGTCGGTGTCGTTGGGCAGCGCCCGGTAGATCTCCACCGCGAACGAGGTGCCGACCGGGTGCGGGGCGGCCCGGCCGAAGACGTCCACCAGCTTCGCGTTGTTCTTCGACGTCTCGAACATGATCACCGGGCCGGTGGAGCCACGCGCCTCGAGGTTGAGCACCACGCCGCCGTCGGCGGCGAGCGGGTGGCTCGCGGCGAACGCCGCCGCGCCGCAGAGACACGCCTCCTCGGCGTCGGTAAGCACGAAGACGATGTCGTTGCGGGGTCGGGGGCCGGTGCTCAGCGCGCGGGCCACCTCCAGGATGGCCGAGGTGCCGGCCGCGTCGTCGTTGCCGCCGGGCCCGGTCTGCACCGAGTCGTAGTGGGCGACCAGGAACACCCGTCCCGTCGGGTCGGTGCCGGGCAGTCGGGCCACGACGTTGCGCACCCGGGCCACTGTCGCCCCGCCGGCCGCCCCACTGAGCTGACCGGCCTCCGGCGCGACGGTGTCCTGCACCTCCGTCTCCAGGCCCAGGCCGCGCAACTGCTGCTCGACGTGCGCGCGAACCTGGTCGTTGGCCGGGCTCCCGGCGACGTGCGATCGGGCCGCGATCACCTGGACGTCCTCGTACGCCCGGGTGGCGCTGAACTCGCCGGCCGGCGCGTCCGCCGGTCTCGGCGTCGGGGTGCGCAGGTCGAGCAGACTGCCGGCGCCGACGGCCGCCAGCGCGACAAGCGCCGCCGCGGCGGCCAGCAGCCGTCGGCGCGGTCGGGTCAGCGCACGGTTGGCCGGGGGTACGCCCGGACCCGGCCGGAGCGGTACGCCGGCCGTGACGGGGGTGGGGGGTGCGCCCATCCGAACTCCTCGAAGGTGGTGGGGCCTGGGGTGGCACCATCCTGCCCTCCGGCGGCCGGGGACGGGATGGCCGGGCGTCCACCGACTTCCGCCCGTCGGCGGGTCGCTCGGCCACCCGGGCACCGACCGGCCGCCCGGTTTGTCCCCTGGCGGGCAGTGATCCGGCCCATCCCCGCCCGTGCCGCGCCCATCGTGTTGTGTGCGACCGTTGTCTAATACAGGATCAGCAGGGCACTCGGAAGGAGCCCGACATCACCAGCGAACTCCCGCGTCTCGCGGCGGTGACCCGGCCGCACCGGGGAGGCGGCCTGACCGCGTCCCCCGTTGTGCCGTACCCGCACGGTGGCCTGGCGCGGCACGGCAACGTGCCGCCCGGCGAACGGTTGCGGGTGCTGCTGGTGGAGGACGACGAAGGCGACGCCTTCCTCGTCGGTGAGCTGCTCGCCGAGACGAACTCGATGATCGACCTGGTGGTCGCGACCAGCCTCAGCGAGGCGCGGCAGCGGATCACCGGCGTCGACTGCGTCCTGCTCGACCTGGGTCTGCCCGACGCGCAGGGGCTGGACGGGCTGCGCCAGGTGCTGGAGATGTCCAGTGGGGCCGCCGTCTGCGTGCTGACCGGCCGCTCGGACGAGCACCTGGGCATCGTGGCGGTCGCCGAGGGCGCACAGGACTACCTGGTCAAGGGTCAGGTCGACGGGGTGCTGCTGACGCGGGCCCTGCGCTACGCGGTCGAGCGTAAGCGCGCCGACGTGAACGCCCGCCGGCTCCGTGAGGTCGAGTTGCGCCAGGCCGAGTCGGCACGACTCGAACGTGGCCTGCTGCCCCAGCCGCTGATGACCACCGACCAGGTGGCGGTGCACACCTTCTACCGGCCGGGTCGGCACGCCGCGCTGATCGGCGGGGACTTCTTCGACGTGGTGCAGACCCGTCCGGACCGTCTCGACCTGATCGTCGGGGACGTCTGCGGGCACGGGGTGGACGAGGCCGCGCTCGGTGTGGAACTGCGGGTGGCCTGGCGGGCGCTGGTGCTCGCCGGGGTGCCGGACGACGAGGTGCTGCCCGCACTGGAGCAGGTGCTGATGAGTGAGCGCCGACTTCAGGAGATCTTCGCGACGGTGGCCACCACCCGACTCGACCTGGACGCCAATCGGGCCACCGTCCGACTCGCCGGGCATCCGCCGCCGCTGCTGCTCTCCGGTGGCCGGGTCGTCCCGGTGCCCGCGCCCGGCGGCCTGCTGCTGGGCGTACGACCTCGCCGGCCGATCGCCTACGACCTGGAGTTCGACACCGATGACTGGTCCCTGTTGATGTACACCGATGGCCTGATCGAGGGGCGGGTGGGCGCCGGCAACGAACGGCTCGACGTGCCGGGCCTGAGTGGGCTGCTCGACGAGCCGGCCAACCGGGAGGTGTCCCTGCCCGAGCTGCCGGCCTGGCTGGTCGGTCGGGCCGAGCAGATCAACGGCGGCCCGCTCGCCGACGACGTGGCCATGCTGCTGGTCAGCCGCGGTGGTGGCCGGTGACGCCGGTGAGCGGCGGCTGGAGTCTGCGCCGCCGGGTCATCACGCTGCTCACCATCGTGGGCGTGCTGCTGATCGGCCTGGCCACCGCGGAGGCGGCGATGGCCGCCCGCAACCGCACCCAGATCGACGCCATCCTGAACCAGACCGGCCCGCTGCGGGTGCAGTCGCAGGAACTGCTGAACGCGGTGCTCGACCAGGAGACGGCGGTTCGCGGGTACGCGGTCAGCGGTGACCCGGCCGACCTGGGTCCGTACCAGGCTGGGCTCGACCAGGAGAAGGCCACCATCGCCGCGATGCGAGGGCTGCTCGACGACTACCCGCAGATCGGCCAGGAGCTGCGGGTCGTCGAGGAGACGGCCGAGCAGTGGCGCGAGAGCGTGGCCGAGCCGGTCATCGCCACCACCGAACAGGATGGCACCCGCGCCGGCCAGGCGTTGGTCACCGAGCAGGCACGGCAGCGGTTCGACGAGGTGCGTTCGGCGGTCGGCGACCTCCAGGATGAGATCCTGGCCGCCCGCGAGAAGTCCGCCGCGAACGTCCGCAACAGCAGCAACCTGCTGGTCCTCCTGCTGATCATCGCGGCCCTGGTGGTGGTCGTGGCCGGCGCGGTGCTGCTGCTCTCGCTGGACCGGATGGTGATCCGGCCGCTGACCGGGCTGGCCACCCAGGTCCGCGAGGTCGCCGAGGGTGACTACCAGCACCGCATCGCCACCGTCGGCCCACCCGAGTTCATCCGGCTCGGCGACGACGTGGACGCGATGCGCCAGAAGATCGCCTCCGACCTGGCCGAGGTGCGCGAGGCCCGCGAGCGCATCGAGTGGGTCAACAGCCAGCTCCAGAAGCAGGCCGAGGAGCTCACCCGGTCCAACCGTGACCTGGAGCAGTTCGCGTACGTGGCCTCGCACGACCTGCAGGAGCCGCTGCGCAAGGTGGCCAGCTTCTGCCAGCTGCTCCAGCGCCGCTACGCCGGGCAGCTCGACGAGCGGGCCGACCAGTACATCGCCTTCGCGGTGGACGGCGCGCAGCGGATGCAGCGCCTGATCAACGACCTGCTCGCGTTCTCCCGGATCGGCCGGCTCACCACAGGCTTCGTCGACGTCGACCTCAACAAGGTGATGGGCGACGTGGCCGGCCAGACCGAGGCGGCCCGGCAGTACGCCGACGCCGAGCTGACCTGGACCGAGCTGCCGGTGATCCGTGGCGAGGAGCCGCTGCTCACCAACCTGCTGGCCAACCTGGTCAGCAACTCGATCAAGTTCCGCCGTCCCGACGCGCCGCCGAAGGTGCACATCTCGGCCCGGCTGGTCGGGGCCGAGTGGGAGATCAGCTGCCAGGACAACGGCATCGGCATCGAGCCGGAGTTCGCCGACAAGATCTTCGTGATCTTCCAGCGGCTCCACTCGAAGGACGCGTACCCGGGCACCGGCATCGGGTTGGCGATCGTCAAGAAGATCGTGGAATATCACGGCGGCCGGGTCTGGGTGGACACCGACGTACCGGAGGGCACTGCCATCCGGTTCACCCTCCCGGCACGCCCCGAGGACGTGGAGGCGGCTGCCGCCGCCGACCCTGCCGAGCAGCCGCAATCGGCCACGGCGGGGGACACGACGCCCGCGGACGAGGCGTCGTCCGCGCTGCCGGAGCATTCCGCCGGGGCGGACCAGCCGGACCGGGCCGACGGGCCGCCGGAAAGCGGTAGAACGGGTGACATGAGGGAGACGGTGGGATGACCGCGCCGGCGGATGGCAAGAGCCCGATCGAGGTCCTGCTCGTGGAGGACGATCCGGGCGACGTGTTGATGACCCAGGAGGCGTTCGAGGAGCACAAGCTGCGCAACCGGCTGACCGTCGTCTCCGACGGCGCCGAGGCGCTCGCCTACCTGCGCCGGGAGGGGCAGTACGCCGACGCGGTGGCGCCCGACCTGATCCTGCTCGACCTCAACCTGCCCCGCCGCGACGGCCGGGAGGTGCTTGAGGAGATCAAGAAGGACGACGAGCTGCGCCGGATCCCGGTGGTCGTGCTCACCACCTCCCAGGCCGACGAGGACATCCTGCGCAGTTACCAGCTGCACGCCAACGCCTACGTGACCAAGCCGGTGGACTTCGAGCGCTTCATCTCCGTGGTCCGGCAGATCGACGAGTTCTTCGTCAGCGTGGTCAAGCTGCCGCCTCGTGGCTGACACCCTGCTCGACGACGTCGGTGACCTGCTCGTGGAGGCCGCCGACCAGGTCGTGCTGCCGCTGTTCCGCAAGCTCGACGACGCCGACGTGTCGGAGAAGGCGCCCGGCGAGGTGGTCACCGTCGCCGACCGTCGCGCCGAAGAGTTGATCTCCGCTGGGCTGCGCAGGCTGCGGCCGGGCTCGACTGTCGTGGGTGAGGAGGGCGTCGCCGACGATCCGGGGCTGCTGCGGCACCTGCGCGACAGCGGGGACGTGTGGCTGGTCGACCCGGTCGACGGCACCGCCAACTTCGCCGCCGGCCGCAGGCCGTTCGCCCTGATGGTGGCCCTGCTGACCGACGGCCGCCCGACCGCCGGGTGGATTCTCGACCCGCTGGCCGGGACGCTGGCCGCCGGTCGGGTCGACGAGGGCACCCTGCTCAACGGCCAGCCGGTCGACGCCGCCGACGCGGTGCCGCCACTGGGCGAGCTGCGCGGCGCGGCGATGACGCGGTTCCTGCCGGCGGAGGCCCGCGACCGGGTCCGCGCCGGCGGTCGGCGGCTCGGCGAGCTGCTGCCCGGCCAGCACTGTGCCGGCCGGGAATACCTGGACATCCTCACCGGCGAGCAGCAGTTCACCCTCTTCTGGCGCACCCTGCCGTGGGACCACGCGCCGGGCGTCCTGCTGGTCCGCGCCGCGGGTGGTGTGGCCCGCCGGTTCGACGGCGTCGACTACCACCCGGCCGACGAGGGCCGAGGGCTGCTCGTCGCTGCCAACGAACAGGTCTGGACCGAGGTGCACGACGCCCTGCTCGGCTCCTGATCCGCCCTGCGCTACGAGGGCAGCACGCTGCGTCGACACTGTGGCCGGCGGGCGGTCACGGGGCTGGTCACCGGCGCGCGTTCCGGTATCGTGACCGGCGGTCTCCGCCAGCAGGCCGCCGACCGGCGCCGGCGGGGACGCCGCCGCGCAGAGTTCACCGGGGGCCGGCGGTCGACGGAAGGACGCTGTCGTGCCCAGGACCAGGCTCAGTCAGCGGCGCGTTCGCCGCGTACTGCTCCCTCTGCTCGCCGCCGTGGCGCTGGTGCTCGCGGGCGGGTTGCCCGCGTACGCGGAGCCCGGTGAGGGCGGCACCAAGAAGTTGCAGGACGCGCTGGAGTTGACCGCCAAGGGCCACATCGAGGCCAAGGCCAAGCTGGACAACTCCAAGCGCCGCCAGACGGCGTTGACCGGCGAGTTGAAGGCCGTCGAGGTTCGGCTGGTCGGGCTCACCGCCCAGGTCGGCGAGGTGGCCGCGCAGTCGTACCGGGCGGGTCGGCTCACCCCGACGGCGATGCTGCTCAACACCGCCACGCCGCAGGCGTTCCTGCAACGCGCCGCCGACCTCGACCTGATGGCCCAGCGGGACAGCAAGCGGCTGCGTGATCTCACCGAGGCGAAGCAGCAGGCCCAGCAGGCCAAGATCGCCATCGACACCGAGGTCCGCGAGCAGCAGAAGCAGCTCGCCGTGATGGCGAAGAAGAAGAAGGAGGCCGAGGCGGCTCTCGCCGAGGTCAGCTCGGGCAGCAGCAACGGTTTCAGCGGCGGCAGCTCCACGTCCGCGAAGCCCGCGCCGCGCAACTCCGACGGGTCCTGGCCGTCGGAGTCCTGCTCGGTGAAGGACCCGACGACCTCGGGTTGCATCACCCCGCGCACCCTCAACGCCCTGAAGCAGACCCAGGCCGCCGGCTACAAGCGGTACGTCTCCTGCAAGCGTGAGGGCGGCGGCGGCGAACACCCGAAGGGGCGGGCCTGCGACTTCTCGGCCGCCGCGGGCGGCTTCGAGGACAAGAACGCGACAGGCGGCGACAAGGCGTACGGGGACAGCCTGGCCGCCTGGCACGTGCGCAACGCCGACCGACTGGGTGTGCTCTACGTGATCTGGTACCGGCAGATCTGGCATCCGGGCACCGGGTGGCGGTCGTACAGCGGCAGCGGCAGCCCGGCCGCCAGCCACACGAACCATGTTCATCTCTCGATGTACTGACCCGGGACGCCCGCTTCGCTGCGTACCATCGCGACGATGAGCTCCCCATCGTCCGACGTCGCGACCACGCCGGTTTCCTCGGACCCGTCCGTGCCGGTCACCGGCCGGGCGCTGCCGGGTGGCCTGGCCGCCTTCCTGGTCTTCTTCGCAAGCGGCGCCGTTCTGGTGCTCGAGACTGTCGCGCTGCGACTGGTCGGCCCGTACGTCGGGGTGACCCTCCAGGTGACCAGCTCGGTCATCGGCATCGCGCTGGCCGCGATCGCGTACGGGGCGTGGGCCGGCGGCTGGCTCGCCGACCGGCGTGACCCGCGCGGCCTGCTGGCGCCCGCGCTGGTGCTGGCCGGCATCGCCACCGCCGTGACCCTGCCCGTGGTCCGCTACGCCGGGGAGGTCCTGCGGGGCGGGGCGGCCAGCGCCATCCTGCTGCTGGTGGCGCTCGCCGTGTTCGTGCCGGCGGCGCTGTTGGCCGCGGTCACCCCGCTGGTGGTCAAGCTCCAACTCGCCGACCTGCGTCGTACCGGTCAGGTGGTCGGCCGGCTGTCCGGCATCGGCACCCTGGGCGGCATCACCGCCACCCTGCTCACCGGGTTCGTGCTGGTCGCCGCCCTGCCCAGCACCGTCATCCTGCTGTCGCTGGCCGTGGCGCTCGGGCTGGCCGGCATCGGCCTGGGGTGGTATCTGCGGCGGCAGGCGGGCACCGACCTGCCCGGTCCGGCCCGTACCCGGGCCGCGCTGGCCGTGCTCGGCCTGCTCGGGGCGGGACTGTCCACCGTCGCGCCGAACCCGTGCGACATCGAGACCGCGTACCACTGCGCCCGGGTCACCACTGACCCGCACCGGCCCAGCGGCCGGACGCTGCTGCTCAACTCGGCCCAGCACTCGTACGTCGACCTGGCCGACCCGAAGCACCTGGAGTACGCGTACACCAAGTGGATCGGCGCGGTCGCCGACGTGGTCGCGCCGGCCGGGCAGCGGTTGGACGCGCTGCACCTGGGCGGCGGCGGGTTCACCGTGCCGACGTACCTGAGCGCCACCCGGCCGGGCACCGACAACGTGGTGTTCGAGATCGACGGCGGGCTCGTCGAGCTGGGCGAGCGGGAACTGGGCGTACGCCCGGGGCCGGGCCTGCGGACGGTGGTGGGCGACGCCCGGATGCTTGTCGCCGGCGAACCGGCGGACAGCCGCGACCTGGTCGTCGGCGACGCGTTCGGCCACCTGGTGGTGCCCTGGCACCTGTCGACCCGGGAGATGGCCGCCGAGATCCGGCGGGTGACCCGCCCCGGCGGCGTGTACGTGCAGAACGTCATCGACTACCCGCCACTGCGGTTCATCCGCGCCGAACTGGCCACGGTGGCCGCCGAGTTCACGCACGTCGCGTTGATCGCCCCGCCGGAGGCGCTCGCCGAGGAGCGGGGCAGCAACTTCCTCATCGTCGGCTCCGACGCGCCGCTGCCGCTGGCCGCCGTCCGCGCCCGCCTCGACGAGGTCGACCCGAGCGTCAGCCTGCTCTCCGGCGCGGACCTCACGGATTTCGTCGGCGGGGCGATGGTGCTGACCGACGACTACGCCCCGGTGGACCAACTGCTGGCGACCGCCTGAACGGGTGATATTCCTGACCGATTCCGATCCTTCAGGTGTAGCCCGTTCTCCTGCGGGCAACAACGGCCACCATGGGCGGTGGGGACCGGAACGGTGCGCAACTCCTCGATGAGCGGTACCGGCTCATCGAGCAGCTCGGCGCGGGCGGCATGTCCGTGGTCTGGCGCGGTTACGACGAAGTGCTGGGCCGCCAGGTCGCGGTGAAGGTGCTGGCCTCGCGGCTGGCCAGCGACCGGGCCTTCCGGCACCGGATCCGCGTCGAGGCGCAGGCCGCCGCGCGGCTCTGCCACCCCAACATCACCAACGTGTACGACTACGGCGAGTCCCACCAGGTCGGCCTCACCGTGCCGTACGTGGTTATGGAGCTTGTCGACGGCGGTTCGCTGGCCGGCCGACTGGGCCGGGAGATGCGGCTGCCGTGGCGGGAGGCGGTGACCATCGGCGCGGAGGTCAGCTCGGCGCTGGCCACCGCGCACGCTCGTGGGGTCGTGCACCGCGACGTCACCCCGGGCAACGTCATGCTCACCTCGACCGGGGTGAAGGTGGTCGACTTCGGTATCTCCGCGCTGGTCGGGGAGAGCGAGAAGGGGCCGGACGGCGCGCTGCTCGGCACGCCCGCCTACCTCGCGCCGGAGCGGCTGGACAACGGCCAGGTCTCCCCGGCCACCGACGTGTACGCCGTGGGGCTGCTGCTCTACCGGATGCTCACCGGCCGGCTGCCGTGGGAGGCGAACACGACCACGCAGATGCTGCGTGCGCACATGTACAGCGACCCGGACCCGATGCCGGCGGTGCCCGGGCTGCCCGACGCGGTGACCGACCTGGTGCGGCGCTGCCTGGCCAAGCGCCCCGCCGACCGGCCGAGCACCGCCGAGCTGGCCCGCACCCTGGCCGAGGCGGCCGGCATGCTGGCGGCGGTGCCGGTGTCGCCGGCCGGCGGTCCGCTGGATCCCGCCGCGCTGGCCAACGCCGGCACCACGATCCTGCCCTGGTCGGCCGAGACGGACGCGCTTCCGCTGTCGCGTACCCGGCGCAGCCGCGACCGACGGGTGAGCCGGCGGCGGCGGGTGGAGGCCGGGGTGGCAGCCGTCGGGCTCATCGCGGTCACCGGGGCGATGTGGGGGTTCACCTCCCGCAGCCCGGCCAGCGGCGAGGACCGGCCCACCACCGAGGCGCGGATGGGCCTGCCCGAGCCGGCGCCCTGCGAGGTGGCGTACGCGCTGCGCACCGACTCCGGCAAGGACTTCACCGCCGAGCTGACCCTGACCAACACCGGTGACCACGAGCTGCGGGACTGGACGATGAACTTCACGTTCCCCGGGCAGCAGACGGTGACGAAGGCGGAGCCCGCCCCGGTGCAGCAGCAGGGCGGCACCGTGCAGATCCGACCCGCGGCACAGCGGACGACCCTGGCGCCGGGCGCGGCCGAGAAGCTCACCCTCGCCGGGACGTACAGCGGGGCCAACCCGCTGCCGGTGGAGTTCCGGCTCGGTGACGCCACCTGCGGCGTACGCGTCTCCGGGGTGGCCGGGACGACCCCGTCCACGGCCCCGCCGGCCAAGCCGGCCCCGACGAAGGCGCCGACCAAGAAGACGACGAAGACCACCACGAAGGTCGCTCCCAAGGCGCCGGCGCCGAAGGCACCGGAGAAGGAGAAGGCGAAGGCACCGAAGCCCGCGACCGCGAAGGGGCCGGGTGGTCCGGGAAAAGGGTGAAGGTGCCTGAGGGGCACGCTCGCCACCCGAGGTGAGGCGTCAGCGTCGCCCCGCGAACCGCTGCACCTGGTCGATCCCGCCCTCCACGACCAGCACCCCGCCCTGCGGCAGTTCGGTGTCGTCCGAGGCGTACCGGAAGCGTTCACCCGGCACCTTCGCGCCGATCACCCGGACCCCGTAGCGCTCCTCCGGGCGCAGGTCGAGCAGGGTGCGACCGGCCAGCGACTGCGGCACGCGGACGGTGGCGATCGCGAAGTCGTCGTCGAACTCGATGAAGTCGAGCAGCCGGCTGACGATCAGATGCGCCACCCGGTCCCCGGTCTCCGCCTCCGGAAAGATCACGTGGTGCGCGCCCACCGACGACAGGATCTTGGCGTGCTTCTGCGAGGTGGCGCGGGCCCAGATCTGCGGCAGACCCAGCTCGACCAGCGCCAGCACGGTGAGCACGCTCGCCTCCACCGAGGCCCCGATGGCCACCACGGCCCGGTCGAAGCTGGTGACGCCGAGCTGCCGCAGGGCGCCATCCTCGGTCGCGTCCGCCTGGACCACCCGGTCAAGTTGGGTCGAGAAGCGCTGCACCTGATCCGGGTCGCGGTCGATGGCCAGCACCTCACGGTCCATCCGGGTGAGAGCGCCGGCCAGGTGGCACCCGAACCGGCCCAGCCCGATCACCACGATGCCGCTGCCGTCCGATCGTCTCGCCGACACCTCGACCCTCCTTCTCGTCAGCCGACAATTGGTTGTTCCTGGGGATAGCGGTAGAGCCTGCGGCGGGTGTTCAGCGCGATCGCCGACCCGAGGGTGAGCGGCCCGACCCGGCCGATGAACATCAGCACCGTCAACACCACCTGGCCGCTGGCCGGCAGCTCGCTGGCCAGGCCGATGGTCAGCCCGGTGGTGCTGAACGCGGAGGTGACCTCGAACAGGGCGGCGATGAACCGCACGCCCTCGGTGAGCAGCAACAGCAGCATCGTTCCGGCAGTGACCAGCGCGACGCTGATCAGGGCCACGGTGACGGCCTGCCGCTGACTCGCGGTGGCCACCCGGCGGTGCCCGACCATCACGTCGGGCTCGCCGCGCAGCTCCGCCCAGATGGTGAACGCCAGCAGGAAGAACGTGGACACCTTGATGCCACCGGCCGTGCTGGCGCTGCCGCCGCCGATGAACATCAACACGATCAGCAGCGGGTAACTCTCCTCCTGCAGGTCCTGGATGTTCAGCACGCTGAAACCACCGGTGCGGCTCAACGCGATCTGGGTGAACGACGCGAGCACCTTGCCCTCGGCGTCGTACAGGCCGATGGTGCTGACGTTGGTCCACTCGGCGGCGAGCAGGCCGGCGAAGCCGAGCAGCAGCAGTGCCACGCTGCCCCAGATGGTCAGCTTGGTGGCCACCGCCCAACGCGCCGGCCGGCGCCACTCGCGTACGGCCTCGAACAGGGCCGGGAACCCGAGCCCGCCGACGATGGCACCGAACGCCAGCGGCAGCGACACCCACGGATCGCGGTCGAACGCCAGCAGCCCGTCCGAGTAGAGCGCGAATCCGCCGTTGTTGAACGCCTGGATGGCATGGAACACGCCGGACCAGAGGGCCCGACCGGGTGTGTAGTCGTACGCCCACCAGAGCCGGCCGGCGACCAGCGCGGTCATCACCGCCTCACACGCGAAGACGGTCACCGCGATCCGGCGCAGCAGCCGGGCCACGTCACCGACCCCGAACTCCGCCGTCTCGGCCTGCACCAGCAGCCGGTTGCGCAGCCCGAGCTGGCGCGAGACGACGAGGATGACAAGCGCCGCGACGGTGAGGATGCCCAGGCCGCCGAGCTGGGTGAGCAGGGTGATCACCACCAGACCCCCGCCGGACCAGTAGTTGGGGGTGTCGGTGACGGCCATGCCGGTGACGGACACCGCCGAGGTGGCGGTGAACAGGGCGGTGACCAGGGGCGGACGTTGGTGCTGGACTGTCGACCAGCGCGTCAGCAGCAGCGCGGTGCCGAGCAGGATCGGCACCAGGAACCCCAGCGGCACCAGCCGCACGGGGTTGCGGAGTAACCGGCGCACCAGACAATCTTCCTTTTCCGGATGACCGCCCGAGTGGGAACGCCCATTCCGGAGATTCACCTGCCGGCCAGTCATCGACCAACTCCCGGTCAATCGCGGGCGGTCTGCTGTCTGCGACAACCCTCGATGACAGGAGACGGCGTTGCGACGTACCCTCTCGATCTTCGGCGTGGCCGGCGCGCTGCTCGCCGCCGCCGTGGCCGTTCCCACCATGGCCGCCGCCGACCCCTCGACCGGAGCGGACCGCGCCCGAGGCACCGACCGGCCGATCGTCATCGGTCACCGGGGCGCCAGCGGCTACCGGCCGGAGCACACCCTGGAGGCGTACCGGCTGGCGATCCGGACGGGCGCCGACTACGTCGAGCCGGACCTGGTGTCCACCTCCGACGGTGTCCTGGTCGCCCGGCACGAGAACGAGATCTCCGGCACCACCGACGTGTCGACGCACCCGGAGTTCGCCGCCCGCAAGGCGACGAAGACCATCGACGGTGTCGCCGTGACCGGCTGGTTCACCGAGGACTTCACCCTGGCCGAGCTCAAGACGCTGCGGGCCAAGGAGCGGCTGCCGCAGGTCCGCGTGGCGAACACCGCCTTCGACGGCCGCTTCGAGGTGCCCACCCTCCAGGAGGTCATCGACCTCGCTCGCACCGAGGGGCGGGCACGGGGCCGCACCATCGGCATCTACCCGGAGACCAAGCACCCGAGCTACTTCACGTCGATCGGCCTGCCGCTGGAGGAGCCGCTGCTCGCGGTGCTGCGGCGGAACAAGCTGGACCGGAAGAACTCGCCGGTCTTCATCCAGTCGTTCGAGACGGCCAACCTGCGCCGGCTGAGCCGGATGACCGACGTGAAGCTCGTCCAGCTGCTCGACGCGACAGGCCGCCCGTACGACTTCACCGTCGCCGGCGACACCCGCAGCTACCAGGACCTCGCCACGGCGGCCGGCCTGAAGTGGATTGCCGGCTACGCCGACGGCATCGGGGCGAACAAGAATTTGATCGTGCCCCGCGACGCCGCCGGCAAGCTGCTCGCCCCGACGAACGTGGTACGCGACGCGCACCGCGAGCGGCTGCTCGTGCACGCGTGGACGTTCCGCGCGGAGAACCAGTTCCTTCCCGTGGACTTCCGGATCGGCACCGACCCGAACGCGCGCGGCGACATCACGTCCGAGTACGAACTCTTCCTCGGCCTGGGTCTGGACGGCGTGTTCAGCGACCACCCGGACACCGCCGTCGCCGCCCGCGCCGGCCTCTGACCCAGTCCGAGCCGCGAGACCACCCGCAAGATCGTGCTCGATCCAGGAAGTAGTGGCCTCGCCGCGCCCCGGAGGCCACTACATCCACGATCGAGCACGATCTCGACGGGGCGAAGCGCGGCACGAGACGGCAACATCAGGGAAATTGCTGTCTCGGGGCCGGCGGAGGCAGCAACATCAGGGAAGTTGCGACGATCTTCGCCTGCTCGACCATCGAGGGGCGGCGGGTCGGCGGCGGTGCCCGCAGCCGGCGGACCACGGCGGCCTGCGGCTGACGGCGGATGGCGGATAGCGGATGGCTCAGGGCGACACACCCGTCGATCCATTTGCGGCGCTTACGGCCATCGGGAGGCCGGCGCGGAGGGTGGTAGTGCGGTCCGCTGTTACCCCGGGCCACCCCCTTCCGGTTACTTGTGTGTTTCCGCCACATAGCCCGTGGGTGACGTCACTTCTAGCGTGAGCCGACAACACAGCATCCTGTCCTCACCTGGAGTCGCGATGACGGTCCGGCACACGCGGCGGGCGTTCCTCTCCGCCGCCACGATGATGGCTGCGGCGCTCGCCGCAACGGCCTGCGGTAGCCCGCAGGACACCGCCACCGGCGGCGGCGACAACGCCGCCCCGGTCAAGGTCGGCCTGGTGTACTCCCAGTCGGGAGCCCTGGCCAGCTACGGAAAGCAGTACGTCGAGGGGTTCAAGGCGGGGCTGGACTTCGCCACCAAGGGCACCGGCAAGGTGGGTGACCGGAAGATCGAGCTGACCGAGGTCGACGACGCCGGTGACCCGGCCAAGGCGGTCTCCGCCGCGAAGGACCTGATCGGCAAGGGTACGAAGATCATTGCCGGTTCGACCGCGTCCGGTGTGGCGCTCCAGGTCGCGCCGATCGCGGCGCAGAACAAGGTTCTCTTCATCTCCGGCCCGGCCGCGACCGACGCGGTGACCGGGGCCAACAAGTACACGTTCCGCTCGGGCCGGCAGTCCTACCAGGACGTGGTGACCGCCAAGTCGTTCATCGGCGACCCGGCCGGCAAGAAGGTGGTGGTCTTCGCCCAGGACGGCGCGTTCGGCGACGCCAACGAGGCGGCCGTCAAGGCGGTCATCGGTAGCGCGGGCGCCACCGTGAGCAGCGTCCGGGCACCGGCCAGCGCCACCGAGTTCACGCCGTTCGCCAGCCAGATCAAGGCGGCCAAGCCGGACCTGCTCTTCGTGGCCTGGGCCGGCACGACCGCACCGGCCATGTGGCAGACGCTCGACCAGCAGGGAGTGCTCTCCTCCACCACTGTCGTCACCGGGCTGGACATCCGGGCCTCCTGGCCGACCTTCGGCGCGGCCGGCGCGAAGATCTCCTTCCTGTCGCACTACTTCGACGGTGCGTCCGACACCGAGGCCAGCAAGGCCCTCAAGGCGAAGGTCAGCACCATCGACCTGTTCCACCCGGACGGCTTCGCCGCCGCCCAGATGGTGGTCCGCGCCGCGCAGGAGGGTGGGGACGACGTCGACAAGATGGTCACCGCGCTGGAGGGCTGGAGCTTCGACGGGGTCAAGGGCAAGATGACCATCCGGGCCGCCGACCACGCGCTGCTCCAGCCGATGTTCCAGGCCAAGCTGACCGGCAGCGGCACCGCCTTCACGGCGACCGCGCAGAAGAGCCTCACCGGTGACGAGACCGCGCCGCCGGCCGTGGCGATGAAGGGCTGAGAAATGCTCGCCACCCGCGGTCTGACCTGGCGGATCGGTGAGGTCGCCATCGTCGACAGCGTCTACCTCGACCTGGCGCCCGGGGAGTTCCTGGGCGTGATCGGGCCGAACGGCGCCGGCAAGACGTCACTGTTCAACCTGATCACCGGCCTGCGCCGGGCCACTGAGGGTCGGATCACCCTGGACGGGCAGGACATCGGTGGGCTTGCGCCGCACCGGCGGGCCCGCCTCGGTCTGGGCCGTACCTTCCAGGCGTCGTCGGTCTTCGGCTCGCTCAGCGTGCGGGAGAACGTCCGGCTCGCCGTGCAGGCGCACCGCGGGGGCTCGATGGCACTGTGGCGGCGGGCGGCGGCCGACCGGGAGGTCGCCGCCGCCGCCGACGCGGCGCTCGACCGGGTCGGCCTCGCCCACCGGGGTACGGCGCTGGCCGGCACCCTGGCGCACGGCGAGAAGCGCAAGCTGGAGATCGCTCTGCTGCTCGCCGGTGAACCGCGGGTGATGCTGCTCGACGAGCCGATGGCCGGCGTCAGCGCCGAGGACGTGCCCGAGCTGGTCGCCGTCATCAAGTCGTTGACCGGGGACAGCGGTCGGGCGGTGCTGATGGTCGAACACCACATGGACGTGATCCTGGAGCTGGCCGACCGGATCGCCGTCATGCACCACGGCGCGCTGCTGGCCTGCGACACCCCGGAGACGGTGATGGCGAACCCCACAGTGCAAGAGGCCTACCTGGGGGAGTCGCTGTGAGCGCGAGGAGTGAGCCGGGTTTGCGAGCCCCGCAGTCGCGAACGGAAGCGGCTCAGCTGGAACCGATTCTCACCGTGGAGGACCTGTCGGTCCGGATCTCCGGGCTGCACATCCTCCAGGGCGTGTCCTTCACCGTCGCCCCGACCGGGGTGACAGTCCTGCTCGGCCGCAACGGGGTCGGCAAGACCACCACGTTGCGCGCGATCGTCGGTCTCACCCCGCCCGCCGGCGAGGTCCGCGGCACGATCCGGATGGGCGCGCAGAGTCTGCTGGCCCGCCCCACGCACCGGCTGGTCCGCGGTGGGCTCGGCTACGTGCCCGAGGACCGCTGCGTGTTCGCCGGCCTCACCGTCGCGGAGAACCTGCGGCTCGCCGAGCGGCGGGGCACCACTCCGGCGTACGACAAGGTCTTCGCGCTCTTTCCGGAGCTGGACCGGCGCGGACGCCAACGGGCGGGTTCGCTCTCCGGCGGGCAGCAGCAGATGCTCGCGATCGGGCGGGTGCTGCTCAACGACAACCGGCTGCTGCTGGTCGACGAGCCGACCAAGGGGTTGGCGCCGAAGGTGGTGACCGAGGTGGCCGAGGTGTTGGAACGGGTCGCGGAGTCGGTGCCGGTGCTGCTCGTGGAGCAGAACCTGGCGGTCGTACGCCGGCTGGCCCGCGACGCGGTGGTGCTCTCCGCCGGCCGGGTCGCCTGGACCGGCAACGCGCAGGACCTGCTGCTGGAGACCGCGCTGACGAAGTCGCTGCTGGGTGTGGGCGCGGAGGTCAGGGCATGAGCACGGTGATCCTGTTGACGTTGACCGGGCTGGGCCTGGCGGCGCTGTACTTCCTGGTCGCGTCCGGCCTGTCCCTGGTCTTCGGCCTGGCCGACGTGCTCAACTTCGCGCACGGGCTGTTCCTCGGCGTCGGCGCGTACGGCACCTGGTGGGCGGCGGGCAACCTGCCGGGCGCCGGCCCGGACGGGTTCGGCTTCGTGTTCGCTGTCGCCTTCGGGGTGGCCGCCGGCACGCTGGTGGCGATCCTGGTCGAGTTGGTGCTGATCCGCCCGCTGTACTCGCGCACCATCGAGCAGGTGCTGGTCACCGTCGGGCTGTCGCTGGCCGGGGTGGCGCTGCTCCAGGCCACCTGGGGTGCGGACGCCCGGCCGTTCCCGCGCCCGGACTGGACCCGGCAGGTGACCGGGATCCTCGGCGCCCAGGTGCCCAACGGTGGCCTGTTGCTGATCGTCGCGGCGGTGCTGGTGCTCGGCGCGATCCTGGCGTTCCTGCGGTGGACCCGCTATGGCCTGGTGATCCGGGCCGGAGTGGAGAACCGGGAGATGGTCACCGCTCTCGGCATCGACGTGCGCAAGGCGTTCACCCTGGTCTTCGCGATCGGCGGGGCCGCTGCCGCGCTCGCCGGCGCGCTCGGCGGCGTCTACTTCGGCACCGTCTCGCCCGGTCAGGGCGGCTCGCTGCTGATCTTCGCGTTCATCGTGGTGGTGATCGGCGGGATGGGCTCGGTGGTCGGCTCCGCGTACGCGGCGGTCGTGGTCGGGCTGGTGCAGCAGTTCGTCAACTACTACGGCACGTCCGGGCTGGGCGACATCTGCGTGGTCGGCCTGCTGGCCGTGGTGCTGCTGCTGCGCCCGCAGGGCATCGCCGGAAAGGTGGCAACGGCATGACGGTCATCGACGCGCCTCCCGCGCAGGTACCCGACGAACTGACCCCGCAGCGGGGGCGGTGGCACCGGGTCCGCCCGTTCCTGCCACTGGTTGCGCTGGTCGTGATGGCGATCCTGCCGTACTCGACGATCTCCCTGCCGGGGATCTTCGAGGGGCCGGTCAACTCGCCCGGCACCCTGCAACTGCTCGCCATCTGCCTGATCTTCGGCGGGCTGGCGGCCGGGTACGACCTGCTCTTCGGCCGGACCGGCATGCTGTCCTTCGGGCACGCGCTGTACTTCGCCGCAGGTGTCTACGGCACCGACATCCTGGTCACCCGGGCCGGCCTGCCGCTGTGGCAGGCGGCGCTGCTGACCATCACCGGCGGCACGATCCTCGCCGCGCTGCTCGGCGCTGTGGCGCTGCGGACCGTGGGCATCGCGTTCGCCATGGTCACCCTGGCCTTCGCGCAGGTCGGCGCGATCCTGGTAGCCCGGGACTTCGGTGGGCTGACCGGTGGCGAGGAGGGTCTGCCGCTGGACGTGTCCGGGCTGCCCGCCGGGCTGGTGGGGGTGACCAACACGGTCAACCTGTACTGGTTGGCGTTGGCGTACCTGACGCTTGTGGTGTTCGTCGTGCACCGGGTCAGCGGGTCGCCGACCGGGCGGGTGCTCGCCGGGCTGCGCGACGACGAGCGGCGGATCGGTGTGCTCGGGCTGGACCCGTACCGCTACAAGCTGGTGGCGTTCACCCTGGCCGGCGGGCTGGCCTCGGCGGGCGGGGTGGTCTACGTCCTGATCGTCGGCGGCGCGTCACCGCACATCACGTCCTCCGAGCTGACCCTGTCGCTGCTGGTCATGGTGGTGCTCGGCGGGCCGGGCACCCGGTGGGGGCCGGTGCTCGGCGGCGTCCTCTACATGTACCTGGACCACCGGCTCACCGCGTTCGGCACGAGCGACGCGGTCGACAACCTGCCGGCCGTCCTCAGCCACCCGCTGAGCCAGCCCCTGTTCGTCCTGGGCACGGTCTTCATCCTGGCCGTGTACTTCTTCCCCGGAGGCATGACCAGCCTCGCCCCCCGCCTCACCGCCCTGACCAGATCCCTCCGCCCGTCCCCCCGCAGGTGAACCCCCCCGTTGATCATGAAGTTATTGCCACGACACGCCGTCGCGGGTGGCGATAACTTCATGATCGACGGGGTTCTGCGGATGGGGAGGCAGTCAGGTGGGACAGCGGGTTGCGGTTGTCAGTGGGGGTGGGACCGGGATCGGGGCGGCCGTCGCGGGGGCGCTTGCCCGGGATGGGTACGACGTGCTGATCGTCGGGCGGCGGGTGGACGTGTTGACTGCTGCCGCCGACCGGATCTCCGCCGACTGCGGTCGGCCGGACGCCGTCACCGCCGTGACGGCGGACCTGACCGATCCTGGGCAGCTCGACGCGGTCCTCGCGGCGGTCGGTGACCGGGCGGTCGACGTGGTGGTCAACAACGCGGGCGGTTACCTGGCCGGGGACACCGACACGCTGGCCGGCACCGCCGCGCACTGGCGGGCCAACCTCGACGCCAACGTGCTCACCGCAGTGCTGCTGACCGAGGCGCTGCGGCCGGCGCTGCGTCGGCCCGGCGGTCGGGTGATCATGGTCAGTTCGATCGCCGCGCAGCGGGGCGGCGCTGACGCGTACGCGGCGGCGAAGGCGGCCCTGCACGGTTGGGCGTACACCCTGGCGGCGCAGCTCGGCCCGGAGCAGATCACGGTCAACGTGGTGAGCCCCGGCTACGTCGCCGAGACCGAGTTCTTCGGCGACCGGATGACACCCGAGGGGTACGCGAAGCGGGTCGCGGAGACCCTCGTCAAGCGTCCCGGACTGCCGGACGACATCGCCGAGGCGGTCCGCTATCTCGCCAGCCCGGCTGCCGGCTACGTGACCGGCCAGGTCCTCGGCGTCAACGGCGGCTCGGTCCTCGGCCGCTGAGCACGCCACGCCGATCCGCTGCGCACCGAGCACGCCACCGTCCGCGCACGACGACAGGGCGGCGGCCCCCCGTGTGGCCGCCGCCCTGTGCGTCGTGGATCAGCCGTTCAACAACTCGTACGCTCCCGCCGGCGCCTTCGTTGCGGCGGCGCCGGTCGGCGCGCTGATCTTCGGCGCGCTGCCGTAGTCGGCGTACTTCACGACGTAGTCGTACGCCTTCGCCTTGCCGGCTGCCGGCATCTTCAACGTCAGCGAGGCCAGGTGCTTGTCCGCGCCGACGACAGCGGTGAACGGCACCTTCTTGGCGGCCTCCCCGAGGGCCGCCGCCTCGCCCTCCTCCAGCGCCTTCGCCGCCTCCGTGTCGCTCACGTCGATGAACCCGGCGTACTGACCGGGGCTCTTCTCCTCGACCGAGGTGGCGGCCTGGATCAGCGGACCGGCGTTGCCCTGGTCCACGCCGTCGTACGTCGGGATGCTCGCGGCGTCGGTCAGCTTCGTGGGGTCCAGCTTCATCCACTTGTCGGGGAACTTCGGCAGGCCGGGACGGCCGCTGAACTTCGCCTTCACCCAGTTCTGGTCCTCGATCACCAGGAACGACATCTTCACCACGATGCCGTCGTCGGGCGGCATGACCATGTTGAGTTCGAATGCCTTCGCCGCCGGGTCGATCCGGCCGTCGATAGTGCTCGACGCGTCCTTGCCGCTGAACCGGAACGCCCCCTCGGTGCCGTCCGGGACGGCGTCGAGGAGCGCCTCCTTCGGGCTGACGCTCGGGCTGGCGGACGGGCTGCTCGGTGGCGCCGCGGCCGGTTCGCTCTTCGACCCGCAACCCGCGAGCAGGGTGGTCGAGGCCAGCACGGCGGCGGCCGTGAAGGCCGTCCGTCGGATGGTGCCGGCGGTGCCCGTTGCCTGTGTCATCGCACTTCTCTTTCTCGCTGCCTGGCTTCTGCCGACGACGATGCTGCCGGCCGGCACGGCGGTTCGGCTGCCGATATGCTGCCGTCCGGCTGCCGGGCACTGCCGTCCGGCTGTCCCGGGGGTGTCAGGAGCGGAAACTCGCATGTCAGGCCAACTGCGTTTCGAGATTCTCGGGCCTCAGCGGGCCTGGTACGCCGACCGGGAGATCGACCTCGGTCCGGGCAAGCAGCGCGCGGTGCTCGCCGTACTGCTGCTCTCCGCCGGTCGCCCGGTGTCCACAGGGCAGATCGTCGACGCGGTCTGGCCGGAGGAGCCACCCGCGAACGGCCCCAACGTCGTGCAGAAGTACGTGGCCGGACTGCGTCGGGTGCTGGAGCCGGACCGGTCGCCGCGTACGCCGGGGCAGGTGCTCAGCCTGACCGACGCCGGCTATCTGCTGCGGGTGAACCCCGAGGCGGTGGACGCGGTCCGCTTCGAACGGGGCGTGCAGGCGGTCCGGCAGCGGCATGCGGCCGGGAGTACCGAGCAGGCGCTGAGTGAGCTGGCCACCGCCCTGGACCTGTGGCAGGGGGAGCCGTTCACCGGCTTCACCGGACCGATCTTCGAGGCGGCCCGGCAGCGGCTGGTGGAGTTGCGGGCCGTCGCGTTGGAGACCCGGGCAGAGTTGACGCTGGACCTCGGCCGGCACCGTGAGGCGGTCGGCGAGCTGGTGGAGCTGGTGGCCGAGTTCCCGGTCCGGGAACGGCTGCGACACCAGCTCATGCTCGCGCTCTATCGCAGCGGGCGGCAGGCGGAGGCGCTCGCCGCCTACCGGGAGTTCGGCGACCTGCTCCGCGAGGAGTACGGCATCGAGCCGGGCGAGGTGTTGCAGGAACTCCACCGGCGCATCCTGCGCTCCGATCCGACCCTGGTGGTGGCGAAGCCCTCCACCGAACCGGAGACACCGCCGCCGGTGGTCGCCACGGCGCCCGAACCGGAGACACCGCCGCCGGTGGTCGCCACGGCGCCCGAACCGGAGACACCGCGGCCGGTGGTCGCCACGGCGCCCGAACCGGAGACGCCGCGGCCGGTGGTCGCACCCGCAGGTCTCATCCCCACCCAACCGGGACCGGCGGCGCCGACCGTCGTGTCAGCGCCGCCCCCGCTGCCCCTGCCGCCGCCTCCGTACTCGCCGCCTCCGGCGAGCGGCACGAAACCCCCGCGGCGGCAGGCGCCGCGCTGGGCGAGCAGGACCGTCACGATCCTCGGTACGGTGCTCGTCCTGCTCTCGTTCGGTTGCCTGACCTGGCTGGTGATCCTGGCCTACGCGGGTTGGCGCCGGAGTTGGCGCCTCGCGGTCGCGGGCGTGGGCTACCTCGCGCTGCTCGTCGTCGAGGTGACGATGCTCGACATCGAGAATCCGGACGCCGAGGTGCCCGGGCCGGAGGCGGTGACCTTCCTCGGCCTGGCCCTCATCACCTGGCTCGCCGGGGCGGTGCACGTGGTCCTGCTCAGCCGTGGCCTCTGGGAGGCGATCACCGGCAGACCGGACAGCGCCCGGGGTCGCGCCGACGAGGAGCGGCGCATCCGGCGGGAGCACGCCCGCTACCTGCTCTACCACTACCCGGCCGCCCGGGCCGAGCTGGGACTCGGCCGGCCCGACCTGCCCGGCACCTTCGACGACGGTGGACTGGTCGACGTCAACGCGGTCCCGGAGCAGGTGCTCACGGCCCTGCCCGGCCTGACGAGCGAGCAGGGCCGGCAGATCGTGGTGGACCGCTGGCTGCGCGGCCCGTACGCCTCGATGGAAGAGCTCGCGGCGCGCTGCCTGCTGCCTCCGAGTGCGACCGAGCCCCTGCGCGACCTGTTGCTCTTCCTGCCCCCGGCGTCCCGACCCGACGAGGCGCGAACGCGCGGATCGTGACCGGCACCTCCCGCGCGGCCCGGGGTTCTGACGGACGGCGCTGGTAGAAATGCCGGATGGGCGACGAACGGGCGGCGGTACGGGAGCGGGCCGAGGCGGTGCTGCGCCGGCTGGCCGGTGAGCACGCCCGACTGCGCGAGGATCAGTGGCGGGCCATCGAGGCGTTGGTCGTCGACCGGCGACGGGTGCTCTGCGTGCAGCGCACCGGTTGGGGCAAGTCCGCCGTCTACTTCGTGGCCACCGCCCTGCTGCGCGACAGTGGGCAGGGCGACCAGGCCGGCCCCACCGTCATCGTGTCGCCGCTGCTGGCGCTCATGCGCAACCAGGTGGAGGCCGCCGCGCGGGCCGGCATCCGGGCTCGCACGATCAACTCGGCCAACCTCGACGAGTGGGACGAGATCACCGCCGAGATCCAGGCCGGTGCCGTGGACGTGCTGCTGATCAGCCCGGAGCGGCTCAACAACCCGGACTTCCGCGACGGCGTGCTGCCGAAGCTGGCCGCGACGACAGGGCTGCTGGTGGTCGACGAGGCGCACTGCGTCTCCGACTGGGGTCACGACTTCCGGCCGGACTACCGGCGGCTGCGCACCTTCCTCGCCAACCTGCCGGAGCGCACGCCCGTGCTGGCCACCACCGCCACCGCCAACGCCCGGGTCACCCAGGACGTGGCCGAGCAGTTGGGTGACGCGCTCGTCCTGCGCGGCACGCTGGACCGCGAGTCGCTGCGGCTCGGCGTCCTCGACCTGCCCAGCCCGTCGCACCGGCTGGCCTGGCTCGCCGACCACCTGGACGAGCTGCCCGGGTCCGGCATCGTCTACACGCTCACCGTCGCGGCAGCGGGGGAGACGGCCGAGTTCCTGCGCTCCCGGGGCTATCCGGTCGCCTCGTACAGCGGGCAGTCCGACGACGCCGACCGGCGGGCCGCCGAACAGGACCTGCTCGACAACAAGATCAAGGCGTTGGTCGCCACCAGCGCCCTCGGTATGGGCTTCGACAAGCCCGACCTGGGCTTCGTCGTCCACCTCGGCGCACCACCCTCGCCGATCGCGTACTACCAGCAGGTCGGCCGCGCCGGCCGCGCCGTCGAGCACGCCGAGGTGCTGCTGCTGCCCGGCGTCGAGGACGCCGCGATCTGGCGGTACTTCGCCTCGTTGGCGTTCCCGCCCGAGCAGCAGGTCCGGGCCGTGCTGGCCGCCCTGCACACCGACCGTCCGCTCTCCACCCAGGCCCTCGAACCCCTCGTCGACCTGCGCCGGGCCCGCCTGGAGTTGATGCTCAAGGTCCTCGACGTGGACGGCGCGGTCCGCCGGGTGCGCGGTGGCTGGCTCGCCACCGGCGAGCCGTGGGTCTATGACGAGGCCCGGTTGCGCCGCGTCGCCGAGGCGCGCACCGTCGAGCAACAGGCCATGCGGGAGTACGCGACCACGTCCGACTGCCGGATGCGGTATCTACGGGAACGCCTGGACGACACCGAGGCGACCGACTGCGGCCGCTGCGACAGGTGCGCCGATCCGCTCTTCGCCGCCGACGTGTCGACTGCGGCGCTCGGCGCAGCGCAGACCTTCCTGGGTCGCCCCGGCGTGGAGATCGCCCCGAAGAAGCTCTGGCCGACCGGGCTGGACGCGGTGGGCGTACCGCTCAAGGGCCGGATCGCCCCCGCGGAGCAGGCGCTGCCCGGCCGTGCCGTCGGGCGCCTCTCCGACCTGGGCTGGGGTGGCCGGCTGCGGGCCCTGGTGGGCCCGGAGGCGCCCGACGCGCCGGTGCCCGACGACGTCGCCGGCGTGGTGGTCGAGGTGCTGAAGGCGTGGGCGCACGGCGACGACCCGTGGCCACGCCGCCCGGTCGGCGTGGTCGCGGTGGGCTCCCGCCGGCGGCCCCGG